>NZ_CALRWD010000032.1:0-44275 GCF_943371775.1 Nocardioides psychrotolerans
ACCGCGGCACGACCGTCGGCTCGCTGGTCCACGCCGACGCCTCCGCGGAGATGCCGGTCGTGCTGCTGCTGCTCGGGGGCCGTGTCACCGCGGTCTCCGTGCAGGGCAGCCGCACCATCGAGGCCGCCGACCTCTACATCGGTCCCCTCGAGACCACGCTGCGACCCGACGAGATCGCCACCGAGGCGTTCTTCCCGGCGCTGCCCCCCGACGCGGGCGTGGCCTTCGACGAGATCTCGCGCCGCCACGGCGACTACGCGCTGTGCGGCGTCGGCGTCGTCGTGCGCGCCGACGAGGGCGGCAAGGTCACCTCCGTGCGCGCCGGCTACCTCTCGGTCAGCGACGTCCCGACGGTCGTCGACCTCTCGGAGGTCTTCGCCTCCGGGGTCGTGGACGACGTCGCGCTCGACGCTGCGGCCGACCTGGCCGTGGCGCAGCTGGAGCCGGAGGGCGACATCCACGCGACGGCCGACTACCGGGCCCAGCTGGCCCGGGTCCTCACCCGGCGCGTCATCCGGCGCGCCCACGACGACTGCCTGGCCCGTCGCACCACACCTCGCACCGGAGGAGACGCATGAGCATCCCCACCGCCCCCACGGGCACACAGCCGACCGATCCGTCGACGGGGGAGGTCCTCCACGAGGTCCGCCTGCACGTCAACGGCGTCGTCCACGAGGTGCGCCTGCCCGCCCGCCGGCTGCTCTCCGACGCGCTGCGCCACGACATCGGCCTCACCGGCACCCACGTCGGCTGCGAGCACGGTGTCTGCGGCGCCTGCACGGTGCTGCTCGACGGCGACCCGGTGCGGGCCTGCCTGGTCTTCGCGGTCTCGGTCGCGGGCCAGGAGCTGACCACCGTCGAGGGCCTCGCTCGCCCCGACGGCACGCTCAGCCCCGTGCAGCGCGCCTTCAAGGAGTGCCACGGCCTGCAGTGCGGCTTCTGCACCCCCGGGTTCCTCACCACGATCACCGCCGGCCTGCGCGACAACCCCGAGCCGACCGAGGACGAGGCACGCGAGATGATCGGCGGCAACCTGTGCCGCTGCACCGGCTACCAGAACATCGTGGCCTCCGTGTGCCGCGCGGCCGAGATCGGCCGCCTCGAGCGGGAGGCGGGCGCATGACCACCAAGATGGTCGGCCAGGCCGTCCAGCGCGTCGAGGACGAGCGGCTGCTGCGCGGGCACGGACAGTACGTCGACGACCTGGTGCCCGGAGCCCTGCACTGCGCGCTCGTGCGCAGCCCGCACGCGCACGCCCGCATCCGTGACATCGACGTCGACGGGGTGCTCGACGTCGAGGGCGTCGTCGCCGTCTACACCCACGACGACCTCACCGGCGCGATGGCCGAGCCGCTGCCGCTGCTGATCCCCCACCCGGCGCTGACCCACGGCCGCACGCAGTACGCCCTCGCCAAGGGCGAGGTCAACTACGTCGGCGAGGCCGTCGCCATGGTCGTGGCCGTCGACCGCTACGTCGCCGAGGACGCCGTCGACCGGATCCGCGTCGACTACGAGGTGCTGCGCCCGGTCGTCGGCATCGAGAACGCCCGCGACGGCGACCGGCTTGTCCACGACGACGTGCCGGGCAACGTCGCCGCCCACCTCGAGCAGTCGCGCGGGGACGCCGAGGCGGCCATCGCCGCTGCTCCGCACACGCTGAGCCTCGACCTGGAGATCGAGCGCAGCGCCTGCATGCCGATGGAGGGCCGTGGCACCGTCGCGCGCTGGGACACCGACTCCCACCGCCTGCAGGTGTGGACCTCCACCCAGACCTCCACGGGCGTGCGCGCCGCGGTCGCGGCCAAGCTCGGCCTCGACCTCGGCCAGGTCGACGTGATCACGCCCGACGTGGGCGGCGGCTTCGGGGTCAAGATCGTGCACCCGTGGCCCGAGGAGCTGCTCGTGCCGATGGCGGCGCGGGCCCTGGGCCGGCCGGTGAAGTTCGTCGAGGACCGTCGCGAGCACTTCATCTCCTCCGCGCACGAGCGCGGGCAGATCCAGCACGTCGACGTCGGCTTCGACGACGACGGCCGCCTGCTCGGGCTCTCGGTGCGGTTCTGGCACGACAACGGCGCCTACACCCCTTACGGCCTGATCGTCCCGATCATCACCTCGACCCAGCTGCTGGGCCCCTACAAGCCCGACAACTACAAGGTCGTCTTCGACTCCCTCTACACCAACACCGTGATCGTGACGCCCTACCGCGGCGCCGGTCGGCCCCAGGGCGTCTACGCCATGGAGCGCACGATGGACGCGATCGCGGCCTACCTCGGCAAGGACCGCGCCGAGGTGCGTGCGACCAACTTCATCCAGCCCGACGAGTTCCCCTACGACCACGGGCTGACCTTCCAGGACGGCCGCCCGCTGATCTACGACTCCGGCGACTACCCCGCGTCGTTGGAGAAGCTGAAGGCCCTCGTGGACTGGGACGACTTCGAGCGGGTGCGCGACGAGGCCCGGGCCGAAGGACGCACCGTCGGCATCGGCATGGCCTGCTACGTCGAGGGCACCGGCGTCGGTCCCTACGAGGGCGGCCACGTCCACGTCGAGACCAGCGGCAAGGTCAAGGTCTCGACGGGTCTGACCAGCCAGGGCCAGGGTCACCAGACGGCCTTCGCCCAGATCGTCGCCGACGAGCTCGGCGTCCCCTTTGAGGACGTCGAGGTCGTCACCGGCGACACCCGCCGCTCGCCCTACTCGGTCGGCACCTTTGCGTCCCGCGCCGCGGTCATGAGCGGCTCGGCGATCGCGTTGGCCGCCCGAAAGACCCGCGAGAAGGCGCTGCGGATCGCCGCGGACGCCCTCGAGACCACCCCCGAGGACCTCGAGATCGTCGACGGCGTCGTGCAGGTCAAGGGCGCCCCGGCCAGCCGGATCGCGCTGGGCACCATCGCGGTGCTCTCCAACCCGTTGCGCTACGCCTTCGACGAGGCCTCCAAGTCGGCCACCCAGTTCGTCGTCGGCGACCCGACCAAGCCGCCGGTGGCCGAGGGCGAGGAGCCGGGCCTGGAGGGCAAGGACTTCTACTCCCCGCCCCGCTCCACCTTCGCCAGCGGGATGCACGCCGTCGTCGTCGAGACCGATCCGGAGACCGCGGAGATCACGATCCTGCGCTATGCCGTGGTCCACGACTGCGGCAACCTGATCAACCCCCTCATCGTCGAGGGCCAGATCCACGGCGGTGTGGCCCAGGGCGTGGGCGGTGCGCTCTACGAGCGGATGGCCTACGACGACGCCGGCCAGCTGCAGAACGCCTCCTTCATGGACTTCCTGATGCCCTACGTCAGCGAGGTCCCGCGCACCATCGAGATCGACCACCTCGAGACCCCCTCGCCCCTCAACCCGCTGGGCCTCAAGGGTGCTGGTGAGGCGGGCGTCATCCCGTCCGCCGCGGTCTTCGCCTCGGCGATCGAGGACGCCGAGGGCTTCCCCATCACCTCGATGCCGATCTCGCCCTCCGAGCTGCACCACCTGCGGCTCCAGCACGCCAGCGCGGCCCAGACACGGCCCACCCCGACGAAAGGACCCACCCCATGAAGATCGCCGGAGAGGCGCTGCTGCAGGCGCCCGTCGAGAAGGTCTGGGACGCGATGCTCGACCCCGCCGTCCTGGTGCGCACGATCCCGGGCTGCGAGCGGCTCGAGACGACCGGTGAGCACTCCTACGACATGACCGTCACCGCCGGCGTCGCCGCCATCCGCGGCACCTACACCGGCACCTGCAGCCTCACCGACCTGAACCCCCACCAGTCGCTGGTCCTCGCCGCCTCCGGCGCCGGCGCGCCCGGCACCATCCAGGCCGACGTGAAGGTCGGGCTCACCGACAACGGCGACGGCACCACCCGCCTCACCTACGACGCCGACGCGGTCGCCGGCGGCATGATCGGCGGCGTCGGGCAGCGGATGCTCACCTCGGTCAGCAAGCGCCTGGCCGGCGAGTTCTTCACGGCCGTCAACGGCGTGCTCACCGGCGCCGAGCCGGTCGCCGCGACCCCGGCCGCCGCCGGAGCGGCCGCCCCCGTCGCCGGGGCACCCGCGGCCGCGGGCGGCACGACGTACGCCGCACCGGCGCGCAGCGCTGCCGGGCCGGTCGGCGGCGACTTCCTCCAGGGCGCGCTGGTCGGTGGCGGTCTGGTGCTCGCGGGCGTCATCGCGGGCGCCCTCGCCGCCCGTCGTCGGGGCTGAGCCGGTGACCGGCGCGGACACCGACCTCGACCACTACTCCTCCGCGGTGGCCATGGCCGCCGCGGTGCGCGAGCGCCGGATCTCCGCGCGCGAGCTGCTCGACCTCCACCTGGCTCGCATCGAGGAGGTCAACGGCGAGGTCAACGCGCTGGTCAGCCTCGACCCCGAGCGGGCGCACGCGCAGGCCGCCGAGGCCGACGAGCGGCTGGCGCGCGGTGAGGAGGTCGGGGCGCTGCACGGCCTGCCCTTCGCGGTGAAGGACACCCACGCGGTGGCCGGCTGGCGCACCACCTTCGGCTCCCCGGTCATGGCCGACCACGTGCCCGACCACGACGACCTGATGGTCGAGCGGGTCCGCGCGGCGGGCGCGGTCGTCGTGGCCAAGAGCAACGTGCCGGAGTTCGCGGCCGGCTCCCACACCTTCAACCCGGTCTTCGGCACCACGCTCAACCCCCACGACCTGACCCGCTCCGCCGGCGGCTCCAGCGGCGGCTCGGCCGCGGCCCTGGCCAGCGGCATGGTGCCGCTCGCCGACGGCAGCGACATGGGCGGATCGCTGCGCAACCCGGCGTCCTTCTGCAACGTCGTGGGGCTGCGTCCGGGCCTGGGACGCGTGCCGGTCTGGCCGATGCGCAACGGCTGGGAGACCACCTCGGTCGCCGGGCCCATGGCCCGCACCGTCGAGGACCTCGCCCTGCTGCTCTCGGTGCTCGCCGGCCCCACCCCCCGCGTGCCGCTCGCGCTGGAGACGCCCGGCTCGGTCTTCGCCGCGCCGCTCGACGGCCCCGGCACCGCCGGCCTCGACGGACTGCGCGTGGCGCTGTCGGTCGACCTCGGCGGAGCCTTCGAGGTCGACGCCGAGGTCGCCTCCGTGGTGGCCGACCAGGCCGCCGTGCTCACCGGCGCCGGCAGTCGTGTCGTCGACGCGCACCCCGACCTGCACGAGGCCGAGGACACCTTCCGCACCCTGCGTGCCTGGCACTTCCAGGCGTCGTACGGCGCCCTGCTGGCCGCCAACCCCGGCCGGCTCAAGGCCTCGCTGGCCGACAACATCACCGCGGGTGCCTCGCTGAGCGGTGCCGACGTGGCCCGCGGCTACGCGCAGCGCACGGCCCTGGGCGAGCGGATGCGGCTGTTCTTCGAGCACCACGACCTGCTGGTGATGCCGGTCAGCCAGGTGCCGCCGTTCAGCGCCGAGCAGGAGTACCCCGCCGAGATCAACGGCCGCGCCCAGGAGACCTACCTGGACTGGATGCGCTCGGCCTACGTCATCTCGATGACCGGCTGTCCGGCGATCTCGGTGCCTGCCGGCTTCACCGCCGACGGGCTGCCGGTGGGCATCCAGCTGGTGGCGCCGCCCTCGGGGGAGCGCCGGCTCCTGGAGGTGGCCCACGCCTTCGAGCGGCTGACCCGCGTCGGCGAGCGGCGACCGACCTTCCGGCGCGGCCGTCAAGAGTTGCCAACCGGCTAGGAACCCGTCACTCCTGATTGGCACAAAGGCACAACGGATCGCTGTTCGGACGGCAATCTCTGCCCTCGCCACCCGGGTCTCCCGGCCGGTGGAATAGACCCATCAGCACCCAGCCCGACAGGAGCAGCCCGTGACGCAGCGCATCAGGATCGGCATCGACACCGGTGGCACGTTCACCGACGTCGTCGCCTTCGACGAGGACAGCGGCGAGCTGGTGACGACCAAGACACCCTCGACGCCGGCCAACCCGGCCGACGGCTTCCTCGCCGGTGTCGAGAAGGTGCTGGGCCTGCTCGGGCTGCCCACCGACCACGGCGACGCGATCGCCGCGGTCAGCCACGGCACCACGGTGGCGACCAACCAGCTGCTCGAGGGCAAGGTCGACGAGCTCGGCTTCATCACCACCACCGGCTACGAGGCGATGCTGGAGATCGCGCGCCAGTCGGTGCCCGACGGCTACGGCAACTCCTACTTCTGGGTCAAGCCCGACCGCATCGTGCCGCGCCACCTGGTGCGCGGCGTCGGCGGCCGGCTCGACCACACCGGCGCGGAGGTGCGCCCCTTCGACGAGGAGGGCGCCCGCGAGGTGGCCCGCTGGTTCCGCGCGCAGGGCATCGACACCCTCGGGGTCTGCCTGCTGCACGCCTACGCCAACCCCGAGCACGAGGAGCGCCTGCGCCAGGTCCTGCGCGAGGAGCACCCCGACGCCGTCGTGTCGGTCTCCTCGGAGGTCCTGCGCGAGTACCGCGAGTACGAGCGCGCCATGACCACGCTGGTCGACGCCGCGGTCAAGCCCAAGCTCTCGCGCTACGTCACCAACATCGCCACCCGCCTGGACGCCTTCGCCAGCAGCCAGGGTGAGCGGCACGTCCCGTTCTACGTGATGAAGTCCAACGGCGGTGTCCTCTCGGCCGCCGAGGTCGTGCACCAGCCGATCACCACGGTCCTCTCGGGTCCGGCGGCCGGCGCCCTCGGCGCGGCACTGATCGCCCAGGTCGCGGGCTTCGACAAGGTCCTGACCTGCGACGGCGGCGGCACCTCCACCGACGTCTCGGTCGTCATCGACGGCGAGCCCACGCTCACCACCGAGGGCAGCGTCGGGGCCTTCCCCAGCAAGATCCCGATGATCGACGTCGTCACCGTCGGTGCCGGCGGCGGCTCGGTCGCCTGGCTCTCCCCGGAGGGCACGCTCAAGGTCGGGCCGCACTCGGCCGGCGCCGACCCGGGCCCGCTGTGCTACGCCAAGGGCGGCACCGACGTCACCATCACCGACGCCCACGTCACCCTCGGCAGGATCCCTCCCCACCTGCTCGGCGGCGAGATCCCCCTCGACGTCGAGGCCGCCCGCAGCGGCGTGGTCGACCTGGCCGGCAAGCTCGGCATCTCCCCGGAGGAGTGCGCCACCGGGGTGCTGGAGATCTCCGCGTGGAACCAGGCCAACGCGTTGCGCCAGATCACGGTCAAGCGCGGCCTCGACGTCCGCGACTTCACGCTGACCACCTTCGGCGGCTCGGGCTCGCTGCTGCTGTGCCGCCTCGTGGACATCCTCGGCCTGCGCGCCGTGCTCGTGCCGCCCAACCCGGGCAACGTCTCGGCGTTCGGCCTGCTCACGGTCGACGTCAAGAACGACTACGTCCAGACCCACGTCTCCCTCCACGCGACGCTCGGGGTGCAGGAGGTCTCGAGCGTCCTCGACGAGCTCACCAACCGCGCGGCGAAGGCGCTCGACGGCGAGGGCTTCCCCGCCGAGGAGCACCGCTTCGTGCGCACCGCCGACCTGCGCTACTACGGGCAGGCCTTCGAGGTCCGCGTCACCGTGCCCGAGGGCCTTCTCGACCAGGACGCCCTCGACGAGGTGGCGCGCCGTTTCCACGCCGAGCACCGCGGTCTCTACGGCTACGACTTCGCCTCCGACCCCAGCCAGCAGGTCGAGTGGGTCAACCTGCGTGTCTCGGGCATCGGCCCGATCCAGCGCCCCGAGATCGCCGTCCACGAGATGGCCGCCGAGCCGGGCACCCCGACGCCGGCCAGCACCCGCCCGGTCTGCTTCGAGGTCGCGCTCGGCTACGTCGAGACGCCGGTCTACTGGCGCCCCGACCTCGCCCCCGGCCAAGAGGTGCACGGCCCGGCAGTCATCGAGGAGTTCGGCTCCACCGTGCCGCTGCACCCCGGCTTCAGCGCCCGCATCGACGCCCACCACAACGTCATCGTGACCCGTGAGGACCAGACCGCATGACCACCGCTGCCACCACCCCCGGCCCCACCGTGCCCAGCTCGGGCCCGTCGGCCAAGGCTCCCACCGCATTCCCCTTCGGCACGCTCACCTCCGACGCCGGGGCCGGCGCCGACCCGGTGCTCGTCGAGATCGTCCAGGGCAGCCTGGCCTCGGTCGAGATGGAGGTCGAGACGGCCATCGGGCGCACCTCGCGCTCGCCGATGATCCGCGACGCCCACGACTTCCGCGCCGGCATCCACGACCGGCTGCTGCGCAAGCTCACCGGGCGGTCCTACAGCGCGCTGGTCCACCCGGTCGCGCGGGACTTCCCGTTGGAGGAGATGAAGCCCGGCGACGTCTTCTTCCACAACGACGTCTACGAGTCGGAGGGCGGCATCGGGCACCTGCCCGACCTCTGCGTCACGGTGCCGGTCTTCCACGACGCGGGCTCCGGGCCCGAGGTCGTCGCCTTCGTGCAGGCCTTCGGACACCACGACGACATCGGCGGCTGCGTGCCGGGCTCGATGCCCAGCGGTGCGACGACGGTCTTCGAGGAGGGCCTGATGGTCCCCCCGATCAAGCTCTGGGACGCCGGGGTGCCCAACAAGGCGGCGCTGCGGATCATGACCCGCAACTCGCGCATGCCCGACTCGCTGGCCGCCGACCTCGACGCCGAGTGCTCGGCCTGCCTGATGGGCGCGCGCCGGCTCGGCGAGCTCTTCGACCGCTACGGCCGCGAGACCGTCGAGTCCTGCTTCGACGCCATCATCGACCGCACCACCGAGACCTACCGTCGCGAGATCCTCTCCAAGATCCCGGTCGGCAGCTGGGTCTGGGAGGACTACGCCGAGCACGACGGCGTCGACGAGCCGCAGCTGCACACCCAGCGGATCACGCTGACCCGCACGCCGGCCGACGACCCCGACGGCGAGCGCCTCGTGATCGACTTCGCGGGCACCTCGCCCCAGGCCAAGGGCCCGATCAACCACTGCGGCGACTACTCCGACGGCGTCTTCCTCAAGAAGTGGCTGGCGCCCATCCTCCGCAACCTCGCCGACACCCCCGAGCGCATGGCCGAGCTCGACGTCAACGAGGGCATCGTGCCGCTCATCGAGATGCGCTTCCCGCCCAAGGGCACGCTGCTCACCCCGGAGTTCCCCGCGCCGACCAACGCCCGGACCTTCGTCATCCTGCGTCTGCTCGGCGTGCTCGCCGGCGTCGTGGCCAAGGCCGTCGACGGCAAGATGCCGGCGGACCAGGAGACGATCCGCTACACCGGCGTCTACGGCGAGGACCTCGAGGGCCGTCCCTACCTGATGCGCGAGGTGCTCGGCGGCGGCTCCGGCGGGCGCTACTACGCCGACGGCGAGGACACCATCCACGTGGTGCCCGAGTCGCGCAACCTGCCCACCGAGTTCACCGAGGGGCGCTTCCCCTTCCTCGTCGAGAGCCTCGGCCTGGCCATGGACTCCGGCGGCGCCGGGCAGTTCCGCGGCGGCCTGGGCTACGAGAAGCACGTCCGGATGCTCAAGGACGGCCACTTCATGTCCATCGCCGACCGGTCGATCCTGGCCTGCTGGGGCGTCAAGGGCGGTCTGGCCGGCAAGCCCTTCTCGGTCACCATCGACCCCGGCGGCCCGGCCGAGCGGGAGGTCGACGCCCTGGCGGACGACGAGCCCGTCAAGGCCGGCGAGGTCATCCGCATCCGGACCACCGGCGGCGGCGGCTGGGGCGACCCCCTCGTGCGCGACCCGGCCCTGGTCGTGCGCGACGTGGTGTGGCGCAAGGTCTCGCCCGAGGCGGCGCTCGCCGACTACGGGGTGGTCCTCACCGGCTCGCTCGACGACCTGGCCGACCCCCTCGGCCACGATGCCGACGCCACCGCGCGAGAGCGCGCCGAGCGGTCTGCCGCCCGCCCCGAGCAGGCGTTCTTCGACCGTGGCCCTGGCTATGCCCGGCTCAGCGGCGGCGCCGCTGCGGCGGACGTCGACTGGCAGTGATCCCCTGACGTGGGCGGGAAGGAGTCGGCCGTGACGGATCGGCCCGAGGTGGCCGTCCTGGCCGGCAGCGGCAAGACCGGTCGGGCGCTGGCACGGGCCCTCGCCGACGCCGGGGCCCGCACCCGCCCACTGGGGCGCGCCGACCTGGCCGACCCCGTGGCCGCCCTGCGCGGCTGCGCGGCCGCCTACGTCATGGCGCCCAACCTGCACCCGGACGAGGCGTCGTACGTCGGGGGGTGGCTGGCCGCCGCCCGCCGCGCCGGCGTCGCGCGCGTCGTGCACCACTCGGTCGCCTCGCCCTACGTGGCGACGATGCCGCACCACCTGGCGAAGGCGGTCAGCGAGGACCTCGTGCGGCGCAGCGGGCTGTCGTGGACGTTGCTGCAGCCCTGCGCCTACGTGCAGAACCTGCTGCCCGGGCTCCGGGCCGACCGGCCCCTGCTGCGGGTGCCCTACGACCCCGACCGGCCCTTCGGTCTGGTCGACCTCCTCGACGTGGCGCAGGCGGCGGCGAGGGTGCTGCTGGACCCGGTCAGCGGGGTGCACGAGGGTGCGACCTACGAGCTCGGCGGCCCCCGGCTGGTGAGCGTGCGCGACGTCGCCGCGGTCGCGGCGCGGGTGCTGGGTGCCGACGTGGCGGTCGAGCGGGTGCCCGCGGCGGTCGCCGTGGCCGGGCTCGACGAGCGCGAGGCGACGTGGCTGACCGCGATGTTCGCCTACTACGACGAGCACGGCCTGCCCACCGGGGGCCGGTCGTTGGCCGCCGTGCTGGGTCGCGAGCCCCACGCCCTGCCCGCGACCCTGGCCCGCGAGCTCGCCGAGAGCAGCTGACCGTCGCGAGGACCGCGGATGCTTGGCAGATTGTGCTCACATCCGGCGGTGGCGTTGGCCGATCATGCCCGTGCCAACCCCGGTGGCGGACCCTAGATTCGAGGACATGCGGATCGTGATCGCCCTCGGAGGCAACGCCATGACGTCCTCCGACGGGAGGGCCCGGCCGGAGGACCAGGCCGCGGCCGTGGCCGCGGCCGCCGAGCCCGTCGCCGACCTCGTCGTGGCCGGGCACGAGGTGCTCCTCACCCACGGCAACGGCCCCCAGGTCGGCAACCTGCTGCTCAAGAACGAGCTCGCCGCCGCAGTGGTGCCTCCCGTGCCGCTGGACTGGTGCGGCGCCCAGACCCAGGCGACCATCGGGGCCCTGCTGCTCAGCGCCCTCGACGCCGCCCTGCAACGACGCGGCAGCACGCGACGGACGGCGGCGCTCGTGTCGCGCACGCTCGTCGCCGGCGACGACCCCGGCTTCGCCGAGCCCACCAAGCCGATCGGCCGCTACCTGCCCGAGGACGAGGCACGGCTGATGATCGAGCACGGCCAGCACTTCGTGGAGGTCCCCGACCGCGGCTGGCGGCGTGTCGTCGCCTCGCCGGAGCCGCTGGAGTGCCTCGACGGGCCTGCCGCCGACACGCTGCTCGCCCAGGGCTACCTGGTCGTGTGCTCGGGTGGTGGCGGCATCCCCACCGTGCGCCACGAGGACGGGTCGCTCCACGGCATCGAGGCCGTCATCGACAAGGACCTCACCGCCGCCCTGATCGCGACCCACACCCGGGCCGACGTGCTGGTGATCGCCACCGACGTGGACTCCGCCGTCACCGACTGGGGCACCTCCTACGCCAAGCCCATCGGCGAGGTCACCGCCGCCGAGATGCGCTCCATCGCCCACGACCAGGGCTTCGCCGCCGGCTCCATGGGTCCCAAGGTCGAGGCCGTCACGCGCTTCGCCGAGCAGGGCGACGGCACCGGCATCATCACCTCGCTCGGCCGCATCGCCCAGGCGATCGAGGGCCACCTCGGCACCCGCGTCGTGCGGGGCTGAGCCCCGACCACCCAGCACCACCACCCAGCACCACTCCGAGAACCACCACAGGAAGGAAGCGGACGTGCCCGCAGCCATCGAAGTTCGCAAGGTCCCGATCCACTCCGTCGCCGACGCCAGCGAGCTGGCCAAGCTGCTCGACGAGGGCGTCATGGAGGCCGACCGTGTCATCGCCATCATCGGCAAGACCGAGGGCAACGGCGGGGTCAACGACTACACCCGCATCATCGCCGACCGTGCCTTCCGTGAGGTCATCGCCGCCAAGGGCACCCGCTCCGCCGAGGAGGTCCGCGAGATCCCGATCGTGTGGTCCGGCGGCACCGACGGCGTCATCAGCCCGCACGCCACGATCTTCGCGACCCTGCCCGACGACGCGGTCGAGAAGACCGAGGAGCCGCGACTCACGGTCGGCTTCGCGATGAGCGAGCAGCTGCTGCCCGAGGAGATCGGGCGCACCCCGATGATCGAGAAGGTCGCCGCCGCGGTCAAGGTCGCCATGGAGCGTGCCGGCATCACCGACCCGGCCGACGTCCACTACGTGCAGACCAAGACCCCGCTGCTGACCATCCACACCATCCGCGACGCCAAGGCGCGCGGCAAGAAGGTGTGGACCGAGCACACGCACGAGTCGATGGACCTCTCCAACGGCGTCACCGCACTCGGCATCGCCGTCGCGCTGGGCGAGATCGAGATGCCCACCGACGCCGACGTCATGCACAGCCGCGAGCTCTACTCCGCCGTCGCCTCCTGCTCCTCGGGCGTCGAGCTCGACCAGGCGCAGGTCGTCGTGGTCGGCAACGCCCGCGGGGTCGGCGGTCGCTACCGCATCGGCCACTCGGTCATGAAGGACGCGCTCGACCAGGACGGCATCTGGGCCGCCATCAAGGACGCCGGGCTCGAGCTCCCCGAGCGCCCCCGCACCTCCGACCTCGAGGGTCGCCTGGTCAACGTCTTCCTCAAGTGCGAGGCCAGCCAGGACGGCGAGGTCCGGGGTCGCCGCAACGCCATGCTCGACGACTCCGACGTCCACTGGCACCGCCAGATCAAGGCCGCCGTCGGCGGCGTCACGGCCGCCGTCACCGGCGACCCGGCCGTCTTCGTCTCGGTCTCCGCGGCCCACCAGGGCCCCGAGGGTGGCGGCCCCGTCGCCGCGATCGTCGACCTGGGCTGACGACCTGCCCGACCCACCCCACCCCGCCCCGCCCCGTCCCGGCATGCCCGCGGGGGGTGCGGAGGCCGGGTGGTGGTGGGTCGTGTGCCGCGGGCAGCGCTCGGGTGAGCTCTGCGGCACACGACCCGCCGGGCACCCGAGCCGGCCGCCCGGGGCCCGGCCAGGCCTCATCGGATCTGCTCCAGGAAGTCGGCGACGTGCGTGCGCAGGTCGCTGGCCAGGCGGGAGAGCTCGAGGCACGCACTGGTCATCTCGACGGCGCCCGTGCTGGTGGCGTGGGTGTCCTCGCCGATCGTCGCGACCTCGCGGGTCACCCCGGTCACCGCGGTGGCGGCCTGCGAGGTGGTCAGGCTCAGCTCGTTGGCGGCGAGCCGCTGCTCCCCGACCGAGCCCGCGATGACCGCGAGGTTCTCCCCCATGCCGCGCACGGCGCCGGAGATGGTCTCGATCGCGGAGACGGCCCCGGTCGCGGCGGCCTGGATCTCGCCGACCTGGTTCTCGATGCGGGTGGTCGCCTCGGAGGTCTGCGCTGCCAGGTTCTTCACCTCGGAGGCCACCACCGCGAAGCCCTTGCCGGACTCGCCGGCCCGCGCCGCCTCGATGGTCGCGTTGAGCGCCAGCAGCCGGGTCTGGCCGGCGACCTCGCTGATCAGGCGTACGACGTCGCCGATCTCCTGCGACGCCTTGGCCAGGCCGGCCACGGTCGACTGGGCGGCGTCAGCCTCCTGGGCGGCGGCCACGCCCATCTTGTTGGAGCTGGTGGTCTGCTCCTCGATGGCGCCGACCGTGGTGGCGAGCTCCTCGACCGCCGCTGCTGCCATCGTGACCGCGTCCGAGGCGGTGACGGCCTGCTCGCTGACCACGCCCGCCCGCGAGGCGGTGCCCTCCGCCGTGTGCGCCAGGCTGCGTGACGTCGACTCCATCTCGGTCGAGGCGGCCGCGACCTGGTCCGACAGCCCGAGGACCGCGCGCTCGAAGTCGTCGGCCAGCACCCGGCGCCGCGCCTCCTGGGCGGCGAGCTCGCCGTGTGTCGACGCCATCGTCGCCGTCGCGGAGTTGATCGTGTCGGCGCCGGAGCGGAAGGAGCCGAGCATCCCGCGCACCAGGAAGGTCCGGAAGAACCGGGCGTCGCTGGCGAACTCCAGCGACGCGGACGCCTCGCGGACGAAGGCGTCGGTGAGGTCGAGCAGGTCGTTGAGGGCGGTGCGCACGGCGCGGAGGTCCGGGTCGTCGCCGAGGGGGCCGACGCGGGGCTCGAGGTCGCCGCGCGCCGCCGCCTGGCACACGCGGGTGATCGCCACCAGGGCCTCGCGGTAGGAGTCGCGGTCGTCGCCGCTGCCGTCATCGCCGAGGGGGCCGTCGAGGGCGGTGGGTCGGTCCTGCAGCGTGGTCATGCCGTCACCGCCGCGACGTCGAGCGACCAGACGAACTGGTCGTAGGTCAGTCCGGACTCCTCGAGCCTGCGGTGCAGCAGGGCGGTCGACGCCGTGATCGCCTCGGGTGTGCTGGCGTGCCGCTGCTCCTCCGCGACGAGTGCGGCGTAGAGCGGCTTGATGCGGTCGAGCGCCGGCGCTGACGCCGTACGACGGCTGGAGTGGTAGCCCACGATCGCCCCGTTGGCGCCGAAGGTCGGGGTGACGTGCGCGAGGACCCAGTAGTGGCCGCCGTCGGCGCTGAGGTTGACCACGTAGGCGAAGATCTCCTGCCCCGAGGCGATCCGCTCCCACAGGAGGCGGAAGACCGAGCGCGGCATGTCGGGGTGGCGGATCATGTTGTGCGGCTGGCCGATCAGCTCGGGCTCGGTATAGCCGCTGATCTCGACGAAGAGCCGGTTGACGTAGGTCAGCAGCCCCCTCGGATCGGTCTTGGAGACGATGATCTCGTCGTCCGCGAACGTGCGCTCGACTCCGGTCGGGCGGATCGTGCTGCCGCGCATGGCTGGCTCCCTCCGGGCCCGCACGGTGCGTGCCCAACCTGCCCTTCGGCGGCGCTGCGGCGCGGTTGAGGCGCTCGGGACAAGTCGGGACCTTGGTCCCGGGTCGGTGCACCAGCCACTCGGCGGGTCAGCGCAGGTGCTTGAGCGCGGAGGCGGCCGCATTGGCGCCGCCCATGCCGTGCACGCCGGCGCCCGGCGGGGTGGCGGCGGAGCAGATGAAGACGCCGGGGATGCCGGTGGCGTAGGGGTCGAGGGCGAGCCGGGGGCGGAAGAGCACCTGGCGCTCATCGTTGGCGCCGGTGACGATGTCGCCGCCGACGTAGTTGGGGTTGTAGTCCTCCCACGCCGAGGTCGAGGTGGTCACCTGCGCGACGATCCGGTCGCGCGTGCCGGGGGCGAACCGCTCGATCTGCGCGATGATCGCCTCCGAGGCGTCGCCGTCGAAGCCGGTGGGCACGTGGGCGTAGGCCCAGACGGGGTGCAGGTCGCCGACCGAGCGGGTGGGGTCGGCGACGTACTGCTGGCTGAGCAGCACGTAGGGACGCGCCGGCATCCGGCCCCGCTGGATGTCGACCTCGGCCTCGGCGATCTCCTCGAAGCGGCCGCCGAGGTGGACGGTGCCGGCGCGACGGGCGTGCTCGTTGGTCCACGGGATCCCGCCCTGCACCGCGAGGTCGAGCTTGAACGCCCCGGGGCCGTGGCGGTAGCGCTCGTAGGCGCGCCGCACACGTCGCGGCAGCCGGTCGCCGGCGACCTCGACGACCCCGGCGGGCGCCAGGTCGAGGATCACGACGTCGGTCGGCGGCAGGTCGTCGAGGGAGCGCACCCGCACGCCGGTCTCGATGCGGCCGCCGTGCTCGACCACGATCGCCGCGAGCGCGTCGGTGATCCTGGCCGACCCGCCCTCGGGGACCGGCCACCCGAAGCGGTGACCGACCGCGAGCAGCATCGTGCCGATGGCCGACGAGCTGGGGCGGTGCAGCGGGAAGAACGCGTGGGCGGCCGCGCCGGCGTAGAGCGCGCGGGCCTCGTCGGTCTTCCAGCGCCGCGCGACGGTCGAGGCCGGCAGCAGCGCGCGCAGCCCGAAGCGGGCCAGGTGCACCGGGTGGTGAGGGACGTGCACGATCGGGCCCATCAGGTCCTCGGCGAGGTCGTCGAAGGCGTCGGCGATCGGGCCGAAGAGGCGGGCCCACGCGTCGCCGTCGGGCCCGAGCAGCGCCCGCGTCTCCTCCAGGTCACGCACCATCACTCCGGCCCGGCCGCCGTCGAGGGGGTGGGCGAGATCGACGTCGGGATAGCGCCAGGTGACGCCGTACGACGTGAGGTCGGCGCCGCGCATGAACGGCGAGGCGACGCCCATCGGGTGCACCGCCGAGCAGTGGTCGTGCAGGAGCCCGGGGACGGTCAGCTCGCTGGTGCGCGTGCCGCCGCCGATCGTGTCGTGGGCCTCGAGGACGGTGACCTCGACGCCCGCCTTGGCCAGCGTGACGGCCGCGGCGAGCCCGTTGGGGCCGGAGCCGACGACGATCGCGGTGGGCACGTGGTCAGACCTCCGGGGTCAGGGTGCGAGGAGCGGGTGCGGGGACAGGAGCCGTGACGACGTCGTGGACCGGGATCTCGCCGGCCCAGGCCTGCCTCTCGAGCATGTCAGAGACGTGCACGAAGCCCCGCTCGAGCTCGCCGGTGGCGGCGTCGACGAGGCGGTACTCCTGGCGGGGGTCCCAGAACCGCTGCGACTCCACCGCGATCAGCCGGACCTCGCCCGGCTCCCAGGCGCAGCGCTCCTGGAGCGCCTCGAGGAGCTGCTCGTGGTGCAGGTGCCCGTCCCCGAAGTTCCACCCCAGGGTGATGCCGGCGACGAACTCGCCGTCGTGGGGTGCGTAGTCGGTCTCGTGGTCGGGGCCGCACGCGCGCGGGATCAGCCCGAAGAGCGCCCGCCCGTGGGTGTGCATGGCGCGGAAGGCGTAGCCCTTGTGGACCAGCAGGGCCGCGGTCTCGGCGCCGTACAACGTCTCCAGCTGGGCGGCCGGCAACCGGGCGACCTTCGGCACCGAGGCGTCGAGCTTGGCGATGGCGGACGGGGTGAAGCACCACATCGACGTCGCCCAGTTGCCGGCGTAGTAGCGCATCGCGGGCAGGAAGGAGAACTGGTGCGGGAAGAGGTTGCCGAGCACCACGACGGCCGCCGCGGAGGCGATGACGAGCAGCACCAGCGGGTTGCCGAGCTCGCCGACCCCCACCGAGGCGTTCTCGACGAAGAGGAAGCCGATGCCGAAGATCATGAAGACGTTCCACTCCAGCGGCACGCCCATCGGCAGCGACGTGAGGATCTGCAGGTGGAAGCAGACCATCACGATCGCGGCGACGGCCGTGACCGGGCCGCCGTCGGAGAGCAGCAGGACCAGCGGCACGACGTACTCCACGACCGTGCCGCCGTGGGCGAGGTTGGCGGAGAGCCGGGAGGGCCGGATGTCGTCGGGGAAGTCGCGGTGGAAACGGCGCTTGAGGGTCTTGGACCGCAGCACCGGGCTGTTGCTCATCATCACCGAGACGACGTGCGGGAAGTGCTGGTTGAGCTTGGAGGTCGCCGCGCCCCACCAGATCAGCACCATCATCAGCTTGAGCCCGACGATCATGTCGGTGGTGTCGCCGCCGGTGCCGGCGGTGAAGAGGAAGAAGACCGCGAGCGTCGCGTAGACCTCGGAGCGAGCGGCCAGGAAGATCGTCTTGTCGCGCAGCCCGACCAGCACCAGCAGGCCGAAGAGCGGCAGGAACAGCAGCGGGTCGATCACTCCCACGCTCCCGGGCCGACCGCCCTGGCCGTCGGCGAGCAGCAGCTGTACGGCGGCGAGCAGCAGCGCGAGGTAGAGCACGACGTCGAGCAGGCTGCGGTGCGTCCCGCGCGTGAGGGGTACGACGGACGGCCAGGGTGGGAGCCGGACGGTGCCGGGCCGCAGCCAGTGCAGGAAGGCGCCGATCGGCGGCAGGAAGCGCAGCGTCAGGGGGCCGAAGCCGCACCCGAAGCCGAGCACCTCGAAGAGCAGCGTGAAGACGACGACCTTCTGGAAGAAGATCGGCTCGGTCCACCAGTCGGCGATGTCGCCCAGGTCGCCGATGCCGGGGGTGAGCGCGGTGAGTGCGGCGGCACCGAAGCAGTAGAGGCCGATCTTGACGACGTAGAGCACGAGCACGGCGTCGGGCGCCGAGAACCCGGACTGCGCCCAGTCCTGCACCATCGGTCGCATCCGCTCCATGCGCGAGCCGCGGGCCCACTCCTCGCGGTCGAGGTCCGGCAGGTTGGGCGAGATGAACCCCATGGCACACGCTCCTGTGACGGCGGACGTCGATGTCCGTGCACGCAACCTAGCGGGCGACATAACGGCTGTCATGGGATGTGGCGAGCCGGATCGCTGCCGGATCGCTGCCGGATCGGGTCGGTTCAGGAGGTGGGCCGGTCCTGGTGCTCGATGAGGACCAGCGCGAGGTCGTCGACGATCTCGGCGTCGGCGTGGCGCAGGAGCGCCGCGACCAGCTCGTCGAGCGCCTCGTCGAGGGAGCCGCGGGCCAGGCCGTCGGCCACGTCGTCGAGCGGGAAGAACAGCCCCCGGTGGCCGCGGGCCTCGCTGAGCCCGTCGGTGTGGAGGAGCAGCCGCCCGTCGGCCGGCCAGTCGTGCAGGGTGAGCAGCGGGTCGGCGCCCAGGCCGAGCGGCACGGTGGAGTCCGCCGGCTCGAGGACCGTGGTCGTGGCGTCGGTGACCAGCACCGGGGCGGGGTGCCCGCAGTTGGCCAGCGTCAACCGGTCGGGGCCGAACTCCGCGATCACGGCCGTCACGAAGTCCTCGTCGGAGAGCAGCCGGCGGATCGTCGCGTCGAGGGTGCGGGCGACCGCGGCCAGGTCGGGCTCGTCACCGGCGGTGTGCCGGAAGGCCGAGAGCACGGCCGCGGCGACCTGGACGGCCTCGATGCCCTTGCCCTTCACGTCGCCGACGATCACCCGGACCCCCCACGGCGTGGGCACCACCTCGTAGAGGTCACCACCCACGAGGGCCTCGCTGGTCGCCGAGACGTAGCGCGACGCCATGGCCAGCCCGCCGATCGAGCTCGGCAGCGAGCTGAGCAGCGCCTGCTGGGCCGTCGCGGCGATGATCGTCATCCGTCGCAGCCGGTCCTCGCGCTTGTCGCGCACGTGGGCGGAGACCACGGCGAGGACCCCGAGGCCCGAGCCGAGGGACGCCCGCAGGATCCACTCCATGTCTCCGGCATCGCTGCGCAGGTAGCCCATGAGGAAGGCCAGGAGCACGCCCACGGCAGCGACGACCGCCGTGCGACGGGCGTCGGTCAGCATCGACGCGACGATCGCGCTGGATGTGTAGGTCGCGGTCAGGAGCACGTCGGCCAGGAGGTCCCCGGCGACCAGCAGCGCGAGCACGCCGAAGCCCGCGAGGAGCCCCGGGTCGGTGGCCAGCGGGCCCGGCCGACCTGATGCGTGCGGGGGCATGGCCGCAGCATCGCAGCCGGAGTCGGCCGCCGACTCGGGAATGCCGCAAGCGGCTCAGAGCCGCGCCGGACTAGCCGCCCGTGGGCGACGAGACGGCGTCCTCCCAGGCAGCCTGCGCGCCGGAGTCGCCGACGCGGTAGACCTGCACGGTGGTCGCGAGGCCGGCCACGACGGCCAGCACGGCGACGACGGTGAGCACGGTGTTCTTCGAGGTGGCGGCGCCCGCGTCGGCGGCGACCGCCTTGTCCTGCTGGCGCTGGAGGTAGACCAGCGCGGCGGAGAAGATGACCAGGGCCAGGCCGAACCACACCAGGCTCTCCCCGAGCTCGGCGTGCTCGCCGGGATCACCGACGCGCTCCTCGAGGGCCTCGCCGCTCGACGTGGCGACCGGGCACAGGATCGTCGCGACCAGCGCGGAGCCGACCACGAGCGGTCCGTAGGTCACCCGCCACCGGGGTCGGACGGCGATGGCGATGGTGCCGAGCATGGCCAGGGGAAGCAGGACGACGACGGCGTGCACGACGAGCGGGTGCACGGGGATGCCGTTGATGAGATCGAACATGACGGTCCTCACGGGAGGTCGGGGTGGCGGGAGCGGTCTGGAGCCGAGAACCTGCACGCAACCTGACCACGCGTCGATCCGGCGCCACCAGGGGCGATGGTCCCGCCGTTCGTCGTTTCGACCGGCGCCCTACTGTCGAGGTCATGAGCCCGACCGCCTTCCTCGACGCCGCCCTGGACCGCTCGCTCGTCCTGGGCTACACCAAGATCGGTTCCGGCCTGCGCAAGCGCTGGTGGCCCGCCGACCCGGCACCCGGCTCCATGCACGGCAAGCGCGTCGTGGTGACCGGAGCGACCTCAGGCATCGGCGAGGCGATGGCCCGCTCCTTCCTCGACCTCGGCGCCACGGTGCACCTGCTGGGCCGCAACCCCGAGAAGGTCTCGCGCTACGCCGCCGAGCTGCGCCGCGACGTGCCGACGGCCGATCTGGTGGAGGAGGTGTGCGACATCGGTGACCTCGACGCCGTACGCGCCTGGTGCGCCGACCTGACCGAGCGCGTCGACGCCCTCCACGGCATCGTCCACAACGCCGGCACCATGACCCAGCAGCGCGAGGAGAGCCCGCAGGGCCACGAGCTGACCCTGGCCGCCCACGTCCTCGGACCGCACCTGATGACCGAGCTGCTGCTCCCGCTCCTCGGTGCCGCCGAGGGCTCGTCGGTGGTCTTCATGTCCTCGGGCGGGATGTACGGCGCCGGTCTGCGCTCCGAGCCCGACGAGATCGAGTTCCGCGAGGCGGCGTACGACGGCGTGCAGGGCTATGCGCGCACCAAGCGGATGCAGGTGGTCCTGGCCGACGCGTGGTCCGACCGGCTGCGTGGCGGCACGATCCGGGTCGAGAGCATGCACCCGGGCTGGGTGGCGACCCCGGGGGTGACCGAGAGCCTGCCCACGTTCAACAAGGTGATGGGGCCCCTGCTCCGCACCGCCGAGGACGGCGCCGACACGGCGGTGTGGCTGGTCGCGACGCGTCCCGACTCGGCCGGCAGCCGCCACTTCTGGCACGACCGGGCCCTGCGCCCGACCACCTTCGGCTGGCAGCGCGACCAGGACCCCGACGCTCTCGCCGCGTTCCTCGCCTACGTCGTCGACGCGACGGGCACCACGGCGGCCTGGTGACCGCCCGGCGATACTGACGCCATGGACCACGCACCCATGCCGGGAGCCGAGCACCTGGCCGAGCCGCTGCGCTCGCGGTGGAGCCCCAGCATCTTCGACGACCGGCACCGGCTCACTCACGAGCAGATCGGCACGCTGCTGCACGCCGCGCAGTGGGCGCCGAGCTCGGGCAACAGCCAGCCCTGGGCCTTTGTGGTGGCCGAGCGCGGCAGTGCGAGCCACGACGTCCTCGTCGCCCACCTCAGCCGTGGCAACGCCGGGTGGGTGCCGCGCGCGTCGCTCGTCCTGGTCACCGCCACGCAGGTCGCGCCCGACGAGGACGGCAACGGCGGGCGCAGCGAGGCGCTGGCCCACTACGACCTCGGCCAGGCGGCTGCCCACGTCACCCTCCAGGCGCGGGCGATGGGCCTGCACGCCCACCAGTTCGGCGGGTTCGACCAGGCGGCGGTGGCCGAGGGGCTCGGGGTGCCGGCGCACTACCGCGTGATGAGCGGCATCGCGATCGGTGCCCGCGGCAACCCCGAGGACGTGTCCGAGCGCGACCAGGAGCGCGAGCAGCGCCCGCGCAGCCGCCGCCCCCTCGCCGAGATCGTCCACGGCAGTGCCTGGGGCGAGCCGTGGCCGCCTCCGGGCGAGGCCCTGTGAGGGTCCGGTGAGGGTGCGGTGAGGAGCCGTCGCAAGGCGCTGCTCCTGCTCGCCCTGCTCGTCCTGCTGGTCAACCTGCCGCTCGCCCACTCGACGTGGACCCGGAGCCGCGTCGAGCGCTCCGGGACCGACGTGACCGCCACGGTCACCGACACCCGTGAGGTGACCTCCGACGACGCGACCGGCTACCTCGTGGAGTTCCGCCTTCCCACCGACATCGACCCCGAGCAGACGCTCTGGACCGCGCGCATCGACGCGCCGACGCACGAGCTGGCCGTCGAGACCGGCCAGCTCGACGTGCGGGTGCTGCCCGACCAGCCGTCGGCGTACGTCGTCGAGGGCCAGGTCTCCGGTCGGATCGGGCTGTGGATCACGCTCGTCGCCGACCTGTTCCTGCTGATGATCGGCTTCTTGCTGCTGCGTTTCCGCGGCCGCTCGGCGCCGTCGCTGGAGCTGGTGGCGACCGAGGACCTGGTGCGCTGCAAGCCCGGGTCCACCCTCGAACGCATCGACGGGCTGACCTACGTCGTGGAGGGCGAGGTGCTCGAGATCAGTGACGACCTCGTGGTGCTCGACCTCGGCGACCGGCACGTGCGGGTGCACCTCGACGGGCACGCCAACCCGGCCGGCCACCAGCAGCCGGTGCGCGCCACCGGGCGCATGGTGGGGTGAGTGGCGGGGTGAGTGGCGGGGTGAGACCCCGGCCGGGACTTGGCGCGGCCAGGGACAATGGATCCATGAGCTCTCTCCACACCTTCAACGCGACGAGCATCGACGGCCAGGACGTCGACCTCTCCGCCTACGCCGGCCAGGTCGTCCTCGTGGTCAACACCGCGTCGCAGTGCGGCTTCACGCCTCAGTACAAGGGGCTCCAGGAGCTCCACGACGCCTACAACGCCCAGGGCTTCGCCGTCCTCGGCTTCCCGTGCGACCAGTTCGGCGGCCAGGAGCCGGGTGAGGACGCCGAGATCGCCGGCTTCTGCGAGCGCAACTTCGGCGTGACCTTCCCGCTCTTCAGCAAGGTCGAGGTCAACGGCGACGGCGCCCACCCGCTCTACCAGTGGATGCGCTCCGAGAAGGGCGGCCTGCTCGGCAGCAAGATCAAGTGGAACTTCACCAAGTACCTCGTCGGCAAGGACGGCCAGGTCATCAGCCGCTACTCGCCGACCACCAAGCCCGAGAAGATCAAGGGCGACATCGAGAAGGCGCTCAAGGCCTGAGCATGGCGACCTTCTCCGCAGGCACCAAGGCCGAGGCCCTCGTCCCCTACGACCGCCAGCAGATCTGGGACGTCCTCGTCGACCCCGACCTCGTGGCCCGCTTCACGCCCTTCGTCAAGAAGATCGTCGAGGACGGTGAGCACTGGCGCTGGTCGATGAGCGGGCTCGAGGTGCTCGGCCTCGGCTTCGCCCCGGTCTTCACCGAGCGCATGGTCCTCACCGACCTCGAGCGCATCGAGTTCAAGCACGACCCGGCCGACGGCGAGAAAGAGCGCGCCGGCGTCAACGGGTGGTACGCCCTGCGCGAGGCCGACGGCGGCACGCAGCTCGAGACCAGCCTCGACATCTGTGCCAGCCTGCCGCTGCCGCGGCTCTCCTCGCCCGCGGTCACCGCCGCGATGAAGGGCGTCATGGCCACGATGGGCGACCGGTTCTCCCACAACCTCCTCGACCACCTCTCGGGGCAGCCCAAGAAGTAGCACCATGGGGAGCCCCGCCCCCTGGAGGCCCCGATGCGCCTGAGCACAACGGTCCCGGCCCTGCCGGTCGCCGACGTGGCCCGGGCGGTCGCGTTCTACGGCGACCGGCTCGGATTCGTCGCGCGCCACCAGGACGCCGGCTTCGCGATCGTCGTGCGGGACGCGGCGGAGCTGCACCTGTGGGAGGCCGGCGACACCGGGTGGCGCCTGCGCGACCCGGCGGACCTGGCTGACTGCCCCGTCCGCACCGGCGCCGAGGACTTCATCGCCGGCACCGCCAGCTGTCGCATCGAGGTCGACGAGGTCGACGGCCTGTACGACGAGCTGGCCGCCGCGGGCGTGCTGCACCCGACTGACCGCGGCTCGGCGCAGGACACGGGCTGGGGCACCCGCGAGGTCGCCGCGCTCGACCTCGACGGCAACCTGCTGACGTTCTTCGCGCGGGTGGGCGACCGCTGAGAGCGGGCCGGGCGGTCGGGCTCCCGAGCGAGGAGTTTCGGAGGAGTCTCCCCGGGCGACTGGCGAAACTCCCGCCTGACCGATGGACCTTCAGCGGTCAGGCGACAGCTTCAGCGGTCACGTTGTGACGCGTGGGACGACCGCCGTGGCCCGGCCGCCCGCCGCGGGTCGTGTGCTCCAGAGCGCGGTGGGCCGCCGTCTCCGGCACACGACTCAGCGGACGGCCCGGTGCGTCGGCTGCCCGCCGCGGGTCGTGTGCTCCAGAGCGCGGTGGGCCGCTGTCTCCGGCACACGACTCAGGGGACGGCCCGCCCGCTCGCTCGCCAGCCCCCACCACCGCGCCGACATACGACGAAGGGCCCCCGGCAGGTGCACCGGGGGCCCGTCGTGCTGACCTGCGTCAGACCTTGACGCTGCTGTCCTCGTCGAGGTCCTCGAGCTCGTCCTCCAGCGACCGACCGGTGAGGTGCGGGCGCGGGAGCTTCTCGCCCTCGACGTCGACGTTGGGCAGGATCTTGTCGAGCCAGGCGGGGAGCCACCAGGCCTTCTCGCCCATGAGGTACATCAGCGCCGGGATCAGCGTCATCCGCACGATGAAGGCGTCGAAGAAGACCGCGACCGCGAGGGCGAAGCCCATCGACTTGATGATCGGCTCGTCGATCAGGATGAAGGCCGCGAAGACCGAGATCATGATGACGCCGGCCGCGGCGACGACCCGGGCGGAGTTGCGGAAGCCGTCGACGACCGCGTCGTGGGTCGACATGCCGTGCACGTGGGCCTCACGCATCCGGGTCACCAGGAACACCTGGTAGTCCATCGCCAGGCCGAACACCAGGCCGATCAGGAAGATCGGCATGAAGCTGACGATCGGCTGGCCCTCGACGATCCCGAAGAGGCCCTCCTGGAAGACCGCGACGGTCGCGCCGAGCGTCGCCAGGACCGAGAGCAGGAAGCCCAGGGTGGCGGTGAGCGGCACCAGGATCGAGCGGAAGACGATCATCAGCAGGATGAACGCCAGGCCCACGACGACCGCGAGGTAGAGCGGCAGGGCGCTGCTCAGACGCTCGGAGACGTCGGTGGTGATCGCGGTCAGGCCGGTCACGCCGATCGTCGTGCCGGTCTCCTCCTCGATGCCCGCCTGACCGTCGCGCAGGTCGGTCAGGAGGTCCTCGGTGGCGGTGTCCTCGGGGCCGGTGGCCGGGGTGACGAGGATCTGCGCGCCGGTGCCGTCCTCGTTGGTGCCGGCCACCTGAGCGTTGGCGACGCCGTCCTGGGACGACGCCCAGGCAGCCACCTCGCCGAACGAGGCGCCGCGGTCGGCCTCGGGAAGGTCGCGGGCATCGACGACCAGCAGCATCGGGGCGTCGCGACCGGGGCCGAAGGCCTCGGCGACCAGGTCGGAGGCCTGACGCTGGGTGGTGTCGGTCGACGCCGTGCTGTCGCTGGGGAAGGCGAGGTGCAGGCTCTGCAGCGGCAGCGCCAGGGCGCCGAGGCCGAGGACCGTGACGACGACGAAGGCGACGGGGGCCTTGGCGATGATGCGCGCCCAGCGAACGCCGTTGTTGAGGATCAGGCCGCTGCTCTCGCGGGTGGGGCGGTAGTGACGCACCCGACCGCCGAAGGCCTTCGACTTGGTCATGCCGAGGATGGCGGGCAGCAGCGTGAGCGCGACCAGGACGGCGACCAGGACGGTCGCGGCGGCGGCCACACCCATGCTCGCGAGGAACGGGATGCCCACGAGCAGCAGCGCGGTCAGGGCGATGATCACGGTGAGGCCGGCGAACACGACGGCCGACCCGGCCGTGCCGACGGCGATGCCGACGGCTTCCTCCCGGTCGTCGGTGTGCTGGAGCTCGCTGCGGTAGCGGGCGAGGATGAACAGGGCGTAGTCGATGCCGACCGCGAGACCGATCATCGTCGCGAGCATCGGGGTGGTGGAGCCGATGTCGGTGAAGGCCGTCATCGCGGTGATGCCGGTGATGCCGAGGCCGACACCGACCATGGCGGTGATGATCGGCAGGCCGGCGGCGATCAGCGAGCCGAAGGTCAGGATCAGCACGATCAGCGCGACGCCGATGCCGATGAGCTCCGAGGTGCCGCCGATCTCGGCCATGCCGGTCGTGCCCGAGCCGTTGGCCTCGACGGTGAGCCCGTCGGTGCTGGCGTCGGCCATGACCTCCTTGAGCTGCTCGATCGTGGCGGGCTCCACGTCGGCGACGGTGTCCACGTCGAAGCTCCACGAGATGGTGCCGACGCGGCCGTCCTCGCTCAGCGGCGAGATCGCGTCGGCGTTGGCCCGGGCCTCCTCGACGGATCCGCCGGACTCGGTGGCGCCCTGCACGATCTGCTCGCGCTGCGACTCGGCGAGCTGCACCGGGTTGGCCAGCGGCGGCTCCGCGGGCATCTGAGGCAGAGCGGAGAGCCGGGAGATCAGCTCGTCCACCCGGGCGGCGTACGTCGGGTCGGCCAGCGTGGCGCCCTCGGGTGCGGCGACGACCACCTTGACTGTGGCCTGGTCGAAGGCGTCGACGGCTCCGGGGAAGAGCTCGGCCTGGAGGTCGGCCGCCTTCTCCGACGGGATGCCGGGGATCGAGAACGAGTCGGACATCGGCTTGGACATGGTCGCGGCGAACGCGCCGACGCTGACCATGGCGACGATCCACGCCGCGAGGAAGAGCGGCCAGCGGCGGTAGGCCGTCTTGCCGAGTCGGTGGAGCAGGGTGGCCATCGGTGTCTCCTGGGATGAGGAAGGTGAGTGGAGGAAGAGGTGGGGTGGAGCGGTCAGGCGAGGAGCTCGCGCGCGGCGCGCAGGCTGTCGTCGTAGAGGTCGGCCAGCGAGCGCTCGGGCTCGTGCTCCGAGCCGGGAAGGCAGCCGTCGAAGAGCGCGACGAGCAGACGGATGAGGAGCCGGGCGCGGTCGGCGCCGAAGTCCTGGCCCTCGCGGGCGAGGATCACGTCGACGAACTCGGCGGTGATCTCCTCGAAGCGGGCGTGGGCGGCCACGATCAGCCGGGGCTCGCCGGTGATGACGCGACGCCCGAGGTCCATCTCGTCACGGGTGATGTCCTTGCCGTCGAGGACGACGCGCACCAGGACCCCGAGGTCCTCGATGAGGTGGCCGTGCGGCCCGCCGGCATGGAAGGTCGCCATCACCGAGGGCGGGATCTCCGGGGGGCTGCCCAGCACGGCGTCGAGCTTGCTCGGGAAGTAGTTGAACAGGGTGCGGCGCGACACCTCGGCGGCGTCGGCGAGGTCCTCCATGGTGAAGCCGTCGAGTCCGTGCTCGTCGGTGAGGCGCAGCGCGCACAGGGCGATCCGGTGCTCGGTCTCCTGCCGGCGTCGTTCACGGGTTGATGCACTTTTGCTCATGGAGTGCATTCTTGCACTCTTCTGGTGAAAGTGCACAATTGTGACGGCGGTCACGCAACGCCATGGAAGGTCGATCCAGGCGTTCTGGTCGTTGTGGTCGGCGCCTGCGCCCTTGTGACTTGCCCGTAACCCCAGGGGAGGGACAAGGTGGCGAGCGTGTCAAGACACTCCGCCACCACGTCGTCGTACTCGATCACCATGCGCCTGCACACCGCGCCCGACCACGGCGTCGTGGGGCAGGTCGCCACGGCGATCGCCACCGCGGGCGGCATCGTCACCGCCATCGACGTCGCGGAGTCGACCAGCGTGCGCCTGGTCCTCGACGTCACCTGCTCCGCGGGCGACGCCGAGCACGCCAAGGAGCTCGAGGTCGCGGTCGACCAGGTCGCCGGCGTCGAGGTCTACAAGGTCAGCGACCGCACCTTCCTGCTCCACCTCGGCGGCAAGATCTCGGTCAACAGCAAGGTGCCGCTGCGCAACCGCGACGACCTCTCGATGGCCTACACCCCGGGCGTGGGCCGGGTCAGCATGGCGATCGCCGAGCACCCCGAGGACGTGTGGCGCCTGACCTCCAAGGGCAACACGGTCGCGGTCGTCACCGACGGCTCCGCCGTGCTGGGCCTCGGCAACATCGGCCCCGGCGCCGCACTGCCGGTCATGGAGGGCAAGGCCGCGCTCTTCAAGCGCTTCGCCGACATCGACGCCTGGCCGATCTGCCTCGACACCCAGGACACCGACGAGATCGTGCGTGCGGTGGAGATGATCGCCCCCGGCTTCGGCGGCATCAACCTCGAGGACATCGCGGCGCCCCGGTGCTTCGAGATCGAGCGCCGGCTGCGCGAGAGCCTCGACATCCCGGTCTTCCACGACGACCAGCACGGCACCGCGATCGTCGTGCTGGCGGCGCTCACCAACGCGCTGCGCGTGGTGAAGAAGGAGCTCGCGGCCGCCCGCGTCGTCGTCTCCGGGGCCGGCGCGGCCGGCTCGGCCATCGTCACGCTGCTGCTGGCGGCGGGCGTCACCGACGTGGTGGTCTTCGACCGTGAGGGCTGCCTGGTGCCGGACCTGCCGGGCCTGTCGCCGGCCAAGAAGCAGCTCGCCGAGGTGACCAACCCCCGCTTGGTCACCGGAGACCTTCGTGCCGGGCTCGCCGGCGCCGACGTGTTCATCGGCGTGAGCGCGCCCGGGGTGCTCCAGGCCGAGTGGATCAAGGACATGGCGCCCGAGGCGGTCGTCTTCGCGCTGGCCAACCCCGACCCGGAGGTCGACCCGGCCGAGGCCGACAGGTACGCCGCGGTCGTGGCCAGCGGTCGCTCCGACTACCCCAACCAGATCAACAACGTGCTGGCCTTCCCCGGGGTCTTCCGCGGCCTGCTCGACGCCCGCGCCTCCGAGATCACCGTGGAGATGCTGCTGCGCGCGGCCGAGGCCATCGCGCTGGTCGTCAAGGACGAGGAGCTCAACTCCAGCTTCATCATCCCCAGCGTGTTCCACCCCGACGTGCCCAAGGCGGTCGCGGCGGCGATCCGGGGCGATCAGCGCTGATCAGCGGTAGCTGATCGCGGTCACCCCGCGGAACCTCACCGCGGTCGCCAGCGCGTCCTCGCGCAGCACGCGGTCCTCGGCACGGACCTCCACGGCGTAGGGGAGGTCGACGTACATCGACGTGACGACGAAGCCCGCCGAGCCGTCCTCCTCGTCGAGCTCGCGGCGCCACTCGAAGCGCACCGGGGTGCCGTTGTCGGCCTCCACGGTGAGCCGCTCCGCGTCGCCGTACTCCCGTTGGATGAACGCGCGCGCGGGCTTGACGCCGGTCAGCTCGCTGTAGGTGATGACGACAGGCGCGCCACCGACCTCGACGGTGCACTCCCACATCGTGGGGCGCGTGAACGCGGGGTTGTCGAGCAGCACGTCGCGGCAGTCGTCCTCGTCGGGCTGGAAGGACGGGAAGACCCACCGGAGGCCGGCGACCCCCTCGGGCAGCCCGCAGTCCTGCGGCTGCGTGCTCAGCTCGCCGTCCCAGCAGCGGACGGTCGCGGCCTCCGGCTCGGGCCCTGGCACCTGCTCCCAGAGCATCCGAGCACCGATGCCGCCCGAGACCACGAGGGCGCCGATGAGAGGCAGCAGCACCAGCGGTGTGCGGAAGTGCGCGACCGCGCGCATGGCGCGGGTGAAGCCGGAGGGGCCGCGGGGTGCGGCGGGTGCCGGCGGTCCCGGCAGGACGCCCGGAGACGAGCCTGTGTCGGCCGTGGCTCCGACCGCAGCGCCGCAGTTGGTGCAGAACCTTCCGGTCACGGCCGGCGCGCCACAGCGCGCGCAGGCAGGCCCCATGCCCTGCGGCTGTGTCATCGTGCACCCCTCGACGCGTCGTTCGTGGCGTCATTGTGGCGGTCCGTCGCGGCGGGTGCCAGTGCTCGGGGCCGGCGATGGGGGGCGGCCCCGGCGCCAGGACCTACGGCCCTGGACGTCAGCCAAAACTAGACCAGTACCCACCTGACCCTGGATGTATGCATGTCGTCGGCGCACAATGTCGCGCATGTCCTACGGAGTACTCACCTCGAAGGCCGGCCACCTCATGGTCGAGACGACGGGCGGCAACGGTGGCAGCGACACGGACGCGGTCCTCGACCGCTTCCAGGGTGCCTTCGGGGCCGCGTGGGTGCCGGGTCGGCTCACCCTGACCAGCCTGCACGTCAACTACGTGCCGTCCCGCTCGGGACCAGGCGTGTCGATGGTGGACCTGAACCTCCGCGACATCACGGGCGTCGAGCTGAGCAGTGGTCGGGTGTCGAAGACGATCGGGTTGCGCACCTCCCGGCACGTGGTCCACTTCCGCTGCCTCGGCGCCGCGACGGTCGCCCACCAGGTCGCCGGCGCTCTGGACCAGCTGCGCAAGAAGCATCGGAGCAGGTGAGCCCCCGGGCTCGAGGCGAACCCCGTCGCGAACTTTACAAACGTCAACCCCTTGTCAACCTCGTTTACAAACGCTACCTTCCTGTAAACCAGCAAGGAGGCTGACGATGGACATCCCTACCGAGAGCATCGCCAACAGCACCGTCCCGTCCGGGTCGAGTGACCAGTGGACCGACAAGAAGCGCTACCTGTGGCTGATCGGGCTCGTCGTGCCGTCCCTGGCGTTCATCGCCTACGGGCTGTGGCTCGCGACCGGGGTCGGTGCGTTCTTCTGGATCGGTCCGGTGGTGATCCTCGTGGTCGTCCCCGCGATCGACCTGTTCTCCGGCCTCGACCGCTCCAACCCGCCCGACGAGGCCATCGAGGCCCTCGAGGCGGACAAGTACTACCGCTGGGTGACCTACCTCTTCCTGCCGATCCAGTACGTCGGGTTCCTCGGCGCGATGTACCTCATCGCCCGCGGTGACCCGCTCGGCATCGGCGGCGACCTGACCACCTGGGACAAGGTCGGCCTGGCCCTGTCCATCGGCTGCATCGGCGGGATCGGCATCAACACCGCCCACGAGCTCGGCCACAAGCGCGAGGCCAACGAGCGCTGGCTCTCCAAGATCGCCCTGGCACAGAGCTTCTACGGCCACTTCTACATCGAGCACAACCGCGGTCACCACGTGCGCGTCGCCACCCCCGAGGACCCCGCCTCCTCCCGCATGGGCGAGAGCTTCTACGCCTTCTGGCCCCGCACCGTCGCCGGCTCGCTCAAGAGCGCCTGGCACGTGGAGAAGAAGCGCTACGCCCGTCGCGACCAGCACCCGTTCCGCATCGGCAACGACGTGCTCAACGCGTGGTTGATGTCGGCCGTCCTGTTCGGCGGCGTCATCGCCTGGCTGGGTCTCGAGGTCGTCCCCTTCCTGCTGCTCCAGGCCGTCATCGGCTTCTCGCTGCTCGAGGTCGTCAACTACATGGAGCACTACGGCATGCTGCGCCAGAAGGTGGGCAAGCCCGGCAAGGAGCGCTACGAGCGCGTCGACCCGTCGCACTCGTGGAACTCCAACAACATCGCCACCAACGTGCTGCTCTACCACCTGCAGCGCCACAGCGACCACCACGCCAACCCGACCCGTCGCTACCAGACCCTGCGTGACTTCGAGGAGTCGCCGGTCCTGCCCACCGGCTACGCCGGCATGATCACGCTGGCCCTCTTCCCGCCGCTCTACCGCCGCGTGATGGACCCCCGGGTGCTCGCCCACTTCGACGGTGACCTGACCCGGGCCAACCTCCAGCCGAGCAAGCGCGACAAGATCCTCGCGAAGTACCCGCCGCCGCTGAAGCAGAGCGCCGAGGAGATCGCGGCCGAGCAGGCCTCGGCCGACGCCGCGGCTGCGGCCGCCCTCACGCCCGACGAGGTCATGGCCGCGCGTTGCCCCGGCTGCGGCCACACCTACGAGGTCGAGGTCGGCAACGAGCTCGAGGGCTTCGCCGCCGGCACCGCCTGGTCGGACATCCCCGACGACTGGTGCTGCCCCGACTGCGGCGTCCGCGAGAAGGTCGACTTCGTGCCCCTGACCTCGGTGGAGGCACCGTGAAGATCGAGGTCGACCGCGGCAAGTGCGAGGGTCTCGGCATGTGCGAGGCCATGGCCCACGACTACTTCGAGGTCACGGAGACACCGGAGGGCGACGAGGTCATGACCGTCCTCAACGACACGCCGCCGGAGTCCGACCGGGCCCAGGTCTTCGCCGCGGTGCAGGCCTGCCCGGTCCTGGCGCTGACGCTCAAGGACTGATGGTTACGCTTCTGGACGTGAGCCTGCCGCCCGTCGAGACCATGCGCGAGCGCGTGGTCGACGCCGCGGTCGGGCTCACGTCCGAGCTGGGCTGGTCGCAGGTCACCATGGCCAAGCTGGCCGACGCCGTGGGCGTCAGCCGCCAGACGGTCTACAACGAGATCGGCACCAAGAGCGGTCTCGCCGAGGCGATGATCCTGCGCGAGCTCGACCGCTTCATGGCGGTCGTGAGCGTGGCCTTCGACGCCCACCCCGACGACCTGGTCGGCGCGATCCGAGCAGCCTCGCAGACGGTGCTCGAGCTGGCCCACGGCAACCCGCTGCTCCACGCGGTCGTCTCGGCCACCCACGGCGCCGACACCGAGCTGCTCCCGCTGCTCACGACGCACGCCGACTCGCTGCTGGTCGTCGCGAAGGGGATCATCACCGAGCGGATCGCCCCCTACGGCCTCGAGCTCGAAGCCGCTCGCCTCGACGTCGCCATCGACATGGTCGTGCGGGTGGTGCTCAGCCACGTGATGGCTCCCACCGGGTCGCCCGAGGACACCGCCCGCGGGATCGCCTGGATCGCCGAGCGCGTCCTGCGGTGAGCGGGGCCGGCGGCGTACGGCTCGGGACGCCGACCGGGCGCGCGGTGATCGCCGTGGCGGCTCTCGGCTCCGGCATGACGCTGCTCGACGGCACGGTGGTCAACGTCGCGCTGCGCAGCATCGGCGAGGACCTCGACGCCAGCCTGGCCGAGCTGCAGTGGATCACCAACGGCTACCTCCTGTCGTTGGCCAGCCTGATCCTGCTGGGCGGCTCGTTGGGCGACCGCTTCGGTCGGCGGCGGGTCTTCGTCGTCGGGACCGTCTGGTTCGCTGGCGCCTCGCTGCTGTGCGGCCTCGCGCCCACGCCCGAGGTGCTGATCCTGGCCCGGGTCCTCCAGGGCGTCGGCGGCGCGATGCTGACACCGGGCAGTCTGGCGATGATCCAGGGCGCCTTCGCCCACGACGACCGGGCGCGTGCGATCGGGGCCTGGTCGGGGCTGGGCGGGATCGCCACGGCGCTCGGCCCCTTCGTGGGCGGCGTGCTCATCGACCAGGCGTCGTGGCGCTGGATCTTCCTGGTCAACGCGCCGCTGGCGCTGGTGACCATCGTCGTCGCGCAGCGCGCGGTGCCGGAGTCGCGCGATCCCCACGCGTCCGCCCACCTCGACCTGGCAGGGGCGCTGCTGGCGACCGCGGCGCTCGGCGGCACGACGTACGCCCTGATCCAGTGGGGCGGCGCCCTCGCGCCGTACGGCGGCGGGCTGGCCGTCCTCGCGGGCGCCGCCTTCGTCCTGGTCGAGCGGCGCGAGCGGGAGCCGATGCTCGACCTCGGCGTCTTCGCCGACCGGACCTTCAGTGCCGCCAACGCCATGACCCTGCTCGTCTATGCGGCACTCGGGGCAATCCTCTTCTTCCTCACGCTGCAGCTGCAGACCGTCGGCGGCTACAGCGCCCTCGCCGCCGGCACGGCCACGTTGCCGATGACGCTGTGCCTGCTCCTGCTGGCCGCCCGCGGCGGTGCGCTCGGCGCTCGCATCGGCCCGCGGCTGCCGCTCACCGTCGGCCCGCTGGTCATGGCCGTCGGCACGCTGCTCCTGCTGCGCATCGGAGACGACGTCGTCTACTGGCGCGACGTGCTGCCCGGCATCACGGTCTTCGGTCTCGGGCTCGTGCTGCTCGTCGCCCCGCTGACGGCCACCGTCCTCGCCGCGGCCCCCGACGAGCACGCCGGCATCGCGAGCGGCGTCAACAACGCCGTCTCGCGGGCCGGTTCCCTGCTCGCGGTCGCCGCCCTGCCGGTGGCCGTGGGCCTCGGCGGGGAGCAGTACGCCGACCCCGTCGCGCTGGATGCCGCCTACTCCTCCGCGCTGCTGGTGTGCGCGGGGCTGCTGGTCGCCGGCGGGACGCTGTCGTGGCTGACGATCCGCAACCCGGCGGTCCTGCGGTGACCCGCACTGACCTGCCGAGTCGGCGCAGTGTTGCAACCGGTGCAACATTGCGCCGACTCGGCACTCACCAGGTCGGCACCGGCGGCGGGTCGTCGGGGTCGGGACGGTCCTCGAGCTCCTGCTCGTCCTGCTCCTGCTGCCGCCGCTCCTCGAGCGATCGTCGGTCGCGCTCGTCGAGCTGCTGCTCGCGCTCGTCGAAGGTCTCCTCCGGCGGCACCGGGGGTGCGGGATCCGGGGCAGGGTCGGTGCGCGCGTCGACGAGCTTGGCGGCCAGCCGCGCGTCGATGACCTCGGCCGTGGCCCGGTCCTCCTGCTGCCGTGCGAGGTCGGCCCGGTCGTCGGCCGAGCCGCCCTCGTCGACCGGAGGCTCCAGCGCGAGGCAGTCGGCGAGGGCCTCACGTCCCGCCGCCCACGACGCCTCGGCGTCGACAGGACGCTCGGCCGAAACGGCGTCCCCGATGGCCTCGAGCGCGAGCGCGAGGTTGCTCCGGACTGCGCACTCCCACGGCGCGGGCACGTGCTCGAGGGACTGCTCGTAGGAGCCGACCGCACCCTCGAGGTCACCCGCGCGGTGGCGGGCGACGCCCTCGTCGAAGGGGGCGATCCAGCGCTCGAAGGGGTTGAGCACCGCGTTGGCGGCGAAGCTGTCCCGCGCCTGCTCGAAAGCGCCACGGACATAGCGGTCCTGGCCCGACGACTCCGCCTGGAGCACCAGCGCGATCCGTCCGGAGACCAGCAGCAGCAGCAGCGCCGGCAGCAGCCCGACGAGGTAGAGCCGGTTGCGCGTGCGACGACGCGAGGGGCCGGTCACGACAGCGCCCGCCGGGCCTCGAGGAGACGCCGCCAGTGGCGCCGCAGGTCGACCAGCACCAGCACCAGCAGGGCCAGGGCGAGCAGCCAGGTCAGCTCGAGGGCCACCGGCACCTCGCCTCCGGGGGTGGGCTCGCTGTCGCGGAAGCGCTCCGTCCACCCGGCCGCGACCTCGTCGAGACCGCCGGGAGCGGTGCGGTGCAGGTAGGGGACCCCGAGCTCGTCGGCGACCGAGCGCAGGTTGGCCTCGTCGAGGCGCGACAAGGCGTCCCGGCCGGTGCGCACGTCCTGGATCCAGCCGCTGTCGGGCTGCTCCTCGTCGGCGGGCATCCGACCCCCGGCGACGGTCCCGTAGCCCAGCACCAGGCCGTCGTCCACGGCCGCCGCCAGGTCGTCGTACGACGCCTGGGCCTCGCGGTTGGTGTTCTCCCCGTCGCTCATGAGGACCACCAGCCGTGGCCGGTCGGGCACCCGCTCGCGCACCTGCGCGAGGAGGTCCCCCACCGCCTCGAGGGGTCGGTCGAGGCGTGAGCCGGTGCCGGCGAAGGGCTGCTCGCGACCGACCAGCGCGAGCGTGTCCTCGATCAGGGAGTCGTCCTGGGTCGAGGGGAGCTCGGTGGCGACGCGACGTCCGAACGTCACGACGGTGAAGCGACCGGTGGGCAGGGCGGCGACGAGGTCGGTGAGGTCACGGCGTACGCCGTCCAGGCGTGGCTGCCGGCCGTCCCAGTCGAGCGCGGACATCGAGGTGGTGCGGTCGATCACCACGATGACCTCGACCTGGGCGGCGTTGGTGGGGACCGGCTCGGTGCCGAGGCCGGGACGCAGCGCGATCGCGGCCAGCACCACGACCATGAGCGCGCGCAGGATCCACGCACGGCGCTCGCTGCGCCGCGACCAGACGGCGCCGACGACCGTGACGGCGAGCAGCGCGAGCGTGCCGATCACGACCAGGGGCAGGTCGACCAGGGGGTTCACCGGCGCCTCCCGACCAGGGCTGCCCCGAGCAGGAGGACGAGACCGCCGAGCGTGATCCAGAACGCCGTGGCCGGGTCGTCCACGGCGACCCCGGTCGCCCGGGACTCCAGCCGCTCCCGCTCCAGCCGCTGGATCGCGCGCACCAGGTCGTCGACGGCCCCGTCGTCCTCGACCACGGTCATCTCACCGCCCGTCGCCGTCGCTGCGTCGGCGAACTCCCGGGCCCGCCCGGCGGTCATGTTCGGCGTCCCCACCCCGTAGAGCACGACCTCGTCGCGGACAGCCTCCTGCGCTGCCTCGCGCAGCACGAAGATCCCCTCACCGAGCGGGTCGTTGTCCGAGGCGAGCACGACCGCCCGACCCCGTTGCTCGCCGGATTCCTCGAAGCGGGCGAGGCAGGACATCAGTCCGTCACCGGCTTGGCTGGCTCGTCGGGCCTTCGCCTCGGCGCCGGTGAAGTAGTCGAAGTCCCCGTCCGCGAACGCCGCCTCGGCCTCGTCGAGCCGGTCGGCGACGTACTCGTAGTCGTCGGTCAGCGGGAAGATCGCCACCGAGGACCCGCTGAAGATGGTGAGTCCCAGGCGCTCGCCGTCGAGCTCGGACAGCAGCTCTCGGAAGCTGGCGACGACCTGGAGGTTCCACCGGTCCATCGACGCCGAGACGTCGAGGCAGAGCATGATGTCGCGCCCGTTGCGATCCGGCTCGATCGTCACCGGTCGGGTGGGGCGCGCGGCGAGGAGCCCCGTGCCGACCACCATGGCCACGGCGCCGAGCGTGGCGAGCCCGGCGACCACCTGCTCGCGGCGGGCGAGGGCCCGGAAGCGCGGCAGGCTGCGGAGCCGCGCCGTGTGGGCGACCAGCACCGCGACGGCGTCCGCACGGCTGCGCGGTCGGCGGGCCCACAGCAGCAGGAGACCGAGCGTCAGCGCCGAGAGGGAGACGGCCAGGAGCGGCCAGCGCAGGTCGCTCACGGCCGCCAGCCCGAGACCAGCGCGCGGGCGTCGGCGAGGGCCGGCGCCAGGCGCTCGGCAGGCTCGCCCTGGGCCGGGGGAGCGAACTCCGGTGGGTAGACCAGTGCCACCACGTCGACGAGACCCTGGGGCCCGACGACCTGCAGCTGCTCGAGGGTCAGGGGCCGGGCGTCGAGCGGGCCGACGGTGGTGACGAAGGCGCGGACGATCTCGCTGATCGCCTGGTGGGCGCCGCGCAGGGACAGCTCCGCCCGGCCCACCGCCGCCTCGACCTCGTCCAGCCGCGCGAGGTGGGCGCGCCGGGCCTGGTCGAGCGACGAGGTGGGGCGGGGTCGAGCAGGACGGCGTGCCCACCAGGTGACGGCGGCGTAGTAGAGGACGACGAGGACGGGCAGCAGGACGGCCAGCCAGGTCAGCCAGGGTGCGTACGACGTCGGCCCGGTGAGCTCGGTGGCCGCCAGCTCGACGGCCGCGACCTCAGCGGCGAGCACGGCGGTGCCTCTCCAGGAGCCTGAAGACCGCGGGCACGGCCGAGGCGTGGTCGACCACGTGCTCGTGCGGGATGCCGAGCCGGGCGAGACCCGAGGCGAGGTCCTGGGCGTCGATGGCCAGCCGGGCGGCGTACTCCTCCTGGAGCCGGCGGTCGCCGCTCAGCCAGTCAGGCAGGGGGCTGCCGAGGTCGACGTCGGTGAGGTCAGGGAGGTCGTCCCGGGTCGGGTCGAGGTCGCCCACGGTGATGAGCAGCACCTCGTGCTGTGCCTGGGCCCGCTGCAGGAGGGTGGTCGTCCGCTCGTCGAGGACCGGGTCGTCGCAGACCACGACCATGATCGTGCGGCGGCGCCGGACGGTCCGGGCGACGTGCTCGAGGACGACGGCGAGGTCGGAGGCGGCACCGCTGTCGCCGATGGCGTCGTGGACGGCCCCGAGCGCGTGCTCCAGGCGCAGCTCGCCACCGGACGCCGGTCGGGAGCGACCGCCTGCCGCGTCGCCGTAGGCCACCCCGACGAGGTCTCCGTGCCGGACGGCGAGCCAGCCGACGACGCCGGCGACGAACACCGCGAGGTCCTGCTTGGGCACCAGCCGGTCGTTGACGGCCGCCATGCTGCGGCCGGTGGACACGACGAGGAGCACCGTGTGCTTGCGCGTCGCGACGTAGCGCTTGACCAGCATCTGCCCGCCGCGGGCCGAGGCCTTCCAGTCGACGTCGCGCACGTCGTCGCCCCGCACGTAGGTGCGCAGGTCGTGCAGGTCGAGGGAGCGCCCGACGTGGGTGGAGGCGTACTCACCCTGCAGCACCCCGCGCACCTTGCGATGGGAGTGCAAGGCCAGCCGGGCCTTGATGCGGGGCAGGTGGGTGGTCATGCGGGCGTCAGGGGGACGGGACGGCGTCGAAGACGGCGTCGACGATCTCCTCGGGCCGCACCCGCCCGGCGAGCGCCTCGAACGTGAGGTGCAGGCGGTGCCGGAGCACCCCGTGCCGCAGCCGACGCACGTCCTCGGGGATGACGTGGTTGCGGCCGTCGAGGATCGCCAGGGCCCGGGCGACCTGGAGGAACGCGATGCTGCCGCGCGGGCTCGCCCCGATCTCCACGTAGCGGCCGGTGTCGGCACCGACGACCTCGCCCACGTGGCGGGTGGCGTGCACCAGGCGGACGATGTAGTCCTTGATCGCGGCGTCCACGTAGACCCGCTCGGTGAGCCGCTGGAGCCCGACCACGTCCTCGGTGGTGAGGACCGGGGTGACCGGCACGGCGTGGGGTCCGAGCGTCCCGGCGTCGATGCGGTCGAGGACCGCGACCTCGTCGGCCAGCGAGGGGTAGTCGACGACCTCCTTCAGCAGGAAGCGGTCCATCTGGGCCTCGGGGAGGACGAAGGTGCCCTCCTCCTCGATCGGGTTCTGCGTCGCCAGCACCATGAAGGGCTCGGGCAACCGGTGGATGACGCCCGCGATCGACGTCTGCCGCTCCTGCATCGCCTCGAGCATGGCCGACTGGGTCTTGGCGCTGGCGCGGTTGATCTCGTCGAGGAGCACGACGTTGGCGTGCACGGGACCGAGCTGGGTGTCGAACTCGTGGGTGCGCGGGTCGTAGACCTGCGTGCCGATGATGTCGCTGGGCAGCAGGTCGGGGGTGCACTGGATCCGCGCGAAGTGGGCGCCCATGGAGGTCGCCAGCGTCGAGGCGGCCAAGGTCTTCGCGAGGCCCGGGACGCTCTCGAGCAGCAGGTGCCCCTCGGCCAGCATCGTCGCCAGCAGCGCGGTGCGGACCTGCTCCTGGCCCGACACCCGCGACGAGAAGGTCTGCTCCACCGCCGTCAGCAGCTGCCGGGCGTCGTCGAGCTCGCTGGCCTCGATCGTGGTCAAGGTGTCTCCTGGGCTGCCGTGAGCGTGAGGGGCCAGTAAAGCAAGGCCGAGTCGGCAGTGGGGCAACCGGCAGTTGGGCAACCACCAGCGCGTGTTGCACGTCCCGCCTACCCTCGGTGGTGGAGGTCACATGCACATCACGCGCGCGCTGACGGCGACCGGACTGGTCGTCGCTCTTGCCGTGCTGCCCTCGTGCGCGTCGCCCTCCGAGGGCGAGGAGCCCGGCACGCAGGCCAGCACCGGCGCCGAGGGGAGCACCCCGGCCGCTAGCACCCCGGGTGACCCGGGCGGCTCCGGTGCGCCGAGCGCGCCCGCGCTGGACCCGGCGTACGCCGTGGACCCGCCGGGTCCGCGGGAGGGCGCGATCGAGCCCTCCGACATGATCCTGATCGGCAAGACCGCGTTCAGCGACGAGACCGTCGCGGCGATCGAGGGCATCAAGGGGATCCAGCGGGTGGTGAGCTTCTCCCACGCGCAGGTGACCGTCGAGGGCAACGTGCTCGACATCGCGGCGGTCGACCCGTCGACCTACCGCAACTACACCCCGGTCGAGTCGGCCGACCTCCAGGAGGTCTGGGACCGGGTCGCGGCCGGCGAGGTGGCGGTGCTGCCCGAGCTGCGCAAACAGCTGCCGATCGACAAGGCCGGCTTCGTCAGGCTCGGCGTCGAGGAGGACGCGCCGCAGGTCCACGTCGGGGCCTTCGCGCCGCAGAGCCCGCTGGTCGACGCGGTCGTCAACTCCGCATGGGGCGAGGAGCTCGGCATGACGCCGGGCAACGCCCTGCTGATCTCCACGGGCATCGTCGCGCCGCAGTCGGTGCGCAAGGCCGTGCAGGCCGTCGCCGGTGACGGGGTGTCGGTGCAGCTCACCGACGTCGCGACCAGCCAGGGCATCGACCCCTCGGTGCAGCAGACCGCCGTGCTGGTCGGCTCGGTCGCCGACGTGGTCGGCACCTTCAACTACACCGTGATCGGCGGCGGCCGGATCGCCCCGGAGCCCGCGTGGGTCGCCTCGCACATCTCCACCGAGGAGATCCCGATCCTGGGCTCCGTGACGTGCAACCGCTTCATCTTCCCGCAGCTGCGCGCGGCCTTCGAGGAGATCGTGGCCCGGGGGCTCTCGGACGAGATCAACCCGGGGGAGTACGCCGGCTGCTACTACCCGCGCTTCATCGCCGGCTCCACGAGCCTGTCCAACCACTCCTTCGGCACCGCCCTCGACCTCAACGTGCCGGGCAACCTGCGCGGCACCGTCGGCGAGATGGACCGCCAGGTCGTGGCGATCATGAAGAAGTGGGGCTTCGCCTGGGGTGGCGACTGGCGCTACACCGACCCGATGCACTTCGAGGTCAACGCGCTGGTCGACCCGCGCTGATCCTCCCTGAGCCGCGAGGCGTCAGGCGGGCGGGACCCGGCACGCGGCGGTGCCGCCCGGGAGCCGGTAGCGGTAGCGCGCGACGAGCGCGTAGCCCAGCGCCGCGACGGGCCGCACCGGCGGCAGGTCGATGAGGTGTCCGAGCAGCCGGTAGCCGGCGTAGCGCACCCCCGGCCGGAAGGCGCGCAGAGCCGCGGCGATCGCCCGGTTGCCGCGGCGGGTGCTGTCGCCGTCGAGCCAGTACGCCGCCTCGCTGACCTGCTGCTCGGTCAGCCCCACCGCGGGCAGGTCGAGCGCCTGCCACGGGGCGACCTCGAACGCACCGCGCGCGCGGGCGAAGTCGGCGCAGCGCGTGCAGAAACCGCAGTCGGCGTCGTAGACGAGGGTCGGGGTGCTCACGTCACCGAGCCTACGGAGCACCCGTCTGGTCATGCGTCTGGTCAGGCGTCTGGCCGCCCGTCGCGGTGCGGACCGCCTCGGCGGTCATCGCCATCGTCGCCCGCGCCCGCACCAGGTCGGCGGAGAGGAAGTAGTGGTCGGCGCCCGGGGTCACGTCGTGCACCACCGGGATCCCGACCTCGCGCAACCGCTCGACGTAGCGGTCGCCGTCGGGGCGCAGGCTGTCGCGCTCGGCGGTGAGGACGACGGCGGCCGGGAGCCCGGAGAGGTCCGGGGCGAGGACGGGCGAGGCGTAGGGGTCCGCACGGGTCGCCGGGTCGGGGAAGTAGACGCGGCGCACCAGTCCGCGCAGGCTCGGCGAGATCATGCCGGGGCTGGAGGAGACGTCGGTGGCGAGGTCGAGGGCCGGCACGCCGAGCACCTGGAGCCTCGGTGTGAAACGACCCGAGTCACGGGCCTGGAGGCACACCGAGGCGGCAAGGCCGCCGCCGGAGCTGAAGCCCCCGACCACGAGCCGGTCGCCGTCGACGGGCACGCCGGTGACCGCTGCGAGCCGGTCGGCGGCGTGGTCGTGCACCCACGCCGACACGTCGTGGCACTGCTCCTGGGCGACGGGATAGGCGGCGTAGGGACCGGTCGTGAAGTCGACGTTGACGACGACCACGCCGGCGGTGGCCACGAGGTAGCGGCACCAGAAGTCGTCCATCTGCGGGTAGCGCATCAGCCACGCGCCGCCGTGGAAGTGCACGTAGACGCCCCGTGGCTGGTCGCGGTCCCACGCGGGGTCCGCGTAGACGTGGACCGGCACGGAGCCGTGCCGGGTCGGCACCTTGACCTTGCGTGGTGACGGCAGGTCGGTGCCCGCGAACCGCAGCTCCTCGCCGTACCGCACCGTCCAGCGGGCGCTCGCGTGCATCATCGTGGCGCTGATCCGGTCGCTGAGCCTCACCCCTGTCCTTCGGTGCGGACGCCGGCGCGGATGGCCGCGGCGGGGCCGGGGGTGGGTCGGTAGCGTGCCCCTCATGCGTGCAGCCCAGGTCATCACCACGACAGGTCCCACCGACATCGAGATCCGCGACGTCCCCGAGCCCACCCCGGGCCCCGACGACGTGCTGATCGAGGTGCACAGCGTCGGGACGTCCTTCCCCGACCTGCTGCTGAGCCGGGGCGAGTACCAGCTCAAGCCCGAGGTGCCCTTCACCCTCGGCGTCGACGTCGCCGGCACGGTCGTGAGCGGCCCCGGCTTCGAGCCCGGCCAGCGGGTGGCGGCGGTCGGCGGCTACGGCGGCGCCTCCGAGCTCGCGGCCATCCCCGCGATGTTCACCTTCGCGCTGCCCGACTCGCTCTCCTTCGACGAGGGCGCGGCGCTGCCGATGAACTACCTGACCGCGCAGTTCGCGCTCGCCGAGCGCGGCGGGATCCGCGAGGGCGAGACGGTGCTCGTGCACGGCGCCGCGGGCGGCGTCGGGACGGCGACGCTCCAGGTGGCCAAGGGGTACGGCGCCCGCACGATCGCGGTCGTCTCCACCGAGGAGAAGGCCGAGGTCGCGCGCGCGGCCGGTGCCGACGACGCCGTGCTGCTCGACGGCTTCAAGGACGCCACGATGGCGCTGACCGACGGCCAGGGCGTCGACATCGTGCTCGACGTCGTCGGCGGCGACGCGTTCACCGACTCGCTGCGGGTGCTGGCGCCGCAGGGTCGCCTGCTCGTCGTGGGCTTCGCCTCCGGGCAGGGCATCCCGCAGGTCAAGGTCAACCGGCTGCTGCTCAACAACGTCGACGTCCGCGGCGTCGGCTGGGGCGCCTACGCGATGCTGCGCCCGGGCTACATGCAGGAGCAGTGGCGTGCGCTCGAGCCGATGATGGCCAGCGGCGTGATCAAGCCGCCGATCGGCAAGACCTACGACTTCGCCGACTTCGGGCAGGCGCTCGTCGACCTCGACGAGCGACGCACGCTCGGCAAGGGCGTCGTCCACGTCCGGTCGTGAGCTCGTCCGCGGCAGCTCACGGGCAGCGGGCCCACGGGGTCCGGCTCGAGTGGGGCCCGACGGGGGCCGCGGCCATCGCGGACGGGGCCGACGTCGCGGTGGTCGTCGACGTCCTGTCCTTCACCACGACGCTGACCGTGGCGGTGGAGCGGGGGCTGGTCGTGCACCCCTTCCTCTGGCGTGACGAGCGCGCGACGGCCCACGCCGAGGAGCTCGGCGCGGTGCTGGCGGTCGGGCGCTTCGAGCAGCGCACGGCTGCGCCGGGCGCGACGGTGAGCCTGTCGCCGGCGGCGATGGCCGAGGTGGTGGCCGGCGGTGACCTCGAGCGGGTCGTGTTGCCCTCGCCCAACGGCTCGGCGATCAGCTTCGGCCTGCGTGACGCCGGGGTGGAGGTCGTCGGCGCGTGCCTGCGCAACGCCACGGCGGTGGGGCACTGGCTCGCTCCACGGGTGGCGGACGGCGCGGTGGTGGCCGTCGTACCGGCGGGGGAGCGGTGGCCGGACGGGACCCTGCGCCCTGCGGCGGAGGACCTGTGGGGTGCCGGGGCGGTGGTCGACGCGCTGGTGCTCGCCGGCGTCGCCGTCCCGGGCGGGATCAGTCCGGAGGCCCAGCTGGCCCGCGACGCCTTCCTGGCCGTGCGCGACCGGCTGCCCGAGCGGCTGCTCGGGTGCGCCGGTGGTCAGGAGCTCGCGGCCGTCGACTTCGCGGCCGACGTGGCGATCGCCGCGCAGCTCGACGTCAGCGCCGTGGTGCCGGTGCTGGGCGACGACGGGTTCCGCGACGCTCGTTGAGGTCGCGGCAGCCCGGGACGTCATACGGACGGTGGAGGCGACTCCTCGCGTCGTATGACGTTCGGGAAGCCCTGCTCAGAGCTCGTCGAGCTGGTGGATCGCCAGGTCGCCGTCGAGGACCGGCCCGAGGACCTCGAACGCCTTGGCGACGTGGGGCGTGCTCATGTGGGCGGTCATGTCGTCGGCGCTGCGCCAGGACTCGATCGTCACGAACGTGCCGGCCACCGAGGTCGAGGCGAACACCTCGTAACCCAGGCAGCCCTCCTCGGCCTGCGACGCGGCGGCGAGCTCCGCGAGGGCGGGTCCCGCGGCGGCGACGCCCTCGGGCTTGATCGGGATGGTGGCGACGACGCGCAACTGGCTCATGGAACCAGTTCTAGCAGCCCTGTCCAGACGCAGGCTGCTCCCGGTGACCCGCGGTTGGTTAGGGTCGGAGCGTGAGCATCCTCGATGACGCCCGCGAGGGCATGAACCCCGACATCCGCCCGCAGGACGACCTCTTCGGCCACGTCAACGGGCGCTGGCTCGAGGAGGTGGAGATCCCCTCCGACCGCTCCAGCTGGGGACCGTTCGTCCAGCTCGCCGACGTCGCGGAGCAGCAGGTGCGCACGATCATCGAGGAGCTGGCCGCCGGCGAGCCGCGCGACGAGGACGCCCGCAAGATCGGCGACCTCTACGCCTCCTTCATGGACACCGAGCGGATCGACCGTCTTGGCACCCGTCCGCT
>NZ_CALRWD010000033.1:0-43370 GCF_943371775.1 Nocardioides psychrotolerans
AGATCGGGCTCGTCCCGCCCGCTGAGTTCGAGGCCAACCACTGGACCCATCAGCAACCCAGAGTCGGACCCCAGCACTACCCTCAGACACCGGTCCCGATCGGGGCTGGTTCCAAGTAACCGAGCCTCCACGAAACCCGGGGCGATTCAAGAAGGAGCTGGTCGAGGATTTCAAGCAAAACAAGGCCAAGGACTCGGTCGTGGTGTGCCGCGAGTACCTCGACTACATCGCCGAGGACCGGGATTTCGCTGCCGAGTTGGCCAAGTCAGGCCATCCAGTGTGGGTGGTTCATGCCGAGAAGGGCGACGGTGGCCTCACCGACTCCGAGCGCGCCACACTCCATGCGGCTCCGAACGTGGCCCTCGTGACGATTCCTGGCTCGGTGTTCCTCCTCCCGGACGAGGTGCCGGACCAGATCGCCGCAGTGATCGCCACCGCCCTGTCCACGGCCCGCGCATGAAGGTCAGGGCCACAACAACGATCGACAGACCAGTCAGCCATGTGTTCCCCCTCATGGCCGACAACCGGAACGAGCCGCGGTGGAACAGCAACCTCAGCGACTCCGAGCTGCTCACGGCGGAGCCCATCGGCGTGGGCAGCCGCTTCCGGGCCATCTATCAGGGGCAGGAGTGCATCGCGGTCATCTCCGAGCACGAGCCTGACCGCGTCGTGACCTTCGAGGTCGACGCGAAGCGGATGGACATCACCGGCCGGATGAGCTGCTCGCCCGTGGGATCCGGCACCCGGCTGGACGGCGAGTTCGATCTCCGCCCGAAGGGTGTCATGAGAGTGATGCTGCCCCTGGTGGCGCCGCTCGTCCGGCGGGACTTCCCAAAACAGTTCGCGAACTTCAAGGCCTTCGCAGAGAACAACGCTGACTAGTCGGTCCGTCGCTGCCCTCGGTTCATCCGCCGACCCTCGATGTCGATCGTAATGCGGTCTACCGTCGAGCCGGCTCTGGGACTGTCCCGAACGGCTGGGCTGCGGCCCGACCAACCCGACTCGCGGCTACTAGACGCTGCCGCTTCCCGGCGGTAAGACGCAACCACTCGACGTGGGGCGCGGCGCATCCGTTGACCCTCAAGAATGCCAGAGGCGGTGACCTCCTTCGGGCGAGCCCATTGGCTGGCACCCGGTTCTGGTGCTTAGCTCCCCGTCGTTATTCCGACGAACGACCCTCGGCCGTGGATGAAGGAGTGCATGGGCTCGCCCTCCCTCCCAGACGGCTTGAGCACGTACGGGAAGACTCTGCCGTCGTCGTGAACCGGCTCTAGGCGTTTGTAAACACCCAAGTACTCCTGACCTTGAATCGAGCCAGTTCCCGCCTCGATGGGGCAGATCGCAACTTTCGACTGCCCGTGGTGCCCGTCGAAGTACCCCAGCTCCCAAGGCATCCACTTCGACGCCGAGGCGCTTCTAGACGTGGCGTAGACCAGTGATCGGCACGACCTCATTCGCTCCCTCAACCTGGTCGCGGTCGTCGGCGAGACCGTCTCGCGGTCAAGAGCGGGGTCCTCAATCCAGTCGACATAGACCGTCAGCCTCACGCGCTCAAGTTCCTTTTTCAGCCCGAGCACCAGAACGTCATCGCGGACGCTATGGCTCAGGAACACGTCGTATGTGCCGGCGGCCGACATGGCCGTGTGCGATAGCTCAGAACGTGCTGCTGATGCTGTGATTCCGCCGGCACTCTGACGTAGTTCCGAGGCGGTGTAGTAGGCCATATGAACTTCCTAGAGCTTCGATTGTTATTAGCCGCACCGTCTCGGGTGGAGTCGATGGGACGTGGTGATTCATACCTAGAGGCCTCGTGCAATCTCGTTTGCGTCACCGATGAAAGCAGACACCACCCGACATCAACGAGTGGGTATCGGCAAAACCACTTGAAGCCGCGGGCTCAGACCGAGAAGGGGAACTTCGAGTACTGCAGACTGCGCGCGTCAAGGTCTGCAAGAACGTAGCCGCCGCCGGCCTCGTTCAACTGCTGCATCACCGTGAATCCCTGGCTGATTGCCTCACGCCACATTCGATAGGGAAGGCTGCTCACCTCGAGATCCTCGACTACCAGAGCAATGAGGTCGAGCAGATCTTCCGGGACCAGGCTCGGCGCCTCGAACTGCCGGCTGAGGGTTGCTTGCTTCGCCAAAATGGCGGCGATGCCTTCCTCGGCGAAGATTGCGCGAGCACCATCTTCGGTCTCGTCGATGACAGAGTTGCTCTTCCGCTTTACCTGTAGCAGACCGCGGAGGTTTGGCGACCACCCCAGAACTGCTAAGAAGCCGAAGTGGATGGCGTCGTGGTAGCGGTAGGCATCGATCCGCCGTGAATTGTCGGTGACTTCATCGCCAAGGACTTCTCCGACCTTGAAGCCTTGAAACTTGTCCGGTCCACGAGGGATGGGTCCGCCCGGAAAGGCATTGGGCGTCGCTGCGAGCAGGGTCATTGTCACCACCGCTTGCCCGTTCGCTGTGCGTTCTTGAAACCGTAGGTGAAGCTGACGAGGCACCTGTTCGGTCGCGGGAAACCCTTCGTCGAATGAAGGCTTCTGTTCCGTGTCATCTGAGCTCAATGAAGATGAACGCACAGCCCGTTCCAAGTCACGTTTGGCAACCTCCTCAAGTGCCAGGCCGGCGTGACGCGCGACGGTCGCGGCATACCAGAGCAGATCTCCCAGCTCGATGCCGACGAAGCTCGGCCACTCATCGACCGTGCTGTCGCGGCGGTATCGCTTCTTCTCCTCGACGAGCAGGGTGCCGACTTCGCCGGCGAGGCCAAGCATGGGCACGCTCAGACTGAGTGGATCAACCCCTGCGCTGATCTCTTGGTCCGTTTCCGCCGCGAGCTTGGCGTACTCAGCCAGGCTGAGAACTGCGTCCTGGTCTGGCAAGGCGCCGATGCCCGGAAAGTTGAGCGATCGCGCGCGTTCGTCGACCTTGATCAGGTTGCGGTTGGCGATGGAGTTGAGCGATAGGCCGTTGACGTGCGCGAGGAGCGCCGACCACCTCAGCACCATGCCCAACTCACGAGCAACCATGCCCTTGCTGGTCGCGGCGACCAGCGCCTCGCTTAGGTAGTGCTGCTGCGCCAGCAGCAGTTCACCCACGTGGGCCCCGAGGCCGAGCATGGGAACGAGTTCGTGGGCGGTGTCGTTGCTGTCAGCGAGCCGGACCGTCTCGCTCTGGTAGTGATCGAAGTCCACGGGTCCTCCTGGGAATGCGCTGGCGTGCCGTGTGGTGCTTGTGCACCACCCTGATGGGTCAACCTGCGTTCGCAGGCACCCGCAATGGCATCGGGTCGAGGTTCCACTTGGGCGGGAAGCGCGGCGGCTCCAGGGGTCCGTTGGCTGTGAACTGTTGCTTGATCCTGTTGCGGTTGCCGACACCGACGACGTCGGGGTGGGCAACCCGCGCGTATTTGTCGGTCTCGCAGAAGAGATTCTGGCAGTCGATGAGCTTCAGGCGCCGACCGAAGAGGTCCAGGAAGTCGATCTCGTAGTGCGCCAGCTGTTGCTCCTGGGTGTCGACCATCCATCGAATGAGTTCTGAAGCCGGGATTCCCCGCGCATCAGGGAAGCACTTGACCAGTCCGCTGACGGAACCAGGGCCTGCCACGACGAAGTCGTCCTCGTCGAAATCGATCAGCGTGGAGTAGTTCAAGTCGATTGTCAGCTGGAAGGCTAGGAAGGGCCCGAGGGACGGGTAGGCGAGAAGAAGGTGGAACACGTCCTGCAGACCTGCCGCCTGTTGCAGCGATTGAACGAGACCGCCGCTGATCATGCTCTCGATGAGCGCCAAGTGATTGCGGTGCTTGCGTTGGTGACCGAAGGGCGGCGGCGGGACGATATATGCGGCGGAGTAGATCCTTTCCCCTTGTGCGAGGGCCTGGTCGAGAATCGCGCCGCAAACTTCCGAGTCGAAGGAAGCGGCCATGACCTCGCCAAGGCTGCCCTCAATGACTTGCCAGGTTTCGGGCTTGTTGAAGAATCGGTACAGCAGGATCCGCAGAAGAACGTCCCCTGGGTCCTGCGAACCCGAGTAGATCACCCGGATCAGATCCTGGGACACTCGATCGGCGGCTCGGTAGGCGTTAGTGAATCGGTACTGGGAGACGATTTCGTCTTCTGTCCATGGTCCGGGCTCGCCGGCCAGGCGTGCGTGGTAGACCCGCTGCCGCTCGGCCGCAAGGTTCCAGTAGCTCGCGAGCACCTCGGAGCCGACGATGTTCCGGCCGCCGATGGTCCCTGACCAGGCTTGATTCCTCAATTCGAGTCCTATCTTGCCGTCAGCTGCCACGCGACGGCCGGCTCATGCCTGTTCCTCCGAGATGCCTGGAGAGGCCGAGTACTACAAGGGTGGCGATGTCGGAGGGTCGGTGGGTGATCGCTAGAAGGGCGCGTTCTTCGTCGGTGAGCCCGTCCTCGCCGCTCGGGAGGTCCAACGCCGATTCCACCAAGACGCGAACCTCGCCCGTGACGTCGTCCGGCAGCCCTGGTGGGAGCCATTGATAAAGGTTCGGACTTACGATCGACCCCACCAGCGTTGCTGCTCCTCCGAATCCACCCGCGACGTACAGGGGTTTGTCGGCTCGTATCGTGGCGGCAGCTTCTTCCGCGACGCCGGGCATCGAGCCGGCGAAGCCAGAGACCTTCCCGCCAACGACGACCCGAGCCGAGGCGATCTCGGTTGTGTAAGTCCGCATCGTGCTCAGTGCGGTCGCCGGGTCGAGTACGCCCGGATCGTCGTCGGCCGTGCGGACGTCCCGCGCGGACCTCGGGATACCGTCGGCATCCAAGAGCTGCACACTCGACTTCACGCCGAGAGAAGCCGCGTAACTTTGTAGGTCCTCGGAGCTGCGGGTGGAGTGCTCGTTGTACGGGACGATGTGCTCGAACGCGCCGGCGGCGTTGCCATATCTTTCGGTTTCCTCGAGAACGATCTTGGTAAAGCCCTGCTGGATTGCGCCGCCGTAGACGACAATGCCGCCGGCGATCACGATCGCTCGGCTGAGTTCAGCGATGGTCGACTGCAGGTGCAAGTCACTGAGGCCGAGCCGTTGCAGGTCAGCGCTCTCGGAGACTGAGATGGCGATGCTGCGGCCGAGCAGAGCGTCGCGCGGGACCAGCTGCGGATCACCCGTCATCGAGCACACCTCCCCGGGCGGCGAACGTGCGTGGGGTCAAGATATCGATACGCGCGTCGAACCCTGCCAACTCACAGAGGTCGTCGATCACTGCTCGTTCGGCTGGACCCAGCGGTGGGTCGGGATGAATGATCCACAGGTGGTTGTCATCGGGCTGGTCTGACTGGTGCTTGGAGAGCCAGCCCACCGCAGTCGTCGGCTCCGGCGCATGCACTGGAGTCCAGTCGAAGCCTTCCTCTTGGATGTAGGTGGACTGCGCCTCCCATAACGCCCGCTTCAACACCTCATCGACCAGGCGGTTCAGGCTCGCGGCGATCGACGCGTTTACAGCATCGTGGCTAAGCGGCACGGTCGGGACGTGATCCATCAGAAAGGACCCTCGTGTCTCCCCCTCCGTGAGGGCGATGAGGCCAACGATCGGCACGTCGTGTTGCTTGGCCGCGAGCACCTCGCGCTGGGTCCACTCCCGCGATGCGTAGCGATCGGTGCGCACCATCAGGAACGCGGAGGCGCTGGCGTTCGCCTCGAGTTCAGCCGCCCAATCGGTACCAGGGAGCAGGTCATGCGCGTCGAAGAACTCAGCCAGGTGCGTGCCCGCTATCACCGAACGCACCTGCTCGTACAACGGGCCCCCGGGAAGGTCGGTCTCGATGTCTGAGAAGTGTTTGGCGTGGCTGATGAAGACACGGACCGGGACGGTGGAACCAGCAGCCTTCTGGGCGACGGCCTGAGCTACGCTGCGTTCGAGCAGCCCGGCAGTCGCCAACGCATCCGATGGAAGTCGTTGAATGCTGCCGATGGACGACTGGACGTCTGAGTCGGTCAGATTGACCCCTGGGACCGTGACAGGCAGCACCGCGATCGCGTCGCTGACGCTGTCGGCGATCAGGCTCAGGTAGTCGGCCCATTCAGGGTCGCGCTGAACCGCATCCCGCAAGCCGGCACCGAGAACTGGCACGATCGCACTGAAGTGCGCCGGCGTCGGCGTTTCCGGCCCAGCCCCGGGCAGCAACAACGGGCGTGGGGGCGCTCCAACCGCTGACCAGCCGAGGCTCCTGGCGTAGACCTCAACGGCGCCGCCGGCAAGGCCCGAATAGCCGTCGGAGTGAAAGTGGGTGTGGATGCGCTCGAACACATCTATGCCGGCTTCGTCGTCGGGATGCCAGACGACGTAAACGTCCAGGATGGGCGGGGCGGGCATGACATCGAGCCTAAGCGGCTACGCGCTGCCCTGGCGGATTGGCGCGCCCAGGTTGTCGGTGCTCGCCCGTACCATCGACATCGGAAGGAGGTGGATCATGGCCGACCACCACAACGTCTTCATCAGTCACAGACATGAGGATGATGCGCTGGTGGGCGCTCTCGGCGACCTTCTCGCGGGCAAGAACGTCACAATTCGTGACGCATCGATCACGAGCGATGAGCCGAACAAGGCTTCAAACGAGGCTTACATCAAAAGTCAGATCCTTGCTCCAAACATCAACTGGGCCGGCAAGGTCATCGTTCTCATCACACCGGACACCAAGAACCATCCGTGGGTCGACTGGGAGATTGCGTACGCCGAGAAGCAGGGCAAAGAGATCATCGGGGTTTGGGCACCGGGGTCGGCAGGTTGCGAGGTGCCTGCGCCGCTGGAGCAGCATGCCGATTCGCTGGTCGGCTGGAATTCGGAGTCGATCATCCGGGCGTTGAACGGCGAAAGCATCTGGACTAACTCGACCGGTGAACCCCGAGGCCTCCAACCAATCAACCGGATCGGATGTTGATCGTGCGGCTGTATTCCTACAAGGTTCGCTACGACATTGGTTTCGCACCTAATCCGTTCCACGGCGTGTGCACTCTTGCGACGTGCAAGCCGCGCATCCGGGCCGGAGCCTCCGTGGGTGACTGGGTGATCGGCGTGGGGTCCGTAGGTCAGGGAACGCTAGGCAGATTGGTCTTCGGGATGCAGGTCGACGAGAGGTTAACGTTCGACGAGTATTGGGCCGATGAACGCTTTCAGTCTAAGAAGGCCGATCGTCACGGGAGCCTGAAGTACAGGTATGGCGACAACGTGTACCACAGGGATGCAGGCGGCCAGTGGGTCCAGTCTGACTGCAGACACAGCTTGGAAGACGGAAGCCCGAACATGGACCACGTTCGTCGAGACACAAGCGCAGACGCGGTGCTGATCTCCAAGCGCTTCAGCTACTTCGGGTCGCAGGGCCCGGTGATTCCTCACTCTCTCCGCGCCTGGGGCGATGCGAGCGTCGATCTGGGCGAACCCGGTCGCGATCACACATATACGGCCTACCCTCCCGAGATGATTCAGGAATTTGCTACCTGGTTCGGCACTCTCGAATCGGGCTATCAGCATCCACCGAAGGACTGGGGCGGGCTGACCTAGCGCACGAGTGCGGGAAGCGGCTTGGAAGACAACTGGTTGTAGTGCACAAGCTCTCCGACATCAGACGACTTCATAGTCCACGATCGTGTGAATGTAGCGGGGAGGGCGGCGAATCCGGGCGCTGTACACCTGCGTCTTAGTGGGCTATGTCGCAGGTCTGCACGCGGCTGCCTCGCATGTCCGACAGCTCTTTGTCGTGGATCTCACGCCTGTGCTCGGGGCCTACCGGCGGAGGCTGCGGCGCACTGGGTTCGAAGAGCCAAGCTCTTGTCCAGTACCCGCGTCGCGCCGGAGCCCCGGGGCGTCACGGTCGGTGGATTCGGCGTCGTGTTCGCCGAGTCCAACCTGCCGAACGAGCCGGTAGCGCAGTTCGCGGGCCGGGCTGTCACCCAGGGGTGCTTCGGCGACCAGGGCCCGGGTAGCGGCGCCGATGTCGTGGCCTTGCTCGTGGGCCTGCTGCAGCATCGCCGCGGTGGCCGGCCAGTCGCCCTGTTCCACCAGTCGCGGGTCGAGCTCGCGGGCCAGTGGCGCCCAGCGTTCCGCCGGCGACTTGGCGGACGCGGCCTCGATGCGGGCGCGGACCTCGCTGCTGCTGTTCAGCTCGGCCTGGGCGGCCTTGCGGGGGTCGGCGTCCCACGCCTTGACGGCGTCGCGCAGGTCCCGCCGCGACTGCAGTTGGGAGAGCTGCAGTCGGGCGCTCACATGGTTGGTGCCCGGCGCCCAGGCGCGGCTGGGCTGGGCCGCAAGGACCCGCATCGCGGCCACGCGGGCCTGCTCGGGCGCAAGGTTGTCGAGCCGCTCGGAGAGCAGTTGGTCGCCCAGCGTCTGGCCGCTGGCCAGCGCCGCAGTGAGGGCCGCGGGGCCGCGGTGGGCGAGCAGGTCGGCCGGGTCCAGGCCCTCGGGGAAGCGGGCGTAGCCGGGGTCGAGACCGTGCGGGGTGAGCATCCAGAAGTCGCGTTCGGCCGCGACCTGGCCGGCGAGGTCGGCGTCGGTGGCCACGATCGGGTCGCGGCCGATCGTGGCGAGCTGGGAGGCCTGCTCGTCGGTCAGTGACGTGCCGAGCGGGGCCACGCCGAGGTAGCGGCCGGCGCTGGCCAGCGTGACCGCGATCGCATCCATGGGGCCCTCGACAATGACCGGGACGGCGCCCTCGGCGAGGAGCTCGTCGACGACGCCGTACAGTTGAGCGCCCTTGTGGAACAGCGGGGTGTCGGCGGTGTTCAGGTACTTCGGGCCTCCCTTGTCGGCGTCGGTGAGGTCTGGTCGGCGTCGGCCGACGAACCCGAGCACCTCACCGTTGTGGACTACCGGGAACATCACTCGGTCCCGGAACCGGTCGATCAGTCGGCCGGTGCTGGCGGTGGTGGCGACCCCGGTGGCCAACATCTCGGCCTCGCTGACGCCACGGTGGCGCAGGTGGTCGACCAGGTTGGCCCACCCGGCCGGCGCCTGTCCGGGACGGAAGTGCTCGTGCCCGGCGATGTCGATCCCGAACCGGCCGGTGAGGTGGTCGCGACCCCATGAGTCGGTGAACCGGGACTCGAAGAAGGCCTGCGTGATCTCGTTGATCTCGATCATGCGTTCGCGCGTGACGGGGAAGGAGTACCACCCATCGGCCCGCTGGTACATGAGCCGGATATCGGCGTCGGTCGGCTCGAGCGGGGTGCCGCCGAGGTCGCGGATGTACGTGGCCAGCGTCAGGTCGCCCTCGACGAACTGCTGCTCGTCGACGTTGTCGGCCACCGACGGGGCGACGTCGACCTGGTCGATCGCCTCGTCCGGCTCGGGGTGGTCGACCAGGTGGTCGCCGTCGGCCTCGAGGTCGTGCGGGAGCGGCCATTCGGTGTCGTCGGGGTGGTCGACCAACGTGGCCGGGTCGGGCTCGACGCCGTCCCACATGTCCACCGGCGGCTCGTCGAAGTGGTAGTCGTGCTCGTGCTCGTCGGGGATCGGTTCGAGCGCGATGGAGGTTCGCCACACCAGCGCCTGGCACTCGTCGACGTCGTCGGAGGGCAGGGCGGACCCGGCCGACAGCAGGGCTTCGAGCTGCCAGCCGCGCTGCAGTCCGTGGTCGATGTTGGAGACCAGCGCGGGCCACCAGGCGCTCGCCTGGATGCGGGCGGCCCGTTCTTCGCCGAGCAGTTCGGGCAACTGCGCTGCCCAGCTGGTGGTGACCCCCTCGCCGTGAGAGCCGTCCCCAACCTGGGCGGCCACGGCGGGCGAGAGGTGGCGTGCCATGCGCCACCACAGCGCCGCCGCGGCGTGCTCATCAGGAAGAGGTCCGGCCCCAGTGTCAGCCGACGTGGCGGTGCGGAGCAGCTGGTGGGCCTCAACGCCGGTGCGTGACATGGCCGCGAGCCGTTCGGCAAGGAGCGGGGTGAACTCGTCGCCGCGGACCTGCGGGGCCAGCGAGTAAAGCAGTTGGCGCCATTCCGTGAGCGCTGGGGTGTGGTCGCCGGTGATGCGCCGGTTGAGCCGTCGCTGGTAGGTGGAGGAGGCCTTCTGCAGCTGCGGCGCGCCGGTCGCGCGACGGTCGTCGACAGGGACCTGCATGGCCGCTCGCCAGACCTCGACGTCGGCCACCGTGTCGGTGTCGGGTCGGATCCCGTTCTGCGCCCAGGTCGGCAGCGACGTCTGTGCCGCGGCCCGGGCGCGGACCTCGCCGGCGAACTGGTCGACCAGGTGCGCGCGCTGGTCGAGGTAGGCACCCCAGTGCGGGTCGTCGGCCAGTCGCTCCGGTACGCCGGGCATCCAGGGCAGTGGGCCGGTGCCGGCGTTGCGCATGCCGGAGGCGTCCAGCCGCCAGTCGAGCACCGCGGCGCGGTCCTCGGCCGAGACCAGTTCTCGGTCGCTTGCGGCCGCGCGCATCGCCTCCACGGGGCTCTGACCCGCGGCGCCAAGCAGCAGCAGGTGGGCGCGCAGCGTGGGCCAGGCAGCCTCATCGGCCAGGCCGGGAAGCAGCTGGTCGACGGTGCTGTCCAGGGCCTCGACGACATCGGGACCGACGACGTTCTCGGCCGCGACGTAGAGGCTGTCGAGGTAGCGCTGGGCTGCCTCACCGAGCCGGGTGGCGGGGTCGGCCTGCTCGCGCATGAGGCTGGTCGCGGACCGCTGGGCGTCGTCGCGGGCCAGCATCGACTCGAGGATGTCGGTCGGGGTGAGCGGGCGGACCAGGGTCGGGTGGATCACCGAGTGCGGGTCGCCGTCCCCGACGACCTCGAGATAGACGTGGTTGCCGCTCTTGCCGCGGGTGAGCATCGTGTAGAGCTGCTGGCGTGACTCCTGACCGGTGGCCAGCCCGTGCATGGTGTCGGCGGTGACGCCCTGGGCGGTGTGCACGGTGCAGGCGTAGCCGAGCTCGGTGGAGGCCTCGACGTACTCCTGGGGGAGGCGGACGGTGCGGCCGTGCTGGGTGTGCTGCACGGTCAGGTCGCCGCCCTCGTGGAGGCCGAGGACGGTCCAACGGTCGCCGTTCTTGACCCAGTCGGTGGCCGAGGTGCGCAGCTTGCGGTCGTTGGTGCGGGTGATGATCCGCTCGCCGATGCTGGCCTCGTTGCCGTCGGCCAGGCGTCGGGCCGGGCCGGGCCTCGCGGGGTCGGCCCCCTCGAGTCGGTGGGCGCGGGCCTGCTGGTTGAGCTCGCTGACCAGCTCGCGGGTCGGGGCGAGCATGATCGCGTCCAGCCCTGCTGCACGGTCGGCCTGCCAGGCCGCGAACACGTCCTCGGTCATCGTGGCCAGGTCGCCCACGTGCACCCGGTCGCGGTCGAGGTAGAAGCCCAGGGCCTCGCCCTTGCCCTCGCGCAGCGCCAGCGAGGCGGCGCCTTCGGCCGGGTCGGTGAACCGCACGAGCTCGGTCAGCTGCAGCGCGCCGTGGGTGGCGCGGATGTCGCGCAGCACGCCGCCGGCGCCGATCGCGGCGAGCTGCTGGTCGTCGCCGACCAGGCGGACGCTGCCGCCGCGCTCGAGGACGTGGGCCACGGCGATGTCCAGGGAGAGCGTGTCGGCCATGCCGGCCTCGTCGATCACCACGAGCGTCTGGGGGCCAATGCCGGCGACCCAGTCGGGCGCATCGCCGGTGATCAAGGAGTGGGTGAGTTTGGCGAGGGTGTCGGTCTGGGTGTCGATCTGGGAGCCCATGGACTGGCGTAGAGCGTCCGCGGCCGCGGCTGAGGGGGCGAGGCCGATCACGCTGCCGCCGCCGTCGGTCCAGGCCTGGGCGAGCGCCCGCATCGCGGTGGTCTTGCCCGAGCCGGCGGGCGCGATGGCCAGCTGCAGCCGGGCGCCGGAGATGGCCATCTCCTTGACCAAGGTGGCCTGGCCGGCGTTGAGGGTGACCCCGTTGGCTTCGGACTCCAGGAGAGCCAGGGCGACGTTCTGCTCGTCGACCGCGTAGCCGTCGCGGCGGCCGGCGGCCTCCACCAGGCGTTCTTCGGCGGCCAGGACCTTGCTCGAGGTGAACAGGTGGACGCCGCCGACGGTGTAGACCGAGGCGCCGTCCAGCTTGCGCAGCTCGGGCGGCTCGGAGATCTCGTCGAAGGGGCGAGTGATGCTGACCGAGCGGCCGTCGAGGACCTCGCTGACGAGCAGGCCGACGACGGTGTTGACCTGGTCGGTGGGCACGTTGGCGGCCCGCACCTGGCGCTGGGCCTCGGCGTAGACGTGCCAGTACTGCCAGGTGGCGCGGCCGCCTTCCATCGTCGTCACGATCCGGTCGCTGGTCTTGGCGAACCACACCGCGTCGGCGCCCGGGACGGTCGCGGCGGCGGTCGGGTTGAGTGCGCCGTGGAGCATCTGCTGGAGGCCTCGCGGTGAGCCGAGGACCTCGACCGCCTCGCGGTTCCAGGCCTCCCGCTGCTCGGCCAACGAGCGGGGCTCGTGCTTGGCCTCGCGGGTCTCCAGCGTGGCCCGCTGGGCCAGCTGCAGCGTCTCGATCGGTGTCGGCGGGCGGCCGTGGGATGCCTGGAACTGGGCGGCCAGCACCTTGCGGCGGGCCTCGACGCTGACGCGGCGTTTGGAGAAGCGGTGGTTGAGGTCGGGGTCGACGCCGACGATCTCGCGCACCGGCCGCTTCCGGGCGTCGGGATTCGGGCGCTCCGCGAACCGCACCCCCAGCGCGTCGCCCAGGTGCCGCTCGAGCGCGGTGTTGTAGGTCTCCGAGGCAGAGACCTTGGCCTTGTAGAGCAGCCGGCCGTCGATCGCCAGCCACTTCCCGTCGAGGGTCTGGACCTTGTTCGCGACCGCGACGTGGGTGTGCAGATCCGGGTCGCCGGCGCGGGAGTCGCGGTGGGTGAACGCCGTTGCCAGCAGGCCGCGGACGTTGACCTGGCGGATCCCGTTGGTGCCCTGGCGGGTGAACAGCGCCTTGGTCTCGATGAAGTGCAGCGCGTCCTTGATCGCCGCCTGGTGGGCACGTTCGATGACCGCGGCGGTCTTGGGGTCGGCCAGTGCCCACAGCGTGGAGACGCTCTTCACCGGCGAGAAGGTGAGGTCGTATCCGGCCACGGCGTTGGTCTTGGGCCGGGAGTGCTTGGCGATCGTGGCGGCGAGCTCGCGCGCGCCGGCAGGCTCGCGGCCGTGCTCGGCCCGGAAGAAGTCACGCCCGATCTCGGTGCGGATCCGCGCCCGCTCCTGGGCTGGGACCGGCCAGTCGCCCGGCAGTCCGGCGGCCTCGTTGACGGCCGCGAGGCGTTTGGCGACCTCGACCCGGAAGGCGCTGACGTCGTTCTCGTAGACCTTGTACGGGGTGCCGAGACGAGCGGCCGCCTTGTAGTCGGCCGCGGTAGGGCTCGCGACGTCGGCGCGACCGACCCGCAGGTCCAGCTCCTTGGTGCGTGCGGTGGCCAGCGGGTGGTGCCCGGCTCCGAACAGGTTCTGCATGTGGTCGGCGGTGACGGTGTCGCCGGCGTCGAGGCCCTCGATGCCCTCCATGCCGGATCCGACCCACACGCCGGGAGTCTCGCCCTTCTCGGTGTAGTAGCTCGCGAGCCCGGTGTGACCCCTGTCGGTGGCGTCCATCGCTGCGACCTGGCGGGTCAGGTAGTCGTACCCCGACCCGGCCGTCAGCTTGTGGAGGCTCATCGTCACGGGCACCTACGTCCGATCGGGGCCTCGGAACGATCAGTTTCGCCGCGAAGTTTCGTCTGTTCTTTCTATTCGGCGGACCGGGAATGCACTAGGTGTGTGGAGGTTGGGGTGCGACTGAGTTCGAGGGGGGACGTTGGGGCGCTCGGGAGGGCTCAGAGGTGTCGGTCTGAGGGTGCTGGTCGGGTGAGGTTGGTGAGGGCGTTGGGAAGGTTCTTCGGCGGTGGTGATCGCTCGGGGTCCGGGTTGTGTCCTAGGTGACTGTCAGAGTCCATGTTCGACACGAGTGAGGGATGACCGGATGAGTCAGCAGACGATGCGCCAGAAGGCGCGACGTGACGCACGGAGTGTCACGTCGAAACGGAGGGCTGCGCTCTTGGAGCGCGCCAAGCGGCTGGAAGATCTGGCGGTGCAGGTGATGACTGCGGTCGGTGAGCGGGACGCGGCGGTGGCCGAGGCAGAGAAGCGGGCTGGGGCCGCGCTGCGCGAGATGACGACGGTCGAGGGCGTGACGCTGCGCGAGGCCGTCGAGTGGTGCGGCGACCAGATCGGCGTACGAGAGGCGACGCGGCTGCGGCGGCTGGCCGAGAACGACCAGGACGCCGAGAAGGGCGACGAGGGCGACGCTAGGGCGCTGGCCGCGAGGGCTGCGCCCGCCGAGAGCGGGGGAGCGGGTGGCGGTACGGCGGTTGGATGACGCCGGCCTCGCGGCGGTGGCGGCGGCGATCGCGGACGCGCGGGTGCTCGCGCGTTACCGGGCCAAGGTCGCGACGGTGCCGGGGAGTGAGTGCCTGTGGTGGACCGGCGCGGTTGCGGGAAGGTCCGAGCGTGAGCGCACGGACGGAGGCGGCCATGGCCGGTTCTGGTACGCGCCGGGGCGGGTGATCATCGCGCACCGGTTCGCGTTCGCGGTGATGAGCGGGGTGGACGCGCTCGCGCAGGCGCGGCTACTCGGGCACCGGTGTCACAACCCGCTGTGCCAGCGGATCGCACCGGACCACGTGGTGGTGTCGAGCGCGGCGCAGAACCGGCGCGAGTGGGCGGTCCAGCGTCGGCTGCCCTACAGCCCGCTGGCTGACCCGCGCGGGCCGCGTCGGCGGGCTCGGGAACTTCGCGACCTCGCGCGTGAGGACCCGCAGCTAGTGGCCGACGACCTCGCGCGACTCCAAGAGCTGCTGGGCGAGCAACTGACGCTGTGGTGACCGGCGACGCGTCACCACAAAGCCGCGTGGGCCCCGGCGCCAGCCGGTGCGTGCTGGGCGCAGTCGGTGGCGATCAGGTGGCGGCCGTCGCTGGTCGACCAGCACAGCGAGTCCAGGCAGGCGTAGTGCTCGCACTCGATCCGAACCAACGGGGGGGTCGGCCGGGGCCGACGACGCCGGAGAGGAAGTTGATAGGGCGCAGGGGCCGCCCGCAACGGACACGGCATTGCGGGCGGCGCGCCTGCCGGATGGTGGCCACGGGATCACCCGGCCTCAGCGGCGAGGTCGAGCCGAGCGGACGCGGCGGTGGTCACGGCGGTGATCCGCGCGGCGAGCGCACGCAACTCGGCGGGCGTGCCCTCGATCGCGATCACGTCGTCCTGGGCGAGAGTCAGGACCGGGCGGCGGTGCTCGCCAGCGCCTACCCAGTCCTCTCCGGGGGTGAAGACCTGGACGCTGGTCTCGGCGGCGGCCAGCCACTCGATGTGTGCGCTCATCGGGTCACCTCGACGGGGAAGGTCGTGTCGGTGTTCGGCGTCTGCTTGGTCATGGCTCCTCCTTCGGTTGGGCCGGTGGCGGGCCGGACTCGGGGTCTCAGCCCGCCACCGGAGGAACTGCGTTGGTTGGCGCTCAGGCGGGGGCGAGCGCGGTCCAGGCGCGGCGCTTGATGCGGTCCGGGTCGTCACTGGTGAGCACTCGCGTGGCGCGGGCGGCGGCCTCGTCGCCCTTGGCGCGAACCGGGGCGTAGTGGTCGACGTACTCCGCGACGGCCTGGTAGCCGGCCCACGCGGTGTCACGGATTCCGGCCTGGGTGTCGGCGTCGGCGAACAGCCAGTGCAGCCGGGAGCGGCGGCGGCGCTCGGTCTCGCGGACCCGCTTGGTGGCGTTGGCCTCGGCCTTGCCGAACGTGGCGTCGATCAGCGCGTCGAACGTGGCGTCGGTCATGGCCTGCTGGATCAGCCGCTCGGCCTCGACCTGGAACGCGTCGACGTAGGTGAAGGTCAGCCCGAGCGCGTCGCGGGCGGCCTGGACGGCGGCCTTGGCGTTGCGGGTGTGGCGGATCGAGAACGACGACTCGTAGTTGCTCAGGGCCGCGCTCTGGGTGTTCGCGCAGACGACGCGGACCGGGGTGACGAGGATGCGGAACGCGCTGGTGCCGTCGTGGCTGTTGAGCGCGGCGATGTTCAGGTCGATGCGGTCGGTGCCGCCGACCGTGAGCGAGTCCGGCAGCTGCATGGTGATGAACACCTGCCGCCCGCCGCGCAGCGACCCGGCGGTGTCGAAGATCGCGCCGGACTCGTCGGCCAGCAGGTTCAGGAACTTGGCGTGGTCCTCGTTCTGCAGCGGGGTGTAGCCGCCGCCGACGACGCCGAGCGCTTCGGGTGCTCCGGTGAACGGGTTGGTGCGCACCGTGGCGAAGCCGGGGACCTCGATGGGGGTGACGCCGCCGTCGCTGACCTCGGCGGTGGTGAGCGGCAACTTGCGGACGTCCCAGCCGCCCAGGTGCCCGAGCCTCATGGCCTCCTCGGCGGTGAACGCGCGGTCGCGGACGGTGGTGCCGAGCCGGTGCCAGGCGTCCTTGCGGGCGAAGACGGCCGCTGCCTGCGTGCCGTGGGTCTCGATCTCGTGTGCCATGTCGGTGGTCCTCCTGTGTCGGAATCAAACGAACTGCGTTCATTCTATTCTTTCTATTCCACTGAGGGCGGTTCTCCACAGGAAGAACCGGCCCCAAGGGGGAGGGTGGTCAGGCCGCGTCGGTGCTCGCGTCGTTCTCGACGGCCTCGGCCTCGTCGTCGGTGACGCTGTCGTCGCTCGGCTCCTCGCCGATCAGCACCCGCTCGACGTCGCTGGGCTTGTAGCCCCACTCCATGAGCGCAGCGAGCATGCGGGTGTCCCACTGGCTCGGGTTGCGCCACGTGTGTTTGCCGATGGAGTCCTCCCACGCCGCGACGACTGCGGCGAGTGTGGTCATGATCGCGCCCTTGGGGCTGGTGGCCCGGGTCGCGATCTTGTGGCACTCCTCGTAGCCCGCGCCGCAGTAGCCGCTGGGCACGTCGATACCGAGCAGGCCGAACAGCCTCGGGTGCCGGTGCTCCATGGCCTTGCTGAGCGTGTGGTGGCCGGTGACGACGGCCTCGCAGATCAGGGCCTCGGCACCCTTCGGCGCGGTCTTGCGGGCCACGAACGTACTCAGCCACTCCCGGCGCACGGTCTCGGCGCTGGCCCAGGCCTTGTTGTTCGCGATGACCCGGCGGCGCTCCTGGCGGCGGGCCTCGGCCTCGGCCTCGTCGGCGGCGTCGGTCCCCGGGTCGTGAGCCTCGGCGTCGTCGCCCTGGTCGTCGTCGGTGCGACCGACCCGGCTCCGGTGGACGAGTCCGCTGGCCTCGATGTCGGTGACCACCCACAACAGCCGGTAGACCTTCACCGGCTCGGCGTACTCGTAGGCGTCGGCGTCGTCGGCGTCGTCCTCGCCCTCGGTGGCCTCCGGCTCGGGGTACTCCCAGTCCTCGGTGACGATCAGCGCGACGCCAGACAGGTTCGGCCATTCCTCGACCGGCACCGGCTCGCCCTCAGGGGTGCGCATGTCCTCCAGCACCAGCGACCCGTCCGCCTCGTCGGCCTCCTGCGCGGACAGCACTGGCAGTCCCTCGGCCCGCAGCCGCTCGACCTCGGCGGCGTACGCCGCGCGCTCGGCGGCTTCGTCGCGCAGCTTCTGCGCGACATGCTCGACCGAGTCGCCCCAGCGCGTGGTCCGTGCACGCTCCAGGCGCTCGGCGGCGTCGGGGTCGTGCTCGAACTCGGCGAAGATCGCGGCCTCTTCGAGAGTCAGGTCGCCTGACTCCAGCCGGTTGCGGGTCTGGTCGGCCTTGGTGACCGCCAGGGCGGCGTTCACGGTCGGGCGGTCGATGGAGGTCCGCTTGGCGATCTGCGCGGCGCTCACACCGATCAGGGCCAACTGCTCGACGCCCGCAACGATCTCGGTCTCGCGCATCCCGGCACGGTGGATGTTCTCCACCATCTGGTCCCCGATCCGGTCGGCCTCGTCGGGCAAGGGGACGACGCGGGCCGGGATGAGCCCGGTCGGGGTGCCGACCTCGGCGGCGGTGACGGTGCGGCGCTGGCCGCGCAGCAGGACGTACTGCCCGTCCTCGTTGCGGTAGACAGTCACGGCCTCCAGCACGCCGCGCTCCTTGACCGACTTACGGAACTCCTTGTGGTCGGCGCGCAGGTCGGTGCGGACGTTGCTGCCGATGATGATGGCGGCGGGGTCCAGGTGCAGGAACTCCTCGGCCTCGGTGGCCTCGCCAGCGGGGGTGTCGATGGGGGTCTGGATGGTGTCGGTCATGCAGCTGTCCTCCGTGAGTAGAATAGAAAGAACTGACAGGGTTAAGCCTGCCAGTGGGAGCCGACGCCTACCCGCCCTCGGGCCGGACCTGTGGAGAGGTGGGCGCGTCTCCGATGGTGGGGATAACCCGCCCGCGTAGGCGCGGCCTCGGCTGCGGCATCGCGGCGCGGCTGCGCCCCTCGGAGCTTGAAAGCGGAAGGAAACGCGGGACGTTGAGAAGAGCTGCGCAGTGCCCCGGCCGGGAATGCAGCGGCGTTGGTGTTAGCCGCACCAGCCGGCCGCCGGCGGACGAGACCAGGGGAGTGACCAGGTGACGAGCCAGACCACGATCCCGGTCGGGATCTACTGGAAGCCCGGCGTGTGGGATCTCGCCCGATCGGCGTACATCGCGGACCTGGACACCGACTCGGACTCACCCGGTGCCTTCGTCGGCTGGCTCGCCCAGGCGCTCGAGCTGCATGCCCGCCGTGCGCCACAGCAGCGGGCCGACATTGCCGCGGCCGCCGAACGCCACCGCGCGCAGGTGAGCACCAGGAAGAGCTTCAGCAAGAAGCACGACCTGCCCGCCTCGACGATCGCGGCGGTCGAGGACGCGATCGTGACCGACCGCCAGGAGCTCGGGCGCGCCATCGGTCGCTCGGCGTTCGCCCTGGAGGCGGTGATCGCGGCGGCCGACGAAGCGCGCCGGCGCCTGGGCCGTGAGCTGCCACCGCCTCCGCAGAAGCTCAGCAACCGACCACCGCGGCGCCGGCCGGCGCGCCAGGGCTAGAGCCCGGCCGGCGCGGCTCGTCGAGCACCCCAGCGCCGCCAAGAGTCTGCCGAAAGGGGTCCTTTGTGTCGGAGTCCGCGGCTACGCTCGGGCTCGCGCCCCGATCCGGTACCCGAGAGCCGGATCGGGGCCTTCTGCTGCTCGGATCGACTAGGCCGCCGTATCACTGATCGCCCCAGGCCCGCCGGCGAACCTAGGTGACTGCGGTACGACGCGCGCCCCGATTTGCGGCGTGGTGATCGCTGCCGGGGGTCGATCCGACCTAGGTGACTGCGGGACCGGATTCGCGGCTTCCGCAGTCACCTAGGAGGAACCGCATGTCAACCACCGTCACCTTCGCGGGGAACCTCGCCGAGGATCCCGGACTGCTCTACACCCACGACCAGAAGCCGTTCGTCAGCTGCCGTGTCCTGGTCAACCGCCGCATCCAGAACGCCGCGGGGGAGTGGGTCAACGACGAGCCCACGCCGCACAACGCCAAGGTCTACGGATCCGCCGCCACGCACGTCCACGACAGCTGCGGCTCCGGGGACCCGATCTTCGTGCACGGCCTCGAGCGCACCGAGAGCTGGCCGGCCAAGGAGACCGGCGAGAAGCGCACCAAGAACGTCGCGGTCGTCGACAACCGCTTCGGCGAGGTCGGCATCTCGCTCAGGTACGTCTCCGCCCGGATCGAGCGTGCCGAGCGCGCCGCGTCGCAGGCCGACTGAGGGGCGGGACGAGCCCGATGGACCTCGTCGTACAGTCCCCAGACGAACTGCTCGCCGCAGTGCCCCACGTCCTCGGGTTCAAGCCCGAGGAGTCGATCATCCTGGTCCCCTTCGGGCCCGGTCTCCCGATCACCCGCGTCGACCTGCCCAAGACGGCGCGGGACCGGGACGAGGTCTGGGATGCGATCGGAGACGTCTACGGACGGCACGCCCAACCCGGCGCGCGGGTCGGCATCGTCTGCATCACCGAGGACCGCCGCAACGCCGAGCTCGCCAGCCAGCACCTGTCCACCCACCTGGACACCGTCGGCATCACCACCCACCTCAGGTTGTGGGCCGACGGCGAGCGCTGGCGCGAGTTCAACACCGGCGCCACAGGCCTGCAGACCCAGGCGACCGCCGAGCGGATCGCCACCAAGACCGTTCTGACCGGCGCTGTCCAGCCCGCCGCCAACCGGGCCTCCCTGGCAGCATCCCTGGTCGGAGACCGTGAGCCGCTCGCCCAGGTCCTCCCTGAGGCACGCGCCGCGGCAGTCACGCGCAGCCCCAGCGCCGAGCGCGACTGGGCCCTGGACCGACTCGAGCAGTTCCACGCAGACGGCAACCGCCTCACCGACGTCGACGGCGTCCGGCTGCTCGTCGCCCTGGAGACCATCAGCACCCGAGACGCGCTCTGGGAGGACATGAGCACCCAGAACACCCCCTCCCACATCGCACTCTGGACCGACCTCACCCGACGAGCACCCGACGAGGTCCGCGCCGCACCGGCCTCAATGCTGGGCTTCGCCAGCTGGCTGCGCGGCGACGGGGCACGTGCCTGGTGCGCACTCGACCAGGTGCCGCCTGACCGGCCCCACTCCATGGCCGCCATCGTCGCCTCCGCACTGCAGAACGGCCTCCATCCCCGGGAATGGGAGCGCCACCAGGCGCAAATGCGGGAGATCTCCAGCGAGTTCGACGAGTCGTTCGTTCCGAAGCCACCCGGCCACCACAACCAGCGGGATGCCCCACGGGCTCAACCCGCCACCGACCGACACGCCCCCGGCCGCTGAGGAGAGATCCGTGATGGACCCCGACGACACCACCCCGCAGCAGAGCGTCACCGAGCGCCAGCTGCGGCGCCTGGTCGTGCCGGCACCTGCCGCGTACGACCCGAGCAGGCGCATCGACGTCATCCACGAACCCGACCTCGACCTTCTGTGGGGATGCACCGAATGAGCGCCACAACCAGCGACGTCGACGAGGCCGACCGCCTCGCACGCGTCAAGCTCAGTTGCACCATCGAGCCTGGCGACCTCCGCGTGACCGGGCTGGTCAGCGAGCTCGGGGCAAGCAAGGTCCTCGGCCACCTCGAGGCCGCCGCCGAGGTTGAGCCTCACTGAGCCTTCTCGATCGGCCACGATCTCGCCCACGTCGACGCCAGCCGGGTGCTCGAGCAGGCAGAGAGCCGCGGCATCCGGTTTCTCACCCCGGCCGACGCCGAGTGGCCCAACCGACTCGGAGCGCCGCGCGACGCCGGCGCGCTGCACGACCGTGGCGGCGAACCTGTCGGCCTGTGGGTCAGAGGCGAAGGCGACCTCCGCCAGGTGGCGGCCAACGCTGTGGCGGTGGTCGGATCACGAGCTGCGACCAGCTACGGCATGGAGCAGGCGAGCGACCTGAGCCGAGAGCTGACCTCCATGGGTCAGACCATCGTCAGCGGCCTCGCGTTCGGCGTCGACCAGGCCGCCCATCGCGGAGTTTTGGCCGCCGGCGGCCCCACCATCGCCGTGATGCCCTGCGGAGTCGATCGCCCCTATCCGACCGCGCACGCGCAGCTGCTCGAGGCCATCGCGCAGCGCGGCGTGGTCGTCTCCGAGACCCCGCCCGGAACTGCGCCCACCCGGACTCGATTCCTGGCAAGAAGCAGGATCGTCGCGGGGCTCTCGGCGGGGACCGTGGTCGTGGAGGGCGCAGTCCGCAGCGGCGCGCTCAACACCGCCCACTGGACCACCAACCTCCATCGGCCCCTCATGGGCATGCCCGGCCGTGCTACTGCCCGACGCGTCAGGCGACTCGTTCGAAGATGGCTGCCAGGCCTTGGCCTCCGCCGATGCACATTGTTTCGAGGCCGTAGCGGGCCTCGCGGCGGTGCAGTTCTCGGGCGAGGGTGGCGAGGATGCGGACACCGGTGGCGCCGACGGGGTGGCCCAGGGAGATGCCGGAGCCGTGCACGTTGGTGCGCTGGTGGTCCTCGTCGGTGATCTTCCACTCGCGCATCACGGGTGCCGGTAGCCGTTGCGGGAGGTAACCCGCTCCGGCGAGTTGGTGCCGTACTCGGCGCCGCAGACCGCGTCGGCCTCGGCTGACATCAACGCGTTGATCACCGTGGTGAGCAGGTCCCACATCAGATCCGGCGACGCGGCCGACGGACCGTTGTCGAGCAGCTGGGCAGGGTTGAGAATTTGCGGAGCGGTCATCGTGATGGTCCTCTCCAGAGTGCTGTAGACGGCTCACTCGAAGAATCACGCGGTGGCCGCGTCTACGTCCCGGCGACATGCGGGGCAACGATCACGTCGACCGCGATACACCACTATTGAGGACTCAACTGCAACCTCACCCCGGTCCGCGTCGACCCACTTTGCGGAACTCGCTTGGCGACTGCCCGGTCCAGCGCCTGAAGGCGTGAGAGAAGTTCGCCAGGTCGCTGTAGCCGAGATCGACGGCGATCTGACTGATCGTCAGGGAGTGGTCGAGCAGGCGGACGATGGCCCTCTCGCGTAGCAGGGATTGTCGAACCTCCCGGAAGGTCGTCCCCTCGTCGTCAAGTCGTCTCTTCATGGTGCTGGTAGAGACGCCGAGGAGTGCTGCGACCTCCTGGCTGCTGCTACGCCCGGGATCCTCCTCGAGCAGTCGCCTCACGCTCTCCGTAACGCTGGTGGCACTGGTGTTCCGCTCAAGCGTGCGGCTCAGCTCGGCGATGGCCAGGCGGTAAGCAAGCGGGTCTGGGAATCGGCAGCGGGCCTGAAGCGTCTCGGCGGGCACGTCGATGAAGGATGCGTGCGCGTCGAAAGCCAGACGTCCGGTCAGGAGATCTGTGTAGCCCTCCGGAAACTGGGGGGCCTTCCAGGCCAGGTGCAGCGTGACGCCTGGCAGCGTGCCGGCCAGCATGTCGAGCAGTCGAAGCAAAGCCGCGCCACCGTAGGTGATGACCAGGCAGTCGAGATCGGGGTCGCCGGTGTGGCCGCTGAGGCCTACCGTCAGGCTGCGCTGGCCCTGGTGAAAGTGGGGGCGAAGGGCCCCGGAGATGACGGGCAGGTACCCGAGCAGCTCGAAGACCTCGGTGACGGATCCAGCGCTGACCAGGGGAAGGCTCAAGGGGCCAAACGAGGTCAGCTGGGCCCTCTCGGCGAATGCGAGCCCAAGGTGGGTGGCGCCTTCGGGGTCGAGGTCGGGGTAGACCTCGCGGAACCAGCGGATCGGCACCTGTCGGTCGTGCCGGACCAGATCCAGCTCGGAAGTCCCCTGGTGGTCGATGATCCGACGAAAGTGGGCCACGGCGTCGGGCTCGAGGGCGTCGCTGTTCAAGAGCTGGACGAACGCCAGCGGAGGAACCCCGGGCTCGTGAGCCTTCACTCTGCCTCCTGAGCCCAAATCACAACATATTGACGCGGGTGACCATAGCCACAGCATCACCAGAGCGCAAACACTTGACTCACGTTCGAGCAAGGAGCTGTTTCATGTCAGTTGTCACCTTCATCTCCCACGACGGAGAGAAGCACGAGGCACCCCTCGAGGAGGGTGCGTCCCTCATGCAGATCGCGGTCGACAACATGGTGCCCGGGGTCGACGGCGACTGCGGCGGGGAGGCCGCGTGTGGCACGTGCCACGTGATTGTCGATGACCAATGGGTCGCCGAGGTCGGCCATTCGGGTCCGGTCGAGGAGGAGATGCTCGCCATGAACCCCGAGCGCGAGCCGGCGTCTCGTCTGGCGTGCCAGATGCGGCTGAGCGAGAACTTGGACGGCCTCGTCGTCCGACTCCCCGAGTTCCAGATGTGACTGTCGAGAGGAAGACCGCACCATGACGACCCTGACTACCGTGACCGACGCCGTGACTGAGCGAGCTCAGTCCATTGTCCCGATGCAGATGCAGATCCGTGGGGCGCACCTGTACGACAAGGCCCGTCGTTTCGTGACACGGACCAATGGACAGAAGATCTTCGTCGAGGAGCCCATCCCCCCCGTGGAGGAGGTCGCCCTCGCCGATATCGACCTGAGCAACCCGTTCCTGTACCGGCAGGGCAGGTGGCAGGAGTACTTCGAGCGGGTGCGCAACGAGGCCCCCGTGCACTTTCAGGCCAAGAGCCCCTTCGGTCCCTTCTGGTCGGTCACCCGGCACGCCGACATCATCGCGGTCGACAAGGACCATGAGACCTTCTCGGCGGAGCCCTTCATCATCATCGGCGAGCCCCCGCGATTCATGGATGTCGCCATGTTCATCGCGATGGACCCGCCCAAGCACGACCGGCAGCGGGCTGCCGTTCAGGGCGTCGTAGCTCCCAAGAATCTGCGGGAGATGGAGGGGCTGATCCGCTCGCGGGTCCGGGAGGTGCTGGACGATCTCCCGATCGGTGAGCCCTTCAACTGGGTCGACCGCGTCTCGATCGAGCTCACTGCGCGGATGTTGGCAACGTTGCTGGACTTCCCCTACGAGCAGCGTCGCAAGCTCGTCGAGTGGTCAGACTTGGCCAGCTCTATGGAGCAGGCCAACGGCGGTCCTTCGGACAACGATGAGGTGTTCCGCGGGTTTGTCGACGCAGCGCGAGGGCTGAGTGCCCTGTGGCGCGACAAGGAGGCGCGCCTCGCGGCTGGTGAGGAGCCTGGCTTCGACCTGATCACGATGCTGCAGAGCAACGAGGACACCAAGGACCTGATCGATCGTCCGATGGAGTTCCTGGGCAACCTCGTCCTGCTCATCGTCGGCGGCAACGACACCACGCGGAACTCCATGAGCGGCGGTGTCCTCGCCCTGAACCGGTTCCCCGACCAGTTCGAGAAGCTCAAGGCCAACCCGGACCTCATCCCGAACATGGTCTCGGAGATCATCCGCTGGCAGACACCCTTGGCCTACATGCGCCGCGTGGCCAAGAAGGACACGATGCTCAACGGACAGTTCATCCGCAAGGGCGACAAGCTCGTGATGTGGTATGCCTCGGGCAACCGTGACGAGCGTGTGTTCGACCGGCCGGACGACCTGATCATCGACCGCAGCAACGCTCGCAACCACATCTCCTTCGGTTTCGGTGTCCACCGGTGCATGGGCAACCGACTGGCGGAGATGCAGCTGCGAATCCTGTGGGAGGAGCTGCTGCCGCGCTTCGAGAAGATCGAGGTCGTCGACGAGCCGGAGTACGTCCAGTCCAACTTCGTGCGCGGCATCAGCAGGCTGATGGTCCAGCTGACGCCGAAGACCGACGCGTGACCGAGGGGAGGGCGCTGGTCGTCGGTGCCAGCCATGCCGGTGTCCAGGTGGCGGCCGGACTTCGGCAGGAGGGTTGGGCAGGAGAGATCGTCGTGGTCGGTGACGAGCCGGCGCTTCCCTATCAACGTCCTCCTCTCTCCAAGGCCTACCTCGCTGGCAAGAGCAGCCTGGAAGAGCTCGCCATCCGCAAGGCGGAGTTCTACGACAAGCACGACATCCGCCTCGTGCAGGGGACGGTCACGCAGATCGATCGTGCGGCGCAACAGGTGGTGCTGAGCGACGGCACGACGATGGCGTACGCCGGTCTCGCCCTGTGCACGGGGGGCCGGGCGCGCAGCCTGTCCGTGTCCGGCATCGATCTGCCGGGGATCTTCTACCTCCGGACCTTCGCGGACGTCGCGTCGATCCGGGCTTGGGCGGCCCCGGGTCGCCACGCCGTGATCGTCGGCGGTGGATACATCGGCTTGGAGACAGCCGCGTCCCTGCGGGCACTCGGTCTGGAGGTGACGGTCCTGGAGGCCGCCGAGCGCGTGCTCGAGCGGGTCACGGCACCCGAGGTTTCGTCGTTCTACGAGCGCGTCCACCGCGACGCCGGTGTTGTTATCCGGACGGCCGCCCTCGTCAAGGCCATGGCCGGCGACGACCGCGTCCGTGAGGTGGTCCTGGATGGCGGTGAGCGGATCCCAGCCGACCTCGTCATCGTGGGTGTGGGCCTGGTTCCCAACACCGAGTTGGCCGCCGAGGCGGGCCTGCTGGTCGAGGACGGGATCGTGATCGACGACCTGGCTCGCACCAGCGACCCCCGAATCGTCGCCGCCGGTGACTGCGCCAGCCACCGGATGGCTCGCTACGACCGACTCGTGAGGCTGGAGTCCGTGCCCAGTGCCGGGGCGCAGGCCAAGACGGCAGCCGCGACGCTGTGCGGTAAGGAGCGCCCTATCGCAGCGCTGCCCTGGTTCTGGTCCGACCAGTACGACCTCAAGCTGCAGATAGCGGGGTTGAACACCGGTTACGACGAGCTCGTTCTGAGTGGCGACCCCACCCGCGATCGCGACTTCACCTGCTACTACCTCCAGCAGGGCCGGCTGCTGGCCGCGGACTGCGTGAACCGACCGCGGGACTTCATGGAGGCCAGGCAGGTGATCAGTCAGGGGCTCGACGTCGACCGGGCCCAGCTCAAGGCCCCCCTCGCATCCTGAGGTCCCGTCTGTTGGCCCACCCGACGCGCGGGCCCGCCGTCGCGTCCCAGGCTCCGAATCGCGCCACTACCCCGAAGGAACCTCGATGCAGAGCACCATGATGAACATCCCCCTCACGACCGCCGCAATCCTGCGGCACGGTTCGCGCGTGCACGCTACCGCTCGCGTCCGTACGCTCCAGCCGGACGGCTCGGTCAAGGTCGGCACGTTCGCGGACGTGGGTCGCCGGTCGGCGCAGCTGGCTCACGCCCTGCGCGCCTGTGGTGTCACGGGCGACGAGCGGGTCGCGACCCTCATGTGGAATAACCAGGAGCATGTCGAGGCCTACTGTGCGGTGCCCTCGATGGGCGCGGTCCTGCACACTCTCAATCCTCGCCTGGCCCCGGAGCAGTTGGTCTACATCGCCAACCATGCCGACGACTGGGTGGTGCTCGTAGACGGCACCCTGGCCCCCCTCCTGGCGGCGGTCCTGCCCCAGCTCGCCCAAGTGCGCACGGTGGTGGTGGCGGGCGGCGTCGACCTCGCGCCGCTGCAGCGTGACGGCCTCACCGTGGTGGCCTACGAGGACTTCATCGCCGGCCAGCCGGAGACATTCGACTGGCCGGAGGTCGACGAGTTCTCGGCCGCGGCGATGTGCTACACCTCGGGCACGACGGGCAACCCGAAGGGCGTTGCCTACAGCCACCGGTCGACGTACCTCCACTCGATGGCGGCGTGCGCCGCCGACGGGCTGAGCGTCGGCGGTGACGATGCGATCTTGGCCATCGTCCCGATGTTCCACGCCAACGCCTGGGGGCTGGTCTACGCGGCTCTGATGGCTGGAGCCGACCTGGTCATGCCCGACCGGTTCCTCCAGGCAGAGCCGTTGGTCCGCCTTATCTCCAGTGAGTGCCCCACGGTCGCCGGTGCCGTGCCGACGATCTGGAGCGACGTGCTCAACTACCTCGAGGCCAACCCCGGGCACGATATCTCCTCGTTGGGGCTGGTGGCATGCGGAGGGTCGGCTGTGCCGCTGCACCTGATGCAGGTCTTCCAGGCGAAGTACGGCGTGCAGATCGTGCAGGCTTGGGGGATGACGGAAACCTCGCCGCTGGCTGCCATCGCACGGCCCCCGGCGTCGGTGAGCGGTGAGGAGCACTGGGCGCTGCGGGCCTCGCAGGGCCGGCCGGTCGCCGGGGTCGAGCTGCGGCTGGTGGACGACGAGGGCAACGAGGTGCCGCACGACGGTGAGTCGGTCGGGGAGATCCAGGTGCGTGGCCCGTGGATCACCGGGGCGTACGTCGGCGATGAGGACACGGAGAAGTTCGACGACGGGTGGTTGCGGACGGGAGACGTCGGTCGCATTGACGATCGCAGCTTCGTCACCCTGACCGACCGCGCGAAGGACGTCATCAAGTCGGGCGGCGAGTGGATCTCCTCGGTGGAGCTCGAGTTGCTGCTCGCCGGTCACCCCGACGTGCTGGAGGCGACGGTCATCGGCGTGCCGGACGAGAAGTGGCAGGAGCGCCCTCTCGCCGTGATCGTGGTGCGGGAGGGCACCAAGATGGCCCCTTCGCAGCTGAGGGACTTCCTGGAGGGCAAGGTTGCCAAGTGGTGGCTGCCCGAGCGTTGGTGCTTCGTGTCCGAGGTGCCCAAGACGTCGGTTGGCAAGTTCGACAAGAAGGTGCTCCGTGCCCAGCACGCCGCCGGCGTCCTTACGGTCGTTGAGGTCTGAGCTCATTGATGGACGTGAGGCGCAGACGGGAGCAGGTCGCTTGTCTGCGCTCCGGGGCCCATCGGGTCACTGGCGTGACGAGACGATCACGCTGCGGGTGCTGGTCCGTGCCCTTCGCGACCTGATTGGCTAGCGGATTGCGGTGCACAACCGGCTGCTTGCCGTGCTACAGCACAACTTCGCCGTTGCGACCAGGCTGTTCGGTCAGTTCGACACCGGTGGCAGGGCCCCGCGCCCTCCTCGGCTGGCCACAAGACGCACCACGCGTGAACACCTGGGCAAGGCGACACCTACGACCGGGCCCGAGCCCGCGGCTGCCGTCACCCCCACGCAGCAAGGATCCTGGCCCAAGGCTGGACCAGTACCCTCTGGCTCTGCTGGCACGACCAAGTGCCCGGCAACCTCGACCTACGCGGCCGACTCAACGCCCTCCTCCCAGAGGCCGCTTGACGTTGGGCTATGAGCGACTGCTGCCCCCGCCCGCCCTGACACTGCGGGCCTCGTGATGTTGCCCCAGGTCAATGTGCCAACTGCCCGTCGTGACTCAGCTCCAGGTGACGCAGGGCGAGCGCCACCTCGCTGCTCGTCGGCGCGAGATCCCGGCCCAGGAGGCTCGTCGCCTTCTGGAGACGGTAGCGGATGGTGTTGCGGTGCACTGACAGGTCTGTTGCCGTCCGATCGACGCTGCCGCCCAGGGCCAGATACGTCGCAACGGTCTCCCGGAGGCTGGCCTCGTGCTCCGAGGGGCCGCCCAGGCCGCCCAGTGTGCGCCGCACGAAGTCGTCCACCTCCTGGTTGCACCCGAGGAGCACGAGTGCCTCGTGATCGGCGTAGAGGAAGACGCCCCGCTTGTCGGGGTGCACGATGTCCAGGGTGCGCCGTGCCTGGTGGTGCGAGGATGCGAAACCAGCCAGTCCAGGTCTGCTCGGCCCGACAATGACGCGCAGGTCTCCGGCGGGACTGTTGGAAAGCGCGAGTTCCGCGTCGGGGGGTAGCTGCCGACTTGTGGAAGCCCACATCCACGCCTGACGTCCGCCCGGACGCACCACGAGCGGCGGCCGCAGCCCGGCGTCTGCCGCCAGGTGTCGGCACGATTCCTCGAGCGACTCCACAGCGTCCTGCTCCTCGCCCGCAGCCAGGACGAACGCGGTGTGGTAGCCGCTCACGGGGTATCCGCCTAGCTCCGACGAGAGCCACCGGCTGTCCAGGACCTCACCGTCCAGCACCCGGGAGACCGTTTCCATCCAGCGAGCGTTCCGCCCGATCTCAATGCGACGGCGTGCCTCGTGGTAGACCCGGCTGGTTTCGTTGATGGAACGATCGATCCAGTCGGACGCCCGCTCCCACAGGAAGATGAGCAGATCCGTGCGCTCGGATCGTGCATCGTCGATCTCGGCGATCAGCTCTGTGGTGTAGCTCCACGTGCTCTGCTGTGCGATGCGGTACATCCGGTTGAGGGTGTCGAGCGGGAGCGACGTCTGGGCAGATCCGCGAGCGATGTGCACGGCGGCGGGGACGAGGGTGAAGGCCATCCGCGGCTGGGTCAGTTGACCGAGGAAGCAGATCCAGTGCTCGCGGATCGCCTCTTCGATCTCGTCGGGGAGGCCGGGGCGGGACGCCAGCTCTGGGATCTCCTCGAGGATCTTCTGGGCGGTGCGCTCCACCCAGGCGTCGACCTGGCTGGCGTTCGACTCGTCGAGGACGAACCGGGTCACCCATTCCTCGACCCACGGCAGCGGATGTGTCGGCATCGGGCTCCTCGACTCGAATGGACGGTCCACCGACCGCCATGATTGTGCAAATCTACAAGAACGAGTCGCGTTTTCGGCGCCTTTGACGAGACGAGCGCCGCGCCAAGCCTATGTAATCGCAGTCACATCTCGACGAGCCGAAAGGGTGAGCGCATGGACACGCGGGTCGACACTGCCGCGACAAGAGCGTTGCCCAGGGCTGTTCGAGTGATGCAGGTCGAGATGGCGCGTCATCCAGGGGGTCCGCCTCAGCGGTGCTACGGCAGGGCCACCCCTTGGTCGGCCAAGGTCACCATGGGCCGCGTCGCCCAGTGGTGACGACGACTCCCTCCCCGGACGCTGTCCAGCGGCAGGTACCATCCGGCTTGACGCCGAGCTCGCGGAAGATCGCCAAGGAGGCCATGGGGTCGAGCATCTTCGTTCGAACCCTAAGTACGTTCGGGGACTTCTACACGTTCTCGGGCAACGTCTTCAAGCAGATGTTCACCCGCCGGTTCCAGTTCCGCGAGTTCGTGTCGCAGGCTTGGTTCATCACGACCGTGTCCTTTGCGCCGGCTCTCCTTGTCGCGATTCCCTTCTGCGTTGTCATCATCTTCCAGGTCAACCAGCTCCTCATCCAGATCGGGGCCGTCGACCTCGCGGGAGCGGGCGCGGCCGTGGCGGTGGTCCGCGAGATCGGACCCATCGTGAGCGTCCTGGTGGTGGCCGGCGCCGGTGCCACCGCGATCTGCGCCGACCTCGGCTCGCGCAAGATCCGAGACGAGATCGATGCCATGGTCACCCTCGGCATCGATCCCATCCAGCGGCTGGTCGTGCCGCGCGTCCTCGCCTCCATGCTAGTCGGCGTCGCGCTGAACGGCATGGTGACCGTCGTGGGCCTCGTGGGCGGCTACATCTTCTCGGTCATCCTCCAGGGAGCCACGCCCGGCCTCTACATCTCCGACCTCACCCTGCTCGTGGGTCTCGCGGACTTCATCACCTCCGAGATCAAGGCTGCGGTCTTCGGCATGTTGGCCGGTCTGACCGCGTGCTACCTCGGTCTGAACGCGAAGGGCGGCCCCAAGGGCGTGGGGGATGCGGTCAACCAGACCGTCGTCTTCGCGTTCATGCTGCTGTTCGCTGCCAACAGCGTGATCAGCGCCCTCTTCCTACAGATCAAGTTGGGAGCCTGACATGGCGGTCCACGCCCCGACCTCGCGCGCGCGGCTAAACCTGAACGGGCGCGCGCTCGTGCGCCGGCCCGCCCAGGGTCTGCGCGACCTCGGCGACCAGCTCGGCTTCCACGCAGCGGCCTATCGAGCAGTGCCTCGCACGATCCGCAGCTACCCGAAGGAGATCATCCGGCTTCTCGCCGAGGTGTCCCTGGGCTCGGGCGCCCTGGCCCTCATCGGAGGCACCGTCCTGGTCATCGGCTTCCTGACGGCCGCGTCCGGCATCGAGGTGGGCCTGCAGGCCTATACCTCCTTCGACAACATCGGCGTCTCTGCGCTGTCGGGCTTCTTCTCGGCGTACTTCAACACCCGGGAGGTGGCCCCGATCATCTCCGGCATCGCGCTCACCGCCACGGTCGGCGCCGGCTTCACCGCCCAGATCGGGGCCATGCGGGTCAGTGAGGAGATCGACGCGATCGAGGTGATGGCCGTGCCGCCGATCCCCTACCTCGTCACCACACGGATCATCGCCGGCCTGATCGCCGTCGTGCCGCTGTTCACGATCGCCCTGATGTCTTGCTGGCTCGCCACGCGGCTGGTGGTCACGGTCGGCTACGGACAAGCAGCCGGCACGTACCAGCACTACTTCGACACGTTCCTGGTGCCCACCGACCTGTTCCTGGCTGGTATCAAGGTCCTGCTCATGGCCCTGGTGATCGTCTCGGTCTGCTGCTTCCACGGCTTCAGGGCCAGTGGCGGGCCGGCGGGCGTGGGTCAGGCCGTGGGTCGGGCCGTGCGGTCGGCGCTGATCGCCACCATGTTCGTCGACCTGATCTTCGCGCTCGCCGTCTGGGGCGGACCGTCGGTCCGCATCGCGGGGTGAAGTACATGCCTACCGTTCGAGGCATCGACAAGAAGCTCCTGGCCGGTCTGGCCATGGTACTGCTGGTGGCCGCGGTCCTGGTGGGGACCGTCATGCAGTACAACGGCGTCTTCCGCCCCTCCGTGGACGTCCTGGTGACGGCCGATCGCGCCGGCATCACCATGGCCCCCGGTGCTCCGGTGAAGCTCCACGGCGTCGTGGTGGGAGCCGTCAGTGATGTCTCCGTCGACGGCGATCGTGCGCAGATCAGCCTCGAGCTAGACCCGAGCGAGGTGGACTCCATCCCTCGTGACGTCACCGCGCGACTGGTCCCGCCGACGGCGTTCGGAGCCAAGTACGTCCAGCTGAGCGCGCCCAAGGAGGGGGACGCCGAACCGATCCGCGCCGGTGACGTCATCGCCGCGACCGCCACCACCGTGGAGGTAGACGAGGCATTCACAAACCTCACCGGGGTGCTCGAGGCTGCCCGGCCCGCCCAGCTCAGCGAGGCCCTGAACGCCGTCGCGGGGGCGCTGGACCAGCGTGGTGAGGTCCTCGGCGAGCTCATCACCCTGACCGACACCTACCTCACCTCCTTCAACCCCTCCCTGCCTGCCCTGAGCGAGGACCTCCGCCGAATCGACGACGTCGCAGCGGTCTACGACCTGGCCCGCGAGGACCTCATCACCACATTCGACGGTGCCGCCACGACCCTGCAGACCGTCGTCCAGCAGCAGGCCTCCCTCCGCGCGCTGGAGCTCAGCCTCACCTCTTTCAGCAGCGAGGGTGACTCGCTTCTGCGCGAGAGCGGCCCGGGTCTCAGCACGTCGTTGCGGCTGCTCGACCCCGTAACCGGGACGCTGGCCCGCTACTCCCCGGAGCTGCCGTGCCTCATCGAGGGTCTGGCGAAGGGTAACGAGCTGGCCGAGCTCGCGGTGGGTGGCACCAACCCGGGCATCACCACCTTCACGCACGTGGTGCGCGGCAGGGAGCCCTACGCCTTCCCCGGCGATGTCAAGGTCCTGGGCGAGGACCGCGGGCCCAACTGCTTCGGGTTGCCCTACGTGACCCCGGGAGAAGCCTCCCTGACATATCAGCCGACCTTTGACACGGGGGTCAATCCCTTCAAGGAGACGGACTCCGGGGCGCGCAGCTCCACCGACATCCTCGACATCCTGGGAATAGGAGGTCGCTGACGTGGCGACGAGTCCAGTGCGTCTCAAGGAACGGGCCGACCTCGTTCGGCTGGTCATCTTCCTCGTCGTCGCGGCCCTCGTCACCTTCTGGGTGGCAGCCGTGACGAGCGAGTACCGCTCCGGTGGTGCGACCACCTACCAGGCTGCCTTCGACGACGTCTCAGGCCTGCAGGAGGGCGACCAGGTCCGCGCCGCCGGGGTGAGGGTCGGTCAGGTCACCGACATCGACGTCCGGCCCGACAGCACCGTTGTCATCAGCTTCGAGGTCGACGACTCCCTGGTCCTCGACGACGGCACGACCGCCACGATCGAGTACCGCAACCTCATCGGCGACCGGATCGTCCAGATGGCGAGCGAGGGTGAGGGCACCGGCACAAAGCTGGCTGCGGGCGGGATGATTCCGATCGCCAATACCGCCTCGGCGCTGGATCTCGACACGCTGCTCAACGGGTTCAAGCCGCTCTTCGCCGGCCTTAACCCCACCCAGGTCAACGAGCTGTCCCAGCAACTCGTCCAGGTCCTCCAGGGTCAGGAGTCGGCCGTCGAGACGCTGACGACCCGAGTCGGCTCCTTCACCTCTGCGATCGCCCAGCGTGAGCAGCTGATCACCCAGGTGATCGGCAACCTCAACGAGGTCCTGGAGACCGTCGACGGCCGTCGCGACGAGGTGGGCCAGCTGATCGATGCACTCGACGTCGTCCTGACCCGTTTCGACGAGCAGGACACCGAGATCCTCATCGCCGCCGAGAAGATCGACCAGTTCGCTCGCGAGGCGTCCGCACTGGTCGGTCGGGCGCGCGGTGACCTCACGCCCGACCTCCGCGCATTGACCGAAGCGGCGCGGGGTCTGAACCTGGAGAAGGAGGAGCTGGTTGCCGTGCTCCGCCAGCTGCCACGCCACTACCGCAAGCTGCAGAACGCCGGCTCGTACGGCAACTTCTTCAACTTCTTCCTCTGCGGCGTTCGGCTTCAGACCGACGCGGCAGCCGGCGTCCCGGTGTTGACCCCGTGGATCAACTCCGACGCAGAGAGGTGTCAGCGATGAGCGGCTTGCTGCACGAACGTGCTCGCCGCGGGCTGATGGGCACCATGCTCATCGTGCTCGTGGTCCTCGCCAGCCTCAACCTCAACCGCCTGCCCCTGGTGGGCAACAGCGAGGTCATCCACGCACGGTTCGCTGAGGCCGGGGGACTTCGTGGTGGGGACTCGGTGGTGGTGTCGGGCGCCGAGATCGGCAAGGTGCGCGAAGTGACGCTGGAGGACGGCGTGGTGGAGGCCGACCTGGCGCTCACCGACCCGGACGTCGAGCTGGGTGACCAGACCGAGGCCCGGATCATCACCACAACGCTGCTGGGCCGTGCCGCCGTGGAGCTCGTGCCTGCCGGTGGTGGCGACCTCGAGGCCGGGGAGACGATCCCAGTCGAGCGCACCGACTCGCCGTACAGCATCACCAGCGCCCTGAACCAGCTCACGACTGAGAGCGGGCAGATCGACAAGGAAGCGCTCCAGCGAGCCATCGACCAGGCCTCGAGCGTGCTCGAGGGTTCGCAGGGATCCGTGGGCCCTGCCCTACGCGGCATCACCGACATCTCCAGGGCGATCGCCGCCAACGATGACCAGCTCGCCACGCTCCTCGACCGAGCCACCCGGGTCACCGGCGTATTGGCCGACCGCGACCAACAGGTGGCCTCGTTGCTGACCGCAGGCGAATCGCTGTTCGCGGAGCTGGATGCGCGGCAGCGAGTCGTCGACGACCTCCTGAGCAGCGCCCAGGCGCTGGCGGCGCAGCTCCGTGCCGTGCTCGAGGAGAACGCCCAGGTCATCGGGCCTGCCCTGCGTCAGCTCAACGACATCGTCGCCGTCCTCAACCGCAACAAGAAGGCGATCCAGGACACGCTCGTTGGTCTGCGGGGCTATGCCACCGCGTTCGGCGACGCCGCGTCCACCGGACCGTGGTTCGACGCCTACATCCAGAACCTCACCGACCCCGCCACCCTCGCGCCGATCTTGTCTGGAATCCTCCCATGACCGCTGTGTTGAATGCCGGCCTGGTGCGCCGCCTCGCTGTTCCCCTCGTCCTTGGCCTGCTGGTAGCGGCCGGTATCTCCCTGGTTCGCGGTGGTGACACGACGATCGACGTCACCTTCAGCAGCGCCGAGGGACTGTACGTCGGTGACGACGTGCGAGTGCTGGGCGTGCCCGTAGGCACGATCAGCGAGATCACGCCCTTCGAGACCGGGGTCGAGGTCGAGCTGACCATCCAGGACGACCAACCCATTCCCGCCGACGCGCGAGCGGCCATCGTCTCGCCCAGCCTGGTCAGCGGTCGGTTCGTCCAGCTCGAGCCCGTCTACACCGGCGGACCCCAGATGAAAGATGGTGCCACGATCGGTGTCGACCGCACCGCCGTGCCGGTCACCTTCGACGACGTCAAGCAACAGCTGACGGACCTCACAGGAGCTCTGGGGCCCACCCAGGCCTCCGGGCGGGGGGCGCTGTCCCGTGCGGTGGTGGCCCTGGACGAGAGTCTGAAGGCCGGCAACGGCACCGAGGTCCGACGCGCCATCGCCGGACTGCGCACTGCTGCCGCAACCCTGTCCGACCCCAGGTCGGACCTGTTCACCACGATCGAGAACCTCGACACCTTCACCCGGGCGCTGGCCCTGAACGACCAAGCCGTACGAGGATTCGCCGAGGAGATCGACGCCGTCGGCGAGGTGCTCGAGCGCAACAGGTTCGCCCTCACCAGGGTCCTGCGTGACCTGGCCGGGACGCTCCGAGCAACGGGGGAATTCATCGACATCAATGGCGAGGGGATCTCGACCGCAGTCCGGCAGGTCAACCTGCTCTCAGCCGCGCTTGCCGATCGCTCCGACGAGCTGGCGGGATCGTTGCACATCGGCACCAACGCGCTCATCAACCTGGCGAACATCGTCGAGGGTTCGGCGCTCAAGGGACGTGCCACGCTCAGCGCCTTGGACAGCCTCCCGCAGCTGCTTTGTGGCGCCATCCTCGGCGCCGGGGGTACCGCGGCCCAGTGCCAGGCGGTCCTCGAGCCGATCCTCGCGACGTTGGGATTGGACAGCCTGGACCAGGAGGTGGTCCCGGGCGTCAACGCCGGCGAGCCGGGCGACGACGACCTGCCGGTTCCCGGTCTCGCCGGCATCGAGATCGACCTCCTGCAGACCCTCGGTGGCCTGCTGACCGGCGCCAACGGAGGCACACCATGACGACATCCACCGGCATGCCCCGACGGGCCCGGACGCTGCGGAGGGTCGCCGTGGGCGCCCTGCTGGTGCCGTTGACGGCAGGATGCGCCCTCCAGCCGAACGAGAACACCCTTCCCGGTCAGGTCGCCACGGGGTCGGACGGCTACGGGGTCACCGTGCACTTCGAGGCCGTGGAGAACCTCGTCCCGAACTCCCAGGTGCTCCTCGACGACGTGGTCGTCGGGACCGTGACGGCCATCAGGGTCGAGGACTGGCACGCAGTCGCCGACATCCGACTGCTCGACTCGGTGCCGATCAGCGATGATGCCCGCTTCACCATCGGGCAGAAGACCCTGCTCGGCGCGCAGTACGTCGATGTGGACTCCCCGACCTCGGACGGCCAAGCGTCACCCTCGACCCAGCTCGCCGAGGGGGACGAGGTGCCACTGGCGCGCACCGGTCAGGCGCCAGGAACCGAGCAGGTGCTGGCGGGTGTGGCTTTGCTGCTCAACAACGGCGGCCTCTCGCAGATCAGCACGATCACCGGCGAGCTCACAACTGCCCTGGATGAGCGGCAACTGGACGCCCGCGACCTCGTCGACCGTTCCAACGAGCTGCTGGGTGTCCTCGACAACACTAAGAGTGAGATCATCCGCGCCCTGGAATCCCTGGAGCGTCTCAGCAGGGGTCTGGCAGACGACCGCGACGTCATCGCCCGGGCCATCGACCAGGTGGGTCCCGGGCTGGAGGCGCTGGAGGAGGAGAGAGCACGGCTCGTCGACGCCGTGACGACCTCGGGACGCGCCAGCACGCGGGCCGTCGGGGTCATCAAGGCCAGTCAGGAGGCGATCCTGGCCAACCTGGCCTCACTGGGACCCATCCTGAGCAACCTCGGGAAGGCGGCCACCCGGCTTCCCGAGGCTCTGAAGATCGCCATCACGATCCCCTTCCCCGCGATGACCACGGAGAAGACGCTGCGCGGCGACTACTCCAACCTCTTCGCCACCATCGACGTCAGTACCCGGAGCCTGGCCGACCTGCTGCTCGGCAGCGGCCAGCTGCCCTCGCTGCAGTCCGGGAACCCCCTGCTGGATCCCCTCCAGGAGCCTGGCGCCGGCGACGGGTCAGGCAACGGCGGCAACGGCGGCAACGGCGGCCAGAGCGGCGTTGGAGCACCCGAGGACGACGACGCCGAAGGTGTCAACGACGACGAAGACGCCGACGACGGCGGAAGCTGCTTGCTCGGATTCCTAGGAGACTGCTGATGGTCCTCACGTCCCTGATCAAGCGTCAGCTCCGCGTCTTCGCTCTCCTTACCGTCGTCACGCTATTCTTCGCCGTGGTCGTGTACGCCCGCGTGCCGGCCATGATGGGCGTGGGCGTGTACGAGGTTCGTGCCGAGTACCCCGACGCCAGCGGTCTCTACCCCAAGGCGATGGTGACCTACCAAGGCGTCACGGTCGGCGAGGTGACTGACCTCGAGATCGAGGACGGTGGCGCCGTCGCGGTCCTACGGATTGATGACGAGCACGACATCCCGGCCAATGCGGTCGCGGAGCTGCACAGCACCTCGGCGATCGGTGAGCAGTACGTCGATCTCGTCCCCGCATCACAAGGCGCGGCCGACCCGGAAGAGTCGACCAGCTTGGGCGACGGCGACGTCATCCCCGCGGACCGCACCGTAGAGATGCCACAGATCACTCCCCTGCTGGAGTCGCTGAACGACCTCCTGAAGTCCGTCCCGCGTGAGCGGACCCGTCGTGTCCTCAACCAGGTCGACCAGGGGCTCGCAGGAAGCGGTCCTGACCTGGCGAGCACGATCGACGACGCCGACGAACTCCTCCGCACAGCCCAGGAGCGTTTGGCCGTCACGAGGTCACTGATCAGGTCCGCTCAGCCGGTCCTGGGCACCCAGCAGGACCTTCGGTCCACCACCCTGAGCTACGCCCAGTCCCTTGCGTCCTTCAGCGGCGAGTTCGCGGGACGGGACCGGGACCTGCGCGCCCTGCTGTCCCAGGGCCCGGAGGGGCTGAGGGCTGCCAGCGAGCTGGTGACGGACCTCCAGCCGACGCTACCCTTGCTGGTCACCAACCTCACGACCAATGCGGAGGTGCTTAACACCTACCTGCCGCAGATCCAAGAAGGTCTGGTCTACTACCCGGTGACCGTCGCACGGTTGCAGAGTGCCATTAACCCGCGCGCCGAGTTCGGTGACGTGAACCTCGACCTACGTGCCAACGTGAACAACCCGCCGGCCTGCTCGCAGGGCTACCTGCCGGCTGCCGAGCGTCGTGATCCGTCGGTGAGCCAGTTCCGCGACGTCGACCGCCTGGCCCACTGCGCGGTGCCCGACGAGGACCCCAAGTCCGTGCGAGGTGCCCGGCTGCTGCCCTGCCCCCAGGGGGGTGGACGCGGCCCCCTGCCCTCCTCGTGCGGGCTGAAGTTCGGGAACGGCGTCTGGCCGCAGGGGGCCGGTGTATCACGCGGCTCGGACCTGCGCCGAGGCCTGGCAGGTGACACGTCGCAGGAGCCGTCGGCCGGACAGGGATGGCAGGAGCTCGTGCTAGGACCGGTGAGTGTGCGATGACCGATGAGGTGTCCGACTCGGACGTCCCCTCGGACGTCACCCCCCGTGCGGGGCGTGCTGTCCTGGTGTGGGCCCTGCTGGGCGTCCTCCTGGTAGCTGCACTCGGCGCCGCCGTGGATCGGGGCCTGGCCTGGCGCGAGGCGGAGGGACGCGAGCAGGCTCGCGCCGACGTGGTCGAGGCGGCGGAGAACGAGGTGGTGGGCCTGATCACCATCAGTGCGCGGACGACGGGCGAGGACCTCGAGGAATTGATCGAGGGGGCCACCGCGACCTTCCGGGACGACCTGCGCGACCAAGCCGACCGGCTGAGCCAGGAGGTCGTGGAGAACGAGGTCGAGGCCACCGGCGAGGTCGTCTCCACGGGCGTGGTGAGCCTGGCAGACGAGACCGCCACGGTGATTGTGGCGGCTCGTGGCACGGTGGACAACCGCAGCGCCCGGCAGCCGGAGCCGCGCAGCTACCGCCTCGAGGTGGAGCTGCAAAAGGTCGAGGGCTCGTGGTTGGTCTCGGCGTTGAGGTTCGTCGCATGATCAGGCAGGCGACGGAGAAGGATGCCGGGTCGCTCTCCGGTTCGCTTTCTGTCCCCACGGTCGCCGGGCGCCCGCGGCGTCGTCGACTGGTGACGCTGCTGGCGGTGCTCACTGTGGTGCTTGCCGGCGCGGCCGGGGCCGCGGCCTGGCGGGTCGATCAGCTCGACGACCGGAACTCCGTCGGCGCTGACGCCGTGGCGGCGGTCCGCGAGCGCGTCCCGCTCCTGTTGAGTTACCGCTACGCCACGCTCGAGGAGGACCTCGACACCGCATTGGACCAGACGGCCGGCGACTTCACCGACGAGTACGGCGACCTGATCGACGACGTCGTGCGCACCGCGGCGACGGAGCGTCGGATCATCACCGAGGCGAACGTCAATGCCGCCGGAGTCGTCTCGGTCGAGAGCGACGACGAGGTAGTGGTGCTCGTCTTCCTGACCCAGTCCACCACCAGCCGGAGCTCGCCCGATCCCGTCGTCAGCGGCAGCAGGGTCGAGGTCACCATGCAGCGCATGGACTCGGACTGGTTGATCGCAGGGCTCGAGACCCGATGACGCGTCCCGGCGCCACACGTGATCACCCCACCACCAGCCATCGAGCGGAGAGCGTTGACATGGGCGTCGAGATCAAGGTCGAGCACCTGAGCAAGTCCTTCGGCAAGCAGCTCATCTGGGGCGACGTCACGCTGACGATCCCGGCCGGTGAGATCTGCGTGATGCTCGGCCCCTCGGGCACCGGGAAGTCGGTCTTCCTCAAGACGCTGATCGGGCTGCTCAAGCCGGACAAGGGCTCGATCCTCATCGAGGGCACCGACATCGCGAGCTGCTCCGAGAAGGAGCTCTACGAGATCCGCAAGCTCTTCGGCGTGCTGTTCCAGGACGGCGCGATGTTCGGCTCGATGAACCTCTACGACAACGTCGCCTTCCCCCTGCGCGAGCACACCAAGAAGTCCGAGTCCCAGATCCGCGACATCGTCATGGAGAAGATGGACCTCGTCGGCCTGATCGGCGCCGAGGACAAGCTGCCCGGTGAGATCTCAGGAGGCATGCGCAAGCGCGCCGGCCTGGCCCGCGCCCTGGTGCTGGACCCCGAGATCGTGCTCTTCGACGAGCCCGACTCCGGCCTCGACCCCGTGCGTACGTCGTTCCTCAACCAGCTGATCATCGACCTCAACGCGCAGATCGACGCGACGTTCCTGATCGTGACCCACGACGTCAACACCGCGCGCACGGTCCCCGACAACATCGGGTTGCTCTACCACCGGCACCTGGCGATGTTCGGCCCGCGCGAGATGCTGCTGTCATCGGAGGAGCCGGTGGTCCGGCAGTTCCTCAACGCCCAGCGGGTCGGCCCGATCGGCATGTCCGAGGAGAAGGACGCCGACGAGCTCGAGGCGGAGAAGGGCCAGGAGCTGCCCCCGCTGCCCCCGATCCCGCTTCAGCAGGAGCCGTCCAACGGCATCCCTCGGCGCAGCCAGCGCGAGCCCGGTGCCTGGTGTCGCGAGCACGGGATCACCCCGCCTCCGTACTCCTTCGCTAGCGACATCGCGACCGCTCCTGTCCCGCGCACTCCGCCGAAGGCCGACCGCTTCCCACGGCGGCCGTCGTCTGACGGCGCAGCAAACCAGGCCCTGCCGGGCACCGTCACCGACCTCGAGGAAGTCTCATGAACGCCCCGTCCGCACCCACCCTGGAGATCCGTCGTCCCGCCGACGGCGAAGCACTCCGATCGATCCCGATCGTCGACCGCGACCGCGTGCGCGCCGCCGCCGAGGAGCTGCGCGAGGCACAGGTCGCGTGGCGCGACATGGGTCCCGCTGCGCGAGCCACTTGGCTGCGCAAGTGGCGGGGCTGGATCCTCGACCACACCGATGAGCTCACTGACCTGCTCGTCGCAGAGACCGGCAAGGTCCGCCCGGACGCGCTGGTGGAGACAACCGGCTCGTGCGAGTTCATCTCCTTCTACGCCGACCATGCGAAGGAGTTCCTCGCCCCCGAACGAGTGGGGGCAGGAGGACTACTCAGCCTCCCGAAGCGGCTGACCCGCAGCTATCGGCCGTACCCCTTGGTCGGACTGATCATCCCGTGGAACTTCCCGATCACCCTCTTCCTGATGGACGCAGCGCCCGCGCTCGCAGCGGGGTGTGCGGTGCTGACGAAGTCGTCGGAGATGACCCCGCTGACCTGCGCGCGCGTCATCGAGGGGTGGCACGAGATCGGCGCCCCGCCGGTCCTGCGGCACGTTGCCGGGGCGGGGGAGACCGGAGAAGCGGTGGTCGAGGCTGTCGACTTCGTCCAGTTCACGGGCTCGACGGCGACGGGTCGTCGGGTGGCCACTCGCTGTGCTCAGCTGCTCAAGCCGGTCAGCCTGGAGTTGGGAGGCAAGGACGCTGCCATCGTGCTTGAGGACGCCGACCTGGATCGGGCGGCGCACGGGATCGTCTGGGGCGGCATCTTCAACTCCGGTCAGGTCTGCATTTCGGTCGAGCGGGTCTACGTGGTGGACGCGGTCTACGACCGGTTCGTGGAGAAGGTGGAAGCGGCCCTCGGAGCGCTGAAGCAGGGCTCTCGAGCCCGCGACGACGTCGGCGCCATGGTGACCCGGACGCAGGTGGACACGGTCGAGCGGCATGTGCGGGAGGCCCAGGAGTCCGGTGCGCGCGTGCTGGTCGGCGGGGCGCGGGGCGACGAGGGCAACTTCTTCGCTCCCACGCTGCTCGTCGACGTCGACCACAGCATGGTCTGTATGACCGAGGAGACGTTCGGGCCAACGCTGCCGGTCATGCGGGTGGCCGACGAGGCCGAGGCGGTGGCCCTGGCCAACGATTCCGAGTACGGGCTCTCGGCCACCGTGTGGACACGAGACGTTTCCCGCGGCCGGCGCATCGCCGACCAGCTCGAGGTAGGTGCGGTCAACGTCAACGACGTCTTCAGCAACCTGTTCGCCGTGGGGCTACCCCACAGCGGCTGGAAGTCCTCAGGCCTGGGTGCACGCCTGGGTGGCGCGCAGGGTCTGCGGAAGTACTGCCGCGTCCAAGCGATCACTGAGCCGCGGATTCCGCTGGCCACCAAAGAGCTCACCTGGTACCCGTATTCCGCCCGGCGTACGGCGATCGCCGGCCGAGTGCTGCGCCTGGCGGCCGGTCGTGGCTTGCGGCAGCGACTCGGCCTCTGAAAGGAAGAGGAACCATGACGACAACGAACAAGCGACGAGTGGTCGCCATCACCGGGGGCGCCCGGGGGATCGGCTATCACACCGCGGAGGAACTCATCAGGCGCGGTCATCGGGTCGCCATCGGGGACATTGACGAGCTCCAGCTCAAGGTGGCCGCCGAGGAGCTCGACCTCGACGTCGCGGTGCGCCTGGACGTCACCGACCCTGCCTCCATCGCGTCCTTTCTCGACGTGACCGAGGAGGCACTGGGGCCGATCGACGTCTTCATCAACAACGCGGGCGTCATGCCGACGGGGCACGTGCACGAGGAGACAGACGAGGTCACCCGCCGGCAGGTGGAGATCAACGTTCTGGGCGTCATCTTCGGCACCAAGATCGCCCTGCAGCGGATGCTGCCCCGGCGACAGGGACACATCATCAACACGGCTTCACTGGCCGGGGAGCTCCCGGTCCCGGGGCTGGCGACGTACTGCGGGACCAAGTTCGCGGTCATCGGGTTCACCGAGGCCGCCAGGCAGGAGTACCGCAGGTCGGGTGTCGCCCTGTCCACGGTGCGTCCGACCTTCACCAACACCGAGCTGGTCTCGGGGACGAGCGGAGCCAAGGGCATGCGCAACGCGGAGCCGCAGGAGATCGCGCGCGCCACGGCGGATCTCATCGAGCGCCCGCGGCCTTTCGTGCGAGTCACGCGTATCGCCGGGACGATGGTGGCGGCGATGAAGTTCGTTCCCGAGCGGATCGCGACCCAGCTCGGGGCGATGCTCGGGACCGACACGGTCTTCCTCGACCGCGTGGACACCGCGGCGCGTCAGGCCTACGTGGAGCGGGTCGGTCGCAGCTGATGCCACCGGCGTAATCTCGCGCCACGGAGCCATCCGAGACGACCGCGAGCGCCACGCCG
>NZ_CALRWD010000034.1:0-43368 GCF_943371775.1 Nocardioides psychrotolerans
CATCACGTCGTAGGGATCGCCGGGGTGGACCCCGTGGACGACGAGGTCACCGGAGACGTAGGCGCGCGCCATCCCGAGGTCACCGGGCGCGGTGAGCAGGTAGGCCAGGCCACGCTGGTTGAGCAGCTCGAGGCCGATCGGGGCGTCGGCCGGGCCCACCGCGCTGCCGTCGTAGGCCGTGAAGCGCAGGGGTATCCCGTCGCGCAGCAGCTCGGCGACCGCGTCACCGATCTTGATGGTCGTCATCTCTTCCTCACTGCCTTGTCGTAGAGGGTCGTCAGTCGGGAGTCGGGGTCGTAGCGGCGCTTGACGGCGGCGAGGTTGGCGCCGTCGTAGAGCGCGTCGAAGGTCACCCGCTCGTAGAACGCCTCGGAGTAGAGCGACTTGTGCCCGCCGAGCTCGTGGACCTTCTGCTCGATCGCCCGGTTGAGCGGGCCCTCGGGGGCGTCGTCACCGACGTGGACGGTGCCCCAGAAGCCGACGTTGACGTAGGTCTCGCCCGGCTCGAGGGGATAGGTGCGCCACCGCGACCCGTCGCGGGTCCCGGTCGACACCAGGGGGCAGAGCCAGACCGGCCGCATGCCGACCTCGGCGTCGAACCACGCCAGGAAGTCGGGCAACCGGCCGACGGGCACCTCGACGTCCTGGATGACGCGCTCGCGCATCGGGCGACCGGCCCAGCGGTCCCACCGGTCGGCGACGGAGAAGCGCCGGTCGAGGCCGAGCAACCGGTGGTAGACGTCGGAGCGGCGCAGGTGCCGCGGCCAGACCCGGCGAAGCAGCGGGTGCTGCGCCCCGAACGCGCCGGAGCACCAGAACCAGTCGGTGTCCCAGCGCCAGAGGTAGTCGTGGATCGTCAGCAGGTCGGTCTCGCGCTCCTGCAACGAGCGGAAGAACACCTGCTGACCGGCGTAGTCGCTGGGCGTCGCGCCGTCGGGGCGATCGCTCCAGCGCGCCAGCGTGAGGTAGTGCTCGTCGGGCGAGAAGGCCACCCCGTCGAGCCCGTCCACCCGCTCGCCGTCGTGCTCGCCCGTCGCCACGATCTCGGCGATCGTCGTGGCGAGCCGGGTCGCGTCGTCGAAGCGCACGTGCCGCAGCGCGACGTACGTCGGGACTCGCTCGAGGGCGATCCGCAGCCGGGTGGCATAGCCCAGGGACCCGTAGGAGTTGGGGAAGGTGTCGAACAGGTCGTCACCCGGGGCGCACGTGACCACCTCGCCGGCTCCGGTGAGGACGTCCATCTCCAGCACCGACTCGTGGGGCAGACCGCTGCGGAAGCACGTGGACTCGATGCCCAGGCCGGTGACCGCACCACCGAGGGTGATCGTGCGCAGCTGGGGCACCACCAACGGGACCAGCCCGTGCGCGAGCGTCGCGTCGACCAGGTCCTCGTAGGTGCACATGCCCTGCACCTCGGCGGTCAGCGACACGGCGTCGACCTCGATCACCCCGGTCAGGCCCGCGACGTCGAGACCGGGCGTGTGCACGGCCTGACGGGGCCGGAAGAGGTTGGAGGTCTGCTTGGCGAGCCGGACCGGCTCCCCCGCTGGGATCGCGGAAGCAGAGGCCACGAGTCGCGCCACGGCACGCTCGTGCTGATGCCAGGCCCTCCCAGAGCTCATGGCTGCACGCTAGCCCCATCCTGCGCCGTCGTGTCGCGGACGCTCGAGGACGTCAGGTCGTGGTGGTGGCCGCGATGGTCCCGCGGGCGTCGCCCCGGTGGACGACGACGCCGGTGCCCCCGAGGTCACGCAGGGCCGCGAGGTCGAGGTCGGTGACCTGGTCGGCCTCGCCCAGGACGACCGCGGCCTCGAGCCCGCGAGATCCGGACGCGACCGCCATCGCCACGCAGACGTGCAGCGCCGAGAGCGTCAGCGACGGCAGCGCCACCGACGCGGCGGCGTAGGTGCGACCGTCGGCGTCACGGATCGCGGCGCCCTCCGCGGCCCCGGTGCGGGCACGCGTGGCGCGCGCGAGGGTGACCAACTTGGTGTCCTCGGTGCTGAGGTCACTCATGGGCGGGCTCCATCTCGGCAGGGGCAGTGGCAGTGGATGTGACGGGAGCAGCAACAGCGGCGGGGGGCTGGGCGGCGGGGTCGACCCTGGCGATCAGCACGGTGCCGACCTTGTTGCGACGACCCGAGGCGTCCTCGGCCAGGAAGCGGAGACCGTGAGCCTCGACGGCGGACCCGGGGATCGGGACCCGACCGAGGTGCTTGGCCATGAGGCCGCCGACGCTGTCGACGTCCTCCTCCTCCACGTCGAAGCCGAAGAGCTCGTCGAGGTCGTCGACCGGGTAGCGCGAGGAGACCCGGACGACGCCGTCGCTGACGATCTCGATCTCGATCTCGTCCTCGTCGTACTCGTCGGTGATCTCACCGACGATCTCCTCGAGCAGGTCTTCGATCGTGATCAGGCCGGCGGTGCCGCCGTATTCGTCGACGACGACGGCGATGTGCTGACGCCGTGCCTGCATCTCGCGCAGCAGCGCGTCGACCGGCTTCGACTCGGGCACCCAGTGCACGGGGCGCATGACCTCCTCGATGCGCTCGGTGAACTCCACGTCCGGTGCCTCGAAGTCGCGGCGGACGATGTCCTTGAGGTAGGCGAAGCCGCGGATGTCGTCGAGGTTCTCGCCGATGACCGGGACCCGGGAGTAGCCGCTGCGCAGGAAGAGCGACATGGTCTGGCGCAGGTTCTTGAAGTGCTCGATGTAGACCACGTCGTTGCGCGGCACCATGACCTCGCGTACCGAGGTGTCACCGAGCTCGAAGACCGAGTGGATCATCTTGCGCTCACCCGACTCGATCAGCGCCGAGGCCTCGGCCATGTCGACCATCTCGCGCAGCTCGGTCTCGCTGGAGAACGGCCCCTCGCGGAAGCCCCGGCCCGGGGTGATCGCGTTGCCGACCAGGATCAGCACCCGGGGCAGGGGGCCCAGGACGGTCGTGAAGAGCGCCAACGGGCCGGCGGAGAGCAGCGCCACCGTCTCCGAGTGCTGACGCCCCAGGGTGCGTGGGGCGACCCCGATGACCACGAACGACACGACCAGCATCGACCCGATCGCCACGAGCACGGCGAGGATCCAGGAGCCGTCGACGAGCTCGTCGATCTGGAGCGTGACCAGGACGATCGCGGAGATCTCGCAGAGCAGCCTCAGCAGCAGCGCGGTGTTGAGGTAGCGCGGGGCGTCCTCGAGCAGCGCCACCAGTCGCTGGGCGCCGGCGCGCTCCTCAGCCACGAGCTCGAGCGCGCGTGCCTTGGAGAACGACGCCAGAGCAGCGTCGACGGCCGTGAAGAGGCCGGCCAGGAGGACTAGTGCGGCTGCTGTGACCAGCAGCCCGATATCGCCGGAGCTCATGGCTCGGGCACCGGTTCGGCCGCCGGATGGGCCGTGGCCGGGTCGCGCCAGGCGGCGAGCAGCCGGTCCTGGAGCCCGAACATCTCCGCGTGCTCCTCCGGCTCGGCGTGGTCGTAGCCGAGGAGGTGGAGGATGCCGTGCACCGTGAGGAGCTCGATCTCGGCCACGGTGCCGTGACCGGCCTCGGCGCCCTGGCGCTCCGCGATCGCGGGACAGAGCATGAGGTCGCCCAGGACGCCCTCCTCCGGCTCCTCGTTGACCAGCCCGGGCCGCAGCTCGTCCATGGGGAAGGCGAGCACGTCGGTCGGGCCCTGCTTCTCCATCCACTGCTCGTTGAGCTGCGCGATGGTGTCCTCGTCGACGGCCTTGATGCAGAGCTCGGCGAGGGGGTGGACACGCATCTGGTCCATCACGAAGCGCGAGAGCCGGGCCAGGCCCGTCACGTCGAGCTCGTGGCCGGACTCGTTGAGCACCTCGATGCTCATCTCGCTCACTGCCGATCGCCGCGAGGTGCGGCCTGCAGGCCACCGCGGGCGTCGAACTCGTCGTAGGCCTGGACGATCTTGCCGACCAGGCGGTGACGGACGACGTCGCTGGAGGTGAGCCGGTTGAAGGAGATGTCCTCGACCTCGTCGAGGATGCCCTCGATCACGCGCAGGCCCGACTTGGTGCCGCTGGGCAGGTCCACCTGGGTCACGTCGCCGGTCACCACGATCTTGGAGCCGAAGCCCAGCCGGGTGAGGAACATCTTCATCTGCTCGGGCGAGGTGTTCTGGGCCTCGTCGAGGATGATGAAGGAGTCGTTGAGCGAGCGACCGCGCATGTAGGCCAGCGGCGCGACCTCGATCGTGCCCGAGGCGAGGAGCTTGGGGATCGTCTCGGGATCGATCATGTCGTGGAGCGCGTCGTAGAGCGGGCGCAGGTAGGGGTCGATCTTCTCGCTGAGCGTGCCGGGCAGGAAGCCGAGCCGCTCCCCCGCCTCGACGGCCGGGCGGGTCAGGATGATCCGGTTGACGTTCTTGGACGTCAGCGCCTGCACGGCCTTGGCCATCGCGAGGTAGGTCTTGCCCGTGCCGGCGGGCCCGATGCCGAAGGTGATCGTGTGCTTGTCGATCGCGTCGACGTAGCGCTTCTGGTTGAGCGTCTTGGGGCGGATCGAGCGGCCGCGGTTGCTGAGGATGTTGAGGCTCAGCACGTCGGCGGGGCGCTCGGTGGTCTCGGCCCGCAGCATCGTGTGCACCCGCTCGACGGTCTCGGACGTGATGCCCTGACCGGTGCGGATGATCGTCACGAGCTCGTCGAGGAGACGCTCGGCCAGCGCGACCTCGCCGGGCTCGCCGCGCATCGAGATCCGGTTGCCGCGCACGTGGATCTCGGCGTCGAACGCGCCCTCGATGATGCCGAGGTGCTCGTCGCCGGGCCCGAGGAGGCTGACCATGTTGATGCTGTTGGGCACCACGACGGTGTGCTTGGTCGTGTGCTTCTCCCGGGGCGGGGTGCGGTCGGTGGTGCTGTCAGTCATGGGTGCCCTGGCGGGCGGCCTTTCGGTCGGCGATGATGCGCGGTCTCCATGCTACGGGAGCGCCGCACAGGCGCCCAGCGGGTTTGGATCACCCCAGGAGTCGCACCCCAGGCCGTACGGTAGGGAGCATGCAGGAGCGGGACGAGTACGACGAGGACTGGGAACCCGCCGACGGGGACGTCGACGACGCGCCGCCCTACTGGTTCAACGGCCAGCACCTGCCCCCGCACGCGCGCGCCATGGGGCTGACCCAGCACGTGCCCGACGGGGCGCTGCTCGACTTCGCCGGCTCGCTGGACAGCAGCAAGCGCGGTCACAAGATCACCGCCTGGGCGATGCTGGTCGTCTTCGGCCTGCCGGTGGTCTTCGCGATCATGCGCCTCGTGTCCGTGATCGTCCCCGGCTGAGGCCTGCTGGGGCCTGCTGCTGGCGCCTACTGCTCGTCGTCGAAGGAGACCGAGAGCATCCCGAGGCACATCTCGTCGGTGGTCCCCTCGCCCCAGACGACGTACTTGTCCTCGCGCTGGGTCTCGAAGGCCGGCAGCTTGTCGCGCAGCCACTGCGCGTGCTTGCAGGTGACCTTGATCGTGTCGAACGGCTCGAGGCGCACCGGGTCGATCGGCTGCGAGCCCTGGTCGTCGAAGTTCCACGGCTTGATGTCCAGCACGGTGCGCGCGTCGGGGGTGCCGGGGTTGGTCTCGATCGTGATCCGGCGCCCGAGCAGGTGCATGTGGCCGGCGACGCCGTAGACGGTCATGGCGCGACCCAGCGTGCGCACGCAGGAGCTGGTGTCGGACGGCTTGGGCTCGGTGCCGCAGAGCAGGTGCAGGACGTTGGCGGTGCCGCCACCGGACGGGCCGATGCGGGCCTGCTCGTCGGCGATCGCCGCGTCGCGGTCGCAGAGCGGGCCATCGCTGCGCCCGGGCCGGCACGGCATCTCGACCGGCGCAGGCATCAGGAAGGTGTGCAGGCGGGTGATGCCCGGCTTCTTGGCCATGACACGCAGCTGGGTCGAGCTCATGTCGGGGCTGGCGCCGGCGAGCAGGTTGTAGTGGACCTGCATGACGATCCGCGAGCCCTTCGGCAGGTCGGTGCCGAAGCCCTTGCGGGTCATCGTCTCCTTGCCGCCCGGCGCCCAGGCTCCGAGCCAGTTGGCGTCGTCGATGTTGCCGAAGTCGCCGGCCAGGCCGGTGCCGCCGAAGCAGGTCCAGCCCTGCTCGTCGCTCTGGGCGTCCATGTCCTCGGCCTCGGCCACCTGGTCGGGCGAGACGCGGAAGAGGATGACGTGGTGGACCACGTCGGGGTTGCCGGGCACCACGTTGGTGCCGGTGAGGTAGCTGTCGCGCGCGAGCTGCGGGTCGAGCAGGAAGCAGCGGTAGTCGTCGGTCCCGACCCCCGTCGGTGACGACGGGGTGTAGGTGGTCGGCATCGTCATCGTCACGCGGTCCTCGCCCCGGCGCAGCGGCAGCAGCGGGCCGGGGTCGGGGGCGTCGTGGTGGGCGTCCTCGGTCGCGGCTGCCGTGGGGGTCGCGGTCGGCTCCCCCGCGACGGCCGTCGTCGGCGCCTCGGGAGCAGCGGACACGTCCCCTTCGTCGGTGGCCGAGCAGGCACTCAGGACGAGCGCGAGCGCGGACGCCGCGAGCCACGTCGTACGACGGCTGCTGGGGCGGCTCATCCGGGAGGCCAGGTCATCGAGCGCCCGGCCAGGACGTGGAGGTGGGTGTGGAAGACGGTCTGGCCCACCCCGGCGCCGGTGTTGAACACCAGCCGGTAGTCGTCGTGGCCCTCGGCCGTGGCGACGGCGGCCGCTGTGCTCACCAGCTCGGCCGAGGCCACGGGGTCGCCCGCGGCGAGCTCGGCGGCGTTGGCGTAGTGGTCCTTGGGCACGACCAGCACGTGCGTCGGAGCCTGCGCGTTGATGTCGCGGAACGCGACGGTGCGCTCGGTGCTGTGCACGATCTCGGCGGGGATCTCCCCGACCACGATCCTGCAGAAAAGACAGTTCTCCACGAAGCCTGCTCTCCCTCCCAGAAGTCAGTGCCTCATCCTCCCACGGAATCCTCGCCGTTCCGCGGTAAACCCCGGAGCCGGTCCAGGCGTGCAACTAGCGTGATGACGCATGCGAGCACACGGGACCAGACGGTGACCGACCGTCCCTCGTGGAGCGCCGACGAGGCGCTCGACGAGCTCTACGCCGCGCACTGGCGCCAGCTGGTGCGCCTGTCGGTCCTGCTGGTGCGGGACACCGGCACTGCCGAGGAGGTCGTGCAGGACGCGTTCGTGGCGATGCACCGGCGCTGGTCACGGCTGCGGGAGCCCGACAAGGCGCTGGCCTACGTGCGCCAGGCCGTGGTCAACGGATCCCGCTCGGTGCTGCGGCACCGCGGGGTCGTCACCCGGCACGCCGCCTCCCAGCTGTCCCCCGGCTCCCGGACGGGAGGGGACGAGGCGGCCGACGCGGTGACCCGCCGCGACACCGTGCTGGACGCCTTGCGCACCTTGCCGGAGCGGCAGCGCGAGGTGCTCACGCTGCGCTACTACCTCGACCTGCCCGAGGCGGAGATCGCCTCGACCCTCGGCATCAGCCGCGGCGCGGTCAAGAGCCACGCCTCCCGCGGGTCCGCCACGCTGCGCGACCTGCTCGCCGACCACCTGACCGGAGACCTGTGATGAACGACGACTCCCGCGACGAGCAGCTCGTCGGCCTGATCACCGACGCCGCCGACGGCGTCGAGCCCACGGACCGCCTGAGCGAGATCAGGACGCGCACGGCGTCCGCGCGCCGGCGCACGCGCTGGTACGCCGCCGGCGGGGCCTCGTTCCTCGTCGCGGCCGCCGTCGTGACCGTGGCCCTGCTCGGCAACCCGACGTCGCCGTCCGCCGACGACACCGGCCCGGCCCAGGACCCCACCCCGACCGTGACGGACCCGGTGCCGACGCCGTCAGGCTCGGCGAGTTCGGCGGACCCGCCGACCGGCGCGGGCACGACGACGTCGTACACCGTCTTCTACGTCGGCGACACCGCGCGCGGACCGCGCCTCTTCAGCGAGGTCCGGGACCTCGCCGGGGAGCGCGACCTGACCGCAGCGCTGCGACAGCTGGAGACCGCGCCGCAGGACCCCGACTACCGCGGGCTGTGGCCGGAGGGCAGCTTCGCGGACGCCGGGTTCGACGGGATCGGTGTGGACGGGCAGCTCAGCGTGGTCCTCGCCGACGCGACCCTGCGCGAGCGGCCTGCGGGGATGAGCGAGGCCGACGCGCAGCTCGCCGTCGAGTCGGTCATCTGGACGCTCCAGGCGGCCGCTTCCGCGGGTGACCCGGTGCAGGCGCCGGTGCATTTCTACCTGGGTCGCAACCCGATCGACCAGGTCCTCGGCGTGCCGACGGCGGAGGGTCTCGCGGCTGGTGGGTCCGAGGACGTGCAGGCGCAGATGAACATCGCGTTCCCGACCGAGGGCGATGTCGTCTCGGGCTCGTTCATCGCCCTGGGACGCAACAACGGCTTCGAGGCCACGATGACCTGGACGATCACCGACGGGGCCGGCACGGTGGTGCTCGACGGCTTCGCCACGGCCGAGGGCTGGGGCGAGGGCGGCCTCTTCCCCTGGGAGACCGAGTCGATCGACGTCTCGGGCCTGGCCCCTGGTCGCTACACCTTCACCGCCGCCAACGACGACCCGTCCGGGGGCACCGAGGGGTCGGGTCCCGACACCGACACGCGCTCGATCACCGTCGAATAGCCCGTCGACGCCGACAGGATGGGTGCCATGAACGCCTTCCCCACCCGCACCACCCGTCACTCCGTCGCTCTTGCCGTGGCCGCCCTGGTGGCCACAGCGACCCTCGCCGGCTGCTCGACCGACACCGACCCGGTCGCCGATGACCCGGCCCCCACCGGCGGGACGAGTGCTCCCCCGGCCTCGTCGTCGACGCCGGAGCCCTCGGAGTCCGCGACGACGGAGCCGTCCGCGCCCGCGGAGACGGTGGTCGCGCCGGTCTACTTCGTCGGCGACACCCCGATGGGACCCCGGCTCTACCGCGAGTTCCGCGCCGTCGAGGCCGACAACCCGCTCGCCGAGGCCGCCGCCCTGATGGCGGCCGGCGACGCGCTCGACCCCGACTACGGCACGCTCTTCACCGGCGGCTTCGCCTCCGTGACCTACGACGAGCCCGGCGGTCGCTTCGTCGTCGAGCTCTCCGACGCCTCCCTGACCACGGCGCCGTCCGGGATGAGCGCGGCAGACGCCCGCGTGGCCGTCCAGGCACTCGTCTACACCCTCCAGGGTGTCCAGCAGGACCGCGCGCCCGTCGTCGTCACCCTCGACGGCTCCCCCACGACGCTGCTCGGCATCGACACCGCTGCCGGAGTCAAGAACGCGCCCCAGCTCGATGTGCTCAGCCTGGTCAACGTGACCTCGCCCGAGGAGGGCGCGACCGTGAGCGGCTCCTTCACTGCCAGCGGCGTGGCCAGCTCCTTCGAGGCGACCGTGCCGTGGGAGGTCCGCCAGGGCGACACCGTCGTGCTCGAGGGCTTCGCCACCGCCGAGGGCTTCATGGACCAGCTCTACCCGTGGGAGACCTCGGTCGACGTGTCCGGCCTGGCACCCGGCGACTACACGTTCGTCGCGATGACCGACGACCCGTCCGGCGGCGAGGGCCCCGGCCCGTTCGTCGACACCAAGGCGATCACGGTCGGCTGACCGGCTGGCTCGGCTGGCGGGGTCCCCCGGGGCGCCGGCCACTTGTCACACGTCGCTACCCCACTACGAGACCGGCGGGGTCCAGCGGTCTCGTAGATGGGGTAACTGCGTGTGACAACTTCGGCCCGGACCCGCTACCCACCCCAGCGAGCCGTGCGCGCCAGCAGCGCGGCACACGCGGCGACGCCGGCGGTGGAGGTGCGGAGCACCTCGGTGCCGAGGCGGACGCTGACCGCGCCGGCGGCGACGAAGGTCGCCACCTCCTCGGGGCTCAGTCCGCCCTCGGGGCCGACGACCACCACGACCACCCCCGACGCAGGGACGGAGAGCCCGGCGAGCGGCGTGCCCGCCTCCTCGTGGAGCACGACGGCGAGATCGGCCCCGGCGACGAGCTCGGCGACCTCGGCCGTCGTGGAGAGCTCCGAGACCGTCGGGTGCCAGGAGCGCCGCGACTGCTTGGCGGCCTCGCGGGCCGTGGAGCGCCAGCGAGCCAGCGACTTGGTCGCGCGCTCGCCCTTCCAGACCGCGACGCTGCGGGAGGCGGCCCACGGCACGACCCGGTCGACGCCGATCTCGGTCAGCACCTCGACGGCCAGCTCGCCGCGGTCGCCCTTGGGCAGGGCCTGCACGACGACGAAGGACGGCGAGGGTCGCGGGTGCTCCTCGACGGAGGCGGCCTCGACCGAGAACACCCGCTTGCCGGTCTCGGTCACCGCGCCGGTCACCGACCGGCCGGCGCCATCGGTCAGGACGACTTGCTCACCGACCCGCAGGCGTCGTACGGCGACGGCGTGGTGCGCCTCGTCCCCCTCGACGGTGATCGCACCGCCGACCGACACCCCGGCCAGCGAGGCGACGAGGTGGACCGGCAGGCTCATCCGTGCTGGTTGAACGCGTCGCGAAGTCGACCGAAGACGCCCTTGGTCGAGGTGCTGCGGACCTGGCCCGTCGGAGCCTCCTCGCCCCGGATGGCGGCGAGCTCGCGCAGCAGCTCCTCCTGGCGCGGGTCGAGGCGCTGCGGAGTCTCGACGAGCGTCGTGACGATGAGGTCGCCGCGACCGCCGCGCAGCCCGGGCACACCCCGGCCGCGCATCACCTGCTGGGTGCCCGACTGGGTGCCGGAGCCGACCTCGAGCTCGAACTCGGTCTCCACACCGGAGTCGGCGCCCTGCTCGACGTCGGCCTCGAGGGTCGGCAGCGTCAGCGTGGTGCCGAGCGCCGCGGCCGTCATGGGCAGCGTGACCGTGCAGTGCAGGTCGTTGCCGTGGCGGGTGAAGGTCGGGTGCTCGCCGACGTGGATCTCGACGTAGAGGTCACCGGCGGGTCCGCCGCCGGGACCGACCTCGCCCTGCTCGCTGAGCTGGACGCGGGTGCCGGTGTCGACACCGGCGGGGATCTTGACCGTCAACGTGCGACGGGAGCGGACACGTCCGTCGCCGGCGCAGTCGCGGCAGGGCTCGGGGATGATCGAGCCGAAGCCGCGGCACGCGGCGCAGGGGCGCAGGGTGCGGATCTCACCGAGGAACGAGCGCTGCACGTGGGCGACCTCGCCGGCGCCGCGACAGGTCTCGCACGGGATCGGGTGGCTGCCGGGGGCGGCGCCCTCGCCGTCGCAGCTGGTGCAGAGCACCGCGGTGTCGACCTTGAGCTCCTTGGCGACGCCGAAGGCGGCCTCGGCCAGCGCGATCTCGAGGCGGATCAGGGCGTCCTGGCCCCGGCGTACGCGGGAGCGGGGACCGCGGCCCTGCCCTCCGCCACCGGCACCGGGCTGACCACCGAAGAAGGCGTCCATGATGTCGGTGAACGAGAAGCCCGCGCCCTGGCCGAAGCCGGCCTGGCCGCCGCCGAAGGGGTCACCGCCGCGGTCGTAGGCGGCGCGCTTCTGGGAGTCGGAGAGGACCTCGTAGGCGCGCGAGACCTCCTTGAACTTCTCCTGCGTCTCCGGGTCGGGGTTGACGTCGGGGTGCAGCTGCCGTGCGAGGCGCCGGTAGGCCTTCTTGATGGCGTCGCCATCCGCGTCGCGGGCGACACCGAGGAGCTCGTACAGGTCCTGGCTCAACGTGGGTGTCCTTCTCTGGTCTCGATCGGGGAGCTGGTGATGGTGGCGGTGATGACGAGCCGCTCAGGCTTCGTCGAGGATGCGCGAGACGTAGCGCGCGACCGCGCGGACCGCGGTCATGGTGCCGGGGTAGTCCATGCGGGTGGGCCCCACGACCCCGAGGGTCGCGAGGGCGTCGTCCTGGGGGCCGTAGCCGGTGGCGACCACGCTGGTCGCCGCGAGCTGCTCGTAGGGGCCCTCCGCGCCGATGCGGACGGTCACCATGCCCCCGGCCGTGGCCTCGCCGAGGAGCTTGAGCAGCACGACGTGCTCCTCGAGCGCCTCGAGCAGCGGACGGACGGCGGAGTCGAAGCTGTCGCCGTAGCGCGCCAGGTTGGCCGCACCACCGACGGCGATGCGCTCGTCGGAGCGGTGGTCGCTCATGGCGTCGGCGAGGGCGTCGACGACCGGCGCGGCGTAGACCGCGAGCGGGCTGGTCGGGGGCTGCTCGCCCAGGCCGCGCAAGGCCGTGACGGCCTCGGCGATGACCTGGCCCGTCGCGGTCTGGTTGACCCGCAGACGCAGGTCGGCGAGCACGTCGTCGTCGAGGTCGGCCTCGAGGTCGACGAGGCGCTGCTCGACCCGGCCGGTGCTCAGGATGAGGACGGCGAGGAGCCGGCGCGGCGCCAGCGCCACGAGCTCGACGTGGCGCACGGTCGAGCGCGACAGCGTGGGGTACTGCACCACGGCGACCTGACGGGTGAGCTGCGAGAGCACCCGCACCGAGCGCTGCACGACGTCGTCGAGGTCGACGGCCCCGTCGAGGAACGTCGAGACCGCCCGCTTCTCCGCGACACTCATCGGCTTGACGGTGGTGAGCCGGTCGACGAAGAGCCGGTAACCCTTGTCGGTCGGCACGCGTCCGGCGCTGGTGTGGGGCTGGGTGATGTAGCCCTCGTCCTCGAGCACCGCCATGTCGTTGCGGACCGTGGCCGGCGAGACGCCGAGACCGTGGCGCTCGACGAGCGCCTTGGAGCCGACCGGCTCCTCGGTGGCGACGTAGTCCTCCACGATCGCGCGGAGCACGGCCAGTCGTCGTTCCTCCTGCATGCCGCCTCCTCCGTTGCTCGTCGTCCCTCTGGCACTCCGTCGTGGTGAGTGCCAATGCTACAAGGCGAGCCCGGGTGCGGCCGACTCCTCCACCCCCGCTCCGGCATTGTGTAGGTTAGGCTTACCTAACTGATTCGAAGGAGTCCCGCGATGGCCACGCTCGACCTCACCCACCTCGACCAGCCCCTGCGCCTGGCCGCTGCGGCGCGCAGCATCCTGGCCTGTCCCTCCTCGGTCCACCTCGTCGTCGACGGCGTCGACGACGTGCTGGCCGGGACCGACGAGCTCGGGATGCAGGACCTCGGCGGCCACCCGACCTTCTCCTGCGTGCCCGGGACCGACCTGGCGCGGGCCGCGGCACGCGGCGCCCGGTCGCTGCTGACCCTGCACAGCGGGCTCGGCCCGAGCGGCTCCCCCGACCGGGACGCGACGCTGACCCTGGCCGGGACGCTGCACACCACCGCGCGGGAGGACTGCGACTGCTGCGGCCAGGTGCGCGACGTCGTCTCGATGCGCCTCACCTTCGCGCTGCTCTCCCGCGCCGGGGCCGGCCGCCGCGAGCAGCAGCGCCGGGTGCCGCTCGACGACTTCCGCTCCCCCGCGCTGGAGCTCAACCGCGGCTATCTCCAGCGCTCCGTGGAGCACGCCAACCGCTGCCACCAGGAGGAGCTGCGCCAGGCGGTGGCCACGACCACCGGCACCCGCGTCAGCGAGGTCGTCGGGGTCACGCTGGTCGACCTGCGCCGCGACCGCGTCGGGGTGCAGTGGGTCGACCTCACCGGGTCGCAGGAGCGCACGCTCACCTTCGCCCGCTCCGCCTCCAGCGCCGACGAGCTCGGGGAGCTGCTGCGCCACGAGCTGCACGCCGGGCTCTGCTGACGACGCGTCGCGACGGCACGCCTACGCTGACCGGATGGGGTTCCTCGAGGTCGCCGACCGGGTCTGGGTCGCGCGCCACGCGTGGTTCGACGTCAACGTCACGCTGGTGGGCGGCTCCGGAGGCCTGCTGGTCGTCGACACCCACGCCTCGAGCCTCGCGGCCCGCGGCGTCGTGGACGACATCCGCGCCCTCGGCGTCGGCGACGTGACCGCGATCGTCAACACCCACGAGCACTTCGACCACACCTTCGGCAACCACGCGCTGCGCACCGCCTACGGCGCGGTCCCCATCCACGCCCACGAGACCGCCGCCGAGCAGACGGTGGCCGCCGGCGACCGCATCAAGACGCTGTACGCCGAGAGCACCGGCGACGCCGCGGACCCGCACCGGGACGAGGTGCTGGCCACCGAGGTCGTCGCGGCCGACCACACGTTCTCCTCCGCCGTGGCCCTCGACCTCGGCGACCGTCTCGTCGAGCTGGTCCACCCCGGGCGTGGGCACACGGCCGGGGACCTCGTCGTACGCGTGCCGGACGCGGACGTGCTCCTCGCCGGCGACCTCGTCGAGGAGTCCGAGGCGAGCGGCGGGGTGCCGGGCTTCGGCGACGACTGCTTCCCGCTGGAGTGGCCGCTGACCCTCGACATCGTGCTCGGGCTCACCACCTCGTCGAGCGTCGTCGTGCCCGGCCACGGGGCGGTCGTCGACCGCGAGTTCGTCGAGGACCAGCGCAACCAGATCGGGATCCTGGCCGAGACCGTGCGCGACCTCGCCTCGCGCGGCGTCCGGCTCGAGGACGCCGTCGCCGCGGGCGAGTGGCCGTTCCCGGTGGAGCGGCTCGGCTCCGCCGTGCGACGCATCTACGAGCAGCTGCCCCGCAGCCAGAAGCGACTGCCGCTCATCTGACTGCTTCATCTCGTCGGGTGAGTCGCGGCGTCCGCGCCGCGGGCTAGGTTCGGACCATGAGCGAATCCGAGAACGAGCCCGACATCGGCATCGGCGACGACCAGCTGCCCGAGGACCTCCAGCCCGGCGAGGACAATCCGCTCGCCGAGGGTCTCGACGACGACGAGACCGTCGACGACCTGCTGACCGGCGGCAAGACCGCCGAGGAGAGCGAGGACGCCGGCGGTGACGGGGCCGGTGACGAGTCAGACGAGTCACAGCAGGACTGACCCGGCGCGGCAGACCGGCGCCGTCGGCGGCGCCGCCTAGCGTGGACGGCGTGAACGACCGTTACGGCAGCGACGTCCTCTCCGGTGACTGGAAGGTCCCCCAGCGCGGGCGCGCCGTCGAGACGCCCTCCGAGATTGGCATGGTCGTCGAGGAGGTCACCACCGACTGGGTCGGCGAGATCGTCGCGATCGACCGCGACCTCGACACGCTCACGCTCGAGGACCGCCGCAGCCGTCGCCGCACGTTCCCCCTCGGCCCGGGCTTCCTGCTCGAGGGCAAGCCCGTGATCCTCACCCGTCCCGTGCGCGCCGGCGCCCCGGCCGCCCCCAGCCGCACCGCGTCGGGGTCGGTCGCGGTCCACGGGGCGAAGGCGCGCGTCGCGCGCGCGAGCCGGATCTTCGTCGAGGGCCGCCACGACGCGGAGCTGGTCGAGAAGGTCTGGGGCGACGACCTGCGCCTCGAGGGCGTGGTCGTGGAATACCTCCAGGGCGTCGACGACCTGGTCGAGCACCTCCGCGACTTCGGCCCCGGCCCGGAGCGACGGGTCGGCGTGCTGGTCGACCACCTGGTGACGGGCTCCAAGGAGAGTCGGATCGCCCAGCAGGTCGCGGCCTCCCCTGTCGGCCGCCACGTGCTCGTCGTCGGCCACCCCTTCATCGACGTGTGGGCGGCGGTCAAGCCCGACCGCATCGGCGTCGCGGCCTGGCCCGACGTCCCCCGCAGCATCGAGTGGAAGAAGGGCATCTGCCGCGCCTTCGGCTGGCCGCACGCCGACCAGGCCGACATCGCGCGGGCCTGGCAGCACATCCTGTCGCGCGTGCAGTCCTACGACGACCTCGAGCCGGCCCTGCTGGGCCGCGTCGAGGAGCTCATCGACTTCGTCACCACCGAGGACTGACCGGCTCCTCGCTGGCGCTCGTCGGGCTCGACCGACGGGCGTGGGGTCAGCTGCGCAGCATCAGGCCGTTGGCGTCCTTGGAGTCGCTGGCCAGCATGATGATCCCGTCGATGACGGGCCACAGCGCACCGATGCCGCAGGTGAAGATCGTGACGAGCAGCTGCGCGATGCCGATGCCGCTGTCACCGATGTAGAAGCGTCCGATCCCGAAGGGCACCAGGATCTGGAGCAGTCCGGCGACGACCTTCGACTTGTCGGAGTAGGGGATGCCGGTGACCGGGTGCACGCCGTAGGGCGCGCCCGGGCCGGCCGGGCCGGCGCCGTAGGTCTGGTAGGGCATCTGGCCGTAGGGCTGCTGACCGTAGGGCGCCTGACCGTAGGCGGGCTGCGCCGGCTGGCCGTAGCCCTGCTGGTCGTAGGTCGGCTGCTCGTAGGACGGGGGTGGGCTCTGCGGGTCGCCGTAGGGCGGCGGTGGAGGCGGAGGCGGCGGGGTCGCGCCGTAGGGCGAGTCACCGCTGGAGGGATCGTGCGGCTGGTTCGGCTCGTACGGGTTCTCGGGTCCCTGCGTCATGCACGCACCCTAAGCCCTGCATGCGGCTGTGTGGCGCAGCCTGTCAGGGCAGCAGGTCGCGCACGACCGCGTCGGCCAGCAGCCGGCCACGACGGGTGAGGACCAGCCGGTCGCTGACCGGCTCCAGCAACCCGTCGCCCACCAGCGTCGGCACCGCGGCCAGTCCGTCGGCGTCGAGCACGTCGACCGGCAGCCCCTCACGCAGCCGCAGCTCGAGCAGCACCCGCTCGACGCGACGGCTCTCCGGGTCGAGGACCTCGCGGGCGTGCGCCGGGCTGAGACCGCGGGCCAGCCGGTCGGCGTACGCCGCGGGGTGCTTGACGTTCCACCAGCGCACCCCGCCGACGTGGGAGTGCGCGCCGGGGCCGACGCCCCACCAGTCGCCGTCGGTCCAGTAGCCGAGGTTGTGGCGGCACCGTGCCGCGTCGTCGCGCGCCCAGTTGGACACCTCATACCAGCCCAGCCCCGCCGCGGTCAGCCGGTCGTCGGCGAGGTCGTACTTGTCGGCGAGGTCGTCCTCGTCGGGCATCGGCAGCTCGCCGCGGCGCACGCGGCGGGCCAGCGCCGTGCCGTCCTCGACGATCAGGCTGTACGCCGAGACGTGGTCGGGTGCGCAGGCGAGGGCCTCGTCGAGGGTCCGGGCCCAGTCGTCGAGCGACTCCCCCGGCGTGCCGTAGATCAGGTCGAGGCTGACCTGCTCGAAGCCGGCCTCGCGGGCCCACCGCACCACGTCAGGCACGCGGGCCGGGTCGTGGGTGCGGTCGAGGACGGCGAGCACGTGGGGCACGGCCGACTGCATGCCGAACGAGATGCGCGTGAAGCCGGCATCGCGCAGCGCCGCGAGGTCGGCGGGGCTGACACTGTCGGGGTTGGCCTCGGTCGTGACCTCGGCCCCGGGGGCGAGCCCGAACTCCTCGGTGATGGCGCCGAGCATGGCGCCGAGGTCGGCCGGGGCGAGCAGGGTGGGAGTGCCACCGCCGAGGAACACCGTGTCGACGCGGGCCTCGACGTCGCCGAGGACCTGGCGTGCTCGGCGTACCTCCGCGGCCGCGGACGCGGCGTAGGTGACCCGCGAGGCCCCGGGGCCGAGCTCCTCCGCGGTGTAGGTGTTGAAGTCGCAGTAGCCGCACCGCACCGTGCAGAACGGGACGTGGACGTAGAAGCCGAACGGCCGCTCCCCCAACCCCGACAGCGCTTCGGTCGGGAGCGCCCCGTCCTCCGGGACCGGGTCACCGGGAGGCAGGGCGGAGGGCACGCGTCCATCCTCCCACCCGCCGAGTCGGCGCGATGTCGTCCCCTGGTCACCCCCGCCTGCCTGGGCCGTGCAACATTGCGCCGACTCGACGTACGGCGTGCAACATTGCGCCGACTCGGCGGGAAATGACGAACGGGTGTCGGCGGTCTCCCGCCGACACCCATTCGACCCAGCCGGCCTGTGCGTCCCCTGTGCGAGGACCCAGCGGCACCGATCAGCTGTAGAACGCCGCGATGCGCTCCTCGTTGTTCTTCTCCACGACGTTGCGCTTGACCTTCATCGAGGGGGTCAGCTCACCGGACTCGATGGTCAGGTCGTGGTCGAGGATCTCCCACTTCTTGATGGTCTCCCAGCGGTTGAGGCGCCCGTTGAGCTCCTCGACGTAGCCGGCGACCATCTCGTGGGCCTTCTCCGACGTCACGATGTCGCTGTAGGAGGCCCCGGCCATGCCGTTCTCCTCGGCCCAGCCCACCATGGCGTCGGGGTCGAGGGTGACGAGGGCGACGACGAAGTTGCGGTCGTTGCCGAAGACCATGAACTGGCTGGCGTAGGGGCAGATCGCCTTGAAGTTGGCCTCGATCGCGGACGGCGCGATGTACTTGCCGCCCGAGGTCTTGAAGAGGTCCTTGATGCGACCGGTGATCGTGAGGTAGCCCTCGGAGTCGAGGCTGCCCTTGTCGCCGGTGCGCAGCCAGCCGTCCTCGGTGAGCGTCTTGGCCGTCTCCTCGGGGAGGTTGTGGTAGCCGTTCATGACGTGGGGGCCACGCAGCAGGACCTCGTCGCCCTCACCGATCTTGACCTCGGTGCCGGGGAGCGCGCGCCCGACGGTGCCGATCTTGTTGTCGTCGGGGTGGTTGACCGTGGCCCCGGCGGAGTTCTCGGTCATGCCGTAGCCCTCGAGGATCACGATGCCGGCGGCGTTGAACCACTCGGCGATCTCACGGTTGAGCGCGGCCGAGCCGGAGATGAAGAAGCGCACCCGTCCACCGAACCGCTCGCGCACCTTGCTGAAGACCAGCTTGTCGAAGAGCGCGTGCTGGAGCTTGAGCGGGAGCGGGACGGACTTGCCGTCACGCTTGCGACGGTCGACCTCGAGGCCGACGGCGAAGGCCTTGTTGAAGATCTTCTCCTTGGCGCCTCCCTCGGCGGCCTGCATCGTCTGGATCCGGCCGTAGGCCTTCTCGAAGATGCGGGGCGCGGCACCCATGAAGGTCGGCTTCACGATCGAGCAGTTCTCGACGATCTTGTCGACGCGACCGTCGATGGCGGCGGCGAAGCCGCAGGCCATCTGCGCCGACAGCAGCACCTTGCCGAAGGAGTGCGACATCGGCAGCCAACGGAACTCCAGGTCGCTCTCGGAGAGGATCCCCTGGACCTGGATCGACATGCCCTCGTAGACCCAGGACTTGTGCGTCAGACGCACGCCCTTGGGTCGACCGGTCGTGCCGGAGGTGTAGATCAAGGTGGCGAGCTGGTCGGGCGCGATCGCGGCCGCCGTGGTCTCGATGATGTCCGGGTGCGCCGCGAGGTGGGCGTCGCCCAGGGCGGCCAGGTCGTCCATCGAGATGACCCAGTCGCCGTCGGTCGTGCCGTCGAAGGTGACGACCTTCATCAGGTGCGGCAGCTCGGACTTGTGCTCCTTGAGCTTGGCGATCTGCTCGTCGTCCTCCGCGAAGACGATGCGCGACTCCGAGTCACCGAGGATGTACGCCGTGTCGACGGCGTTGGTGGTCGGGTAGACGGTGGTCGTGGCGCCACCGGCGCAGACGATCGCGAGGTCGGCGAAGATCCACTCGTAGCGGGTCGCGGAGGCGATGCCGACCCGGTCCTCCGAGGAGATGCCGAGCGAGAGCAGACCGGCCGCGAGGCTGCGGACCCGGTCGCCGGTCTGCTTCCAGGTGATCGACGTCCAGTCGTCACCCACGGGGTAGCGGAAGGCTTCGGAGTCGGGCGACGCGGCTACTCGGTCGAGGAACTGCACCGCCATGTTCTGCGTGAGGTTGTCGACGAAGGTCGTGTCGTGGTTGACGGGCATGCCACTCCTGGGTCAGGCCGAGACGGATGGTGTGGGAAGTAACCTAGATCACTAACCCTACCGACTGGTAGCCGCCTCGACGGCGAGCCGCGACTCGTTCGACCGCACCGCCCACCGGACCGTGGGCCCCGTCAGCACCGATGCCCCCAGCAGTATCGCTCCGAGCAGCAGCCAGCCGGCCCCGCCGAGCGCCAGCGGGAGCAGCGCGATGACGGTCGGGGCGAGGAACGAGCTGATCGAGAAGGTCATCCCCCAGACCCCCTGGTACTGCCCCATCGCCTCCTCCGGGGGCAGCTCGAAGCCGAGCACGAAGGACGCGGAGGCCTGGGCGAGCTCACCGACGACGTGCAGCAGCGCACCCGAGACCAGCAGCGTGGCGGCCAGCGCCGCGGACACCCGACCGCTCAGCCCGAAGACGGCGCACGCCGCGAAGAACAGCAGCCCCGCCACGAGGGTCGCGCGCACGGCCGCGTCGACGGTGACGACCCGTCGCGCGACCGCCACCTGGGCGACCACGACGATCACGGTGTTGATGACCATCAGCACCGCCACGAGCCACCGCGGCGCCTCGGTCTCGTTGACCACCCACAGCGGGATCGCGAGCTCGAGGATCCAGTACTGCATGGTCACGACCGAGCTGACGACCACCACCGCCACGAACGGCAGGTCGCGCAGGGCGGTGAGCATGGCCAACCCCTGACCGGCGGGCCTGGGTGGCACGTGCGGCACCCGGGCCAGCAACGCCGCGGTGGCGACGTACGACGCCACGTCGACGTAGAGCACCACGAGGTAGGCCTCGCGGGTGTCGAAGTGCAGCGCGACCGCGGCGATGCCCGTGCCGACCGTCATGCCGACGTTGGTGACCGAGCGGAGGTAGGCCTTGGTGGTCGCCCGACCGGCCCCCTCGACGAGGCCGGCGATCAGGGCCCCGCGCACCGCGCCGGCGCCGCGGTCGAGCACCGCGATGACGCTCGTGACGAGGACGAACTGCCACCACTGCGTCACCAGCAGGAGCACCCCGGTCAGGGCGGCGATCACCAGCACGAGGGCGACCTGGACCTCGCGGGGGCCGCGCCGGTCCGCCAGGTGCCCGATCGGCACGCCGGCGAAGAGCGCGACACCGGCCGCGATGCTCAGCCCGGTCCCGACCTCCACGACCGAGAACCCGACGATGCGGGTGAAGTAGAGCGCGCTGAGGGTGAAGAAGATGCCGTTGCCCATCGTGTTGACGAGCGTTGCGACCGCCATCCGACGGACGGCGGGCTCCTCGGGCAGCAGGCGGTCCACCAGCCTCACGGGACCAGCCTCACAGCGACAGGTTGGCGACGTACGCCGACGCCTTGTCGCGTGCCTCGGCGACCAGGCCGTCGACCTCGAGGAGGCGCGGCAGCAGCGTGGGCTCGGTGTGCAGCGCGCGGAACATCATCGCCACGGTCACGCCGTGACCCGGCTGGTGGACGACGCTGATCTCGTCGCCGGCCTGGATCGCGCCGGGCACGAGCACGCGCAGGTAGGGCCCGGGGCGACCCTCGAGCGTGAAGCGCTTGACCCACGCGGTGTTGTCGTAGCCTCCGCGGCCCATCCACATCTTGAAGTCGTTGCAGGGGGTGCGGATCGAGGCGACCTCGAGCACCACGTCGGCACCGATGCGCCAGCGCTCGCCGACCTCGGCCTCGTTGACGTCGATCCCGGACGTCGTGAGGTTCTCGCCGAACTGACCGTCGCGGATCGGCTCGCCCAGCACCTGGGTCCAGTGGTCGAGGTCCTCGCGCGCGAAGGCGTAGACGGCCTGGTCGACGCCGCCGTGGTGCCGGGTGTCGGAGACCTGGTCTCCCTCGAGGCCCAGCACTCCGACCTCGACGGGCCCGACGACGGCCTCCTTGTCGATCGAGGTGCGGCCGATGACGGCCCAGGCCGCCTCCCGGGGACGACCGACGTTGACCGAGCGCAGGTGAGCCATGCCGCCATCCTCTCCCGCCGGTCGAGGCCCCGGCGACCGGGTTTCGGCTGTCTCCCGTCACGATCCGGTCACGGCCCGAACCCGTCGGGCCCTCCTGGGGTCGGAGGGGACATGACGCTCTCGGGCACGGCCCTGGCCGCCTCCTCCGTGCTCACCCTGCTGCTGCTCGCGTCGGCGTGCGGCTCGGGGGCACCGGGCGACGGTCCGTCCGTCGTGGGCCCCACCCCCTTCCCGGCCTCGGTCGCGGGGCCGGCGCCGGAGGGCTTCCACGCGGAGCAGTGCCCCGACCTGCGTGGTGAGGGCGGCTCGGGGCTCACCCTGCAGCTGCTCGTGCCCGACGACTACCGCACCTCCTACCGCGAGGGGCGTGGCTGCTCCTTCTCCACCGGCGACGAGCGCGGGCTGTCGGTCACGATGGGCGTCGGCCAGTCCCTGGCGGACTTCCGCGACGAGGCGGTCGCGCCCTTCGAGGGTGACGGCGGCGACGACGGCCTGACCGACGTGTCCTACGACGGCGACGTGGCCGTCTTCGGCGACCGGCACGGCGAGGCGCTGGCCTACGCGCCGTTCAACGACGGCCTCCCGCTGGACGTGCGCGTCCTCCAGGCCGACGGCGTGCGCCTGCACTGGGACGTCGCCGCGGGCCGGGGAGAGGCCGAGGCCGACGCCCTGGCCACCGTCGCCGCGTCGGTGGCGGTCGTCGAGGACGACCGTGCGACCTGCACCGGCCGCGGCGTCACGGCGCTCTACCTCCCGCCGCTGCCCCAGACCGAGACCGTCGAGTCGGGCGGCGGACGCTGCTACCTCTACCTGCGACCGCGCGAGTCGCTCCAGCGCTACGCCGCGGTCGTGCTGTCGCCCCGCGACTCGCTGGCCGAGCAGGCGGACCGGCTCCGCGGCGCCGAGAACGTCTCCGGGATCGTGCTCGAGCCAGGTGCGGCACAGCTGGACGGTCGGCCCGCCGACCGGCTGACCTGGGTCGTCACCCTGACCAGGCCGCGCTTCGGCAGCGGCCCCGGCACGTGGCGCAACGTCGCTGTCGGCAACGACACCGCGCGGCTGACCTGGGCGGCGACGCCGGAGGAGTGGGTCGAGGACCAGGCGTCGTACGACGCGTTCCTGGCGTCCCTGGACATCGTCACAGCCGCGGGGCGAGGGTGACCGCATGCGATCACGGACGCCCGGCATGTGGTGGGGCAACGCCATCGAGGCCCCGGACCCCAGCGCCCTGGCGCACTTCTACTCCGAGCTGCTCGGCTGGCCGGTCGGGCACGAGGAGCCCGGCACCGCGATCGTCGCTGCGGCGCAGGAGGGGCCCTACCTGGTCTTCCAGCAGGCCTCCGACTGGGAACCGCCGGTGTGGCCGCCGGTGCCCGGTGGGCAGCGGGCGATGATGCACCTCGACTTCCAGGTCGGCGACCTCGAGGAGGCCGTGGCCGAGGCCGTCGCCCTCGGCGCGACCCTGGCCGAGCACCAGCCCCAGGACCACGTGCGGGTCCTGCTCGACCCTGCGGGTCGTCCGTTCTGCCTGTGTCGCGACGACGGCGGCTGAGGAGTCACTAGTCTCGGGTCACCCACCCCGAGGAGCCCGAGCCGCATGAGACGTCGCCTGTCGATCCTGGGCGCGCTGTGCGTCGTCGCTCTGGCGAGCCCGCTCGTCGCGGCGGCACCGAGCCCGGCCTCGCCCGCCTCCGTCCCCACTGCTGCGCCCGCCGCCACCGACCCCGTGAGCGCACTGGCCATCGGCCGCGAGGCCTACCACTACGGCTTCCCGCTGCTCGAGTCCCTGCGCGTGCGCGCCGAGATGACCAGCGTCCGCTGCCCCGACGAGAGGGGCAACGCGCCGCTCAACTCCTTCTCGCACGCGCGGCGCTTCGCCGACGCCACCGCGCGCACCGTCGTGGCCCCCAACACCGACACGCTCTACTCGATCGCCCACCTCGACCTGGGCCGGGGCCCGATCGTCCTGCGCCACCCCGACATGGGCCGTCGTTACTACAGCTTCGCGATGCTCGACCCCTACACCAACGTGATCGCGATCCCCGGTGCCCGCGAGGACGGTGGCCGCGCCGGGTCGGTCCAGGTGCGGTGGTCGCGCCGACCGGGGCCCGCCGGCGGCCCGACGTACGACCGCGTGGTGACCAGCCGCTACCGCTACGTCTGGGTCATCGGCCGCACGCTCGCCTCCGGTCGCGCCGACCAGCGCCGGGCCCACGAGCTGATGACGCGCTACACGCTCACCGACGACGCGGGCCGACGCCGCACCTTCCCCGACGACTGCCGTCCGGGGAGGCCCGAGAAGCACCCGACGCCGACCACCGGTGCCGCGTTCGTCCGACGCCTCAACGCCGCCCTCACCCGGATCCCGCCGCCGCAGCGGGACGCGCCCCTGCTCGCGCGGCTGGCGGCCTACGGCATCGGTCCGGGCCTCTCCCCCGACGACGCGGGGCTGGACCCGGTCACGCAGGAGTCGCTCCACCGCGGCATCTCGACGGCGGCGATGCTCCTGCCCCGCGAGGTCCAGGTGCGGGCGCTGCGCGGCGCGCTGACCAACGACGGCTGGTTCGACCCCCCTCCGACGATCGGGCGCTACGGCACCGACTACGAGCTGCGCGCCCAGATCGCCTCAGCGGGCCTGGGAGCCAACACCCGGATCGAGGCGACCTACCCGGTCGGCGTGACCGACGGGACCGGGGTGCCCTACGTCGGCACCCACGACTACCGGCTCACCTTCGCCGCCGACGACCTCCCGCCGGTGCGCTACTTCTGGTCGCTGACGATGTACGACGCCGACGGCTACCTCGTGCCCAACGCCGGTGACCGCTACTCGGTCGGCCCGAGCCACCCCGGCCTGCGCGAGCAGCCCGACGGGTCCGTGGTCGTGGTGCTGTCCCGGACGCGTCCGAGCGACCCCACCGTCAACTGGCTGCCGTCCCCACCCGGCCAGTTCCGGCTCAACCTGCGGCTCTACGGTCCGCGGCCGACCGCGCTCGACGGCAGGTGGACGCCGCCGCCCGTCCAGGACCTGGGACCGCACCTCGGCTGACCGCACGGGGTCAGTCCTGGACCGCCTTGGCGATCGCCACGCAGGTGGTCAGCCACGCCGGGTCCGGGTCGCCGTCCTGGATCGCCCACAGCGCGTTGTGCAGCACCCGCACGACCACCCAGTCCCGGGCCCGGTCCTCGTCGAGTCCGGCCGCGTCGATCGTCGCGTGGAAGCGCCGCCGCACCCCCTCGCGGACGTCGCCGGCCAGCTCGTCGAAGCGGTTCCACAGCAGCGGTGCGACCTCGTAGTGCGGGTCGCCGCTCATCGGCTTGGGGTCGATCGCCAGCCACGGCGCCCGGTCACCGGCCAGCACGTTGGCGTAGTGCAGGTCCCCGTGGATCACCCGCCCGACGCTGGCCGGGTCACCGACGAGGTCGTGGCCGAGCGACACCGCCTGCTCGACCAGGCGACGCGGCAAGGGTGCGCTGCGCGGCAGCGAGCCGAGCGCGGCGCCCCACCGCTCGACGTACGACGTGAGGGTGCGCAGCTGCGGCAGTGCGGGTCGGTGGAGGTCGGCGTAGAGCCCGCCGACGACCTCGCACGCCTCGACGTCCCAGTGCTCGGTGAGGTCGGTGGGGTGCAACCGCTCGAGCAGCAGCGCCCGTCGTCGCGGGTCGGCCCGCAGCAGCGTGACCGCCCCGCGCCCGTGCCAGTGCTGCAGGGCCAGCGCCTCGTGCTCGGACTCGTCGTCGGGGAAGGCCACCTTGAGCACCGCCCGGTCCCGCTGGTGGAGCACCGGCACCACCACGGACGCGAAGCCGTGCATCGCCGGGCCGTCGGGCACCAGCTTCCACTCCTCCAGCAGCGCGACGACCCGGCCCGGCACGGTGTCGACCCACGAGGCCCAGATCTCGTCGCGCCCGGCGAAGGTCGCCAGGACCGCGGAGAGGTCGATCGGCACGGCGGGAGCGACTACTTCTTGGCCTTGTCGACCGAGCTGCCGGCGCCGTCGTTGGAGAGCGCGGCGATGAAGGCCTCCTGGGGGACCTCGACGCGGCCGACCATCTTCATCCGCTTCTTGCCCTCCTTCTGCTTCTCCAGCAGCTTGCGCTTGCGGGTGATGTCGCCGCCGTAGCACTTGGCGAGCACGTCCTTGCGGATCGCGCGGATGTTCTCGCGGGCGATGACCCGGGCGCCGATGGCGGCCTGGATCGGCACCTCGAACTGCTGACGCGGGATCAGGTCCTTGAGCTTGCCGGCCAGCATCACGCCGTAGGAGTAGGCGGCGTCCTTGTGCACGATCGCGGAGAACGCGTCGACCGGCTCGCCCTGGAGCAGGATGTCGACCTTGACGAGGTCGGCGGCCTGGTCACCGGAGCGTTCGTAGTCGAGCGAGGCGTAGCCCTTGGTGCGCGACTTGAGCTGGTCGAAGAAGTCGAAGACGATCTCGCCCATGGGCAGCGTGTAGCGCATCTCGACGCGGTCCTCGGAGAGGTAGTCCATCCCCTGCAGGTTGCCGCGCTTGGTCTGGCACAGCTCCATGATGGTGCCGATGTAGTCCGACGGGCTCAGGATCGTGGCGCGCACGACCGGCTCGCGGACCTCGGCGATCTTGCCCTCGGGGTATTCGCTGGGGTTGGTCACCTCGACGACGTTGCCGTCCTCCAGCGTCACCTCGTAGACGACGTTGGGCGCGGTCGAGATGAGGTCGAGGTTGAACTCGCGCTCGAGGCGGTCGCGGGTGATCTCCATGTGGAGCAGGCCCAGGAAGCCGCAGCGGAAGCCGAAGCCCAGCGCGCCGGAGGTCTCGGGCTCGTAGGCCAGGGCCGCGTCGTTGAGCTGGAGGCGCTCGAGCGCGTCGCGCAGCGTCGGGTAGTCGTCGCCGTCGATCGGGTAGAGGCCGGAGTAGACCATCGGGTTGGGGTGCTTGTAGCCACCCAGGGGCTCGTCGGCACCGTTGTGCTGGCTGGTGACCGTGTCACCCACACGCGACTGACGCACGTCCTTCACGCCGGTGATGAGGTAGCCGACCTCGCCCACACCGATCTCGCCGGCCTTGACCGGCTCGGGGCTGATCACGCCGACCTCGAGCATCTCGTGCACGGCACCGGTCGACATCATCTTGATCCGGTCGCGGTGCTTGAGCTTGCCGTCGATGACCCGGACGTAGGTGACCACGCCGCGGTAGGTGTCGTAGACGGAGTCGAAGATCAGCGCGCGGGGCGGGGCGTCGGCGTTGCCCACGGGCGCGGGGGTCTGCTTGACGATCTCGTTGAGCAGCGCCTCGACGCCGAGCCCGGTCTTGGCCGAGGTCTGCAGCACGTCGGAGGGGTCGCACCCGATGATGCCGGCGAGCTCCGCGGCGTACTTCTCGGGCTGCGCGGAGGGCAGGTCGATCTTGTTGAGCACCGGGATGATGTGCAGGTCGGCGCCGAGCGCCAGGTAGAGGTTGGCCAGCGTCTGGGCCTCGATGCCCTGGGCGGCGTCGACGAGCAGGACGGCCGCCTCGCACGCCTCGAGGGAGCGCGACACCTCGTAGGTGAAGTCGACGTGGCCGGGGGTGTCGATCATGTTGAGCACGTAGTTGCCGGGCTCGGCGTCCTGGTCGTTGCCGGCCGGCACGGTCCACGGCATGCGGACGGCCTGGCTCTTGATCGTGATGCCGCGCTCGCGCTCGATGTCCATGCGGTCGAGGTACTGCGCGCGGGCGGCGCGGGCGTCGACGACACCGGTCAGCTGGAGCATCCGGTCGGCCAGCGTCGACTTGCCGTGGTCGATGTGCGCGATGATGCAGAAGTTGCGGATGATCGCCGGATCGGTCTGGCCGGGGGTGGGCAGGTTCTGGGGCACGGACGACTCTCGGTGGTGTGCGGGGGGACGCCTCATTCTCCCACACGGCCCTGGACATCCCCGCCTCAGCGAGCACCGGCGGGCGCCGGGCGAGCCCGGTCGCGCCGGTTCGCGCCGGCGGTGGCCGGTGACCGAGGATGGGCCGGGTGATCGAGTCACCCCTCCCCCACGGTCGGACCGCCCGCCGCGTCGAGTGGACCTTCCTCCCGCCCCACATCCGCGCCCTCGTGGAGCAGCGCTGCGGCTCCCCCGTCGTGGACGCGATCTCGCAGGGCGGCGGCTTCACACCCGGCTTCGCGTCCGTCCTGGTCTGCGAGGACGGGTCGCGCCACTTCGTGAAGGCGGCGTCCACCAAGGCGCAACGGATGTTCGCCCACTCCTACCGCGAGGAGGCCCGCAAGCTCCGTGGCCTTCCCGCCAGCGCCCCCGCCGCGCCGCTGCGCTGGTTCCACGACGGTGAGGACTGGGTCGTCCTGGGTCTGGCGTACGTCGAGGGGCGGGCGCCGCGGCGTCCCTGGACGCAGGCGGACCTCGACGCCTCGATCGCGATGCTGGAGCACGCGGCTCGGGTCCTGACGCCCGCACCGGCCGGCATGCCCCTGGACACCTTCGCCGTGGAGTTCGCCGACTTCCCCGGCCACTGGGACCACGTCCGCGCCACCCGTCCCGGACTCGCCCACCAGGAGGAGGGCGCCGCGCTCGCGGCCCGCTTCGCGGAGGTGACCGCGGGCGACACGGTGGTCCACACCGACGTGCGCGACGACAACATCCTGATCCGACCCGACGGCTCGGCGGTCCTGTGCGACTGGAACTGGCCGGCGGTCGGGGCGGCCTGGCTCGACACCGTCTTCCTGATGATCGGTCCCCGCGGGGACGGGCTCGACGTGGAGACCGCCCTCGCCTCGGCTCCCCTGACGAAGGACCTGCCGGCCGAGCACGTCGACATCGTCCTGGCCCTGCTGGCCGCCTTCTTCATGCGCCAGTCCGACGAGCCGGTGCCGCCGACGTCGCCCCACCTCCGCGACGTGCAGTGGTGGCAGGGCGAGGTGGTCTGGGACTGGCTGTGCGAGCGACGGGGCTGGGAGTGAAGCACCGTCGGCGTCCGATTTGGGCAGCCGGACGGCCCGCTGCTAATCTTGCCCGTCGCGTGTCCGGCAGGAGCCTGCGCCGACCGCAAACTCCAGACCTGAGACAGCAATCCCCCAAGACGAAGGCGTAGCAGTGGCCAACATCAAGAGCCAGATCAAGCGCAACAAGCAGAACGAGAAGGCGCACGAGCGCAACAAGGCTGTGAAGAGCAACCTGAAGACCGCCGTCCGCAAGTTCCGCGAGGCCGCCGAGGCCGGCTCCGCCGACGCCGTGGCCCTGGGCCAGGACGCCGCGCGCAAGCTCGACAAGGCTGCCTCCAAGGGCGTCATCCACAAGAACCAGGCGGCCAACCGCAAGTCGGCCATCGCCAAGAAGGCTGCCTCGCTCTGAGCTGAGCAGCCTCGCACGTGCGACCCGTCAGAGTCCCTCTGACGGGTCTTCGTGCATTTCCTGGCTCTCTCGGCCGGATCTGCCGGGAGCAGCGACCGGCACCGGGGATGAGCCGTCAGCGCTGGTCGCGCAACGCGGTCACAGTGAGCACGAGCCGCTCCAGCGTGTAGGACGGGTCGCTCGCGGCGCCCTTGATGTCGGCGTCGGCCTTGGCCACAGCCCGGATCACCCGCGAGAGCCCGGCGTCGGACCACCCCCGGGACTGGTCACGGATCGAGCGAAGCTTCCACGGCGGGACCCCCACCTCGCGAGCCAGGTCGGCCTCGCGCATGCCCCGCATGGCCCCCTTGTAGCGGGCGAGGCCGCGAGCGCTGCCGGCGAAGGCCGACGTCACGAGGACCGCGGGCGTGCCGCCGTCGAGAGCCCACCGCAGCTCCTCGAGCGCGGCCGTGCGGCGCCCGGAGAAGGCGGCGTCGGCGACCGCGAACGACTTGGCCTCGGCTCGACCGCCGAAGTACTGCTTGACCCGGTCGACCGTCAGCGGCTGCCCCGGGAAGTCGTTGGTGAGCTGGTGGGCGGCGGCCGAGAGCGATCGCAGGTCGTGCCCGACGGCCTGGACGAGGAAGAGCGCGGCCTCCTGCTCGATCGTCGAGCCGTGGACGCGGACCTCGGAGGCGACGAACGCGGGGAACTCCGAGGGCTTCAGCTCGCCCGACTTGGACTCGGTCACGGTGGTCAGCTTGCGGAGCTTGGTCAGCACGCCGGAGCCCTTGGGGCCGCCGCCGTGGACCAGCACCAGCGCGACGTCCTCGGCGGGCGAGGCGGCATAGCCCAGCAGGCCGTCGACCGACTCGTCGGGCAGCTGCTCGAAGGAGCGCACCACCACGCAGCGGATCGTGGAGAACAGCGACGGGGCGGAGAGCTCCCCCAGGCTGGCGAGCGTCAGCTCGGCGGCACCGGTCTCGGAGATCTCGGACTCGGGGTCGTGGGAGCGGACCACCTCACGCACGGCGGTGATCGTGCGCTCGTTGAGGAACTCCTCCTTGCCGGTCACCAGGGTGACCCGACCCAGGACGTCTCCCGCACGCATGAGGCAACCCTCCCACATCGCTCCGACAGTCCCCCGGCCTCCCTCATCGGCCCACGGCCACCGCTTCTCCCTCGTCGACGACGACCGCCAGGTCGCCCGACGTGTCGGTGCGGAGCACGTCGGCGCCGGCCTGCTCCAGCGCGTCGAGGACCTCCTCAGCCGGGTGCCCGTAGTCGTTGTCGGCCCCCACCGACACCAGTCCCAGCTCCGCCTCGAGCGAGGTGAGGAAGGCGAGGTCCTGGTAGCGACTGCCGTGGTGGGGCACCTTGAGCACGTCGACGTCGAGGGCCGGCACGAGACGCGCCAGCGCCGCCTGACCGGGGGGCTCCAGGTCGCCGGCGAGCAGGATCCGCACGCCTCTGACCTCGGCGAGCAGCACCACGCTGGCGTCGTTGGCCCGGCTCCCGTCACCGGTGCCCTCGGTGGGCGAGTCCGGGAGCGGCCACAGGGTCTGGAGGGTCACCTCACCGACGACGCGTGTCTCGGCGTAGGGCGCGACGAGGGGCGCCAGCCCGACTGCCGCCGCGGCGCCGAGCACCGTCTCGACGCCGGAGGTCGGGTCGCGCATCCGCGACGTCTCCACCTCACCGACCTCGCGCCCCTCGAGCACCCCCGCCAGGCCGTCGACGTGGTCGGCATGGAAGTGCGTCAGGACCACGAGCGGCACGATGTCGACGCCGAGGTCGTCGAGGCACGCGTCGACGGCTGAGGCGTCGGGTCCCACGTCGACCACGACCCCGGTCCGGGGACCTGCTCGCAGGACCAGGGCGTCGCCCTGGCCGACGTCACACATGACGAGCACCCAGCCCGCGGGCGGCCAGCCCGGGCTGGGCAGCCGGACCGTCACCCCGATGACCATCACGATCGCGAGGCCGATGGCTGCCAGCGGCCGGCGCAGGAGCCAGGGTGCGGCCACGGCCAGGACCAGGCAGAGCAGGCTGAGCACGGCCACCGATCCGACACCCGCCTCCCAGTCCAGCGCTGCGCCGGGCAGCTCGGCACCGCGCCGCGCGACCGCGACGATCCAGCCGACGCACCAGGCGGCGCCGGTGCCCACGAGGGTGCCCGCGGCCGGGACCGCCAGGCCGAGCAGCCCACCGGTGAGCCCGAGGACGGTGGCCGGGCCCACGACGGGGGCCACGGCCAGGTTGGCGACGACGGCGACCAGGCTCACCTGTCCCGAGATGGCGGCGACGACCGGGGTGCAGGCCAGCTGGGCCGCTGCCGGGACCGAGACCGCCTCCGCCACCCACCGTGGGAGCCAGCGCGCCATCGCGTCGCGCCACCCGGGCGCGAGCACGACGATGCCGGCGGTGGCGAGCGCCGACAGGGCGAACCCCACCGAGGCCGCCAGCCCCGGCTGCACGAGCAGCAGCACGACCACGGCGACGCCCAGCGCCCGGAACGCCCGCTGCTGCCCGTTGGACCCCATCGCCAGCAGCCCCACTGCTCCCATGGCGGCCGCGCGGAGCACGCTCGGCTCGGTGCGGGCCAGGAGCACGAAGCCGAGGATGCCCAGGGCGCCGACGACGTAGAGCCAGCGGCCGCGCAGCCGGCACCAGCGCGCCAGGACCAGCAGGAAGCCGACGACCAGGGTCAGGTTGGTGCCCGAGACGGCCGTCAGGTGGGTCAGCCCCGTGGTGCGGAAGTCATCGGCGAGAGCCGGGTCCAGCCCGGCGTCGTCACCGTCCACGAGCGCCGGGACGAGGGCCCGCTGGTCGTCGGGGCGGTGAGCTACAGAGGCGCGGATCGACTCGCGGACGGCGCCCGCACCGCGCCACCACACGTCGGGGCGCTCGAGGACGACCGGGTCGCGGGCGGACGTCAGCACCGCTGCCAGGTCGTCGCCGTCAGCCGGGGCCAGGAGCCCGGACGTGCGCACCCGAGACCCCAGCGCCGCATCGGACCAGGCCTCCCCGCCGATGACCAGGACCGGGGTGGCCAAGCGGTGGGTGGCACCCCGACCCGTGACCTCCCGGACCTCCAGCCGCAGCAGCACCTGGTCGGCGAACCTCCCGGACACCGGCCGCGGGTCCGAGACCACCGTGCCGCTCAGCACCACCGCCGCCCGGTCCTCGGCCAGGTCGGCGACGGGGTTGGCGCTGATCGCCTGGTGACGCAGCGCGGTGGAGCCCGCGACGGCAGCGGCGACGAGCACGAGGCCGGCGACGGTGGCCGCGTGGTGCCGTCGCGGAGGCCGTGCCACCGCCGCAGCCCCCAGTGAGGCCAGGAGGCCGAGCAGCACCCACGCGCCCGCGCCGAGCAGGTGCACCGCCAGCGCCGCGAGCCAGGCGACGACCCCGAGCAGCGGCATCCGCAGGTCGCGAGGTCCCCGGTCCGGGTCGTGGTCGTCGGGCCTCACCACCGCCGGCTCGTCGGCACGTCAGATCGTCACGAACGGAGCGATCTGCTCCAGCGTGGCGTCGCCGATGCCGTCGACCTCCAGCAGCTCCTCCACGGCCGAGAAGCCGCCGTGCTCGTCACGCCACGCGAGGATCGACTGGGCGGTCACGGGGCCCACCTCAGGCAGGGTCTCGAGCTCGGCCTGGCCGGCGAGGTTGAGGTTGACCAGCGGACCGCCCGCTCCCGGCGCGGTCCCGGTGAGGCCCGGGGGTGCCGGGGTCGTCGAGCTCGGAGCACGCCCGACCAGGATCTGCTCGCCGTCGACGAGCACCCGAGCCAGGTTGATCGACGACAGGTCCACGCCGGGCCGCGCTCCCCCGGCCGCCTCGAGGGCGTCGACCACCCGCGACCCGGTGTCGAGGACGGCGATCCCGGGTCGTCGCACCTTGCCGGCGACGTCGACGGTCACCGTCGCCGCTCCTGCCGCACCCTCCGGGGCCGAGGACACCGACGCCGACGCCGACGGGAGCGTCACGAGCTCGGCGCCCGGGGAGGTCACCACCGGCGCCGCCGTGGGAGCCGCCTCGGGATCACCTCGCAGCACCCACCACGTCGTCAGCGCCAGCCCGATCGCCACGAGCACCGCGAGCACGGCCACCTGGGCGAGCCCGAGACCGACACGTCCCCTCAGCGTGTCGGGCAGGGCCTCGGCCAGGCCGGGTCGGCGACGGCGGGCGGCGTGCCGTCCGGGCACCGGCACCCGGGGCGGCTCGGCGGGCGCGGACGGCCCGAGAACCTCGACCGGCCGCGGCGGGCGGGGCTCCGCGGGCAGTGCCTCGAGCGGTGGGACGACCACCAGCGGGCGGCCGGCCACCCGGGTGTGGCCCTCCCACCACGCGCCGCCCGCGGCGGGCTCGACCGCCGCAGGTGCGGCCGCCTGCCCGCCACGCGTCGCGTCCAGCTCCACGCGCAGCTGCTCCAGCCGCCGCGCGACAGCGGCATCGTGGTCCTGGCCCGAGCGTCGAGATCGCATGGAAGGACGGTAGGCAGGACGGCCCCCGGCGCGCTCGGACCGGCGGCACGCCTGTGGACAACGCGGCCTGAGCGGCGGCTGTGGACCGCTCCCGGGCCCGGTGGGCGTCGAGCTCGGGCGGTGACCTACGGGCGATCCGACAGGCACCACACCCCCCCACCACCCACCGCCCCGTTCGGCGACTGAGACCCGCCGCACCCGCGCTCAGAGCCGCGGCGCCACGCAGACGGCGATCATGCCGGGACCCACGTGCGCACCGAGGACCGCACCGAGCTCTCCGCACCAGACCTCCCGGCCCCCGAGGTTGTCCGCCAAGCGGGTCCGGAGCTGGTCGGCGAGGAGGTCGGCGCGCTCCTGGTTGGCGAGGTGGGCGACGCACAGGTCGATCTCGGCGTCCCCGGCCGCGGCCACGGCCAGCTCCTCGAGCCGGGCCAGCGCCCTGCCCGAGGTGCGGACCTTCTCCAGCGACGCGACGACGCCGTCCTCGATGGTGAGCAGCGGCTTGACCGCGAGGGCTCCCCCGAACAGCGCGGCGGCTGCCCCGATGCGCCCACCGCGCCGGAGATACTCCAGCGTGTCGACGTAGAACAACGACGAGCAGGCCTCGGCGCGGGCGCGGGCCGCGGCGGCGGCTGCCTCGACGGAGCCGTCCCGTCCGATGACGTCCGCTGCAGCAAGGGCGGCATAGCCGGTGGCGACCCCGACCTCGCGGCTGTCGACGCACACGACCCGCACCGGGGAGTCGCGCGCCGCGAGCTGCGCCGACTCGAACGTGCCGCTCATGTCACCGGAGAGGTGCACCGACACGATCTGCTTGGCCCCGGCGGCGGCGGCCCGCTCATAGGCATCCAGCATCACCGCCGGCGCCGGGCGCGAGGTGCTCACGGGACGGAAGTCGCGCAGCGCCTCCGCGACCCGCTCCGGGGTGGCCTCCGGGGAGCCCTCGTCGTAGGCGTGGGCACCGATGACCACCTGGAGCGGGACGACGATGATCCCGCGCTCGGCCGCCACCTCCGCGGGGAGGCTGGCGGTCGAGTCCGTGACGACGACGACCGACATGTGGCAGAGAGTAGTGGCGTCCGCCTCGTCGGTCGTGGTCAGACCACGATGTTGACGAGCTTGGGTGCCCGCACGACGACCTTGCGGACCTCACGACCGTCGATGGCCGCCACGACCGTCGGGTCGGCGAGCGCCAGCGCCTCCAGGTCACCCTCGGCGATGTCGGGGGCCACCTCCAGGCGGGCCTTGACCTTGCCCTGGACCTGGACGACCGCCGTGACCGACTCCTCGACCAGCAGCGCGGGGTCGACGACCGGCCACCCCACGCGGGCGACGGTCGGCTCGTGGCCCAGCCGCTCCCACATCTCCTCGGCGGTGTACGGCGCCACCAGGGACAGCAGGATCGCCACGGTCTCCACGGCCTCGCGGACCGCGGGGTCGGCGCCGCCGCAACCCGAGTCGATCGCCTTGCGGGTGGCGTTGACCAGCTCCATCGTGCGGGCCACCATGACGTTGAAGCGGTGCTTCTCGATCAGCCCCTCGGCCTCGTGCACCGTCTTGTGCGTCAGCGTGCGCAGGGCGGTGTCACCCGTCGCCGGGTCGGTGCCCGGCGCGCTGGTGACGTCGCCGCTCAGGCGCCATGCCCGCTGCAGGAAGCGCAATGACCCACCGGGCGACACGTCGGCCCAGTCGATGTTGTCCTCGGGCGGGCTCGCGAAGACCAGCGTCAGGCGCACGGCGTCCACGCCGAACTCCGCCAACTGGTCGCCCAGGTTGATGCCGTTGCCCTGCGACTTGCTCATCTTGCGGCCGTTGTTGATGACCTTGCCCTGGGACAGGTAGGCCGAGAACGGCTCGTCCCAGCTGACCAGCCCCATGTCGCGCAGGGCCTTGGTGAAGAAGCGGGCGTAGAGCAGGTGCAGCACGGCGTGCTCGTCGCCGCCGACGTAGAGGTCGATGGGACCCCACTCCTGGGCCAGCGTGGTGTCGAAGGCCTGGCTGTCGTCGTGCGGGGAGACGTAGCGGAAGAAGTACCACGACGAGTCCACGAAGGTGTCCATGGTGTCGGTGTCGCGCGTCGCCGGACCGCCACAGGTCGGGCAGCTGACGTTGACCCAGTCGGTCGCCGCACCCAGGGGCGAGGTGCCCTTGGGCTTCAGGTCGGCGCCGCGCAGCTCGGGCAGCTCCACGGGCAGCTGGTCCTCCGGCACCGGGACCTCGCCGTCGACCGGGCAGTGGATGATCGGGATCGGGGCGCCCCAGTAACGCTGGCGCGACAGCAGCCAGTCGCGCAGCCGGAAGTTGACCGTGCCGCGACCCAGCCCCTTGCCCTCCAGGTAGGTGATGGTCGTGCTCTTCGCCTCGGCCACGCCCATGCCCGACAGGTCGATCTCGTCGTTGGCGGAGTTGATGGCCGGGCCGTCACCGGTGAAGGCCATCGTGTCGTGGCCGTCCCAGTCCGCGGGCGGCTCGACCGTGCGCACGATCGGCAGGTCGAAGGCCTTCGCGAAGTCCCAGTCGCGCTGGTCCTGTGCGGGCACGGCCATGATCGCGCCGGTGCCGTAGTCGGCCAGGACGTAGTCCGCGGCGTAGACCGGGATCCGCTCGCCGGTCAGCGGGTTGACGGCGTGCACGCCCAGGAAGACGCCCGTCTTCGGCCGGTCGGTGGACAGCCGGTTGATCTCGGTCTCCTTGCGGACCTCGACCAGGTAGTCCTCCAGAGCGGCGCTCTGCTCGTCGGTCACCAGCTCGGTGGCCAGGGCCGCGTCGGCCGCGACCACCATGAACGTCGCACCGAACAGGGTGTCGGGACGGGTGGTGTAGACCGTCAGGGGCTCCTCGCGCCCCTCGACGACGAAGTCGACGTGGGCGCCCTCGGAGCGACCGATCCAGTTGCGCTGCGCGTTGATCACCTTGGCCGGCCAGGTCGGCTGCAGCTCGTCCAGGCAGTCCAGCAGCTCCTGGGCGTAGGCCGTCGTGCGGAAGTACCACTGGGTCAGCTCGCGCTTGGTGACCTCGGCGCCGCAGCGCTCGCAGGCGCCGTCGACGACCTGCTCGTTGGCCAGCACGGTCTGGTCGTTGGGGCACCAGTTGACCGGGCTGTTCTTGCGGTAGGCCAGGCCCTGCTCCCGCATCTTCAGGAACAGCCACTGGGTCCAGCGGTAGTAGGAGGGGTCCGAGGTGTTGAACCGGCGCGACCAGTCGAAGCTCACGGCGTACTTCTGGAAGGACTCCAGCTGCGTGGCGATGTTGCCGTAGGTGTAGTCGGCCGGGTGCGCGTCGTTGCGGATCGCGGCGTTCTCGGCGGGCAGGCCGAAGGAGTCCCAGCCCATGGGGTTGAGGACCTCGTAACCCTTCTGCCACCAGTAGCGCGCGATCACGTCGTGCAGCGCGGTGACCTCCGCGTGACCCATGTGCAGGTCGCCGCTGGGGTAGGGGAACATCGTCAGCGCGTAGCGCTTCTCACGCGTCGAGGAGTCGTCGGCGCGGAAGGGGTCGAGCTGCTCCCAGACCGGCTGCCACTTCTGCTCGGTGGCAGCCACGTCGTAGGTCGCGGGCTCGTCCCGCTCGGCCGTCTCTCGCTGGGTCATCGTCTTCTCTCTCGGCTCTGGGTCGGACCTCATCGGGGCACAAAAAAACCCCCCGAGCACGAGGGGCAGCCGCGGCGACGTGTGCGTGTCGACGCGGCTAGATAAGGAGAAGGGTCCTGCGCATGACCTCAGGGTAGCGGAACGTCAGGCCGGCGCGGGAGCCAGCATGAGCGGCATCAGGCCGTGGACCTGCTCGACGATCGTGTCGAGGGCCGCTCGCTCACCCGCGAGGTGGCCCAGCAACGCCTGCTGGAAGAGCCCGTCCAGGATGCCGTACGCCGCGGCGCGCGGCACCACCGTCGGCCGCCCGACCAGCTCGGAGTAGCGCTCGACGACGCGCCAGACCATGTCCTCGAGGGTGGCGTCGATCATCGAGACCGCCTCACGCAGCGAGTCCTCGAACATGCTCTGCGAGCGCAGGTCGTACCACAGCCGGTGCATGGGCGCCTCGTCCTGCAGCGTCTCGACCAGCTTGGCGGAGAAGGCCTCGAGCAGCCCGTCGGCGGTGGTGGACGTGGCGACGACCTGGTCGTAGCGGGTGACGCACGTGGCCTTGTAGTGGCGCACGCAGTAGACGATGAGCTCGAGCTTGTCCTGGAAGTAGTAGTGCACGACGCCGTGGCTGAACTGGGAGTTGAGGGCGATCTCGCGCAGCGTGGTGCGCGCGTAGCCGCGCTCCCCCAACGTGACGAGTGCGGACTCGGCCAGCTCCGCGCGGCGTGCTTCGTGCTTGTCGGCCTGGGTGGCTCGAGCCCTGGTCGTGGTGGCCATCGAGTCCACCTCCTCCACGTCTGGGACCTCATGCTACGCGAGCACGCGCCTGCGGACCGGCACTTCTACGCCGGTCGACGCACGGGGCCTAGGGTCGGACCCATGACTGTGACTGACATGTTCCGACTGGACGGCAAGGTGGCCGTGGTGACCGGCGCCTCGAGCGGACTGGGCGTCGCCTTCGCCCAGGGCCTGGCCGAGGCCGGCGCCGATCTCGCGCTGGGCGCGCGACGCGTGGAGAAGATGGCCGACACCGCCGCGCTGGTCGAGGCCGCGGGACGGCGTGCGCTCACGGTGAGCACCGATGTGTCCGACCCGGCCTCGTGCGCCAACCTGGTGGCGCTGGCCATGGAGGAGTTCGGCCGCGTCGACATCCTGGTCAACAACGCGGGCATCGGCACCGCGGTGCCCGCCACGCGGGAGACGCCCGAGCAGTTCCGCGGCGTCATCGACGTCAACCTCAACGGGTGCTACTGGATGGCCCAGGAGTGCGGGCGCGTGATGCAGCCGGGCTCCAGCATCATCAACATCTCCTCGGTCCTCGGCATCACGACCGCGGGCCTGCCCCAGGCGGCCTACGCCGCGTCCAAGGCCGGGCTGATCGGCCTGACCCGCGACCTGGCCCAGCAGTGGACCGGGCGCAAGGGCATCCGCGTCAACGCGATCGCCCCGGGCTTCTTCACCTCGGAGATGACCGACAGCTATCCCGAGGGCTACCTGGAGTCCCAGGGCCCGCGGATCCCCGCCGGCCGCAAGGGCGATCCGGCCGAGCTGGCCGCCACCGTGGTCTTCCTCGCCTCCGACGCCGCCGGCTACATCACCGGCCAGACGCTGCCCGTCGACGGGGGCATGACGATCACCTGATCACGACCGCGCGAGCGGTCGTGATCAGGTGATCGAGCAGCGACCGCTCCCTCAGCGGCGCCGGTAGGCCACGACCACCGACGGACGCGGGAAGTCGTCGGTGTGCGGCCAGGTGCTCGCCTGGTTCTCGAAGGTCGCACCGTCGATCTCGCCGGGGTGCTGGACGGCGAAGAACAGCGAGCGGTTCTTGTCGTAGATCAGCGGTCCGCACGCCTCGGCGCCACGGGGCATCGTGACGAACTGGCGGACCTGGCCGCGCAGCGGTCCCTGGGTGGGGACGCGGAAGATCCCGTCGTTGGAGCCGAGCACGTTGCCGTCGGTGGAGATCCACAGCTGGCCCTCGGAGTCGAAGGTGACGTTGTCGGGGCAGCTGATGGGGCTGACCGTCGCCTTGTCCACGCCGCCGAAGTAGGTCTCGGCCGCAGCCGGGTCGCCGCAGACGAGCAGCAGGTCCCAGGTGAAGCCGCTGGCGGCGTGGCCGCCGGTCGGCGTCATCTCCAGCACGTAGCCGTTGCGGTTGCCCGACGCCGACGTGAGCGGCGCACCGGGCGACGCCCGCACCATCGACGACGCGATCGGGTTGGCCTCGTCGACCGGGAGCTCGGGCTTGCCGCGGTTGGAGTTGTTGGTCAGCGCGGCGTAGACCTTGCCGTTGACCAGGTTGGGCTCGACGTCCTCGGGGCGGTCCATCTTGGTGGGGCCGACCTTGTCGGCGGCCAGGCGCGTGAAGATGAGGACGTCGGCGACTGACATGCCCTCGACGTACGACGTCGTGTCGGTGCACAGCGGGATCCACCGGCCGGTGCCGTCGTAGACGCCGTCCTCGGAGCCGTCGCCGGAGAACTTCGCGACCGACAGCGTGCCCTTCGTCAGCAGCGTCAGGTTGTGGCGACGCGCCTTGGCCGTGCGGGCCGGGTCGAACTTCTCGGCCGAGACGAAGCGGTAGATGTAGTCACCGCGCTCGTCGTCGCCCATGTAGGCCACGGCCTTGCCGTTCTTGGCGATGACGATGTTGGCGCCCTCGTGCTTGAAGCGACCGAGCATCGTGTGCTTGCGCGGGGTGGAGGAGGGATCCATCGGGTCGACCTCGACGATCCAGCCGAAGCGGTGCGGCTCGTGCGGGTCCAGGGTGAGGTCGAAGCGGGAGTCAATCTCGCTCCACCCCTTGCCGGAGCCGGTGATGCCGTAGCGCGCGTACTCGGCGGTGTAGCGCGGGTCGAGCGCGCCGGACTTGTCGAAGTACTGGTTGAAGTTCTCCTCGCCCGAGAGCACCGTGCCCCAGGGGGTCTTGCCGCCGGCGCAGTTGTTGAGCGTCCCGCGCGCACTCCGACCGGACGTGTCGTCGATCGTCTTGAGCCGGTCGTCGCCGGCGGCGGGGCCGACGATCTTGAACTCGGTCTCGATGTGCAGCCGTCGGTTGAGCTTGGCCTTGCGCAGGTTGGTCTCGGCCCTCCAGTCGCCGGGCACGACCCCGCGCCGGATCTCGACCACGGACATGCCGTGGTTGCTCATCGAGATGGCCTTGATCTCGGCCGGCGTGTAGGTGCCGGCGGGGAACATCAGGTTCTCGTCGGTGTACTCGTGGTTGACGACCATGACGGCCTCGTCGCGACCGGTCGGCAGCACGCCGACGTAGTCGCAGTTGTAGCCGAACTGCTGGCGCGCGGCCTCGGGAGTCTGCTTCGTGGCGTCGAACTCGGGAGCACCCGGCAGGACGCGGTCGCCCCAGCGCATCACGACCGAGGTGGCGAAGCCCTCGGCGACGGTGACCGCGTCGCGCTTGTTGGGCTTGACGGCCGTGAAGGTGGTCTTCGCGAGGTCGCCGGAGGTCGCACGGGCGGCGGGCTCGACGGCGGCGGCGGCCAGACCGCCGGAGGCGGCGCCCGAGCCCACGACCAGGGCGCCGGTGCCGATCGCAGCACCCTTGAGGACGGAGCGGCGCTGGACCGCTTTCGTGATCTCCTCCTGGATGTGGCCGTTGCCGGAGCGGTTGGGCTCGGGGTGGTCGCAGGCGTTGCCGCACCGGAAGAAGCAGGTCATGAAGCTGCGCGAGCCGTGGCGGCTCGCTGACGATGCCGGCGTCACCGGGGTCAGGGGCAGCAGGGGGCGCGAGGGCGTCTGGGTCATGCCCCCAGCCGACCAGCGCCCGGTGAACCAGGTGGACCGGACAGGTGACCAACGGGTGTCCCGCAATGGTCAGGAGGGCGACACCTCGGTCGGCGTGCGCCCGGTCCACCGACGGAAGGCGCGGATGAAGCTGGCGGACTCGGCATAGCCCAGGCGGCGGGCGACCTCCGCCACCGGCATCGTGGCCCGACCGTCGAGCAGCGCCATCGCCAGCGACGACCGGACCTCGTCGAGCAGCTCCTGGTAGCCCACTCCCTCGTCTCCCAGCCGACGACGCAAGGTGCGCTCCCCCATCGCCAGCGCAGCCGCGACCTCCGCCATCGGCGCGCCCTCGGCCAGGCGCTGGGTGATCAGCACCCGCACGTCCTGCGCCAGCCCCCGGCGGACCCGACGCACGTCGACGACCTCGGCGCACATCCGCTCGGCGAGCGCGAGCCGCTCGGCGCTGCGCTGCGGCAGCGGACGCTCGAGCTGGTCCGCGCCGAACGCGATGGCCGCCGCTCCCGGGGCCCACGTCAGCCGCGCCCCCACCCCGCCCGGGACCAGCGACTCCAGGACGGTCACGATCGCCGTGGCGTCGCGCTCCACCAGCAGCCTGCGTACGTCGGAGGGCAGCGCGCCGCCGTCGACGCTGACGTGGACCTCGTCCCCGACCAGCGACGCGCGTGGGATCGCGAAGGCGAAGCTGAGGTCGATCAGCCGCAGCGCCACGGTGATGGCGTCCAGCACGGTGCGGCTGGACAGCATCGCGTAGCCGAACGCGCCGAACGTGGAGGCCTGGTAACGCTCCCCCACCTCCACCCCGACCTCGCCGAGAAGCCGGTGGAGGGTGCGCACCACGCACAGCTCCTGCGCGGCGGTGACCTCACCGCCGCCGCGCACCAGCGCCGCGAGCGACCCCGCGGTGAGACCGGTGCCGACGAGCGCGCGGGCCGCGCCGACGCCGCGCGCCCCGGCGTACTCCACGAGCAGGGCGGTGCCCGCCGCCGAGCGGGGGAAGCCCCAGTCCTCGGCGGCCGGGGCCGGCAGCCCCCGCGCATCGGTCGTCATGTCCGGAATTATCAATCAGATCACCGCCCACACGCTCCACGACGTCCGTGCGGCGCCTAGTTTCGGAGCCATGAGCACCCGTGTCGTCATCATCGGAGCCGGCTTCGGCGGCCTCGGCGCCGCCCATGCCCTCCTTCAGCAGGGCATCACGGACGTCACCGTCCTCGAGCGCGCCGACAGCGTGGGCGGGGTGTGGCGCGACAACACCTACCCGGGCGCCGCCTGCGACGTGCCCTCACCGCTCTACTCCTGGTCCTGGGCCACCAACCCCGGCTGGGGACGGCGCTACTCCGAGCAGCCGGAGATCCTCGACTACATCCAGGAGACCGCGGCGCGCGAGGGACTGCTCGACCTGGTGACCACCGGGGTCGAGGTCACGAGCGTGACCTACGACGAGCAGGCCCTGACCTGGCACGTCGCCGCGGCGGACGGGAGGTCGTGGACGGCCGAGATCGTCGTCTCCGCCGTCGGCCAGCTCTCCAACCCGGTCATCCCCGACCTCCCGGGCACCGAGACCTTCGCCGGCCCCACCTTCCACTCCGCGCAGTGGCGCCACGACGTCGACCTCACCGGCAAGCGCGTCGCGGTGGTCGGCACCGGCGCGAGCGCCATCCAGTTCGTCCCCGGCATCGTCGACCGGGTCAGCGAGATGACGGTCTTCCAGCGCTCGGCGCCCTACGTCGTGCCCAAGCCCGACCAGGCCTACCGCCCCCGCCACCACCGCGCGTTCGAGCGCTTCCCGGCCCTGCTGGCCACCGAGCGGCGCACGTGGTTCCGGCTCACCGAGCTCTTCAACGGCGCACTCTCCGGCGAGTCCTTCGCCACCAAGCCCCTGCTGGCCGCGCTCAAGCAGACGTGGCGACTCGCGCTGCGCGCCCAGGTCCGCGACGCCGCCCTGCGCGCCAAGCTCGTGCCCGACTACGAGCTCGGCTGCAAGCGGCTGCTCTTCTCCAACCACTGGTATCCCGCGCTGGCGCGTGACCACGTCGACGTCGTCACCGAGCGCGTCGCCTCCGTGGAGCCGACCGGGGTGCGCACCGCCGACGGCGTGCTCCACGAGGCCGACGTGCTGATCTGGGGCACCGGCTTCGCCGCCACCGACTTCCTCGCCCCCATCACCGTCACCGGGGTCGGCGGCGCCGACCTGCACGAGCGGTGGGCCGACGGTGCGCGCGCCCACCTCGGGCTGGCGGTGCCCGACTTCCCCAACCTCTTCTGCATCTACGGGCCCAACACCAACCTCGGTGGCAGCTCGATCATCAACATGCTCGAGGCGCAGGCCTCCTACATCGCCCAGGTCGCCCGTCGCATCGCCGACGGCGGCGCCCGCGCGGTCGTCGTACGACGGGAGGTGGCGGACGCCTACGACACCGAGATGCAGTCGCGGCTCGCCACGAGCGCGTGGGCCGGCTGCTCGAGCTGGTACGTCGACGGGCCGCGCATCACGACCAACTGGCCCGGCCAGGTCGCGGAGTACCAGCAGCGCACGGCCACGGTCGACTGGGACGAGCTCGAGGTCGTCTCGTGAGCACGCCCTATCCCCCGGAGCCGTGGGACCTCGCCGGCACCGGCCACCTGACGACCTGGACCGTGCCGGTCGAGTCCCTGCCGCCGCTGCCCTTCAGCGCGACCCCGGTGAGCGTGCGGGGCCGGGCGATCGTGTCGACCGCGTTCGTCGCCTA
>NZ_CALRWD010000035.1:0-43212 GCF_943371775.1 Nocardioides psychrotolerans
CGACCCTGGTCTCCCTCGTCCTCGCGATCGTCGTGCTCGCGAAGAAGGGCGGCGGCAAGGGCCTGGCCATCGCAGCCATCGTGATCGACATCATCGTCGTCATCTTGCTGATCGCCCTCGTGGCCGCCGGCGTCATCCTCGGCGGCGAGTCGGTCGACAGCCTCAAGAAGGGCGACTGCATCACCGCCAAGGGGCTCGATGCCTCCGACGAGGCCGTATCCCAGATCAAGAAGGTCGGCTGCGGCGAGGCGCACGACGGCGAGGTCCTCGCGACCGTCACCCTGTCGGGCGACGACGTGGCCGACTTCGGCGACGACGCCTCCAACACGCTGTGCGACGAGGCGATCGCCTTCAGCGACGAGGAGCTCAACACCTTCATCACCGAGGGCTACAACTACATCGGCCTGACCCAGACCGCCGAGCCCGACTCCGGGGACAAGCTGGCCTGCGTCGCCTTCGCCGAGGACGGCTCCGACCTCACCGAGTCGCTGCGCTGACCGCACCACCGCACTGAGCTCCACCCTTCGGGCACCGACAGCTCCCCGCACCCCGTCCGTGGGTGCGGGGAGCTGCTGCGTGCGGGGTCGGCGGTGGGGCTAGGAGCCCGTGACGACGTCTCCGTGGGTGGAGGGCCGACGTGTCGGCCAGCTCGACCAGCGACAGGTGAGCTCCATCGAGGCCGTGACCGACCGCCACCAGGGTCGACGACGGCGGCAGCCGTGGTGAACCCAGCCCACGCTCCGGCCCAGCGGACCAGACGGGCAGGGACCGCGCGCCCGTCGACTCGCCAGGTGACGCTCGTCCACCGCTCGTAGCCATCGGCCAGTCGACCGGCGAAGTCGACGACCTCGTCCAGGTAGCCGTCCGGCCGCTCGGTCTCACTCGGCAGGGTCGCGTTGGTCAGGGCGAACGCGGCAGCGAACGCCACCTCCCGGACCGGGTCACCGCCTCGAGGGGTCATCACCTCGGCGTGCCGCTCACGCGGCAGGCACCCCACCTGCACCCACGCCTCGCCATGCGTCGGCTCCGCCACTCGTCCGAACCACCACCACAGTGCCCACGTGGGTGCGCCGAGCTTGCCCTCGACGTTCCACAGGCGCCCCGGCAGCTGCAGGTCGGCCGCGAGCCCATAGAGCGGGAAGTCGACGGGTGGAAAGGTCATGCGCACTGCTGGACTCTGTCACTTGCCGCCGAGACACGTCTCGCGCCGGCGTCGCCCCGATGTGGACGTGCCTGTGACCCCGCCGTCGGCGGGGTGTGGGGCGGTGGGGTCAGGTCTCGCCGGGTGGGGTGGTCGGGCCGGTGATGGGGGTGGTGCCGTGGTGGTCGCGACGGAAGAACAAGCCGTTGGGTGAGCGCCAGAGGTAGGTGGTGTCGTCGAGGCGGTCGTAGGTCCAGCGCGTGTGGGTCTTGGCGCGGTGGTGGCCTCGGCACAGGGGCGCGGTGTTGTCGGTGGACGTGGTCCCGCCCTGGTCGTGCGGGGTGATGTGGTCGATGTCGCTGGACCTGGCGGGTCGGGTGCACCAGGGGAAGACGCAGTGGTGGTCGATGAGCTCGCGCTGGGCCCGGAGTCGGTCGGGGATCTCGTAGGCGGTGACGCTGATCTGCTCGGCAAGGTCGATCACTGGCTTCACGATCACCTGGACGTCGGGGCTGGCGCACCAGTCGCGGACGCGGTCGGCCCAGATCGGGGACCGGGTGTTCTCCACCCGGGCTAGACATCCTTCGACGGTGTCGTCGCCGGCGAGTGCTGCCTCAGCGAGGTGGACGTGCAGCACGACCCGGCTGCGCGGTGGCACCACCGACTCCTGCCCGCCCGCGTCGTCGAAAGGCAGGGACACCTGGCCGCGGGCGAGGTCCCCGGCGGCGAGGGAGCGGCGTACGTCGTGGGACTCGGCGCACCCGGCGGCACCCAGGGCAGCGGCGCCGCGGTTGAGGGCGTCGTCGAGGTCGAGGGCGTCGCGCAGGTCAAGGGTGCCGGTGACGTCGACGGTGCCGTTGATCCCGACCTGGTGGGTGTGGATCGAGACGTGCCGGCCGTCGGCTGCAGCGCGGGCCTTCTTCTCGGCCTCGACGGGGTCGAACCGGGCCTGCGCTTCCTCCACGAGCCTCTTGAGCTGAAGGTAGGACACCTGGTGCGCGACGTGGGCGACGTGACGGTCCACGTGAGCGGCACCCTGCTCGGGCAGGCACATCGTCTGCTCCGCGATGGAGCGTGCGCGCCAGAACGGGAGGTCGCCGGCGGCGACGCGTTCCCAGGTGCGTGACAACCGGTAGCGGACCTCGAGGACGGCGCCCACGTAGCGCTTGCCGGCGTCGGTGGACTGACCGAGTGCGGCGCAGAGCTCGAGGACCGCGGACTCCAGCACCCAGGGGGCGCCGTGACCGGCGAGGGGGATGCCGTGGTCGCCGAAGGACGCGGTGTCTTCGTCGTCGGTCTGGTGGAGGACGCACCAGTCGATGATGGACTCGATGATCTCGACCTCGGCCTGGTCGCGCACCGCTCGGACCGCGCGGACAGCGGTCAGCACGGTGGTGCTGTCGTCGCTCCCGGGCTGCGCGGCCATAGATCCATTGAAGCCGTGGCCACCGACAGTGGGGCCCGTTTCGGCGCCTCAGATCTCGCTTGCTGAGACGACAAGGGAAAGTTTTTTCGATCGATCTTTGGCCGGTCTGGGTCGGGGCTTGGGTCGGGGCTGTCTGTCGGCTCGCCGGGTCTCGACGCCTCGTCGCTGGCGCTCCTCGGGCCCGACCAGCGAGTGTTTCGGTGGTCGAGCCGCGAGGGCCGCCTAGGCCCGAGGGTGTCGAGACCCGGTGAGGTGCCTGGGTCTTGGGGCACGGCGTACGTCCTGGGTCTCGACGGCCGCTCGCTTCGCTCGCTGCTCGACCAACGGAGGGCGGGGTTTCGACGCCTCGTCGCTGACGCTCCTCGGGCTTTGTCGGTCGAGCCCGAGGGCCGCTAGACCCGAGGGTGTCGAGACCCGGTGAGGTGCCTGGGGTCTTGGGGCACGGCATACGTCCTGGGTCTCGACGGCCCCTCGCTTCGCTCGCTGCTCGACCAACGAAAGAGGTCTCGACGCGTCATCACAGCTAGCGCTCCTCGGGCTCGACCACCGAGACGGTGGGGCGCCTGGTCAGACGACGGCGAGCGGCAGCAGCTTCTGCCCCGTGGGACCGATCTGGATCTCGGTGCCCATCTCGGGACACACCCCGCAGTCGTAGCAGGGGGTCCAGCGGCAGTCCTCGACCTCGGTCTCGGAGGACGGGTCGATGGCGTCCTCCCAGTCGGCCCAGAGCCAGTCCTTGTCGAGGCCGGAGTCGAGGTGGTCCCAGGGCAGGACCTCGTCGTAGGTGCGCTCGCGGGTGGTGTACCAGTCGAGGTCGACGCCGGTCCCGGCGAGAGCCGTCGTGGACGCCTCGAGCCAGCGATCGTAGGAGAAGTGCTCGCTCCAGCCGTCGAAGCGGCCGCCGTCGCGCCAGACCTGCTCGATGACGGCGCCGACGCGGCGGTCGCCACGGCTGAGCAGTCCCTCGATCGTGCCGGGCTTGCCGTCGTGGTAGCGGAAGCCGATGGCGCGGCCGTACTTCTTGTCCTCGCGCACGATGTCGCGCAGCTGCTTGAGGCGGGCGTCGGTGGTCTCGTGGTCGAGCTGGGAGGCCCACTGGAAGGGCGTGTGCGGCTTGGGGACGAAGCCGCCGATGGAGACCGTGCAGCGGATGTCGTTGCGCCCGGAGACCGCGCGGCCCTCGGCGATGACGCGCTTGGCGAGCTCGGCGATCTGGAGGACGTCCTCGTCGGTCTCGGTGGGCAGGCCGCACATGAAGTAGAGCTTCACCTGGCGCCAGCCGTGGGAGTAGGCCGCGGAGACCGTGCGGATCAGGTCTTCCTCGGTCACCATCTTGTTGATGACCTTGCGCATCCGCTCGCTGCCGCCCTCGGGCGCGAAGGTGAGCCCGGAGCGGCGACCGTTGCGGGAGAACTCGTTGGCGAGGTTGATGTTGAAGGCGTCGACGCGCGTGCTGGGCAGCGAGAGCGACACGTTGGTGCCCTCGTAGCGGTCGGCCAGGCCCTTGGCGACGTCGGCGATCTCGGTGTGGTCGGCGCTCGAGAGCGACAGCAGGCCGACCTCCTCGAAGCCGGTCGACCGGATGCCGTTCTCGACCATCTCGCCGATGGTCTTGATCGACCGCTCACGCACCGGTCGCGTGATCATGCCGGCCTGGCAGAAGCGGCAGCCGCGGGTGCAGCCACGGAAGATCTCGACGGAGAAGCGCTCGTGCACCGTCTCGGCCAGCGGCACCAGCGGCTTGCGCGGGTAGGGCCAGGCATCGAGGTCCATCAGCGTGTGCTTGGTGACGCGGTGCGGGATGCCGGGGCGGTTGGGCACGACGGCCTCGATGGTGCCGTCGGCGGCGTAGGTGACGTCGTAGAAGCGCGGGACGTAGATGTTGCCGGTGACCGCGAGACGACGCAGCAGCTCGTCGCGCCCACCCGGACGTCCCTCGGTCTTCCACTCGCGCACGACCTCGGAGATCGCGAGCACGACCTCCTCGCCGTCACCGAGCACGGCGGCGTCGACGAACGCGGCGATCGGCTCGGGGTTGAACGCCGCGTGGCCACCGGCGAGGACCACCGGGTCGGCGTCGGTGCGGTCGGCGGCGTGCAGCGGGATGCCGGCGAGGTCGAGGGCGTTGAGCATGTTGGTGTAGCCGAGCTCGGTGGAGAAGCTCAGGCCGAAGACGTCGAAGTCCTTGACCGAGCGGTGCGCGTCGACGGTGAACTGCGGGATGCCGTCCTCGCGCATGATGGCCTCCATGTCGGGCCACACGGCGTAGGTGCGCTCCGCGACGATCCAGTCGCGCTCGTTGAGGACCTCGTAGAGGATCTGGACGCCCTGGTTGGGCAGGCCGACCTCGTAGGCGTCGGGATACATCAGCGCCCAGCGGACCGTCTCGCCCTCCAGGGCGCAGTCCCACTCCTTGACGGTCGAGTTGAGCTCGCCCCCGACGTACTGGATCGGCTTGGAGACCGAGGAGAGGCGGGGCTCGAGACGGGGGAAGACGCTGGCGGACATGGGCTCCAGACTAACGGCGCAGGGGGAGAACCTCCGATCCGACGGCGCTCCGTAGGGTTGCCTCATGACAGCGACGACACTCCGTGGCCGCTTCCAGTGGACCGTGGCGGTGCCGATCGTGGCGCTGGTCGTCCTGGCGGCCACCTGGGCGAGCCACGAGGCGTGGCCGGTGCTGGTGCTGATCGCCGCCGCGCTGGTCGCCTCGGTGGTCTGCGCCGTGCACCACGCGGAGGTCGTGGCGCACAAGGTCGGGGAGCCCTTCGGGTCGCTGATCCTGGCCGTCGCGGTCACCGTGATCGAGGTCGGCCTGATCGTCATGCTGATGACCAGTGGCGGAGAGGGCACCAGCACCTACGCCCGCGACACCGTCTTCGCCGCGATCATGATCACGCTCAACGGCATCGTCGGCATCTCTCTGCTGGTGGGTGCCGCCAAGCACCACCTGGTCAGCTTCAACGCCGCCGGCACCGGGTCGGCGCTGTCGACCGTGATCGCGCTCGCGTCGGTGTGCCTGGTGCTGCCGAGCTTCACGACGTCGGCCGCCGGCCGGGAGTACTCCGCCTCGCAGCTGGCCTTCGCCGCCGTCGCCTCGCTCGCGCTGTACGCCGCGTTCGTGTTCACCCAGACCATCCGGCACCGTGACTTCTTCCTCCCCGTCTCCAGCGACGAGCAGGGCCTCGTGACCGGGCTGCTCGACGAGGACGAGGACGGGCACGCCGACCCGCCCAGCCAGCAGGAGGCCCTGCTCAGCGCCGGTCTGCTCGTCGTGTCCCTGGTGTCCGTGGTCGGACTCGCCAAGCTGCTCTCCCCCACGATCGAGGACGGCGTGGAGAGCCTCGGCTTCCCCTACGCGGTCGTCGGTGTCGTCATCGCGCTGCTGGTGCTGGCTCCCGAGTCGATCTCCGCGCTGCGCAACGCAGCCCGCGACCGCGTGCAGAACAGCCTCAACCTCGCCCTCGGCTCGGCCATGGCCTCGATCGGGCTGACCATCCCGACCATCGCGGTCGCGATGATCTGGATCGACGGTCCCCTGACCCTCGGTCTCGAGCCGACCCAGATGGTGCTGCTCGCCATCACCGTCGTGGTGTCCGGCCTGACCGTCGTCCAGGGGCGCGCCAAGGCGCTCCAGGGCTTCGTGCACCTGGTGCTCTTCGCCACGTTCCTCTTCCTGTCGATGCAGCCGTGACGCGCGTCCGGTCCCGCGCGGCCCTGCTGGCCTCCTTCGTCGCCGCGGCCCTGCTCGTCGGCTGCAGCGCCGACGAGCAGCCCGTCGACGACGGTCGGATCGTGCTGAGCCCACCCACGGACGGCGCGGGGCACACGCACAGCGGCGGCGGGACCGGCGTACGCATCGGGGACGGGACGGCTCCTCAGGCCGGTGGCTACCGCCTCTCCGACGTCACGCTGCCCGAGCCCGGGGAGCCGGGTGACGTGTCGTTCCGCATCCTCGACGAGGACGGTCGCCCACTCACCGACTACACCCCGGAGCAGACCAAGGAGCTCCACCTCTACGTCGTGCGCAGCGACCTGGCCGACTTCCGCCACCTCCACCCGACGTTGGCCGCGGACGGCACCTGGACCGCTCGCGTCGCGCTCGCGACCCCCGGCTCCTACCGCCTGCTCGCGGAGTTCACCCCCGCCACGCCCGACTCCGACGGCAGCCACGTGGTCCTCGGCGACACCGAGCTGGTGCCCGGCCGCTGGGACCCGGTGACGATCAGCGACACGGCGGTTGGCGACGACGGCGTGATCGCGGTGCGGGCCCCCGAGACGCTCGAGGCCGGTCCGGACGGGCAGATGACGATCACGGTCGCCTCGGTGGCGGGCGAGAAGGTGGCGCTGGGCAGCTACCTCGGCACCTTCGCCCACCTGACCGGCTTCCACACCGGCACCGGCGAGTTCGTCCACGCGCACCCGCTGGGCGCGGCCGAGCCCGGCGCGGACGGCGACGAGCTCACCTTCCACACCGAGCTCGACCAGCCCGGGACCTACCGGTTCTTCCTGCAGGTGCGTGTCGACGGGTTCGTGCACCAGGTGCCGTTCGCCGCCACCGTGGCCTGAGGCTGCTCAGCGCACCTCGACGCTCAGCGTCGTGACCGGGTTGGCGAACTCCGACTCCCGCAGGCTGACCTGCACCTCCCAGGTCCCCGAGGTCGGGAAGACGACCTCGGCGGCATAGGTGCCGGCCGCGGTCGGCACCACGGGCACCAGCCCGAGGTCGACGTCGGCCTGCGCCGAGCGCACCGAGACCTCGGGCGCCGCGAAGCCGTCGAGGGGCTCCCCCGCGAGGTCCTGGAGCTGGAGGCTCAGGGTGTTGGGGCCGCGGCTGCCCGGGCTCAGCGTCGCGAGCACCGTGAAGTCCTCGAGGCTCCCGGTCGTCACGCGGCTGGGCGCGGCGGCTGCAGCGGCCGCTGCGTCGCCTCGCGGTGACTGGTTGACCAGGAAGCCGGTGACGGCGAGCAGCACGGCCAGCAGGCCGGCCTCGGCCAGCACCGTGCGTCGTACGACGGAGTAGGTGGCGGTGCGCTCACGGTGACCGACCGCGGAGCGGGCCCGCGGGAGCAGCCGGAAGCGGTTGTGGGCGGCGAGCGCCACGACCACCAGCGCGATGCCGACCTTGACCAGCAGCAGCGTGCCGTACGTCGTGTCCACGAGGCCGGCCCATGACCCCAGGACGCGCCACGCCATCAGGGATCCGGTGGCGACGAGGAGGACCAGCACGGCGGCGGCCGCGCTGGAGAAGCGGCTGACGACCAGGGCGGCCTCGCGCTCACGGTGCGCGAGGAGCGGCAGCGTGATGGCCAGGCCGACCAGCCCTCCGAGCCAGGTCGCGCCGGCGGCCAGGTGGACGACGTCGGTGACGACCAGCAGCGTGACCGGCTCAAAGGCCCGGGTGTGCCCCACGAGGGCGGGGGCGAGCACGGCGACCGCCGCGCCTGTCGTGGCCAGGAGCCGCGGTCGACCGACCCTCGACACCTCGCCGATCCCCAGGACCGCCAGACCGAGTCCGACGACCACGAGGACCAGCACGAGCAGGTCGTCGCCGACCAGGGAGAGGTCGAAGGCAGCGGCGCTGACGGCACCCTCGAGCCCGAGACCCTGCTGGTAGGCACCGGCGAGCGGCACCGCACCGGCGGCCCCCAGGACCGCGGCACCGGCGGCCGCACCGGCGACCAGGCGGATCCGCACCCGCGCCTTCGCCGGGATCACGGCGCCCCCGATCCAGGTGCCGAAGACGACGAGCCCGGCGGCGAGGAGCAGCCCGACGTACTGGATCGCCTGGACCACGCTGAGGTCGCTGCGCAGGTCGTTGCTGGGCGCGGCGTCGACCGGCGGTGCGACGACGGTCTCGCTGGGCGCACCGATCGAGAAGGTGAGGGACCCCGAGATCGGGTGGCCGTCGGAGGAGACCGCGCGCCAGGTCACGACGTAGGTGCCGTCGTCGAGCTCGTCGGGCAGGTCGGCCGTCACCACCGTGTCGCGGGCCTCCGCCGACGAGTCGACGGGGTCACCGGCGGCGTCGAAGACCCGCACGGCGTCGGCGGTCAGGTTGACCGGCTCGTCGAAGGTGAAGGTCACGACGTCGGGCACGGTCGCGACGACCTCGCCCTCCGCCGGGTCGGAGCTGACGAGCGTGGCGTGGGCGGAGGCCGGCGCCGCCCCGACGAGCAGCAGGGCGAGCACGGCCAGGACCGCGGCGACGGCTCCGCAGAGCCGCCGCCGCGTCCGGACGTCGGTGATGTCGATCAAGACGTACGACGGCTGCGGGCCAGGGCGGTGCCGCCGACCAGCAGGCCGAGCGCGCCCACGCCGACACCGGCGTAGCCGAGCATGTCGCTGTCGTCGGCGTCCTCCGCCTCGACCGCGGCGGGCTCGGCGATCTCCTCATCGGTGGCCTCGGTGATGGTGACCGTCGGTGCCGGACGCTCGAGCTCCTCGGGGTCCTGGCCCTCGGTGGGCACCTCGACCCAGGGGGTCTCGCCCTCCTCGCAGGTCTGGATCACCGGGAAGACGAGGGTCTCGCCGGGGGTCTCGGGCAGCTGGAGCGACAGCTCGAAGGCATCGCGGTAGCCCTCGGGCAGCGCTGCCTTGGCGGTGTAGACGACCGACTCGACCCGCTCGGTGATGGTGTTGCCGTGCACGTCCGTGATCGGCTCGTCGAGCGTCTGCATCTGCTTGGTCACGTCGTAGAGCGGGTTGCGCGTCGGCGTGACGGCGTTGATCTCCTCCGGCATCGAGATGGTGAGCTCGGTGGTGGGCGAGCCCTCGCAGCCGTGCCCGTTGCTGACGGTCAGGACGGTGTAGGCACCGGCCGCCGTGTCGCTCGGGGTGATGGTGACGTGGGCGGAGGCGGGTCCGGCGAGGCCCAGGGTGAGCAGCGTGGCGGCGCCGAGGGGCGCGCCGAGGCGCGCGAGGGTACGTCGGGTGGTCATGGTGGTTCCTTCAGTCGTGTCTGGTCGTGCGGGTGTGGTCAGGCGGGCGCGGGAAGCGCAGGCGGACCACGCCGCGGGGCGACGCAGAGCAGCCCCTCGACGACGACGTACGACGGGACTGACGGGAGAGCGAGCGGCCGGACGGCAGGCACGGGCACCCGGACGGCACGCACCCAGGTGAGCAGCACCTCGACCGCCCGGCGGCGCGCGGTCCACACCAGCGCGGTGAGCGCGGCGGAGGCGACGTGCGCCAGCAGCATGGGCGTGGTGAGCTCGAGATGACCGACCGCGCCGGCGCCGGAGCCATGGGCCATCCCGGCCATCGGCTCCGCGGGCACCAACGTCATCAGCCAGCAGTGCAGCAACAGCTGGACCGCTGAGAGGACCGGGACCGCGACGGCCAGGGACACCCGACCGCGCTGCACCACCCACGTGCCGCCGGCGACGAGCAGCCCGATCATCCCGATCCACGCCGGCGACGGCAGCGCGCCGCCGGCCCAGGCGTGGGCCAGCAGGGTGCCGGTCATGATCTCGACCGTGGCGACGACCATGCGCAGCGAGGTGCCCCGCCGGGGGACCTCGCGCACGGTCAGCATGGCGCCGATCCTCCCAGACCGGCACTCCTCAGCGGGTGCCGGGCGTCGCGGCCGCAGGCTCAGGACCGGACGAGCACCCCGGGCGTCGGCGTCATGCGAGCGGCCGGGGCGGAGATCGCCCTGAGGTGGATGTTCTGCAGGAGGCCCACCGCGAGCATCCCGGCGAACATCGAGCTGCCGCCGTAGGACACGAAGGGCAGCGGGACGCCGGTGACCGGCATGATCCCGACGCACATCCCGATGTTCTGGAAGGCCTGGAAGCCGAACCAGCAGGCGATGCCGGCCGCGGCGATCCGACCGAAGACGTCGTCGGTGTGGGCCGCGATCGAGAGGGCACGCCACAGCACGACCACGAGCAGGCCGATCAGCAGCCCGGCCCCGACGAGGCCCAGCTCCTCACCGGCGACGGTGAAGACGAAGTCGGTGTGCTGCTCGGGCACGAAGCCCGAGCGCGTCTGCGAGCCGTCGAAGAGGCCCTGGCCGAAGAGCCCGCCGTTGCCGACCGCGATGCGGGCCTGCTCGACGTTGTAGCCGGCTCCGCGCGGGTCGAGATCGGGGTTGGTGAAGGCGAGGAAGCGGTCGACCTGGTAGGCCTTCAGCGCCCCGGCGGACACCGCGGCGACCGCGGCGGCGACTCCCCCGCCGGCCAGCAGGACCAGCCAGCGACGCCGGGCACCGGAGGCCGCGAGCACGCCGAAGACCGTGGCCGCGAGGACGAGCATCGTGCCGAGGTCGGGTTGGAGCATGATCAAGGTGGCGGGCACGGCGGCGACGCCGAGCATCGCGAGGACGTCGACGGTCCCGACCCGGGTGCGCCAGCGCGCGTCGGCGCGCTCGGCGACGACAAGCGCCATCCCGACGACCACGGCGAGCTTGGCGAGCTCCGAGGGCTGGATGGACATGCCGCCGACCATCAGCCACGAGCGCGAGCCGTTGATCGTGGAGCCCATCGTCAGCACCAGCACCAGGCCGACGACCGACGCGAGGTAGACCAGCGGCGTCAGGATCCGCACCCACCGGTGGTCGGTGGCCATCACGGTCACCATCAGGACCAGCCCGATCGCGACGTTCATGACCTGCTTGCCGAGGTAGGCCGAGGAGTCACCGCCCGTGAGGTCCTCACGGTTGCTGGTGGCCGACCAGACGAGCAGCGTGCCGAGCACGGTGAGCGCGAGCACGGCGCCCATCAGCACCCAGTCGATGCCGTTGACCTGGCTGAGCCGGCTGCTGGAGCGGCTCGGTGAGCGACCGGCAGGACGACCGGCGGAGCGGGAGGGGGGTCGGATGCTGGTGGTGGTCATCGCTTCTCCGTCGCCGGGGGCAGGATCGAGCCGTCACGCCGGAAGGTCGGCAGGCCGCGGGGCGGGGTCACGCCGGGGATCGCCGCGTCAGCGGGGCGGACCTCCTCCTCGGTGACGCCGTAGAGCGCCTCCCAGATCTTGCGGATCGCCGGGCCGGACGTGCCGGAGCCGGTGCCGCCCTGGCTGACCATCATCACCACGACGTAGTCGTCGGAGTAGGACGCGACCCACGACGTCGACTGCTTGCCGTAGACCTCCGCGGAGCCGGTCTTGGAGCGGATCGCGACCTCGTCGAGGGGGAAGCCGACCATCCGCCAGGCCATCGTGCCCTGACGGGTGACGCCCTTGAGGGCGTCGTCGATGTAGCCGAAGACGCCGTCGGGCACCTTCACCTGACCGACCTTCTTGGGGGCGATCTTGCGGATGACGGTGCCGTCGGAGCTGACGACGGCCTTGCCGATGCGCGGGGCGTAGAGCGTGCCGCCGTTGGCGATCGCGGCGTAGGCCCGCGCCAGCTGCAGCGGCGTGACGATCGTGTCTCCCTGGCCGATGGCGAAGTTGACCGCGTCGCCGGCGCGGTAGGCGTAGCCCTCGGCGCAGAACTCGCGGGCGAAGAGGTAGACGAAGTCCGAGGTGTCGGCCGTCTGCGGCTTGGCGGCGAGGTCGCAGTAGTAGTCCTTCTGCGACTCGAAGTAGGCCCGCTTCCAGGCGCGGTCGGCGATCCGGCCCGAGGCCTCGCCGGGCAGGTCGATGCCGGTCTCGCGGCCGAAGCCGAACTTCTTGGCCTCCTCGACCAGCGGGTCACGGGCGTCGACGTCGGCGACGTCGGAGCCGTAGCGCTGCCAGTAGTCGAGGCCGACGCGGTAGAAGAAGGTGTTGCAGGAGACCTCGAGGGCCTTGGCGAAGCTGATGTAGCCGTAGGCACCGGACTCGTAGTTCTTGAAGTCGCGGTTGCCGACGCTGAGGAACGACGAGCAGTTGAGCATCGTGTCGGTGCTGTAGCCGTTGCTGAGCGCACCGGCCGTCATGAACGGCTTCCACGTCGACCCAGGGGCGAACTGGCCCTGGGTGGCGCGGCCCAGCAGCGGCGTGCCGGCCGCCTCGGAGTAGAGCCGCGAGAGCTGCTTCTTGGTGATGCCGCCGACCCACAGGCCTGGGTCGTACGTCGGCTGGCTGGCCATCGCGACCACGCGACCGGTGTCGGCCTCGAGCACCACGACGGCGCCGGAGTCGGCCACGTAGTTCTTGCCGGTCACGGTGTCGCGCGTGGCGCGGGCGACCGCGATCGCCTCCTCGAGCTGGGTCTCGACGACCCCCTGCACCTTCGCGTCGATGGAGGTCACGAGCGTGTCTCCGGGCTGGCTCTCGACCTCGCCGTCGTCGCCGAGCACGCGGCCCATCGAGTCGACGGCGACCGAGCGGTAGCCGGGCATCCCGCGCAACCACCGGTCGTACTGCTTCTCGACGCCGGCTCGACCGACCGCGGAGGCACCGTTGACGGAGCGGTCGCCGTCGTCCTGCGCGGTGTCGTACTCCTCCTCGGTGATCGGGCTGAGGTAGCCGAGGACGTGGGCGAGGTTGATGCCGAAGGGCTGGGGGTAGGAGCGCACGGTCTGCTGGTCGACCACGACGGCCGGGAAGTCCTCGGGCTGCTCGAGGATGCGCAGCGCGACGTCCTGGGGCACGTCCTGGGCGACGGGCACGGCCTGGAAGGGCGAGCCGTTCCAGCACAGGCCCGAGACGCTGCCCTCCTCGCCGCACGTGACGAGCTGCTTCTCGATGCGCTTCGCGCGCTCGCCGACGACGCGGCCGAGGCGCTCGACGAGCTTGGCGCGCACGCCGTCGGTCATCTTGTCGACGACCGTTCGGTCGACCGAGACGACCCACGAGGTGCGGTTGGTGACCAGGGGCCGGCCCTGGTCGTCGACGATCAGGCCGCGCTGGGGCTGGACGACGATCTCGCGCACCGACTGGGCCGCGGCCTGCGCGGTGTATTCGTCACCGGAGACCACCTGGAGGTAGTAGAGCCGGACGAAGAGGGTCGCGAACAGCGAGAACACCAGGGCCTGCAGGACGAGCAGGCGCAGCTTGCTGCGCTGGGCGGCCTGCGGTCGGGCGGAGGTCACGACATCGCCCGCTCGGGCTCGAGCCGCTGGAACATCACCATCACCAGCGGCAGGACGAACGGCGTCAGCACGAGGTCCCAGACCACGCTGATGCCGACCACCTGGAGCAGGTCGGGCACGGTGAGCGGCGGGTCACGCAGCAGCAGGCCGCTCAGCGCGAAGACCGAGGTGCCGAGGAACGACGATGCGGCGACGGTGGCCAGCGCGGCGGTGACGGTGGGCTTGATGTCGAGGGCGACCCGGCCGGCGACGTAGCCGACGACCACGAGCGCCAGCGCCCAGCGGCCGGCCACGTGGTCGGCGGGGGGTGCGAGGTCGAGCAGCACGCCCGCGCCGAAGCCCAGCAGCATCGCGAACTGCGAGCCGCGCACCAGCGCGGCGCCGACGACGACCAGGAGCACGAGGTTGGGCACGACGCCCTGCCACGAGACGTAGGAGAACACCGAGACCTGGAGGACCAGCGCGAGGCTGACCGCGGCGACGGCGAGGAGGGCACGCACGGAGGTCATCGCAGGCTCCCGTCGGCCTCGATCACGGCACGATCGCTCGTGGTGCCCGAGGGCACCACGACACCGACGAGGTCCAGCGCGCCGAAGTCGACGAAGGGCTCGATGACCGCGCGCTGCGAGGAGTCGCGCAGGTTGGAGAAGACGGTGGAGATGCGACCGACGGGCACGCCGGCGACATAGGGGGCACCGCTCTCGCTGCCCCAGGTGACGACGGTGTCGAACTTGCGGGGCACGACCGACTCGTCGATCAGGTCGAGGTCGAGACGCCCCTCGTCGCCGAGCACCCCGCGGCCGTGGAGCATCCCGATCTCCATGCTCTCGCCCACGCGGCCGCCGACGACGGAGTCGGCGTCGATGAGCAGCAGGACGGTGGCGGTGGTGGCGGTGACCCGCAGGATGCGACCGACCAGCCCGTCGTTGTTGACGACCGTCATGTCGGGGCGCAGGCCGGAGCGGGCACCCGCGTCGATGGTCACGGTGCTGGAGAAGGACTGCGAGGGGCCCATCCCCACGACGCGGGCCGGGACCAGCGCATAGCCGAGGTTGCCTGCGGCGGCCGTCAGCCCGTCGTACTCGGCGAGCTTGTTGCGGTCGTAGCCGGCGGTGTTGACCTGCTGGCGCAGCGAGGCATTCTCAGCCTCGAGGTCGTCGATCTCGGCGCGCATGGAGTCGTGGGTGGTGAACCAGCGCGGGATCGCGGCGACGGGACGCACGACGGCCGCGGCGGTGACCTCGACGGGCCCGTAGACCTCGCCCATGGCGCGACGGACCGGCTCGACGGGTGAGTCGGAGCCGCCGTGGTAGTCGAGGGTGATCAAGGTCGCGCAGGCCAGCAGCAGGGCGACGACGAGCGCGCGGGGCGGCTGCCCGCGACCAGGGGTGCGGTCGGAGCTCCCCCAACGACGCTCGCGGTGGTGGTCGAGGGCCATCAGAAGCGCCTCGCGTCGGAGACGAGCACCTGCTGGAGCGCCTCGAACTCCTCGACGCAGCGGCCCGCGCCCAGGGCGACGGAGAGCAGCGGGTCCTCGGCGACGTGGACGGGCATGCCGGTCTCGTGGCGCAGGCGCTCGTCGAGGCCGCGGAGCAGGGCGCCGCCGCCGGTCAGCACGATGCCGCGGTCCATGATGTCGCCGGCCAGCTCGGGCGGGGTCTGGTCGAGCGTCGCGCGCACGGCGTCGACGATCGCGTGCAGCGGCTCCTCGATGGCCTGGCGCACCTCGGCGGCGGAGACGACGACGGTGCGCGGCAGACCGGTGATCATGTCGCGCCCGCGGATCTCGGCCTCGGGCTCCTGGGCGCTCGGGAAGGCCGAGCCGAGGGTCATCTTGACCTCCTCGGCGGTGCGCTCCCCCAGCATCAGGGAGTGCTCCTTCTTCATCCAGGTCACGATCGCGGCGTCGAGCTCGTCGCCGGCCGTGCGGATGGACAGGCTGGTCACGATGCCGCCGAGCGAGATGACGGCGACCTCGGTCGTGCCGCCGCCGACGTCGACGACCATGTTGCCGGTGGCCTGGTGCACGGGCAGCCCGGCGCCGATCGCGGCGGCCATGGGCTCCTCGACGATGTAGACCCGGCGGGCGCCGGCCTGGTAGCCGGCCTCCTTGACCGCGCGCTGCTCGACGGCGGTGATGCCGCTGGGCACGCAGATGACCATGCGGGGCTTGGCGAAGTAGCGGCGGCGGTGCACGCGCTGGATGAAGTAGCGCAGCATCTGCTCGGTCGCCTCGAAGTCGGCGATGACGCCGTCCTTGAGTGGGCGGATCGCGGTGATGTTGTCGGGCGTGCGCCCGATCATCCGCTTGGCGTCGTGGCCGACGGCCAGGATCTCGCCCGTGGTGTCGTTGACCGCCACCACGCTCGGCTCGTCCAGCAGCACGCCCTTGCGCCGGACGTAGACCAGCGTGTTGGCGGTGCCGAGGTCCACCGCCATGTCGCGGCCGATGAAGCTGTTCGCCATGCCCAACGCCTCGCAGCTCTTAGCAGCGTGCGCTCGGGGAAGAGGGGACGACGCGCGCACGCCTCGCCGTACCCGAGGTCGAGCGTAGGTTCCGACCCGGCGATCTCCGCGCAGGCACGCCGTTGCGCGTGTTGCTGATGTGACTTGCGGTGGTGGAGGTGCCAGCGCCGGCCGACCACGGTGGTTGAGGTGCGAGCGCAGCGAGCCTCGAAACCACCACCCACGGTGGTTGAGGTGCGAGCGCCGGACGACCACGGTGGTTGAGGTGCGAGCGCAGCGAGCCTCGAAACCACCCGAGCAGACGGCCATCCACAACCCGCGGTCTCACCAGGTGTGACTGCGCCGACCAACAGCCACCCTCGCAAGATGCCGCACACCTACATCCTCCGCTGCAACGACGGCAGCTACTACGTCGGAAGCACGTGGGACATCGACCTGCGCGTCTGGCAGCACAACAACGAGGGCGGGGCCGCCTACACGCGCCACCGGCAGCCAGTCGTCCTCGTCTGGAACGCGGAGTTCGACTCGATCGCAGAAGCATTCGCCTTCGAGAAGCGCGTCCTGGGCTGGAGCCGCGCCAAGCGCGAGGCTCTCATCCGCGGGGACTTCGACCACCTTCCCGACCTCTCGCGGCGACCATCGGTGCGAGCCCGGGGTCGGCGGAGCTCGCAGTAGCGAGATCGGAGTGGTTTCGAGGCTCGGGCCTGGCGGCCCTCACACCTCAACCACCGTTGAGAGCCTCAGAGATACGACTCCGGGTCCGTACGACGCTGCCAGTCGCGCCGGTCCTCCTCGGGGACCTCGAGGCAGGGACCCTCGACGGAGAGCAGGACGTAGTCGCCCTGGCCGGGGAGCTCGGAGAGGGTGGCGGTCAGGTCACCGGAGGTGCCCTCGAGGGTCGAGCCACCCGGGCGGGAGCCGGGGGTGGGGTCGGCGAAGCCGGCGGCCTCCATCACCGGGACGAGGCCGTCGAGGTAGGGGCGGGTGGCAGCCGCTCCGGCGTCGACGCGCCCGGTGGCGGTGTAGCGGAAGGTGCGGACCTCGTCCTCGGAGGCCGACTCGCACCCCTCGACGCGCCCGGTCGTCTGGGACGCACGCCCACCGAGGGCGTCGACCGCCCCGGTCACCAGCGCCTTCGCCGAGGCGCGGGCCCGGTCGCGCTGCTGCTCCAGGGCCACACTGTCCACCACGTCGTCGTCTCCCGATCCGCAGGCGCCGAGGACCAGCACCGTCGAGAGCCAGCCTGCCAGCACGTGTCGAGGCGTCACCGGGTGGCCGGGCTGGTCGGGTTGCGGTCGTACTCCGGGTCCTGCACGCCGTCGTACCACGGGTCGTAGACGTGGTCGGCGTGCTCGACCGCGTCGTAGTTGCCGTTGACGATCTGGCTGATGTTGAAGAGCGACTCGGTGTCGTGGTCGAAGTACTTGGAGTGGTCGCCGAACGAGAAGGCGCCGCCCCGGGTCTCCGACTCTGCCTCGAAGCGGTTGGCGCCGAAGTCGTCCTCGGCGGGGTCGTCGCCGAGACCGGCGCCGAGGACGGTCTCGCCGTGCACCCAGCCGTGGTTGCCCAGGTCGGCGACCGGGTCGCGGCTGTTGGCGCCGGCCCACACGTGCTCGGGGTCGATGCCGGTGTCACCGGCGTCGTTGGTGTCGCCGCCCACCCCGGGGCTGCCGACGAACACGATCTCGTCGACCTCGATGCCCTGGTCGTGGGCGGCGTGGCCGGTGGTCGTGGAGCCATAGCTGTGACCGATCGCGGTCAGGTGCGCCGGGTCGCCGTCGCGGCTGGCCCTCAGGCCGTCGATCGTGTCGGCGAGACGCTCCCCTCCGGCCGTCGCCATCTGCTCGCTGACGACGCCGGCGCCGTCGAAGCCCTCGTCCCACGGCGCGTTGTCGGGGGCGTCGTAGCCGATCCAGAACATCGAGGCGTTGGAGGCGTCGGGGTCGAGGTAGCGGGAGGACTCGTAGAGGGTCGCGGCCCGGTCGGCCTGGTAGCCCGCGCTCTCGCCCTCGGTCCCGAGACCGGGCACCACGACCGACACGTTGTCGGCCGTGTCGAGGTTGCCGGCGCTGATCGCGATGGCCCCGTCGCCGTCGAAGGCGGCCGGGTCGTAGAGGTAGATCTGGGTCTCGATGGGCTCCCCGGTGACGGGGTCGACCCGGTCGGCGATGTTGCGACGGGCCTCGTCAGCGGCGCGGGCGTTCTCCAGCCAGGTGCGCTCGTCGTCGGTCAGCTCGCCCAGCGACTCGGTGTGCGTCCAGTCGGCGAGGTCGCGGTCGAGGGCCACCGTGTTGGCGGCGTCGCGCGCGCCCGCCGGGATGCCGTCGAGGTTGCCGATCGCGCCGGGCGCTGCGGCGATGATCGCCTGCTGCTGCCCAGGTGTCAGCGAGTCCCACCACGCGTTGACCTCCGCCGGGCTCGCGCCGGAGCCGGGCTTGGTCGCCAGCGCGCCGTCGGCCGGGTCGGCGACACCGCCGTAGATCCGCTCGACCGCCTCCGCCTCCTGCACGCGCTGGAAGGCCTGCACCATCGCGGTCTCCTCCGCCGCGATGTCGCTCGACCACGCGGTCACGTCGGCCTCGTAGACCTCGACCTCGCGCCGCACCCGGTCGCACTCGGCCTGCAGCGCCGCAGCGTCGTCCTCGGTCGCGCTCGTGACCTCGCCGCGCAGCCGCACGACCTCGCCGGTGAGGTAGGAGCGGCGCTCCTCCAGGTCCGTACGACGGTCCAGCAGGCGCTGGAGCTCGTCGGCGTGGGCGTCGACGCGGGTCGCGACGGAGCGCAGGGCCAGCGACATGGCGTCCGCCTGGCGCCCGATCGGGGCGATGGTCTCGTGGTAGCGCGCAGACCCACGACCGGTCCAGTCGTCGATGCGGGCGTCGCCGGCCACGAAGGTGCCGAGGTCGTCGATCTGGGCGGACGCCGCGAGCAGGTCACCCCCGCACTCGCGGACGGCCCCGGGCTGGCAGGTGAGCAGGGGCACAGCCCGGGGCGCCGGCGGCAGCGTGATCGTCGTCATCGCTGCTCCGCCACGTAGGTCGAGAGGAGGAAGAGGTCGACGCCGGCGGCCTCGTCGCTGGTGACGTAGTCGCGGATGACGATGCGCAGCCCGTCGGCCCGTGCCTCGGAGTCGGTGCCGAGCGCCTCGGCGTGGCGCTGCCACTGGGTCAGGAAGCGCGAGGCGGCACCCGAGACGGCGCTGGTGAAGCCGTCGCTGCCGGCGCCGGAGATCTGGCCCGCGGCGGCGTCGAGGTCGAGGTGCTGGTCGTCCCACCGCTGGGAGGCGACCCCGACCGAGAGCGGCACGACCTCCATCACCGACCACCCGCCTGTGGCGTGGCGGGAGGACGGGTCAGCGCCCGCGCCCGGTCCTGCCCCACCGGCAGGGACTCGGCGGCCAGGTCGACGAGCAGCGTGCCCGACCCCTCGGCGTACGACGCGGTGAGGGTGAGGTCGTCGAGGTAGGCGACCAGCCGCTCGACCGGACCGTCGGGCCGGGTGACGGCCCAGCCGTCGGACTCGAGCTCGGCCCGCAGGGCGACCACGACGTGGAAGCCGTCGTCGCGACGCGTGACGAGGCGCGCGGTGGCGTTGACGGACTCCGGGCCGGCGCCGTAGGTGCACCGTGACTGCGGCCGGTCGTCACTGTCGGGAGCCACCATCGACCACAGGCCCCGGGCGACCGCCTCGACCCGGAGCAGGGTCGACGCGACCACCTCGTCGGACACCGGATCACCGCCACCGGGTGGCCCCACCGGTGGCAGCAGCACGACGTCGACATCGCGGTGCCGACGTCGCAGGACGTCGAAGAACGGGTCACCGACAGGGTCCGAGAGGGGGTGCAGCTCCATGGAGGGAGCGTGCCCAGGTCACCGCGGAGGAAACTCCGGACCCCGCGACCTGTGGACCGGATCGTGGATCCGCGTGCGGATCAGAGGTGCGGGAACCAGATCGCGATCTCGCGCTCGGCGGACTCCGGCGAGTCCGATCCGTGCACGAGGTTCTCGCGGTTGGAGAGCGACAGGTCGCCGCGGATCGTGCCGGGAGCGGCCTTGCGGCCGTCGGTGGCGCCGTTGATCGCGCGCACGACCTCGATCGCCTCGTCGCCCTCGAGCACCAGCGCGACCAGGGGCCCGCTGGTCACGAAGGCGCGCAGCGGCGGGTAGAAGTCGCGCTCGACGTGCTCGACGTAGTGCTCGTCCGCCTTGGCGCCGTCGATGAGGCGGTGCTCCATCGCCACGATCGTGAGGCCCTTGGCCTCGAAGCGGGACAGGACCTCCCCCACCAGGCCGCGCTTGACGGTGTCGGGCTTGAGGAGGACGAGGGTGCGCTGGCTCATGGCCCCGACCCTAGCGACTCAGCCGAGCTGAGCAGCACGCCGGACCACGTCCTCGGGCACCGGTCCGCTCGCGTCGTGCGCCGCCACGGGCGCCGAGGAGACGCGGCGGATCGGGATCACCCCGCCCCAGATCCCCGCCTCGACGTCCTCGACGTCGTCGACCGGGCCCTCCGCGCGGACCTTGAGCGACGCCTCGTGCAGGGGTACGGCGAGCACCGCGGTCGCTGCCAGCTCCTTGCGCGTGCTGGGACGCAGGGTCGCGGAGCGGCCGGGGACCATGTGGTCGACCGTGCGCGCGAGCGCGTGCGCCTTCTCGTCGGCGTCGGTGACGATCCGGGCGACACCGACGACCACCGCCGAGCGGTAGTTCATCGAGTGGTGGAAGGCCGACCGAGCCGCGACGAGGCCGTCGACCTCGGTGATCGTCACGCACACGGTGGTCGCCTCCGAGCGGTTCAGCCAGCGTGCGGCGACCGAGCCGTGGACATAGAGCGTCCCGCCCTCGTCCGGACCCTCGAGGTCGACCGCGAAGGCCACCGGAAGCACGACGGGGTGGTCGCCGACGCTGACGCCGAGGTGCGCCACGAGTGCGTCATCGAGCAGGGCGTGCAGCTCCGACCGGTCCTCGACGGCGCGGTTGCGACCCCGGTTGACCGAGGTCCGGGCGGTGGGCGAGAGCGGCGCGAGCGTCATGGGTCTAGCCTCGACCCCACAGTGGCCTGTCGTCACGGGCCAATCCACGCCAATTATGACAGGACACTCGTGGCCACGCTGATCGTCGAGCTCGACCGCACGAAGCCCACGTCGCTGGGCCTCCAGCTCAGCGGCCAGGTCCGCGCGAGGATCACCGGCGGACATCTCGCGCCCGGCGACCGTCTCCCGAGCAGCCGGGCTCTGGCCCGGGACCTCGGCGTGGCCCGGTCGGTCACCGAGCAGGCCTATGCGCAGCTCGTCGCCGAGGGCTGGCTGGAGGGTCGCCACGGCTCGGGCACCTTCGTCGCCGCGAGCGGCCCGACCACGGCTCCCCAGGCTCCCCGGCATCCGACCGCCGCCCCCGAGCGGCCCCTGGTCCGCCTCGACTCGGGCACCCCCTGGATCGACGACCGGCACCGGGCTGCCTGGCGACGTGCCTGGCGCGAGGTCAGCGCGGCCGCTCCCCCGCGCGGCTACGACGACCCCCGCGGCCTGCCCGAGCTGCGTGCCGAGCTCGCCGCCCGGCTGGCCCGCACCCGCGGGCTCGACGTCCACCCCGACGAGGTGCTGGTCACCGCCGGCACCACCGACGGCCTGCGGCACCTGATGACAGCCGTGGCGCCGGGCGACGTCGCCGTCGAGGACCCGGGCTACCGCGCCGCGGTCGAGACGATCCGCGCCACCGGCCGGGGCATCGTCGACCTCCCAGCCCTCCGAGCCGTCACCGACCTGCGGGGCGTGGTCGCCACCTACGTCACGCCCGCGCACCAGCACCCGCTCGGCCCCCCGATGTCGGGTGCCGACCGGCTCGCGCTGCTGGCGGCCGCGCGCACCGCGGACGCATTGGTCATCGAGGACGACTACGACTCGGAGTTCCGCTACGACGTGGCACCGATCCCCGCGCTCGCCAGCCTCGACCGTGACCGGGTGGCCTACCTCGGCACCGCCAGCAAGGCCGTCGCCCCCAGCCTGCGCCTCGGCTGGCTGGTCGCGCCCGAGGCTGTCCGAGAGCGCGTCGAGCGACACCGCGCGATCACGCACGACGCCGCGTCGTGGCCGGTCCAGCGCGCCTTCCTCTCGCTCCTGCGTGACGGCTACGTCGACCGGGTCGTCCGCTCCGCGCGCCGGGTCTACGCCGACCGCGCGACGCGCGTGGCGGCCGCCCTCACGCCGTACGTCGAGGCGCCGGTCGCCGGCATGTACGCCGCCGTCGTGCTCCCCCGCCCCCTCGCGCTGGCCGCTCACCGGGCCGCCCGCGACGCCGGCTTCGACGCGCCACTGCTGTCGGACTACTGCCGCACGGCCGACCTGCACGGCCTGATCATCGGTTTCGGCGGCTGCACCGACGCCGAGCTCGACAGGGCGCTCACGGCGCTGGCCGGTGCACTCGGTGGAAGAAATGTGTGATCCTGCCCCCTCCTCCTGCCCGGGTCGTCCCGTGTAGAGGGGTCGGACCAGGCCGACGGAGGAGACATGGACGCACTGCACGAGCGGCTCGCTGAGCTCGCGGAACTCAGCGACAGCAGGCCCGACCCCGGCACGGCCGGCGCCGCGGAGGCCCGTGGTCGCCGTTACGCCCACCACCGCCGTCTCGGCACCACCCTGACGTCGCTGGTCTGCATCGTCGCCCTGGTCGCAATCGCTGCCGCCTCGCTGCTGACCTCCCGTGACAGCGTGCAGCCCGCTGCTCCCGGTGCAGCGAAGGGGCTGCCCGAGGAGATCTACGAACCCAGCCGGTGGCTCGACGGCACCGAAGGCAGCCCTCCGGGCCCGCTCTCGCTGTTGATCAGTGCCGAGCGCGGCACCTGGACCGGCACCGTCCCCGGCGTCGTCGGTGTCTCCGCGACCACCGGCGTCTACCGCTTCCTCGACCTCCCGCGCGCCGCGCCGGGCGAGGAGGTCGCCCTCTCCCCGGACGGCACCCACGTGGCCTTCTGGGCGACGGGGCCCACGACGCTCTCGCCCAACACCAGGTCCGAGGGCAACGGTCCCGTCGGGGCCGTCGCGGTCTTTGACACCGTCACCGGTGAGACCGTGCGCCACGACATCGTCAGTGACCACGGTCTGGCGCCCGACAGCTTCATCTGGCAGGACAGCGACACCCTGCTGCTCAACTTCGGCGTCTACCTGGGCGGCGACGGCGACTCCGAGATGGCCCAGAGCTCCTCGAACGACCACACCTGGCATCGGTGGGTCGTGGGCACCCCGGCCCCGGTCGCGGCCGGACTCCCCCCGGGAGCCGACGTGGTCGACGCCGCCACCGGCAATGTCTTGATGACAACAGCCTCCGGCGGGTTCGTGGTTCGCGACCAGGTGACGGGAGCCGAGCGCCTCTTCTCGGTCGGCTCGGACTTCTCCACGCAGCCCGTGCTCGACGACACCGGCCGCCGCATCGCCTACGTCGCGGGGAGGTCCTCGAGGCCAGGCATCTCCGGCAGCAACCCCAACCGCATCTATGTCGCCACCATTACCGGGGCGCTGTCCAGGGACGGCGCCGCGTCGCCCCCCGGCCTCGACCGCCGGATGCTGCCCAACAACGGGCGCACCAACGACGTCCTCGGCTGGGTCGACGACAGCACGATCGCCGTCGCTCGCAGCGAGATGGGCGAGGGGGCCGACCTGGGCCACGCCGCCATCGACCTCGTCGACGTCGCCACCGGGGAGTCCCGCCAGCTCGTGATCAGCAGAGGGTTTCCCCAGCTCCCCGTGAGCTCGATGGCCACGGACCTCCTGGCGAGCCCGAGCATCACGGCACCCGAGCCTCCCCGCCCGTGGGACCCACGCGTCACCACCGGGCTGCTGACCTCCGTGCTCCTCGTCGGCCTGCTCGGCGTCCTCTCCTGGAGGCGCCGTGTCCGAGCGTGACGACGTCTCCTTCGAGGAGTTCGTCGTCGCCCGGCGCGCGGCCCTGCTGCGCACGGCCTACCTCCTCACCGGCGACCTCGACGACGCCGAGGACCTGCTCCAGGTCGCCCTGGCCAAGTGCTACCCGCGGTGGCGTCGTCTCGCCGACCGACCGGAGCCCTACGTACGACGGGTGCTCGCGCGCGAGTCCATCAACCGCTGGCGCGGACGGCGCTGGCGGGAGACGCTCGGCGCTGTCCCCTCCGACCCTGTCGACGGCCGCCACGACCCCGACGCCCACGACCGTCGGCTCGAGCTGGCCGCGGCGCTCGGGCAGCTCTCGCCGCGCCAACGTGCCGTGCTGGTGCTGCGCTACTTCGACGACCTGACCGAGCGGGAGACCGCCCAGCTGCTCGGCATCTCGGTCGGCACGGTGAAGTCCCACGCGCGCGATGCTCTCGCGCGGCTGCGGGTCCTGCTGCCGGACTTCGAGCTCTCGCTCCGCTGACCACGCGTCAGTCGGTCTGCCCCTCGGCCTCGGCGGCCAGCTCGGCGTCGAGGGCGGCGTAGGCCTCGGCGCGCTCCCGCTCGATCTTGCGGCCCAGGAAGTCGGCGGTGCCCCACAGCAGCGCGAAGATCCCGCCGAGGACGAACATCAGCGGGATGACGAAGCCGAGGCCCACGGCGGCGGCCTGGATCGCCCAGCCGAGGCGGTAGCCCCACTCGGAGCGCAGCATGCCCGCGACGAGCAGGCAGGCCACCATCAGGCCGAGCCCGACCGAGAGCGCCGTGGCGACCCCGACGTCGGCGATCGCGATCATGACCGGCGTGGTCAGGCCGAGCGTGATCGCCTCGAGGCTGAGGATTGCCGCGCACATGCCGCGACGGGGTGAGCGCTGACGGTCACTCATGAGCGACGCCTCCTGATCAGGGCACGAGCCTCTCCGACGGTCACCACCGAGCCGGTGACGAGCACGGCGCCGGAGCCCAGCGACTGACCGGCGTCCTCGCCCGACTCGGCCCTCGCGGCGGCCTGGTCGATGGCGCTGGCGAGGTCGGGCTCGACCGTGACGCGGTCCTCGCCGAAGACGTCGAGCGCGGCCTGTGCGAGCTGGGCGGCCGGCATCGAGCGGTGCGTGGAGTTCTGGGTGCACACGATGTGGGCGAAGTGGGGCTCGAAGGCCGACAGCAGGCCCTCGTAGTCCTTGTCCGCCATCACCCCGACCACACCGATCAGCGGGGAGAAGGCGAAGGAGTCGTCGAGCGCGGCCGCCACGGCCTCGGCACCGTGCGGGTTGTGCGCGGAGTCGAGGACGATCGTGGGGCTGCGTCGCACGATCTCGAGGCGGCCCGGCGAGCTGACCTCCGCGAAGGCCGCCCGGACGAGCTCCTCGTCGAGCGGCTGGTCACCGGCGAAGGCCTCGACCGCCGCCAGGGCGACCGCGGCGTTCTGCGCCTGGTGCGCGCCGTAGAGCGGAATGAAGACCTCGTCGTAGCGGGCACGCAGGCCCTGCAACGAGACGACCTGACCACCGACGGCGGGCACGCGGGTGATCACGCCGAACTCCATCCCCTCGCGCACGACGGTGGCACCGACCTCGACCGCGTGGGCGAGCAGCACCTGGGCGACCTCGGGGGTCTGCTGCGCGAGCACGGCGAGCGAGCCGGCCTTGATGATGCCGGCCTTCTCGGCGGCGATGTCGACCGGCGTCTCGCCGAGGTACTGGCTGTGGTCGACCGCGATCGGCAGCACCACCGCCACCGTCGCGTCGGCGACGTTGGTGGCGTCCCACGAGCCGCCCATCCCGACCTCGAGGACGGCCACGTCGACGGGTGCGTCCGCGAAGGCGGCGAAGGCCATGCCGACGACGGTCTCGAAGAACGACAGCGGGTGGGCCTCGGAGGCGTCGACGAGGTGCGTGAAGGGTGCGACGTCGTTGAAGGCGCGGACGAACCCCTCGTCGTCGAGCTGCTCGCCGTCGATGCTGATCCGCTCGGTCATGCGCTCCACGTGGGGCGAGGTGAAGCGGCCCGTGCGCAGGTCGAGCGCGCGCAGCAGGGTGTCGATCATCCGCGAGGTCGTGGTCTTGCCGTTGGTGCCGGTCAGGTGGATCACGGGGTACGACGCCTGGGGGTCGCCCAGCAGCTCGGCGAAGGCACGGATGCGGTCGAGCGAGGGCTCGAGCTTGGTCTCCGGCCAGCGGGACAGCAGGGCGTCCTCGACCTCGGCGAAGGTCTCGGCCAGACGGGGCACTTCAGGGGTCTCGGTCATCTCACCTCCGAGTCTAGGGACCCGACCCCTCGACCCGAGACTGGAACAGGTTCTAGTGTGCTGGGATGAGGACCACGGTCGCGATCGTCAACGAGCAGGGACACGACTTCACCTTCGAGGAGGTGGAGATCGACGGGCCGCGCGCCGACGAGGTGCTGGTGCGCATCGTCGCCACCGGCCTGTGCCACACCGACATCACGATGCGCACCATGCTGCCGCCGGAGATGTTCCCCAACGTGTTCGGCCACGAGGGCGCGGGCGTCGTGGAGGAGGTCGGCGCCGACGTCAGCGGCATCGCCGTCGGGGACCACGTCGTGCTGAGCCTGCGGTCGTGCCGCAGCTGCGCGAAGTGCGACGCCGGGATGGTCGGCTACTGCGAGTCCAGCCTGATGATCAACTACATGGGGATGCGGATGGACGGCTCCACCACCTACTCGCGCGACGGCTCCCCCGTCTTCGGCTCCTTCTTCGGCCAGTCCAGCTTCTCCCAGCACGCGATCGCGTACGCCGACAACGTGGTCGTGGTCGACAAGGCGCTGGACCTCACCAAGATCGCGCCCTACGGCTGCGGCTTCCAGACCGGCGCCGGCGCCGTCCTCAACGTGCTCCGGTCGGGCCCCACCGACAGCCTGGCCGTCTACGGCGTGGGCGCCGTCGGGCTCGCCGCCATCGCCGCCGCGAAGGCCCAGGGCGTCGGCACGATCATCGCGGTGGACCTGATGCAGAGCCGCCTCGACGTCGCCGCCCGCTACGGCGCGATCGGCGTCAACCCCGCCGACCTCGAGCAGACCGGGCTCGGCAGCCCGGTGGTCGACCGCGTCAAGGAGCTGAGCGGCGGCGGGACGACCGGAGCGGTCGACACCACCGCCGTACCGGCCGTCATCAAGCAGGCCGCGCAGGCCCTCGGCGTCCGTGGGCAGCTGGTGATCCTCGGCCTCGGCGCCGAGGAGTTCCCGGTCGACGCGATCGACATCATGCAGAACGGCAAGGTCATCCGCGGCAGCGTCGAGGGCGACTCCGACCCGCTCACGATGGTGCCGCGGCTGATCGAGATGCACCAGGCCGGGCAGTTCGACGTGGACGACCTGATGGTCAGCTATCCCTTCACCCAGATCAACACCGCCATCAGCGACGTCAGCACCGGCAAGGTGGTCAAGCCGGTGCTGGTCTGGTGAGCGTCCCCGCGACAGGGATCAGCGGATCACCAGGTTGACCATGTCCTCGACGGGGCGGTAGCCGATCGCCTCGTAGATCTTGTTGGAGGTCGGGTTGGCCTGGTCGGTGAACAGGCAGGCCCGCACTCCCTCGTCCAGCAGTCGCCGTGACACCGCCGCCACGGCCGCGCTCGCATAGCCGCGACCGCGCGCCTCCCGCGGCGTGTAGACCGGCCCCACGCGGGCCACGCCGAACGACGGCGGGTTGTGCGCGGTCAGGTGGACCACATGCCCCTGATCCTCCCAGACCCAGATCAGGCCCTCGTCGATCCGCCGCGCCATCTCGTCGGCCTCCATCGACTCACCCTCCTGCAGGGGCTCCGACCCGGCCTGCTCCGCGGCCTCGACAGCGAACCCGTTCCACCACGTGACGGCCAGGTCGACGTCCTCGGAGCGGGCTTGACGCAGCAGCCCCGCGGGCAGCTCGGGAGCCACCACCTCGGTGACCTCCCACAGGCGCATGTGCTCATGGATCTTCACCCCACCCCCCGTCGCGCGGGAGATCTCGTCGGCGACGTGGCCGCTCGCGACCAGCGCGCCGTTGACGGCCGTGACCGTCTCGCCGCGGTCGAGGACGGCCCGAGCGAGGGCGCGCGCGGCGGTCTCGGGCATCGACAGGACATAGAGCCAGTACGGCGCGAAGGGCGCCGTCCGCATCGCGACACCGCCCACGTCGTCGCCCTCGCGGACCACGGCCCACCAGCGGGGGTGCTCGCCCCGGGTCTCGCCGCGACGGTCGGCAGCGAGCAGCTGGTGCGACACGCTCGACACCACGGTGGTCAGCACCGGGTCCTGCTGCAGGTGGGACCCGGCGGCGTCGAGGAAGGAGCCGGGATCGTCGAAGAACTCCACGTGCGCCATCCCCAGAACCTAGGCGTCGTCACGCGCTCGGGACCAGTGGATAAAGCGGGTGATGGCCACCACTAGGATTTGTGCATGACCGAGATCATCGACAGCCAGGCACCGGACGAGACGCGCACCGACAGCGGCGCCGTCGTCGTACCCGAGAAGCCGGCCCTCGAGGGTCTCGAGGACAAGTGGTCGGCGCAGTGGAAGGCCGACGGCACCTACGCCTTCGACCGCACCCAGCCGCGCGAGAACGTCTTCTCCATCGACACCCCGCCGCCGACCGTCAGCGGCAGCCTGCACGTCGGGCACGTCTTCTCCTATAGCCACACCGACCTGATCGCGCGCTTCCAGCGCATGCGCGGCAAGTCGGTCTTCTACCCGATGGGCTGGGACGACAACGGGCTGCCGACCGAGCGCCGCGTCCAGAACTACTTCGGTGTGCGCTGCGACCCCTCGCTGCCCTACGACGCCGACTTCACCCCGCCGGAGAAGCCGGACCCCAAGAAGCAGGTCCCGATCTCGCGTCCCAACTTCGTCGAGCTGTGCAACCGGCTCGTCGTGGAGGACGAGCAGGTCTTCGAGTCCCTGTGGCGCACCCTGGGCCTCTCCGTCGACTGGGACCAGACCTACACGACGATCGGCGCCAAGGCGCAGAAGGTCAGCCAGACGGCGTTCCTGCGCAACTACGCCCGTGGCGAGGCCTACCTCCAGGACGCACCGACGCTCTGGGACGTCACGTTCCAGACCGCCGTCGCCCAGGCCGAGCTCGAGGCCCGCGACTACGCCGGCGCCTACCACCGCGTGACCTTCCACCGGCCTGACGGCGAGACGGTCGCGATCGAGACCACCCGTCCCGAGCTGATCCCCAGCGTGGTCGCCCTCATCGCGCACCCCGACGACGAGCGCTACCAGCCGCTCTTCGGCACGACCGTCACCTCGCCGGTCTTCGGCGTGGAGATCCCGGTCGTCGCCCACCCCGCCGCCGAGATGGACAAGGGCGCGGGCATCGCGATGTGCTGCACCTTCGGCGACCTCACCGACGTCACCTGGTGGCGTGAGCTCGACCTGCCGGTCCGCACCGTGATCGGCCGCGACGGCCGCTTCCTGCGCGAGACGCCGGAGTGGCTCGCCGCCGAGCGCGCCGCCACGGCCTACGCCGAGCTGGCCGGCAAGACCGTCTTCTCCGCCCGCGAGGCCATGGTCGCCGCGCTGCGCGAGTCCGGCGACCTGGTCGGCGAGCCGACCCCGACCCAGCGCATGGCCAACTTCTACGAGAAGGGCGACAAGCCCCTCGAGATCGTGGCCACCCGCCAGTGGTACATCCGCAACGGCGGCCGCGACGCCGCCCTGCGCACCGAGATGCTCGACCGTGCCGGCGAGATCCAGTGGCTGCCCGCGCACATGCGCCACCGCTACGACAACTGGGTCGGCGGCCTCAACGGCGACTGGCTGATCTCGCGCCAGCGCTTCTTCGGCATCCCCTTCCCCGTCTGGTACCCCCTCGACGAGGACGGCGAGCCCGACTACGCCCACCCGCTGATGCCCGCCGAGGCCGAGCTGCCGGTCGACCCGTCCACGCAGGCGCCGCACGGCTACTCCGAGGAGCAGCGCGGCAAGCCCGGCGGCTTCCTGGGCGACCCCGACGTGATGGACACCTGGGCGACCTCGTCGCTCACGCCCCAGATCGCCGGCGGCTGGGAGACCGACGACGACCTGTGGCAGCGCGTCTTCCCGATGGACCTCGCCACCCAGGCCCACGACATCATCCGCACCTGGCTGTTCTCCCGCGTCGTGCGCGCCCACTTCGAGAACCACGCCGCACCGTGGTCGCACGCCCTCATCTCGGGCTTCATCGTCGACCCCGACCGCAAGAAGATGTCGAAGTCCAAGGGCAACGTCGTCGTCCCTGACGAGATCCTCGGCAAGTACGGCGCCGATGCGGTCCGTTGGCGCGCCGCCATCGCCCGCCCCGGGCTCGACTCCCCCTTCGACGAGTCGCAGATGAAGGTCGGTCGTCGCCTGGCGATGAAGGTCCTCAACGTCTCGAAGTTCGTCCTCGGGGGCGTGGGCGCGACGTCGGCCAACTCGGTGGAGGTCACCGAGCCCATCGACTGCGCCCTCCTGGGACGACTGGCCGCCGTCGTCACCAAGGCCACGGACGCCTTCGAGGCCTACGACTACACCACCGCGCTCGAGGTCAGCGAGAAGTTCTTCTGGGAGTTCTGCGACGACTACGTCGAGCTCGTCAAGGGCCGTGCCTACGCTGAGGACGGTGGCGCTCCCACGGAGTCGGCCAAGGCGACGCTCGCGCTGGCCCTGAAGGTGCAGCTGCGCCTCCTCGCGCCGTTCCTGCCCTACGTGACCGAGGAGGTCTGGTCGTGGTGGCAGGAGGGCTCGATCCACCGCAGCGAGTGGCCGCTGGTCGCCGAGCTCGGCTCCGCAGCCGCGTCGGACCCGGCTGCCGTCGACGCGGTCGCCTCGGCCCTGGTCGGGATCCGCAGCGCGAAGTCCCAGGCCAAGGTGTCGATGCGCGCCGAGCTGTCCCGCGTGGAGATCTCCGGGCCCGAGCTCCTCGTGCGCGCCGCCGAGCTCGCCGCGCCGGACCTGCGCTCGTCAGGCAAGATCACGGGTGACCTGGTCTTCACCGTCACCGACGCCACCGAGCTGTCCGTGGCCGCGGAGCTGGCACCGACGGAGTGATGCTCAACGCATGAGGCGAGGGCTACCGGTGACCCCGGTGGCCCTTGCCCTTGTCGCCCTTGTTCTTGTGGCCCTTGCCCTTGTGGCCCTTGCCCTTGTGGCCCTTGTCGCCCTTGTCGCGGTCCCCGTGCTTGGCCCCGTGACCCTTGCCCTTGTCGCCGCGATCGCGGTCCTCGTCGCGGTCACCGTGCTTCGACCCGTGAGCAGTGCCGTGGCCGTGGCCCTGTCCCTTGCCACCGCCGGCGCGGTCGCCGTCGTGGGACCCGCGTCCGCGATCACCCGGGCCGCGGCCACCGTGGTTCGTGCCGGGCTTGGCCCCGCGGCCTCGATCGGGGCGGGACGTCGAGTGGGTCGGCGTCGACACGACCTGGCGCGTCACCTCGACCACCGCGGGAGCAGGGGCGGGCTCGGGCACAGCAGCGGGAGCAGCCTTGACGGGCGGCCGGGGGGCGATCTCGACGCCCGAGGCCACCTCCTGCACGGACTCGATGCCGGTGGTCAGGAAGCCGCGCACGGCGTCGCTGCGCAGGGCGCTGACCATGATGACGGCGCAGACCATCGCCACGGCGCAGAAGGCCACCAACGGCCGGCGCTGCTCCCTGCTCATGCTCGTGTCCCCCACGTGACCTCGCCTACCCGGATGTTGGCTTCCAGTCTGGTCGGCCAACGAGGCAGGTCAAACTCGGGCTACGTGAGCGGCGAGGGTGTCTAGACCACGACGTCTGCCAGCGAGAGCGGGTCAGGCGGACTTCTTCTTCTTGGCCTCGGACTCGCGCGGGACCAGGGTCGGCGCGACGTCCTCGAGCACGACCTCACCGGTCACGATGACCTTGGCGATGTCACCACGCGAGGGCACGTCGTACATCACATGGAGGAGGACCTCCTCGATGATGGCGCGCAGCCCACGAGCGCCGGTGCCACGCTCCATCGCCTTGTCCGCGATGGCCTTGATGGCGTCCTCGGTGAACTCCAGCTCGACACCGTCGAGCTCGAAGAGCTTCTGGTACTGCTTGACCAGCGCGTTGCGCGGCTCGGTCAGGATCTGCACGAGCGCGTCCTGGTCGAGCTTGGTCACGCTGGCGATCAACGGCAGACGGCCGATGAACTCGGGGATCAGGCCGAACTTCGTGAGGTCCTCGGGACGCACCTGCGCGAGCAGGTCCTCGGCGTCGCGCTCGGCCGCGGTGCGGACGTCGGCGGTGAAGCCGAGGTTCTTCTTGCCGACCCGCTGCTCGACGATGTGCTCGAGGCCCGCGAACGCACCACCCACCACGAAGAGGATGTTGGTGGTGTCGATCTGGATGAACTCCTGGTGCGGGTGCTTGCGGCCGCCCTGGGGCGGGACCGAGGCGGTGGTGCCCTCGATGATCTTGAGCAGCGCCTGCTGCACGCCCTCGCCGGAGACGTCGCGCGTGATCGAGGGGTTCTCCGCCTTGCGGGCGACCTTGTCGATCTCGTCGATGTAGATGATGCCGGTCTCGGCCTTCTTGACGTCGTAGTCGGCGGCCTGGATCAGCTTGAGGAGGATGTTCTCGACGTCCTCACCGACGTAGCCGGCCTCGGTCAACGCCGTGGCGTCCGCGATCGCGAACGGGACGTTGAGCATGCGGGCGAGCGTCTGCGCGAGGTAGGTCTTGCCGCAACCGGTCGGGCCGATGACCAAGATGTTGCTCTTGGCGACCTCGACGACCTCGTCCTTGCTGTGCTTGCCGGCCACCGGCTGGAGGCCGGCCTGCACGCGCTTGTAGTGGTTGTAGACCGCCACGGCGAGCGACTTCTTGGCCTGCTCCTGCCCGATGACGTAGGAGTTGAGGAAGTCGAAGATCTCCTTCGGCTTGGGCAGCTCCTCGAGGCTGACCTCGGTGCCCTCGCTGAGCTCCTCCTCGATGATCTCGTTGCAGAGGTCGATGCACTCGTCGCAGATGTAGACGCCGGGGCCGGCGATCAGCTTCTTGACCTGCTTCTGGCTCTTGCCGCAGAAGGAACACTTCAGCAGGTCGCCTCCGTCACCGATGCGTGCCACGGGGTCATCTCCTTGAATGCGGTTGAGCGAGTCGAGCGTTGGTGCAAACCACCCGAAGGTACCTGCTGGGACCCCCGCGAGGGGGTCGGACACGGCAACCTCCGGACAAGTCTGGCCACCTGGTCAGGTCAGGTGGCCAGCGTGCCTGATCAGGTCAGGGCGAGCGTCGATGCCTTGCGCGAGTCGAGCACTGTGTCGATCAGGCCGTAGTCGATGGCCTGGGCGGCGGTGAGGATCTTGTCGCGCTCGATGTCCCGGCTGACCTGCTCGACATCACGACCCGTGTGGTCGCTGATCATCTTCTCGAGCAGCTCGCGCATCCGGAGGATCTCGTTGGCCTGGATCTCGATGTCCGAGGTCTGGCCGAACGTGCCCTCCGTGTAGGGCTGGTGGATGAGGATCCGGCTGTTGGGCAGGGCCATCCGCTTGCCGGGTGCACCCGCACCGAGCAGGATCGCGGCCGCCGAGGCCGCCTGGCCGAGGCAGACGGTCTGCACGTCGGGGGTGATGAACTTCATCGTGTCGTAGATCGCGGTGAGCGCCGTGAAGGAGCCACCGGGCGAGTTGATGTAGATCTGGATGTCCTGGTCGGGGTTCATCGACTCCAGGCAGAGCAGCTGCGCCATGACGGCGTTGGCAACGTCGTCGGAGATCGGCGAGCCGAGGAAGATGATGCGGTCCTCGAAGAGCTTGCCGTAGGGGTCGATGCGGCGGAACCCGTAGGAGGTCCGCTCCTCCCACTGGGGGATGTAGTAGTTCATGGCACTCAGCCCTTCTGCCGCGCAGGGCGGCCCTCGTCGGCAGCGTCGCGAGCGCTCTTGATGACCTGGTCGACCAGGCCGTACTCCAGCGCCTGGTCGGCGGTGAACCAGCGGTCGCGGTCGGCGTCGTTCTCGATCTGCTCGACCGTCTGGCCGGTGTGCTCCGCGATGAGCTCGAGGAGGACCTTCTTGATGTGCAGCGACTGCTGCGCCTGGATCTTGATGTCCGAGGCCGAGCCACCCATGCCGGACGACGGCTGGTGCATCATGATCCGCGCGTGCGGCAGGGCGTAGCGCTTGCCCTTGGTGCCCGCGCAGAGGAGGAACTGGCCCATCGAGGCGGCCAGACCCATGCCGACGGTCGCCACGTCGTTGGGGATGTAGTTCATGGTGTCGTAGATCGCCATGCCGGCGTCCACGGAGCCACCGGGCGAGTTGATGTGCAGGAAGATGTCGGCCTCGGGGTCCTCCGCCGAGAGCAGGAGCAGCTGGGCGCAGATCGCGTTGGCGTTCTGGTCGCGCACCTCGGAGCCGAGGAACACGATGCGCTCTCGCAGCAGCCGCTGGTAGATGTGGTCGTCGAGGACGTTGAGCCCGCCGCCCGCGCCCATCTGGGGGCCGTGCGACGAGCCTGCGGGACTGGGAATCTGGTTCACGTGCTCGACACTAGCCCGAAGGACCGACAGTTCCACGGGCATTGGGCCCCTGTTCGCCGACAGCAGATTTCCCTCAGGTGGACTCGGCGCTGGCCTTCAGCCGGGCCACGGTCTCGGCCATCCCCTGCTCGAGCTCGTCGGCATGGCCGTCGCTGCCGCCGAGGAACAACGGGGCGAAGGCACGGCTGATCGCCGTGAGCGACGTGGGCACCGGTCGGCGGTGCACGACACGGGTGCCGGACCCCTCGGCCGAGAGCTCCCAGATCCACCGCGCCCCGCTCGAGCGGGTGTCCCAGGCGAGGCTGCGCCCGGGCTCCAGGACCGCGACGACCGACCGGGTCGGCCACACGACGGCCTTGCGGCGGTTGATCCCGAGATAGGCCTGTCCGACGCGGAGCCCACCCGGCTTGAGGGGCACCATCCGCACCAGCTCGGGGCTCCACCGCGCCATCTTCGAGAAGTCGGTCAGCAGCGACCACACCAGGTCCGGGGCGGCGTCGACGACCGTCTCGACGCGCAGCTCACGATCAGCGCTCACGCGAGCCAGTCTCGCATGGCGGCGTGGACCTCGGGGTGGTTCAGCAGGCCGAAGTGGTCGGAGCGACCGACGTGCAGGACGTCGGCGCCCGGGAAGAGGTCCCCTCCGCGCTTGTCGCGCCCGTAGGCCGAGCGTGGGCGCACCAGCAGGTCGCCGACGACGTGCCCCACGGGGTGGCGCTGCGACTGCGTGAGGGTCGCCGCGACCAGGCGGTAACGCGCGTGCGGGAGCGGGGGCACGTCCTCCGCGAGCCCGGCGACGAGGTCGTGGACGCCGACCGAGCGCCAGTCGAGGATCCGCCCGAACGCCGCCGTCTCGGGCAGCCGGGCGAGCCCTCGGCTGCCGTGACCGATCCCCCACGCGATCGGGGCGCCGAGATGGGGCGTGCCGAGGGTGATGACGTCGGAGATGCGCTCGGCCCACGGCCGGCCCGAGGCCGGCGGCTCGGCGGCGACGGCACCGGCCGCACGGATCACCAGCCCGCCGAGGGAGTGACCGACCAGGGCGACCCGCGTCACCGGGACCGGCCACGCGTCGACCAGACGCTGCATCAGCGCGGCCAGCGCGACGCCGTTCTCGCGCAGCGACAGTCCCGTGTTGGCGCGCAGGAAGACCGGCGACCACCCCTGCCCGGCCAGCGCCTCGCCGTAGGTCGTGCCGAGGTCGTCGCGGTGCAGGTCCCAGTAGGACTCGTTCTCGCACAGGCCGTGCAGGAAGACGACCAGGCGCCCGCTCGCGTCGGGGTACGACGAGGCGAGGGCGTCGTGGGCGAGGTCGACGTCGCGCCCCTCGAGGCGCACGGCCATCGGGATCGCCATCTGGGGCCGGTCGCGCAGCAGGGTGTCGCCGATCAGGCCGTTGACGGCCGAGCTGACGAACCGACCGCGCGGCGTCTCCTCGAGACGGGGGCCGACACCGGTGGCGGCGAGCTTGTCCAGGCCGACCGAGGCCGCGTGGAGGCCGGCGGTCAGGCCGCCGTAGACCGCTCCGGCGATGCCGCGGTGGAGGAGGTCGGGGACCGTCGAGGTGCCGCCGGTGGCGCGGCGGGCCACGCTGCCCACGCGGTCGGCGATGGCGAAGTGGGTGTCGCGCGCGCTCTTGACGACGAGCTCCCCGGCGACCTCGGAGAGCAGCGACAGGGCGTCGACGACACTGGGACCTGGCGGGACCACGGAGGCTTCGGACATGGCAGGACCCTACCGGATCGAGTGCACAGTTGTGCACTCAATCCGGCAGGGTCCGTGTCACACCAGGATCGGCCCGGATCAGGCCTGGGCGGGAGCCTCGTCCGACTCCGCGGGGGTCTCGTCCGACTCCGCAGCCACCTCGTCGGCCTCGGCCGCGGGGGCCTCGGGCTCACCGATCGTGCCGTCGGGACGCAGGTTCTTCAGCTCCACCACGTTGCCGGAGGCGTCTTTGACGACCGCGGTCTCGACGATCGCAGCGAGCGCCTTGCCGCGCAGGATCTCCTGGACCATCTCCGGGATGTGGTTGTGCTCGAACATGTGGTTGGCGAACTCCTGGGGGTCCTGACCCGACTGCTGGGCCCGGCGCACCAGGTGGCTGGAGAGCTCCTGCTGGTCGACGCCGAGCTCCTCCTTCTTCGCGATCTCGTCGAGGATGAACTGCGCGGCGACGGCGTCGCGGACCCGGCGGTCGAGGTCGGCCTCGAACTCCTCGACCGTCTGCTCCTCGTCCTCGAGGTACTTCTCCATCGAGATGCCGGCGTAGGCGAGCTGCTGCTCGATGTTCTGTCGGCGGGCGTTGAGCTCGTCGGTGACCATGCTCTCGGGGAGCGGCACGGAGACCTTCTCGAGCAGGACCTCGAGGACGGCGTCGCGCGCGGCGGCAGCCTGCTCGAGGCGCTTGCCCCGGCCGAGGCGCTCGCGCACGTCGGCGGAGAGCTCCTCGATCGTGTCGAACTCGGAGGCCTGCTGGGCGAAGTCGTCGTCGAACTCCGGCAGCTCCTGCTCCTGGACCTGGCTGATGCTGACCTGGATCTCGACGGCCTCGCCGACCTGGTCGCCACCCACGAGCTCGGAGGAGAACGTCTTGTCCTCGCCGGCGGACAGACCGACCAGCGCCTCGTCGAGGCCCTCGACCATGCCACCGCGCCCGACCTGGTAGCTCATGCCGGTGACCTCGGCGCCCTCGACGACCTCGCCGTCCTTGACGGCCTTGAGGTCGAGCACGACGAAGTCGCCGTCGGCGGCGGGGCGCTCGACGTCGGTCAGGGTCGCGAAGCGCTCGCGCAGGGCCTTGACCTGCTCGTCGACGTCGTCGTCGGAGACCGTGACGTCCTCGACCTCGGCCTCGATGCCCTCGTAGGAGGGCAGCTCGATGCTCGGCTTCACGTCGACCTCGGCGGTGAACTCGAGGGTCTCGTTGTCCTCGAACTTGGTGACCTCGATCTCGGGCTGCGCGAGCGGCTGGAGGTCGTTGGCCTGGAGGGCCTCGATGTACTTCTGCGGCAGCACCTCGTTGATCGCCTCGTCCAGCACGGTGCCGCGCCCGACCTGACGGTCGATGACCATCGGGGGCACCTTGCCGCGGCGGAAGCCGGGGATGTTGATCTGCTGGGCGATCTTCTTGTAGGCCGCGTCGAGGCTCGGCTTGAGCTCCTCGAAGGGCACCTCGACAGTCAGCTTGGCCCTGGTCGGGCTCAAGTTCTCGACGGCGCTCTTCACAGGTGTTCTCCTCATGGATGTGGATTGAAAGGCTGGTGCGTCGGGGCGACAGGACTCGAACCTGCGGTCTCCTGCTCCCAAAGCAGGCGCGCTAGCCACTACGCTACGCCCCGTCTTGCGTGCTCAAGACGCCCTCCGCGGGTGCGGAGGAGCTCCTTGGAGCGGATGACGGGAATCGAACCCGCGTAATCAGTTTGGAAGACTGGAGCTCTACCATTGAGCTACATCCGCGCGCCTCACCTCACACCCGTCCTGAGCGTGAAATGTGCGGTTGTCATCGTGCCACACGGGCGGCACAGACCCCCAAACGGCCCCGCCGGGCGGACACGCCCCCACCGCCGCACCACCCGCGCTCGTCAGGTGCGGTGGACGACCAGCATCGCGCGGTCGTCGTCGCGCGACCCGAGCGCCTCGGTGAGGCGGGCGGCCGCTCCGTCGAAGGAGCCGCGCAGCAGCGACTCGGCCTGGCCCAGCATCCGGTCGATGCCCAGGTCGATGTCGCGCCGGGGCTCCTCGACCATGCCGTCGGTGTAGAGCAGCAGCGCGTCGCCGCGCCCGAGACGGCCGGTCGCGCAGTGGAACTCCGCCTCGTCGATGAGCCCCAGGATCGGCCCGTCCGTGCGCAGCACCGACCAGCGACCGGACCCGGCCAGGCGGTGCGCGGCCGGCGGGTGGCCCGCCGTACGGATCTGGAAGTCGCCGCTGGCGAGGTCGAGCGAGAGGTGGACGGCGGTCGCGAAGCCCTCGTCCCAGTCCTGGCGCAGGAGGTAGTCGTTGGCCGCAGGCAGGAACTGGTCGGGCGGCAGGGCGCCGAGCAGGCCGCCGAACGACCCGGAGAGCAGCAGGGCGCGCGTGCCGGCCTCCTCCCCCTTGCCCGAGACGTCGACCACGACGACGTCGAGGGCCGACCCGTCGGGACGCCGCGACGCGACCACGAAGTCACCGGCGAACGGCGTGCCGCCGGCCGAGGTGAGGGCCGACTGGACCAGCCAGCCCTCCGGCAGGGCGGGGATGCCGCCCTGGGTGAGGATGCGGTCGCGCAGGTCGATGAACATCGACTCGCCGCGCATGCCGCCGACGCCGAGGCTGGAGCGCCGGAAGCTGGTCGCGAGCACGAAGGAGCCCATGGCGAACTGCACGGCCGTGGCAGCGACGATGCGGGGGGTGATGTCGACCTGGAGGGTCACGGTGACCGTCACGAGGACCATCAGGAAGATGACGAACCACGGCAAGGAGCGCGGTCCCAGCAGGATGCTGGCCGCGAGCAGCGGCAGCATCAGCGCCACGAACGGCATATCCACCGGCCACACGGCGACGGCGAGGGTGATGCCCACGGCGACCACCACGAGCCAGAACGCGATCCGGGTCTCCGCGGTCAGGCCGCGACGCCGGTAGCGCGACCACGCGCGGCGCCACGGAGGCGCCACGGCGGAGCGCTGCGCGTCGACGGTGGCAGTCATGGGCTTCCTGGGGGCGGAGGGGAGGGCCTCAGCGTAGGGCCCGCGAGCGGAACGTGGGCTGGCAACGCGGACACCAGAAGACGTTGCGCGCCTGGAGGACGTCGGTGCGCACCGAGGCGCCGCACACCAGGCACGGCTGGCCGTGACGGCGGTAGACGTAGACCTCGCCGCCGTGGTCGTCGGCCCGTGGCGGGCGGCCCATCGCCTCAGGCGTGTGCTCGGGACGCACGGTGTCGATGCGACCGGTGCGCACCCCCTCGGCCATGAGCACCACGAGGTCGTCCCACATCGCCGTCCAACGGCTCACCTGGAGCGTGTTGCCGGGCCGCAGGGGGTGCGTGCGGTGCCGGAAGAGGACCTCGGCGCGGTAGACGTTGCCGACACCTGCCAGGACCGACTGGTCCATGAGCAGCCCGCCGATGGCCGAGCGGCTGCGCCGGATCCGGTCCCAGGCCCGGTCCGGGTCCTGGTCGAGGCGCAACGGGTCGGGGCCGATGCGGGCGAGGACGGCGTCGCGCTGCTCGCGGGTGACCAGGTCGCAGGCGGTGGCGCCGCGCAGGTCGGCGTACGACGAGCCCCGCGCATCGCGGGCCACGAGGCGCAGGCGCACCTGGCCGACCGGCTCGGGGACCTCCTCGACGTCCGGGTGCACCGCGAAGGTGCCGTAGAGACCGAGGTGGACGTGGACGAAGACCTCACCCGGGAAGCCGATGAAGAGGTGCTTGCCCCAGGACTCGGCGCTCTCGAGCACCTGGCCGTCGAGCAGGGCGGCGGAGTCGGCGAAGCGCCCCTGGGGGCTGCCCACGCTCACGGTGCGACCGGCGAACGCGTCGGTCAGGTCACGGGCCAGCCGGTGGAGGGTGTGGCCCTCAGGCATCGCGGTCAGGCATCGCGGACGGCGGACTCCGGCAGCGGCGGGAGGTCACCGGTGCGCTCGTAGGAGCCCAGCTGGGCGATCCGCCGCACGTGGCGCTCGTCGCCGGAGAAGGGGGTGGCGAGGAAGACCTCGACGAAGCGGGTCATGTCCTCGAGCGAGTGCATGCGGCCGCCGACCGACACGACGTTGGCGTCGTTGTGCTCGCGGGCGAGCACCGCGGTCTCCTCCGACCAGACGAGTGCCGAGCGGATGCCCGCGACCTTGTTGGCGGCCATCTGCTCGCCATTGCCGGAGCCGCCGACGACCACGCCGAGGCTGTCGAGCCCCGCGGTCCGGTCCTCGGCCACGCCCTCCGCGGCGCGCAGGCAGAAGACGGGGTAGTCGTCGAGGGCGTCGTAGACGAAGGGGCCGTGGTCGACGGGCTCGTAGCCGTGCTCGCTCAACCAGGCCACCAGGTGGTCCTTGAGCTCGAGGCCGGCATGGTCGGATCCCACGTGGACGCGCATGGCGCGCATCTTTTCAGACGGCGGCGACAACCCGACGTGCCGTCCAGGCGTCACACCTTCTGGAAGAGCCCCACGTCACACCCCATCCACGATCGTTCTCGGGAGATCCTGTGCCTCATCACCCCCGCCGCCTCGCCGCCCTCGCCGCGGGCGTCCTCGCCGCCCTCACCGTGAGCCTGCTGCCCGCCTCGGCCCCGGCCGCCGTACGGGCGCCGACAGGTCCTCCGGACACCTTGCAGCACCCGCTCCGGCTGGAGCGCGGTCCGGCACCGCGGGTCATCTCGATGGTCGGCAACGTGGTCCGCTTCCCGGGCGGTCGCACCGTCACCTTCACCCCACCCGCGGAGGTCACCGGCGGCGCCCGCCTGATCGGCGCCTGGCGGCGGGACGCGATCGTCTGGGCGCCGTACGGCGCCGGGAGGAGCGCGGCCTTCAGGGTGCGACCGTCCGGCCGGGTCGTCCGCGTCGGGGAGCCGCACCGCGACCTCTTCCGCGGGGGCGAGTGGCAGATCGCCGGCGACGTGCTCTACGTCGCGAGCACGGACGCCCGCTACCGCACCCGGCTGGCGAAGGTGAGCCTGGTCGACGGCACCGTCCGACGCACGTGGATCTCGACCGAGGAGGAGTTCTGGACCCTGCTCGACGTCACGCCCCACCGCGCGCTCATCGGCAGCTCGCGCGTCCTCAAGGCCTGGCGGGGCGACGGCACGTTCGAGCGGGTCTGGGTGCAGGCGGGCAACCGCTACTCCGACGTCAGGTTCGCGAGCCTGCGGCACGGCTGGTTCGCCAACGCCACCTCCGACGGCACGGAGCTCCGTCGGATCTCGCAGCCCGACCGGGTGGTCTGGAAGCAAGGGTTCGAGAACGAGATGATCCCCTTCGACCTCTCGGGCGACGGCTCCGTACTGCTCACCACCGAGTACGAGACCTACTCACCGCAGATGCGCGACGTCCGCACCGGCCGGATCCTGAGGACCTACGAAGGCGGCTACAACGACGCCTTCAACGACAACGATCAACTGGTCCTCGAGGGCAGCAGGGCGTTCCTCGTCGTGATGAACCTGCGCATCGACGGCAAGCACCGCGAGGTGCTGGTGCGCTGCACAATCGGCGGCGACTGCGAGCGCGCGTCCCGCGTCGCCTCGCGCATCACCCTGCAGACCTACGGCTCCTGATCCCGTCGAGGAAGCCGGCCACCTGGAGCATCAGCTGACCGGCGGCCGGGAAGACCCGGTCGTGGCGCCAGAAGCCGTGGGTCTGCCCGAGGTAACGAGTGGCCACCACGTCGACCCCCTGCTCCGCGAGCAGCACCGCGAGGTGCTCGCCCTCGTCGCGCAGGGGGTCGTGCTCGGCGGTCACCACCAGCGTCGGGGGCAGCGTGGCGAGCCGGTCGGGCTCGGCAAGCAGCGGCGCGAGGTCGGGATCGGCGAGGTCCGCCGGGCTGCCGGCGTACTGCGCCCAGTACCAGGCGGCCTCGCGCGGGTCGAAGCCGTCGGCGGCCGTCGTGTAGGAGTCGAAGCCCTGCTGGGGGTCGAGGAACGGATAGATCAGCACGACCGCGTCGAAGCGCCCCGGGTGGCGCAGGGCCGCGACCAGCGCGAGGTTGGCGCCGGCGCTGTCGCCGTGGGCGTACGTCGGGCCGTCGAGGCCGTGGGTCGCGCCCTCGCGTGCCAGCCAGGCGAGCACCGTGTCGACGTCGTCGGGAGCCGCCGGGAAGCGGTGCTCGGGCGGGCGCCGGTAGTCGACGCTCAGCACGGCCGTGCGGGTGCGGTTGGCCAACCGCCGGGCCGAGGCGTCGTGGACCTCGACGTCGTTGAGCACGAAGCCGCCGCCGTGCAGGTGCACCACCACCCCGGGCTGGGCGTCCTGGGGGACGTAGAGCCGGCACGGCACGCCGTCCGCGTCGACGTCCCTCACCGCACCGACGTCCTCACGCGGCTCGGCGAGTGCGACCCGCTGCGCCTCGGCGCGTGCCGCGACGATGTCGAAGGCGGGGTCGTGCACGGCCAGCTCGCCCGCCGCCGCCTCGACGGCGCGGCGGGCCTCCGGGAACAGCACGGACCTAGCGCTGCATGAGCGCGTCGAGCCCGACCGCCATCGCCGCGGCGACGCGGAAGTCGATGCGCTGGTCGGGCACGTGGACGGTGTACTTGTCGCGCACCGAACCCTGGCGCTCCACCCCGAGGAGCGGCTCGCCGTTGGCGCCGACGAAGTCGAAGTGGATCGGCAGGAACGGGATGTCGGTGAAGCGCCGGATGATCGCGATCGCCTGGCTGCGCTCCTGGCCGGTGCCGGCGTAGCCCGGCCCCTCGATGTGGAAGGTCGAGCGCATCAGGCTGGCGCCGAAGTCCTTGCGGAAGAACCCGATCTGGTTGTGGGCCTCGTCGAAGATGTCGTAGCCGGCGTTGAGGTCGATCTTCTTGCGCGCCTTGAAGCTGAAGACGGGCCGGGTCATCGTGTCGTCGGCGTAGAAGGTGACCTCCTCCTTGAAGGCCAGCCGCTTCTGCTGCGCCACGCCCATCGACTGCCCGAAGGTGCCGTCGGGGTTGGCCGCGAACAGCTCGTAGCGGTTGGTGGTCATCGCGAACTTCTGCTTGACGTAGAACGTCGGCAGGTACATGGCGGTCATGGGCCGAGCCTAGAAGGTCCTGCGGATCCGGTCGCGTCGAGACCCAGGACGTACGACGTGCCCCGAGACCCCAGGCACCTCACCGGGTCTCGACACCCTCGGGCCTGGCGGCCCTCGCGGCTCGACCACCGAAACACTCGCTGGTCGAGCCCGAGGAGCGCCAGCGA
>NZ_CALRWD010000036.1:0-42515 GCF_943371775.1 Nocardioides psychrotolerans
CCCCCCCCCCACCGCTCCATCCCGCCCCGTTCCGTCCCGCTCCACCCCACGCCTAGGTGGCTCTCCGTGGTCTCACGCGCTCCTCGCCTGCTGTGCATCACCGTCGTGCTGGCTCTCGCCGCGGCACTGCTCCCGTTCCTCCTCGCCGCACCGGCGCAGGCGGCGGGCCCGGGGGCCTCGCCCTCCGCGGACCGACAGGTCGCCCGCCTCTTCGACCGGCTGGCCGGCTTCCGGCTCGATCGCTCCCGCGAGGTGACGGTCGCTCCGCGGACCTTCCGTGCGTTCCGCCTCGACGCTGCCCGGGCACGGGCCGCGCTCACCGGGGGGCGCGTCGGCGGCGACGGGACCGCCCGACGGGTGGAGGTGCCGACGCCCACCGGCGGCACGCAGGTGTTCTCCGTCGTCGAGGACTCCGTGATGGCGCCCGCGCTCGCCGCACGCCACCCCGAGATCCGCACCTATGCCGGCACCGGGGTCACCGACCCGACCCGCACCATCCGCCTCGACCTCACGCCCCTGGGCTTCCACGCCTCCGTGCGCGGTCCGCTCGGCGCCCGCTCCTGGTACGTCGACCCGGCCTACCGCGGCCGGGGGGTCACCGAGCACCTGGCCTACTTCGGCACCGCCGTCCCGCGCTCGGCCGAGGCGTTCGTGGAGCGCGACCTGGCCGACACCAGCGAGATCCTGGCGCCGGCGACCGGCCTGGCCGACGCTGCCCGGGCCGGCGAGCTGGTGCAGCGACGCACCTTCCGCCTGGCCCTGGTCACGGACCCGAGCTATGCCGCGGAGTTCGGCTCCGCCAACGTGCTTGCGGCCAAGAACACCCTGATCAACCGGGTCAACCAGGTCTACAACGATGACCTCGCGATCCGCTTCCAGCTCATCGAGCAGACCCCGCTGCTCAACCTCGACACCCTCGTCAAGGCGACCGGGCCCGACGGTCCCTGCGGTCTCAACGGCTGCTACGACGCCGCCGACCTCGACCCCGAGACCGGCGGCTGCACGGGGGCGCTCCTGACGCGCACCGAGTTCGTCCTCGGCCAGATCGTCGGCGCCGACTCCTTCGACATCGGCCACATCGGCCTGGGCATCAACGGAGGCGGCATCGCCGGCCTCGGCGTCGTCGGCGGCGCCAGCAAGGCCTCGGGCTGCACGGGACTGCCGGACCCGAAGGGCGACTTCTACGCCGTCGACTACGTCGCGCACGAGATCGGCCACCAGATGGGCGGCAACCACACCTTCGACGGCACCCAGGTCAACTGCTCGCTCACCAACCGCAACGGCGGCACCTCGGTCGAGCCCGGCTCGGGCTCCTCGGTCATGGCCTACGCCGGCATCTGCGGGCAGGACAACCTGCAGCCGCACTCCGACCCCTACTTCTCCCAGCGCAGCATCGACGAGATCACCGCGGTGGTCACCGCGGAGCCGTCGACCGTCGACGAGGTGCAGACCGTGACGTTCGGTGGCTTCGACGCCCCGACCGACTCGGTCACCTTGGGCTTCGAGGGGCGCACAGCCACGATCACCAACAACTTCTCCTACAACGCACTCCAGGTCCAGATCGCGATGAACCAGCTGACGGGCCTGGCCCCGACACTGGGTGGCTACGACGGCGACACCCTGCCCAACGACGGGGGCTTCCAGCTCTTCTTCGAGCTGCCCGGCGCCGGTTCCGGGGAGGACGTGCCGCGCCTGGAGGTGCTGGCCGTCAACGGCATGACCGCCTTCATCGGTGTCCAGCAGCAGGGTGGTCCGGGTGGCAACCAGGGCGACGTCGTGCAGACGACCACCAACCACGCCCCGACCGCCGTGGCGCCGGCCGACAAGACGATCCCGGCCCGCACGCCCTTCACCCTGACCGGCTCCGGCAGCGACCTCGACGCCGGCACCACGCTGACCTACCTCTGGGAGCAGAACGACACCGGCTCGGAGGCGCAGGGCACAGCGCTGGTCAGCAACACCAAGACCGCAGGTCCGCTCTTCCGGGTCTTCGGCCGCTATGCCGACGTCAGTAGCGAGGAGTCGCTGCAGTCGCCCTCGCCCGACCAGAACCTCGTCGACGGCAACCCCTCGCGCACCTTCCCCGACCTCGCGCAGGTGGTCGCCGGCAACACCAACGCGGCGACCGGGGCCTGCCCCGCGGCGCCGGCCGACACCACGGTGGCGGTGCCCGTGCCGGTCGTGGAGTGCTTCTCGGAGTTCCTGCCCACGGCCGACTACGGCAACCCGCTGCTCGGCTCGGAGCTCAACTTCCGCCTGACCGCCCGCGACGGCTTCCCGACCGGCGGTGGCGCGAGCTTCGACGACGTCACCCTCACCGTCGATTCCGGGGCCGGACCGTTCCTCGCGACCTCGCGTGCCACGGCCGGCACTCCGGCCGAGGCCGGCGCGATGGAGACCGTGACCTGGAGCGTCGCCGGCACTGACGCCGCCACCCTGGCGCCGATGGTGAAGATCTCGCTGTCCACCGACGGCGGCGTGACCTTCCCGCTGGTCCTCGCGGCGAGCACGCCCAACGACGGCACCCAGGCCGTGCCGCTGCCCGCGGTCTCCACGACGCGGGCCCGGATCAAGATCGAGGCGGTCGGCAACTACTTCTTCGACGTCACCGACGCCGACTTCGCCATCGAGGGCGGACTGACCGTCACCGACGCCCCCGACGGGGCCGTCGCCTACAGCGACGTCCTCACCGGGGTCACGGCCAACGCGACATCCACCAGCGTCGACGGCGACCAGCTCACCGCGACCGTGTCCGGGGTGCCCGGGCTGGTCGCGACCCGCACGGCCGCCTCGGCCGACGGCGTGCGTCCCGGCACCGCGACCTTCGACGTGACCGGTCCGGTCACCGCGCCCCTCGGCGTCGCGACCGCCTCGCTCGAGGTCCGCGAGCCTGGCACGGGTGGCGGTGTCGCCGTCCAGAGCATCCCGGTCACCGTCACCGCCGAGGACGCGACGGTGACCTACACCGGCGACACCTCCGTCACCGGCCCCGACGACACGGCCTCGGTGGTGCTGCGCAGCACGGTCACCGACGCCGTCGACGCCTCGCGCGGGGTCGTCACCAACGCCACGGTGCGCTTCGTCGACCGCGCCGACGGTGCCACGCTCTGCACCGCCTCCGTCACCGGCGGACCCCTCTCGGGGACTGCGCAGTGCACCGCGGAGCTGCCCACCTCCGCGAGCGGCACGACGTACGACGTCGGGACGGTGGTGGGCGGGCGCTATGCCCGTGACGCTGCGGCCGACGACGTGGAGGTGACCGTCACGCGCGGTGCCGCTGCCACGCCGCCGCAGACCCGGATCACCGGTGGACTGCCCCAGCACGGCTTCGTGGTGGCGGCCCGCCCAGAGGTGCGCTACGCCTCCTCCGAGCCGGGCTCGACCTTCACCTGCGCCATCGACAGCCGCATCCTCGACTGCGACGCGAGCGGGGTGGTGCTGAGCGGGCTGAAGCCCGGGATGCACACGTTCCGGGTCGCCGCCCGCGACTCCGCGGGCACCTCGGACGCCACCCCCGCCGCGCGGCGCTTCACGGTGCCGCAGAGCGCACGGGTGCTGACGAGGGCGACCTCCGGGTGGACCGGGGCGAGGACGACCGGCGCCTACCGCGGGTTCGCGCTGAGGACCAAGGCCCGCGACGCCCGTCTGACCTACCAGGTCCGCGGGGCGAGGCGGCTCGCGATCGTCGCCGGGACGGCGCCGGGCAACGGCCGGGTCAAGGTCTTCGTGGGCAACCGGCTCCTGACGACGCTGGTCCTCACCGACGACGCCGCGCGATCACAGGTGCTCTTCGTCCTCAAGGGCTTCGCGTCGCCGGTGAGCGGCACGGTGCGGCTCGTGACCGTGGACCGGAGGCCCGTGCGGATCGAGGGCCTCGGCGTCCTCACTCGTTGACGGGCTGGCACGACGGGCACCAGTAGGTCGCCCGCTCGCGACCGGGTGGCCCCACCATGGCGACCCGGATCGCGGTGCGGCAACGCCGGCAGGCCGCCTGGTCGCGGCGGTAGACCCACAGCGGCTCGCGCAGGTTGCCGGTCGTGGTCTGCTGCGCACGCTCCTTGTTGAGCTCGAGCATCTGCTTGCCCCGTCGCAGGACGCGCGGCAGCGTCGTCACCTGCCCCACCGGTGTGCGGGGGTGCAGGCCGCTGACGAAGCACAGCTCGGCCATGTACATGTTGCCGATGCCGGCGAGGTTGCGCTGGTCGAGCAGGGCCTCGCCGATCGGGCGGTCGGGATCGGTGCCCAGCCGGCGCAAGGCCTCGGCCTCGTCCCAGTCGGGGCCGAGCAGGTCGGGACCGAGGTGACCGACGACGTCGGGCTCGTCGGCGGTGTCGATCAGCTCGATGATGCCGAGCGAGAAGCCCACGGCACTCGTCGTGCCGGCCTCGAGCACGACCCGCGCCTGGTGCGCCGGTCGCTTCCAGCGCTGGCCGGCCGTGAAGACCCGCCAGGCACCCTCCATCTTGAGGTGGGTGTGCAGGGTCCAGGCCTCGTCGTCGCGGGTGATCCGGGTCAGCAGGTGCTTGCCGCGCGAGACGGTGCCGACGACCAGCCCACCGCTGAGGTCGGCGGTGGCGTGCTGAGGGACCCGGAGATCGGTGCGGGTGAGCACGGAGCCCCGGAGCGCGCGGTCGAGCAGCCGGGCGGCGCGGAAGACGGTGTCGCCCTCAGGCACCGCGCAACCTCAGCCCGCGGGGCGTCGCGACGAAGCCGGCGGCGTCCAGCGCCTCGCGCAGCGGGGTGGAGCCGCTGCCGAGCAGGGCGGTGCCGTCGGCCTTCTCGACCGTGAGCCGCCCCAGCGAACCACGCCCGACGGCCTCGGCCAGCGCCGCGGCGGCGGGGGTGAGCAGGTCGACGTCGTCGGTCCAGGTGAGCAGGGTGCGCCCGCCGCGCTCGACGTAGAGGGTCAGGGCGCCGTCGACCAGCACCACGATGGCACCGGCCTTGCGTCCGGGCCGGTGACCGGCCTTGTCGCCGTCGGCGGCCCCGGTGGACGGCGCCCAGCCGAGGGCGGCGCCGTAGGGGTTGGCCGGGTCGGTCGCGGCCAGGGCCACGGCGGTCGGCTTGACGCCGTCCTCGTGGGTGCCGGTGCTGACCGAGAAGGTGCGCAGCCGGTCGATGGCGCCGGCCGTGCCGAACTGGGCGGCGCCGAGCCCCTCGACGAAGTAGCCCCTGCGGCAGCGTCCGGAGTCCTCGAAGGCCGAGAGCACCTTGTAGACGGCCGCGAACCCACCGGGGACCCGCTCGCTCATGACTGCTCCGCGGATGACGACGCCGTGCCGGTCGAGCAGCCGCTCGGCGGCAGCGTGGGCGCGCCGGGTGGGATCGGTGTCGATCGCCGGGAGCAGCGCCCAGCGGCCGGCGGTCTCCGGCGGTCCGGTGCGGACCGGTCGGCCGGCGCGGCCCGGGCGTGGCGGCGGACGCTTGCTGCGGTGGCTGGGGGTGCCCGACCGGGTGAGCGCGCGCAGGGGGACCAGGGTGTCGTTGCTGATGCGACCGGCCCACACCAGCTCCCAGAGCGCCGCCGAGAGCTTGGCGTCGTTGACGGAGCCGACCGCGTCGGAGAGCTGGCGGAAGAACCACGCTCCTCCCGGCGCCAACGCCTCCAGCACCCGGTCGTCCAGCTCGGCGTGCTCGAAGGGGGCCGGGTCGGGCAGCGTCAGGTGGGCGGAGTCGGCGAGGTGCAGCGAGACCCAGCCGTCGGAGCCGGGCAGGGCGGAGTGTCCGGCCCAGAGGACCTCGCCGGAGGCCGTGAGCTCGTCGAGGAAGGCGGGGGAGTAGTCGCGGACCCGGGAGCCCAGGACCAGCGGCTCCAGCGCGCTCGCCGGGACCGGGCAGCCGGCCAGCTGGTCGATCGCGCTCAGGACGCCGTCGATGCCCCGCAGCCCGCGCCCGGGCTTGCCGGCGCCGCTGACGTGCTGCCAGGCGCCGAGGAACCGCGCGAGGGCCTCCGGCTCGACCGGCTCGACCTCCTTGCGCAGCCGGGCCAGCGATCGGCGCCGCAGCTTGCGCAGCACCTCGGCGTCGCACCACTCCGAGCCCGACCCGGCGGGGCGGAACTCGCCCTCGAGCACCCGGCCCTGAGCCGCCAGCCGCTGGAGCGTGTGCCGCACGACGGCGGCGCCGAGCCCCAGCCGCTCCGCGACCTGGCCGGTGGTGAACGGCCCGTGGGAGCGGGCGAAGCGGGAGACCAGGTCGGCAAGGGGGTCCTCGACGGGCTCGGCGAACGCGTCGGGGGTGCCCGGCGGCACCGGCACGCCGAGCCCGTCCCGCAGGCGGGCGACGTCCTCGACGACGGCCCAGCGGGGCTCGCCGCCGAGGCGCACCTCGACCAGACGTCGGGCGTCGACGAGGGCGGACAGCCACCCGTCGAGGTCGGCACCGTCGACGCTGCGGTCGTCGACCTCGGCGGTTGAGAGCGGGCCGATCAGGCGCACCAGGTCGACCAGGCCCTCGGCGTCACGGGCCCGGCGGTCCGGGGCCAAGCGCTGGAGCTCGGCCTCGACCTCGGCCAGCACGTCGGGGTCGAGCAGCTCGCGGAGCTCGGCGCGGCCGAGCAGCTCGGCGAGGAGCCCCTGGTCGAGGGAGAGGGCCGCGGCGCGGCGCTCGGCGATGGGGGAGTCGCCCTCGTAGACGAACTGCGCGACGTAGCCGAAGAGCAGGCTGCGCGCGTAGGGCGACGGGCTGTGCGTCGCCACGTCGACGACCTGCACCTCGCGCCGGTCGACCGAGCGCATCAGCGCGAGCAGGGCCGGGAGGTCGTAGACGTCCTGGAGGCACTCGCGCACGGCCTCGAGGACGATCGGGAACGAGGGGTACTTGACGGCGACCTCGAGCAGCGCCGCGGAGCGCTGGCGCTGCTGCCACAGCGGGGAGCGGCGCCCGGGGTCGCGGCGGGGCAGCAGGAGGGCGCGGGCAGCACACTCGCGGAAGCGGGCGGCGAAGAGCGCCGAGCCGCCGACCTCCTGGGTGACCAGGTCCTCGATCTCGTCGGCCTCGAAGACGATCACGTCACCGCCGGGCGGCTCGGCATCGGTGTCGGGGATGCGGATCACGATGCCGTCGTCGGAGGCGACGGCCTGCCCGTCCACGCCGTGGCGCTCGCGCAGCCGGGCGTTGATGGCCAGCGCCCACGGCGCGTGGACCGGCACGCCGTAGGGGGAGTGGACGACCAGGCGCCAGTCACCGAGCTCGTCGCGGAAGCGCTCGACCAGGATCGTGGTGTCGCTGGGCAGGACGTTGGTCGCCTCGAGCTGCTCGTGGAGGTAGGAGACGAGGTTGCCGGCGGCCCAGGCGTCCAGCCCGTCGGCCTCGGCCCGCGCGACGGCCGCGGGACGCGGCATCGCCCCGAGCTCGCGGGTGTAGGCGCCGATCGCGGCGCCCAGCTCGGCCGGACGGCCGAGGGTGTCGCCCTTCCAGAAGGGCAGGCGTCCCGGGATGCCTGGCGCCGGCGTCACCAGGACCCGGTCATGGGTGATGTCCTCGATGCGCCAGCTCGTCGCGCCGAGCGCGAAGATGTCGCCGACGCGCGACTCGTAGACCATCTCCTCGTCGAGCTCGCCGACCCGCTTGCCCGGTCCTTCGCCCCCGACGAGGAAGACCCCGAAGAGACCGCGGTCGGGGATGGTGCCGCCGCTGGTCACGGCCAGCCGTTGGGCTCCAGGGCGCCCGGTGATGCTGCCGGTGGTGCGGTCCCAGACGATGCGGGGTCGCAGCTCGGCGAACTCGTCGGAGGGATAGCGCCCGCTGAGCAGGTCGAGCGTGGCGTCGAAGGCCGACCGGGGCAGGTTGCCGAACGGCGCGCTGCGGCGCACGAGCGTAAAGAGCTCGTCGACGTCCCACGCGTCGAGGGCGGTCGCGGCCACGACCTGCTGCGCGAGGACGTCGAGCGGGTTGCTCGGGACCCTCAGCGACTCGATGCCGCCGGTGCGCATGCGCTGCACCGCGACCGCGGTCTGGGCGAGGTCGCCGCGGTGCTTGGGGAAAAGCACCCCGCGGCTGGTCTCGCCGACCTGGTGGCCGGCGCGACCGACCCGCTGGAGGGCGCTGGCCACCGACGGCGGCGACTCGATCTGGATGACCAGGTCGACGGCTCCCATGTCGATGCCGAGCTCGAGGCTGCTCGTCGCGACCACGGCGGGCAGGCGGCCGCGCTTGAGGTCGTCCTCGATGAGCGCGCGCTGCTCCTTGGAGACCGAGCCGTGGTGGGCCTTGGCGATGACGGTCGTGCCCGGGTCGTCGGCCGAGCTGCCGGCCATGCCGGCCTGGGCCATCACCTGGGCGGGGAGCGTGCGGCGCGCCGGTGTGCGGGCCTCGCCCGTGGTCTCGTCGTCGCCGGACCCGGGGTCGGCACGGTCGGTGGCGATCTCGTTGAGCCGGGCGGTGAGGCGCTCGGCCAAGCGCCGGGAGTTGGCGAAGACGATCGTCGAGCGGTGCTCGGCGATCAGGTCGACCACGCTCTCCTCGACATGGGGCCAGATGCTGGTGGTGCGGCCCTGGTCCTCGTCGGCATCGGCGCTGTCGTCGAAGCCGCCGGGGGCGGTCATGTCCTCGACGGGCACGACGACGCGGAGGTCCCACTCCTTGGTGGCCGGCGGCGCGACGATCTCCACCGGTGCCTGGCCGCCGAGGAAGCGGGCGACCTCCTCCAGGGGGCGCACGGTGGCGGACAGGCCGACGCGCTGGGCCGGCTTGTCGAGGAGCTCGTCGAGCCGCTCCAGGGACAGCGCGAGGTGGGCGCCGCGCTTGGTGCCGGCCACGGCGTGCACCTCGTCGATGATCACCGTCTCGACCCCGCGCAGCGCCTCGCGGGCCTGGCTGGTCAGCATCAGGAACAGCGACTCGGGGGTCGTGATCATGATGTCGGGCGGCTGGGTCACGAGCTTGCGCCGGTCACCGGCGCTGGTGTCGCCGCTGCGCAGCCCGACCCGCAGCTCGGGCACGGGGGTGCCGAGCCGGTCGGCGGTGTGGCGGATGCCGGTCAGCGGCGCCCGGAGGTTGCGCTCGACGTCGACCGCGAGCGCCTTCAGCGGGGAGACGTAGAGGACCCGGCAGCGCTTGGTCTTGTCGTCGGGCACGGGGGTCGTGAGCAAGCGGTCGATCGACCAGAGGAAGGCGCTGAGCGTCTTGCCCGAGCCCGTGGGCGCCACCACGAGCGCGTGCCGACCGGCCCCGATCGCCTCCCAGGCCCCTGCCTGCGCCGGCGTCGGCTCGGCGAACGCCGCACCGAACCAGGTGCGTGTCGGCTCGCTGAACCGCTCGAGGGCAGAGGTGGGCGTGGGCACCCCTCAATCTTGTCCTACGGCACCGACAGCGTCCCCTCGCTCGCCTGGAGGGGTGAGGTCCGACGAGGTCGACCTCCCTCAGACGGCCGGCCGCAGCATCGGTGGCTGCATCGCGGTGGCGTCACCGCGGCGGTAGAGCAGCGCCTTGCGGCCACCGGACTCGGAGGCAGGCCCGCTCTCCCCGGTCGGTACGACGAACCCGGCGGTCCCCAGCACCTTGCGGCGGAAGTTGCCGAGGTCCGGGGCACGGCCCCAGACGGCCGTGTAGACGGCTCGGAGCTCGGGGAGGGTGAACGGCTCGCGGACGAAGTCGAGCGCGAGCGTCGTGTACTCCAGCTTGGCCCGCACCCGCTCGAGGGCGTCGCCCAGGATCGTCGCGTGGTCGAACGCGAGACCGGGCAGCGCGGAGACCGCCCACCACCGGGCGACGGCCGCGTCGGATCCGGCCGTGGGCTCGGGCAGGTCGGGCGCGAACGCCACGTGGGCGACCGAGACGACGCGCGTCCGTGGGTCGCGGTCGGGGGCGGAGTAGGTGCGCAGCTGCTCGAGATGGCCGGCGAAGCGCTCGACCGCGGTCTCCTCGTGGAGCTCGCGCCACGCAGCGGTCTCGGCGTCCTCGTCGGGGTGCACGAAGCCGCCCGGCAGCGCCCAGGTGCCGGCGTACGGCTCCTCGCCGCGCTCGACGAGCAGCACGCAGAGGGCATCGTCGCGGATGGTGAAAACGGCCAGGTCGACCGCGACGGCGAAGGAGGGGTGCGAGGTCACGGCTCCACCACCTCGACCCCGGCCGCGCGCATCTCGATCAGCGCGGCCTCCGTCGACCCAGGCGCCACACCCGCGTGCAGCCCGGCGAGGAGGCGGGTCCCGAGGTCGTGCCTGCGGGCGTCGAGAGCGGTCGCGCGGACGCAGTGATCGGTGGCCAGGCCCACGACGTCGACCTCGGTCACGTCGTGGGACCGGAGCAGGTCGACGAGGTGTTGGCCGGTGTCGGTGACGCCCTCGAAGGCGGAGTAGGCCGCCTCCCCCCGGCCCTTGCGGACGTGGTGGGTGACGTGGTCCAGGGCCAGCTCGGGGGCGAAGTCGCTGCCCGCGTCGTCGTGGACGCAGTGCACGGGCCAGCTCGTGACGAAGTCGGGCTCGGCGCCAGGCTCGGCGAAGTGACCGCCGTTGGTGCTGCCCGCGTCGTGCCAGTCGCGCGACGCGACCACCGCCACGTAGTCGCCGGCCCGCGCGGCGAGGTGGGCGGTGATCCGGGACGCGACGTCGCGGCCGCCGGTCACGGCGAGCGAGCCGCCCTCGACGAAGTCGTTCTGCACGTCGACGACGAGGAGTGCTCGGCGCACGGGGGTGTCGGTGGCGGTCATGGGGCCTCCTGAGGGTGTGCGGTGAGGTAGGGCGGCGCGCCGCTCACGGCGTGCGCGGAGGGCGGCAGGCTGGACAGCGAGGCGGCCGCGTGCGCGCGCACCTCCTCGAGCGTGGGCTCGTGGACGATCCATCCCGCGCGCACGAGCGGGACCTGCACGGTGTCCTCGACGGTCGGGTCCACGGTGAACGTCTCGGCGACCAGCCGCCCGTCGTCGTAGGTGCGGTGCGCGGTCTTGCGCCCGCCCGAGGACGTCTTCTCGGCGGACTTCTTGGCGACCGGCCGCAGCGGTGCGTCGGGGGACTCGGCGACCGCGACCAGCTTGTAGACCAGGCTCGCCGTCGGGTGGCCCGACCCGGTGACGACCCGCGTCCCGACGCCGTAGCCGTCGATGGGGGCGTCGGCGAGCGCGGTGATGACGTATTCGTCGAGGTCGCTGGTCACGATGATCCGCGTCGAGGTGGCACCCAGCGAGTCGAGCAGGACGCGGGCCCGGTGGGACTCCTCGGCCAGGTCGCCGGAGTCGATCCGGATCGCGCCGAGGTCGCGCCCGGCGACGGCCACGGCCGTGCGGATGCCCTCCTCGATGTCATAGGTGTCGACCAGCAGCGTCGTGCCCACACCCTGCGCCGCCACCTGGCTCCGGAAGGCCTCGGCCTCGGTCGCGTAGGCCAGGGTGAACGCGTGGGCGGCGGTCCCCACGGTGGGCACGCCGTGCCGGAGACCGGCGGCGAGGTTGCTCGTCGAGGCGAAGCCGGCGACGTACGCCGCGCGGGCTGCGCTGATCGCAGCCTCCTCGTGCGTGCGCCGGCTGCCCATCTCCACGAGCGGGCGGCCCTGCGCGGCGGTGACCATGCGGGCGGCCGCGCTGGCGATCGCGGTGTCGTGGTTGAGCACGCTCAGCACGAGCGTCTCGAGGACGACGCACTCGCCCAAGGTGCCGGCGACGGTGAGCACGGGACTGTGCGGGAAGTAGAGGTCGCCCTCGCGGTAGCCGTCGATGTCGCCGGTGAAGCGGAAATCGCGCAGGTAGGCGGCCGTGACGTCGTTGACGACCCCCTCGGCCAGCAGCCAGTCGACCTCGTCGGCGTCGAAGCGGAAGTCGGCGACCAGCGGCAGCAGCCGGCCGAGCCCGGCCAGCAGTCCGTAGCGCCGCCCCTCGGGGAGCCGGCGTGAGAAGGCCTCGAAGACCGCCCGGTGGTGGGCGCTCCCGTCGGTGACGAAGGAGGAGAGCATGGTGAGCTCGTAGCGATCGGTGAGCAGTCCTGGCGAGACGTCCATCGCGGGTTCGTCACCTCCTGTTGTAGTCATCATGACCATAACTGGTCAGAGGGACGCGATCAAGCCACCCAGCGGGGGAGGTACCCGATCGAGGTCCAGGGCCTCCACGAGCAGCCCGGCATAGCGCAGCTTGTGCCCGGAGTGGGAGGAGAGGAAGCGGCGCAGCTGACCCGCGACCGGGCGGCCCCGGTGGGCGGCCTGCTTCTGCAGCGTGCGGAACGACGTGAGCCCGCCCTGCTCGTCGACCACCTCCAGCACGCGGTCGGTCCCGAGTGCGCGGATCAGCTCGTCCTCGAGGTCGACGTCGCAGGCGAAGAACCCGCGCGGGTCGCCGCCGGTGCGCTCGAGGACGCGGGCGACGTACGCTGACTCGCCGATGTCGTAGAGCCCCAGGGTCCGACGCCCGACGTCGACCTGCCCCAGGTGGCGCGCCAGGTTGGTGATGCCCTGCATCGAGACCACGTCGACCCCGTCGAGGTCGCGCCCCAGCCGGGCGGCCAGCGTCATGACCGCCCGGTGGTCGCTCGCACCCTCGACGAGGACGACGGTCACGTCACGACCGCGTCCAGCTCGACCTCGACCAGCCAGCGGGGGTCGAGCAGCCCGACGACGACCATCGTGCTGGCCGGCCGGACGCGGCCGAAGACCTCTCCGTGGACGGCCCCGACGGGCTCCGCGAGGGCCGCGTCGACGACGTACTGCCGGGTCCGCACGACGTCCTCGGGACGGCCGCCGAGCTCCGCGAGCGCCGTCAGGGCGATCTGCCAGCAGCGGCGGGCCTGGGCGACGGGGTCGGGGTCGACCTCGCCGTCGGGCCAGACCGGCCCGGTGCCGCTGACGCTGATCGCATCACCCAGCCGGACGGCGCGGCTGAAGCCGATCGAGCTCTCGTAGGGGGAGCCGGAGGAGGTCGAGGTGCGCGGGGAGGGGGTGTCCATGAAGAGCCAACCTAAAGCCAGGTGTGGATGTCGGCGAGGCCTTATAGGGTCCCTCCCCGTGAGCGATTCGATGATCCGGGCCGTCGGTCTGCGCAAGTCCTTCGGTGACTTCGAGGCCGTGAAGGGCATCGACGTCGACGTGCGCCGAGGCGAGTCGTTCGGCTTCCTGGGCCCCAACGGTGCCGGCAAGTCCTCCACCATGCGGATGATCGCCGCGGTCTCGCCCATCAGCGGAGGCGAGCTGCGCATCCTCGGCATGGACCCCGCCGTCGACGGGCCGGCGATCCGGGGTCGGCTCGGGGTGTGTCCTCAGGAGGACACCCTCGACAACGAGCTCAACGTGCGCGACAACCTCTACATCTACGGCCGCTACTTCGGGCTGCCCAAGGGCGAGGTGAGCTCGCGCGTCGACGAGCTGCTGGAGTTCGTGCAGCTCACCGACAAGGCGAAGGCCAAGGTCGAGGACCTCTCCGGGGGCATGAAGCGACGCCTCACGATCGCGCGCAGCCTGGTCAACCGCCCCGACCTGCTGCTCCTCGACGAGCCGACCACGGGTCTCGACCCGCAGGCCCGCCACGTGCTGTGGGACCGGCTGTTCCGGCTCAAGCAGGCCGGGGTGACCCTGGTGCTGACGACGCACTACATGGACGAGGCCGAGCAGCTCTGCGACCGGCTGGTCGTCATGGACAAGGGCCTGATCGTCGCCGAGGGCTCGCCGCTCACGCTGATCCGCGAGCACTCGACGCGCGAGGTCGCCGAGCTGCGCTTCGGGGTCGCCGAGGAGGGGGCCGGCCACGAGGCGCTGGCCGAGAAGATCGCCGACCTGGGCGAGCGGGTCGAGGTGCTGCCCGACCGGCTCCTCGTCTACAGCGACGACGGCGAGGAGGTCATCGCCAAGGTGCACGAGCGGGGTCTCCAGCCGGTCGCCGTCCTCGTGCGTCGCTCCTCGCTCGAGGACGTGTTCCTGCGCCTCACCGGCCGGACGCTGGTCGACTGATGAGCGCCACGGCCGACCTGTCGCTGGTCGAGGGGATGCGACGCCAGTCCGACTACTGGTGGACCGTCTACAAGCGCACCTGGAAGGGCTCGATCATCTCCTCGTTCGTGTCGCCGCTCTTCTACGTGCTGGCCATGGGCGTGCTGCTCGGCGGCTTCATCGAGGGCGACCCGGCCAAGCTCGAGGGCGCCACGTCCTACCTCGCGTTCATCGTGCCGGGCCTGGTGGCCGCCCACGCGATGCAGACCGCGGTGGGGGAGACGACCTACCCCGTCATGGGTGCCATCAAGTGGCACAAGTCCTACTTCGCCCAGCTCGCGACCCCGCTTGCGCCGGTCCACCTGGTCGCGGGTCACCTGATGTTCGTGCTGGCTCGGCTCGCGACGTCCTGCGCGGTGTTCATGGTGGTGCTGGTGCCCTTCGGGGTCTTCGAGTCCTGGTGGGGCCCCCTCCTCGCCTTCGCCTCGCAGCTGCTGGTCGGCATGGTCTTCGGCGCCCTCGTCTTCGGCTTCAGCGCCCGGCTGCGCTCCGAGGAGGGCTTCGGGGTGCTCTTCCGTCTCGGGGTCTTCCCGCTCTTCCTCTTCAGCGGCGCGTTCTTCCCCGTCGACAACCTCGGCACGGTCGGGTCGTTCCTGGCCAAGCTCACCCCGCTGTGGCACGGGGTCAACCTGTCGCGGATGTTCTCCATCGACGAGGTCGACTGGTCGCTGGCGGCGATCAACGTCGCGGTGCTGGTGGTGCTGCTCGTGATCGGCTGGTTCTGGGCCGTGTCCGGACTGACGAAGCGGCTGGTCACGTGAGTGGGCTCGCGGGCGGGTCGGCCTACTCCGACGTCACGCCGCTCACCTCGTGGCAGGCGCTGCGGCTGCTGGTCGAGCGCAACTACATCGTCTACCGCCAGGCGTGGAAGCTCTTCCTCACCGGCTTCCTCGAGCCGGTCTTCTACCTCCTCTCGATCGGCATCGGCGTCGGCCAGCTGATCGACACCTTCGAGTTCAACGGGCAGGCGATCCCCTACGCGGAGTTCGTCGCCCCGGCGATGCTCGCGGCCTCGGCGTTCAACGGCGCGCTGCTCGACTCGACCTACAACGTCTTCTTCAAGCTCAAGTACGACAAGCTCTACGACCAGATGCTCGCCACCCCGCTGTCGACCGCCGACATCGCGCGCGGCGAGATCGCGTGGGGCCAGCTGCGCGGCGGCAGCTACTCCGCCGCGTTCCTGCTCGTCATGGCCGCGCTCGGGCTGATCCAGTCGTGGTGGGCGCTGCTGGCCCTGCCGGCCGCGCTGCTGATCGGCTTCGCCTTCAGCGCGGTCTTCATGGCCGCCACGACCTGGATGACCTCCTGGCAGGACTTCGACAAGATCACCCTGGTCCAGCTGCCGCTCTTCCTCTTCTCCGCCACGTTCTTCCCGATCACGGCGTTCGACGGGTGGCTGCGGTGGGTCGTCGAGGTCACCCCGCTCTACCGCGGGGTCGTGCTCTGCCGCGAGCTCACGACGGGAGCCGTGTCGTGGGCGTCCGCGGTCTCGGTCGTCTACCTGCTGGTGATGGGGATCGTGGGGCTGGTCATCGTCCGTAAGAGACTCGAAAGCCTGCTGCTCACCTGAGCCGCTCCGACGGGGCTAGCGTGGTCGGCATGCTCAAGTGGATCGTCGCCGCGGTCGCGGCTGTCGTGGTCGGAGTCGGACTCTGGGCCTTCGAGCCCTGGCGGTTGTTCACCAGCAGCGAGGTCGACGAGGCACTGCCGACCGTCGCCGCTGCGAGCCCGGTGGCGGGCACGCCGACCTCTTCGCCGTCGACTGCCGACGCGTCGCCCGAGTCGTCGTCTTCCGAGCCGGAGCCGGAGCCCGAGCCCGCGATCGTCGAGCTCGTCGCGGGCCCGTTCGAGGACGCCGAGCACGGCACCACCGGACAGGCGCGCGTCCTCGAGCTCGCCGACGGGAGCCGCTTCCTGCGTCTCGAGGGCCTCGCGACCTCCGACGGCCCCGACCTGCACGTGTGGCTGAGCGACGCGCCGAGCGGTGGCGCGTGGGGGTCCTACGACGACGGCCGCTACCTGCGCCTCGGCGAGCTCAAGGCCACCAACGGCAACCAGAACTACGAGATCCCACCCGACGCCGACCTGAGCGGGTTGACCACCGCGGTCATCTGGTGCGACCGGTTCAACGTGGCGTTCGGCACCGCTCCGCTCTCCTGAGCCCGCACGTCACCGCTCACCCGCGTCACCCACCTGGAGCCGCAGGGCCCACAGCCCCGTGTCGATCCACCGGCCGAGCTTGAAACCCACCTCCGGCAGCACGCCCACCCGCTCGAAGCCGCACGCCCGGTGCAGTGCTTCGCTGGCGGGGTTGGGCAGCGCCACGACCGCCAGCACCGTGTGGACGCCGTCGTCGCGGAGGCGGTCGAGCAGGTCGTCGTACAACGCACGGCCGAGGCCCCGCCCACCCGCGCCCGCCGCCAGGTAGACCGACGTCTCGCGGGTGCGTGCATAGGCCGCCCGGGGTCGGTACGCCGAGGAGTAGGCGTAGCCGAGCACCTCGGCCCCGACCTCGGCGACGAGCAGGTGGTCGCCCACCTCCGTGCTCCCGAGCCTGGCCTCCCAGTAGTCGATCGGCGGCGGCTCGGTGTGGAAGGTCGAGGTGGCCGTCTCCACCTGGTGGTCGTAGATCTCCCGGATCACAGGAAGGTCGGCCGCCGTCGCGGGGCGGATCGCCGGCCGGGTCACCGGGTGCGCCGTGGGGTTCGCCATCGGTCCAGTCTCGCCGACCAGCGCGCGGCAACCGCGTCCGACCACCCACGATGGCCGCACCACGACGCAGATCGGCAGAAACCCGGGCGACCGCTGTCGGGACCGGTTGAGAGGATGGGGCCATGCCGATCGCGCCACCCCTCCCACCCGCCACGAGCGACACCAAGGACTGGACCTGGGTCCTGGACGAGGCGTGCCCGGAGTGCGGGTTCGACGCGGCCGCGGTCGAGCCCGGCGCCGTCGCCCGGACCGTCCGCAGCAACGCGGCGGCCTTCGCGCTGGCGCTGCGCGCACCTCACCCGGCCCGACGCCGGCACGACGGCACCTGGTCGACGCTGGAGTACGCCTGCCACGTCCGCGACGTCCACCGCACCTTCGACGAGCGGGTCCGGCTGATGCTCGACCACGACGTGCCGCTCTTCGCCAACTGGGACCAGGACGAGACCGCGCGTGCCGAGCGCTACGACCTCCAGGACCCGGCCGAGGTGGCGCTCGCGCTGGTCGAGGCGGCCGACGCCGTCGCCACGACGTACGACGGGGTCCCCGCGGAGGCCTGGGGACGTCGCGGTCTGCGGAGCAACGGCAGTGAGTTCACGGTCGACTCGATCGCGCGCTACCACCTCCACGACGTGGTCCACCACCTGCACGACGTCGCCGGGGCGGTGACCGTGGCCGCCTACGACGTGGCGGTCGCGGGCTACCGCGAGCAGACGCAGGATCTCGTCCCCGACCACGTCCGGGACGCGCTCGACGCGTTCGTCGCGGCCCTCCCGGAGCACGCGCGGGTGCTCGAGATCGGCAGCGGCTCGGGACGCGACGCGCGTCTGCTCGAGCAGCGCGGCCTGAGCGTCCGGCGCACCGACGTCACGCCGGCCTTCGTCGACGCCCTGCGCGCCGACGGTGTCGCGGCCGACCTGCTCGACCCGCTCACCGACGACCTCACCGACCGTGTCGCGCCGACCGAGCCGCAGCCCTACGACGGCGTCTGGGCCAACGCCTGCCTGCTCCACGTGGCCCGCGCCGACCTGCCCCTCGTCCTCATGCGTCTGGCGGCCGTCACCAGGCCGAGCGGCCTGTTCCGGCTCTCCCTCAAGGAGGGCGACGGCGACGGTTGGTCCACCCACGGCAGCGTGACCACGCCGCGTCGCTTCGTCTACTGGCGCGAGCAGCCGCTGCGCGACGCGCTCGCCGGCGCGGGGTGGAGCGTCGTCGATCTCGTCCACACCGAGGGCCTGCGCGGCGAGAGGTGGCTCAACGTCGTGGCCCAGCGTGGTGAGCGCGGGCAGGAGGGTGCCTCATGAGGCACACCGAGTTCTGGTCGCGACTGGAGGCCGTGCTCGGGACGGGCTACTACCGCTCCTGGGCCGACCAGTACGTCATCGGCGACCTCGACCGCACCGCCGCCGAGGCCCTCGACGCCGGCATCCCGCCCAAGCAGGTGTGGGCCTCGGTGTGGCGCGCGCTCGAGCTCCCCGAGACCTTCCAGTGACGATCCCGTCGGAGACGATCCCCACGATCGACGACCTCGCCCGCATCCAGGCCCGCACGGTGCGCACGCTGGTGCTCGCGCAGGCCGTCGGGGCGATCGGCATCACGATCGGGATCGCCACGGCGTCCCTGCTGGCGCGCGACCTGTCCGGCTCCGAGAGCCTGGCGGGGCTGGCCGGCACCTTCCAGGTGCTCGGCGCGGCCATCGCCTCCTACCTGCTCGCCCGCCTGATGTCGGCCAGGGGCCGCCGGGTCGGCATCACGACCGGCTTCCTGCTCGGCGCGACCGGTGCCCTGCTCGCCGTCGTCGCCGGTGTGATCGGCTCGATGGTGCTGCTGCTCCTCGGGGCGATCCTGATCGGCGCGACGACGGCCGCCAACAACGCCTCGCGCTACGCCGCCACCGACCTCGCGCTCCCCGAGCGTCGGGGCCGGGCCCTGTCGACGGTCGTGTGGGCGACCACCATCGGCGCCGTCGCGGGCCCCAACCTCACCGGTCCGGCCGCGTCCTTCGCCGACCTCCTCGGCATCCCGGACCTCACGGGGCCGTTCGCGCTCGGCGCCATCGGGATGCTCCTCGCCGCCCTGGTCGTCGCGACGCAGCTGCGCCCCGACCCGCTGCTGCTGGCGCGCCAGGTGGCCGACCTGCCCCCGACCGAGCCCTCCGGCACCTCCTGGGGTCGAGCCCGCCAGGCCGTGCGCGAGCGCCCGGTCCTCGGCCTGGCGATCGCCGGCCTCGCGGGCGCGCACGCCGCGATGGTCGGGGTCATGACGATGACCCCGATCCACATGGAGCACGGCGGCGCTGAGCTGCGGATCATCGGGGTCGTCATCAGCATCCACGTGCTCGGGATGTTCGCCTTCTCGCCGTTGGTCGGGCTCCTCTCCGACCGGGTCGGTCGGCCGCCGGTGCTCGGTGCCGGGGGAGTGGTGCTGCTCGTCTCGCTGGTCCTCTGCGCGGCGGCTCCGGAGGGCACGTCCTGGCAGATCTTCGGCGGGCTCTTCCTGCTCGGGCTCGGCTGGTCGCTCGCCACCGTCGCGGCCTCGACGATGGTGGCCGACCACGCGCCGCTCGAGGCCCGCACCGACGTCCAGGGCATGGCCGACCTCGTCATGGGGGTCACCGCAGCCTCCGCCGGCGGGCTGGCCGGGCTCGTCGTCGGTCTCGCCGGCTATCCCGTCCTCGCGCTGCTCACCACCGCCCTCGCCCTCGGCGTCGTCCTGGCGGCCACCCGCGCCGCCACGCTCCACCGCCGAGTCGGCGCGTCCTGACACCTGCCGCCTCGCCGCGCTGGCTCGGCCCCGGGGCGTGCCCCCGCCGAGCTGCAGTCGTGTGCCGGAGACAGCGCTCCACCGCGGTCAGCGGCACACGACCCAGGCCACCTCGGGCACCCCGTCCGACCACCCGGCGGGTCGCGGGTCCCAGACCGCGCCGGGGCGCACTCTCCGGCACACGACCCGCGCGACGCCGTGCGACGCCGCACGACTAGCCCTGCAACATTGCGCCGACTCGGCGTCCCCAGCGTGTCCCTATGCTGGCCCGATGCCTGCTGTCGCTGAGGTCGCCGTCATCGGCGGGACCGGTTTCTACTCGTTCATCGAGGACCCCACGGAGCACGTCGTGGAGACGCCGTACGGCGCGCCGAGCGCGCCGATCGCCGTCGGCACCGTCGCGGGCCGACAGGTCGCGTTCCTGCCGCGGCACGGCCAGCACCACGACTTCCCGCCCCACCTGATCAACTACCGCGCCAACCTCTGGGCGCTCCGCTCGCTCGGGGTGCGCCAGGTGCTCGCACCCTGCGCCGTCGGCGGCCTGCGCGACACCGTCGCTCCCGGGGACGTGATGGTCCCCGACCAGCTGGTCGACCGCACGCTGACGCGCACCGGCAGCTACGTCGAGTCCGGCGCGGTCCACCTGCCCTTCGCCGACCCCTACTGCGCGGGCGTCTCCGCCGCCGTGGCCGACGCCGACCCGACCATCAAGGCCGGCGGCACCATGGTCGTCATCGAGGGTCCGCGCTTCTCCACGCGCGCCGAGTCGCAGCACTACGCCGCCCAGGGCTGGGACCTGATCAACATGACCGGTGCGCCCGAGGCGGCGCTCGCCCGCGAGATGCAGCTCTGCTACGCCGCGATCGCGCTGGTCACCGACATGGACGCCGGCGCCGAGACGGGGGAGGGCGTCGGTCAGGAGGCCGTCTTCGCGCTCTTCAAGGCCAACCTCGAGCGGCTCACCGGCCTGCTGACGCGCGCGATCGACACCCTGCCGGACCCGACCGGCTGCAGCTGCGCCACCTGGGCCGACGGCATCGAGCTCACCTACGACGTCCCAGCTCCCGTGCGGTGAAGGTCCTCGTCACCGGCTCGGCCGGGTTCATCGGCGGCGCGATCGCCCAGCAGCTCGAGGACGCCGGCGACGAGGTCGTGCGCGTCGACCTGATGCTCGAGCAGGCCCACGGCAGCGCCCACGCGCCCGAGGGCACCCACCAGCTCGACGTGCGTGACGCCGAGTCGTGGGAGGGGATCCTCGACGGCGTCGACGCCGTGTGCCACCAGGCTGCGCTCGTCGGCGCCGGTGTGAAGGTGTCCGACCTGCCGGCGTACGCCTCCCACAACGACCTCGGCAACGCCGCCCTCCTCGCCGCCATGCACGAGGCCGGTGTCGGCCGGCTGGTCGTCGCGTCCTCGATGGTGGTCTACGGCGAGGGCCGCTACGCCTGCTCCGAGCACGGCGCGCAGGTGCCGCCGCCGCGCCGCCTCGAGGCACTCGACGCCGGGGACTTCGACAACCACTGCCCGACCTGCGACCGCGCGCTCGGCTGGGAGACCGTCGACGAGGACGCTCGCCTCGACCCGCGCAGCACCTACGCCGCCAGCAAGCTCGCCCAGGAGCACTACACCTCCGCGTGGGTCCGCCAGGCCGGCGCGTCGGCCGTCGCGCTGAGATATCACAACGTCTACGGCCCGGGCATGCCGCGCGACACCCCCTACAGCGGTGTCGCCGCGATGTTCCGCTCCTCGCTGGAGCGGGGCGAGGCGCCCAGGGTCTTCGAGGACGGCGGGCAGATGCGCGACTTCGTGCACGTCGCCGACGTCGCGCGCGCCAACGTGCTCGCGCTGCGCGCCGTCGTCGACGAGCCCGACGGCACCTTCGCGGCCTACAACGTCTGCAGCGGCAGCCCGATCTCGATCCGGGAGGTCGCCGAGCTGGTGGCCACCGGCACCGGCCGCGACATCGCCCCCGAGGTCACCGGCGGCTACCGCCTCGGCGACGTCCGGCACATCGTCGCCTCGCCGGAGCTGGCCCGAGCCGAGCTCGGCTTCAGCGCCGAGGTGACACCGGCCGAGGGGCTCCGGGACTTCGCCACCGCGCCCCTGCGCGCCTGAGGTCGCTCACCAGGACGTGTAGAGCAGGTGCTGCAGCAGCAGCGCCGCGACCAGCTGGAGCGCCAGCCCCCAGCGCCGCCAGCCGGCCGGCAGCAGCACCAGCGACAACGTCATCCACGGGATGAAGGGCAGCCAGATCCGCTCCACCTCCGACTTGCTCATCTGGGAGACGTCGGCGAGGAGGATCGTGAGGAAGCCCGCGCCCGCCAGGAGCAGGATCGTGCGCTCCGTGCGCCGCCACGACGTCAGGAGGACGGCCAGCCCGGCGCCCAGCAGCGGACCGGCCGAGAAGGCGAGGGCGGCGAGGTTGCCCCACATCCAGTACGACGCCGGCCGGTCGCTCGCGATGCCGTCCCAGTAGCGGTCGGTCAGCACGGGATAGGCCTCCCACCACGCGAAGCCGCCGACGGCGAAGGCCAGCACCACGGCGAGCGCGCTGACCGCGGCGATCGGCAACGGCCACCACGACCGGGCCACCAGCAGCACCGCGAGCGCCAGCACCCCGAGCAGCGGCAGGCCGTAGGACAGCATCACGCAGCAACCCAGGAGCAGCCCGGCGACCACCGACCACGCGACCATCCGTCCGCGTGACGTGGACGTCGACGTCGCGGCCAGTGCCAGCGCGGCCAGCCCCCACGCGGCGACGGCGGCGAAGAGCGCGTCGGCGGAGACCGCCATGAAGACCGCGGCGGGGGTCAGCACGAGGAAGGGCGCGGCGGTGCGGGCGTGGGCCTCGGCGCCGAGGACCCGCAGCGTCACCATCACCGCGAGGGCGGTCGACGCGGCGATCGCGGTCACCACGAGACCGGCCGCGAGGTCGCCGCCGAGCCCGACGCGGACCAGACCGATGAAGAAGAGCAGCGCGCCGGGCGGGTGACCGGCCACGTGGGTCACCCAGTTGTCGGGGGAGTCCATCGGGATGCGGTCGACGTACTCACCGAGCATCTGGCCGACGTCGTTCGTCGCTCGCGCGGTCTCGAGGTATTCGTAGGGGTTGCCCAGCACCCGCGAGACTCCGGACTCGCCGTCGACCAGCGCGAGGGCGAGCAGCCACCCCAGCCCCACGGCGTACGACGCCAGCAGCAGCCGGCGCCACGGCAGCCGCTGGGCGAGGTCGGGTCCGAACCGCCAGCCCAGCAAGGCGATCAGGAGGGCCGGGATCGTGCCGGGGCCGAGGAGCTGCGGCATCCAGTAGCCGTGCAGGGGAGGGAGGTCCAGGTCGTCACGGCGGGAGGCGACGTCCCAGCCACCGAGCAGGGGGACCAGGACAGCGGCGGCCATCAGCAGCAGGGTGACGACGAGGCCGACCCAGGCCACCCGGGAGCGTGCCGGCGCCGATCCAGTCGACGCGGTCGACGCGGTCGACGTGGGGGAGGTGGTCGACATGGGGCAGAGCCTACGGACGCCACCCGGCCGAGACCGCACGGTGTGACCCGGCGTCACACCTTCGTAAGCCCTGGTGTCCCCGGTCGTCAGGCTCGGCCCCCTACCGTTGGAGAGTGCCCACCTGCGACCTCATCCTCCCCTGCCGTGACGAGGCGTTGGCCCTCATCGGGCTTCTCCCGCAGGTGCCGCAGGACTTCGCCGTCATCGTCGTCGACAACGGCTCGAGCGACGACACGGCGGCCGTGGCCGAGCGCCTCGGCGCCACCGTGATCCGCGAGGAGCGGCCCGGCTACGGCTCGGCGGTCCACGCCGGGGTGCTGGCCGCGACCCACGACTACGTCGCCTTCATGGACGGCGACGGCTCCTTCGACCCCGCCGAGCTGCTGCCCATGCTCGCCGACGTCACCGACGGGCGCGCCGACATCGCCGTCGGTCGTCGTCGTCCGGTCTCGCGCGGCGTCTGGCCCTGGCACGCGCGCGCCGGCAACGCGGTCATCGCCGCCTGGCTGCGCCGCCGGATCGGCATGGACGCCCACGACATCGCGCCCATGCGGGTCTGCCGCCGCCAGGCGCTGCTGGACCTGGGTGTGGAGGACCGCCGTTTCGGGTACCCGGTCGAGCTGTTGCAGAAGGCGACCCGCGCCGGTTGGCGGTTCGTCGAGCGTGACGTGACCTACCACCCCCGGGCGGAGGGCACACGGTCGAAGGTCTCCGGATCCCTCGTCGGCACCGTCCGTGCGGCCCGGGACTTCTGGAAGGTGCTCGACCGGTGAAGGTCCTCGTCCTCGCCAAGGCTCCCGTCGCGGGCCGCGTCAAGACCCGCCTCGGGGCCGACGTCGGCCTCGAGCGCGCGGCAGACCTGGCCGCCGCCGCCCTGCTCGACACGCTCGCCGCGAGCTCCGCGGCGACCGAGCACTGCCACCTCGCGCTCGACGGCGACCTCGCGGACGCCGTCCGCTCCGACGAGCTGCGCGCCGCCCTCACCGGCTGGACCGTCACCCCGCAGCGCGGCGACGGCTTCGCCGAGCGACTCGTCAACGCCCACCTCGACGCCGGCCCCGGGGTCGTCGTGCAGATCGGGATGGACACCCCCCACGCGACCGCCGACGACCTGCGTGCCGCCGCCGACGCCCTCGGCGACGACGACGCGGTCCTGGGCCCGGCGCTCGACGGCGGCTGGTGGGTGCTGGTCCGCCGCGCCCCCGACGCCGCGGCGTCGCTCGCCGGGGTGGAGATGTCCACCCCGACGACGTACGACGACACGCTGGCCGCGCTGCGCGCCTCCGGGCTGACGGTGGGCACCACCGTCGCCCTGCAGGACGTCGACACCGTCGCCGATGCCGACACGGTGGCGGCGCTGGCCCCGGACACCCGTTTCGCCCGTGCCTGGGTCTCGGCCGGGGTGACCTCGTGACGCAGCTGGAGTCCTTCTCGACCGTCTTCGCCCAGGCCCTGCGCGGAGCCCCGTGCCACGTGGTCGGGCTGCACGCGATGCCGGCCCCCCTGCCGGTGGGCGACTGGGTCCGCGGTGCCGATGCAGCCGACCACGCCCTCCTCGCGCTGTGCGACGGCGCCACCATCGACATCGGCTGCGGCCCCGGTCGGCTGGCCGCCGCGCTCGCCGACCTCGGCCACGTCGTGCTCGGCATCGACGTCGTGCAGGAAGCCGTCGAGCAGACCCTCGCGAGGGGCGTCTCGGCGCTGCAGCGCGACGTCTACGACGCCATCCCGGGCGAGGGGCGGTGGCGCACCGCGCTGCTGGCCGACGGCAACGTCGGGATCGGCGGAGACCCGCTCCGGCTGATCAGCCGTGCCCGTCAGCTCCTCGACCCCCGCGGTCGCATCGTGGTCGAGCTGGCGCCCCCCGGGGTGCCGACGACGACCAGCTGGGCCTCGCTCGAGTGCGGCGACGCCCGGAGCCGCCCCTTCCGGTGGTCGGTCGTCGGCGTCGACGGCATCCACGCCCTGGCCGCCGACGCCGGGATGTCCGTCCGTGCTCTCGGGAGCCATGCCGACCGCTGGTTCGGCACACTCCAGGAGGCCCTGTGACCACCGCCCTCAAGGCGCCCACCCCCGAGAGCTTCACGTCGCGGCTGCACAGCCCGGCCGTGGCGGCACGCGTGGGGGTCTGGCTCGGCGTGTGCTTCGGCGTCGCCTTCCTGACCGGACTGATCAGCCACTACGCGCAGAACGTCTCGCAGCCCATCCCGTTCCCGACCTCGCCGTCGTGGGGCTACCGCGTCACGCAGGGCCTGCACGTCATCACCGGCACCGCCGCGATCCCGCTGCTGCTGGTCAAGCTCTGGACGGTCTACCCGAAGTTCTTCGAGCGCCCGCCGCGCAACGTGCGCCGTGTCGTCGTCGAGGTCCTCGAGCGCATCAACACCGGGCTCCTGGTCTCCGCCGGCATCTTCCTGCTCGTCAGCGGCACCCTCAACGTCGCCCAGTGGTATCCCTGGGAGTTCTCCTACCGGCGCACTCACTACGCCGTCGCGTGGGTCGCGATCGGCGCGCTGGTCGTGCACATCGCGGTCAAGCTGCCGATCATCCGCGACGCGCTGCGAGGCCACGTCGACGACACCACGCACGACAACCCCTCAGCCACGCGTGACAGCGGGGTCTCCCGCCGCGGCCTCCTCACCACCACGTGGGTGGCCGGGGGAATGGCCGTCCTCACCACGGCCGGCAGCACCGTCCCCGCGCTCCGGGACCTGTCGATCTTCGGCGTGCGCTCCGGCGACGGCCCCGGTGGCATCCCGATCAACAAGTCGGCAGCCGCCGCGGACGTCACAGCGACCGCGACGAGCTCGTCGTACTCCCTGAGCGTGGTGCACGGCGACAACGCCGTCACCCTCACCCGCGACGACCTGATGGCCATGACGCAGCGCACCGAGACCCTGCCGATCGCCTGCGTCGAGGGGTGGAGCGCCAACGGCACCTGGACCGGGGTGCGCCTGCGCGACCTGCTCGACCTGGTCGACGCCCCGCGTGACAGCGACGTCGGCATCGGCTCGCTCCAGCGGGAGGGTGCCTTCCGCGACTCGCTGCTCCAGGGCAACTTCGCCGACGACGACCGCACCCTGCTCGCGCTCCAGCTCGACGGGGAGCCGCTGTCCATCGACCACGGCTACCCCTGCCGCCTGATCGCGCCCAACCGTCCCGGCGTGCTCCAGACCAAGTGGGTCTCCACCATCGAGGTGCCCGCATGACGCGCGTGCTGCTGGTCGTCGTGGGCGTGCTCCTCGGGGCGTACGGCGCCTGGCTGCTGCTCAGCCGGCAGGACACCGACGGCAACGTGGCGACCCTGGTGTGGCTCGGCGCCGGCGTCGTGCTCCACGACTTCGTGCTCGTGCCGGTCGTGCTCGTGGTGATGGGCCTCGGCTCGCGCCTGCTGCCGGCGGCGTGGCGCGCGCCGGTCGCGCTCGGGGTCGTGGTGCTCGGCAGCCTCACGCTCCTGGCGGTCCCGGTCCTGGGTCGGTTCGGTGCGCGCCCGGACAACCCGACGCTGGTCGACCGCCCCTACGTCACCGGCTGGCTGGTGCTCGCCGCGCTGGTCGCGGTGGTGGTCGTGGCGGCATCCCTCCTACGCTCACGGCGGGCCGTCCCGGTCGCGGGACCCGAGGAGGAGTGATGGCGCAGGTGCTGGTGGTCGACGACGACGAGACCGTGCGCGAGGTCGTCGTGTCCTACCTGCGCGCCGCCGAGCACGACGTCCGCGAGGCCGGTGACGGCGAGAGCGCGCTGGCCGCGATGCGCGAGCAGCCCGCCGACCTGGTCGTGCTCGACCTGATGATGCCGGGCATGGACGGGATCGAGGTCTGTCGCCGGCTGCGTCTCTCCAGCGCCGTGCCGGTCATCATGCTCACCGCGCTCGGCAGCGAGCAGGACCGCGTGGTCGGTCTCGAGCACGGCGCCGACGACTACGTCACCAAGCCCTTCAGCCCCCGTGAGCTGGTGCTGCGCGTCGACTCGGTCCTCCGTCGCACCGGCGGGGGAGCCACCGAGCTGCCCGCCGTCGTCAGCGACGGCGACCTCGTGGTCGACCACACCCGCCGAGAGGCCACCCGCGACGGCGTACCCCTGTCGTTGACCGGGCGCGAGCTGGACCTGCTGCGCTTCCTGGTCGCCCACCCCGGCACCGCGTTCTCCCGCGACGACCTCCTGCAGCGGGTGTGGGGCTGGTCGATCGGGGACCAGTCGACCGTCACCGTCCACGTCCGTCGCCTGCGGGAGAAGGTCGAGGTCGACCCGACGCACCCCACGCGGCTCGTGACCGTCTGGGGCGTGGGCTACCGCTGGGAGGCCGCCTCGTGAACGACCAGGCCCAGATCGTCCTCACCGCCGCCACCTGGGCGGTCGCCGTCGGTGCGTTCGGGCTCGCGGTGGGGTGGCTGCTGCGGCACCGCTCCTTGCGCCTGCAGTTCGCCCTGGTGGCCGTCACCGCCGTGCTGGCCGTCCTCGCCGGTGTGCTGGCCGTCGCCCGCAAGATGTTCATCTCCGACCACGACTTCGAGGTCATCACGATCGTCACCGCCACGGCCGGCGTCGTGTCGCTGCTGGTGGCGGTGACGCTGAGCATGGCGATCGTGACGTGGTCGCAGGGCTTCCGCGAGGACGTACGACGGGTGGGTGCCCGAGTGCCCGCCTCCGACGTTCCCGACCCCAGGCGCCGCGGGCCGCGCGAGCTCCAGGCCCTCTCGGTCGAGCTCGCCTCCGCGACCCGGCGGCTGGCGGAGTCCCGTGCCCGCGAGACGCGGCTGGAGGAGGCCCGCCGCGAGCTGGTCTCCTGGGTCTCCCACGACCTGCGCACGCCGCTGGCCGGGATGCGCGCCATGACCGAGGCGCTCGAGGACGGGATGGCTCCGGACCCGCAGCGCTACCACCGTCAGATCCGCGCCGAGGTCGACCGGATGGTGCGCATGGTCGACGACCTCTTCGAGCTCTCCCGCATCCACGCCGGCGTGCTCCCCCTCTCGCCCGAGCGGGTGCCGGTCGGTGACCTGATCAGCGAGGCGATCGCCGGCGCCGATCCGGTCGCGCGTGCCCGGGGGGTCCGCCTCGGCGGCAGCGTCGAGGACGGTCTCGAGATCACCGCCGACCCCGGTGGCCTCTCCCGGGTCCTGGCCAACCTGATCATGAACGGCATCCGCCACACGCCCGCCGACGGGCTCGTCGAGATCAGCGCCCGCGCGATCGAGGGCGGCGTCGAGCTCAGCGTCACCGACGGCTGCGGCGGCATCGCCGAGGACGACCGGGCCCGGGTCTTCGACGTCGCCTGGCAGGGCGGCGCGGCGCGCACCCCCGACCTGACCGATGTGCACACCTCCCGGGCCGGCCTCGGGCTGGCGATCGTCAAGGGGATCGTCGAGGCCCACCGCGGCAACGTCTCGGTCGAGAACGTCGCCGACCCGGAGCCCGGCTCGGGCTGTCGCTTCCTCGTGGTGCTGCCGGCCTGAGCCCCGCTCCTGGACCTCCTCGGCGACACGCCGCCCCAGGTCCTGGGTCGAACAGGTGTTCGGGGTAGATTCTGCCGTGCAAGCAGGCGCAGGTCACCATCGGCCGGGGCGTTCTCCACAGGTCAGCAGCCAGGGCCGGAGCACTGTCGGTGGTCGGGTCTAGCGTCCTTCCCAGACGACACGGACCCACACCCCACGCACTCCACAGACACGAAGGACGGACACACCATGGCTGGAGATCCCCGCGACAAGGCCCTCGACGCCGCGCTGCTCAACATCGAGAAGCAGTTCGGCAAGGGCTCGGTCATGCGCCTGGGCGACGAGACCCGCGCCCCCCTCGAGGTCATCCCGACCGGCTCGATCTCCCTCGACATCGCGCTCGGCCTCGGCGGCCTCCCGCGCGGTCGCGTGGTCGAGATCTACGGTCCGGAGTCCTCCGGCAAGACGACCGTCGCCCTGCACGCCGTGGCCAACGCCCAGCGCGCCGGCGGCATCGTGGCGTTCATCGACGCCGAGCACGCGCTCGACCCCGACTACGCCAAGGCGCTCGGCGTCGACACCGACGCCCTGCTGGTCTCGCAGCCCGACTCCGGTGAGCAGGCCCTCGAGATCGCCGACATGCTGATCCGCTCCGGCGCGCTCGACCTGATCGTCATCGACTCCGTGGCCGCGCTCGTGCCCCGCGCCGAGATCGAGGGCGAGATGGGCGACAGCCACGTCGGCCTCCAGGCCCGTCTGATGAGCCAGGCGCTGCGCAAGATGACCGGTGCGCTCAACAACTCCAACACCACGATGATCTTCATCAACCAGCTCCGCGAGAAGATCGGCGTCATGTTCGGCTCGCCCGAGACCACCACCGGTGGCAAGGCGCTGAAGTTCTACGCCTCGGTCCGCCTCGACGTGCGCCGCATCGAGACGCTCAAGGACGGCACCGACATGGTCGGCAACCGCACCCGCGTCAAGGTCGTCAAGAACAAGGTGGCCCCGCCGTTCAAGCAGGCCGAGTTCGACATCATGTACGGCAAGGGCATCAGCCGCGAGGGTGGCCTGATCGACGTCGGTGTCGAGGCGGGCCTGGTCCGCAAGGCCGGCGCTTGGTACACCTACGAGGGCGACCAGCTCGGCCAGGGCAAGGAGAACGCGCGCACCTTCCTGCACGACAACCCCGACCTCGCCAACGAGCTCGAGAAGCGCATCCTCGAGAAGCTCGGCATCGGCCCCACCGTCGACGCTCCCGCAGACGCGCTCAGCGACGAGCCGATCGGCGTCGACTCCTTCTGAGTCACCGAGGCGAGCGTGGTCTCGAGGCTCGCTTCGCTCGCACCTCAACCACCGGCTCACGGTGGTTGAGGTGCGAAGGCCGCCAGGCCTGAGCCTCGAAACCACTCGGCACCCACCAGGAGGATCGATGTCGCTGCACGAGGACCGCCCGGCCCCCGCGTGGGCGGGCGACGTCTCACTCGGGGTCGACGCCTGGACTCGGCGCTCGACGGCGTCGGAGCCGGAGGCGGGCGACGAGACCCGGCGGGGGACCTCCCGGCGCTCGTCCGGCGGTCGCCGCACGGGTCGCCGCCCGTCGAGCCGGGCCACCCCGCCCCCCGAGGACGAGGCGACGCAGGTCCCGCACGCCGACCCCGAGTCGGTCGCCCGCAAGATCCTGCTCGACCAGCTGACCGGCCAGCCCCGCACCCGCGGCGAGCTCCAGGCCAAGCTCGCCAAGAAGTTGGTCCCCGACGACGTCGCGACCCGCCTCCTCGACCGCTTCGAGGAGGTCGGGCTGATCGACGACGAGGCGTTCGCCCGCCTCTGGATCGGCAGCCGCCAGCCCGGCAAGGGCCTGGCCCGCCGCGCCCTGGCGCAGGAGCTGCGCCGCAAGGGCATCGACGACGAGGTCGCTCGGGAGGCGCTCGACGAGATCGACCCCGCCGACGAGGAGCACGCCGCGCGCCTGCTGGTCCGCAAGAAGCTGCGCACCCTGTCCCGGGTCGACGACCAGACGGCGACGCGTCGCCTCGTCGGGATGCTCGCGCGCAAGGGCTACGGCTCCGGCATGGCCTTCTCCGTGGTCCGCGACGAGCTGCGCTCGGCCGACCGCGAGGGGCCCGAGGCTCCCGGCGCCTGACCCCGACTCCGAGATGCCACAATCGCCTCGTGGCTGACGAGCGCGAGATCCTGACCTACGAGCTGTTCGGCACCGCGGTGCGTGAGCTGGCCCAGCAGGTCGCCGACGACGGCTTCGAGCCGGACCTGATCCTCTCCATCGCCCGTGGTGGTCTCGGGCTCGGCATGGGCCTGGGCTACGCGTTGGGCGTCAAGAACCTCTCGGCGGTCAACGTCGAGTTCTACACCGGCGTCGACACCCGCCTCGACGTGCCGATCATGCTGCCCCCGACCCCGGCCGCCGTCGACCTGTCCGGACTCAAGGTGTTGATCGCCGACGACGTCGCCGACACCGGCAAGACCCTCGAGATCGTCCGCGACTTCTGCGCCGACCACGTCGCCGAGGCGCGGGAGGCCGTGATCTACGAGAAGCCGTGGACCGTCGTCCACCCGGCCTACGTCTGGCGGCGCACCGAGCGCTGGATCGACTTCCCCTGGTCGAGCCAGCCTCCGGTCACCCCGGCGAGCGGTGCGGCACGATGACGTCCGTGAGCGCGCACCCCCTCCTCCTGGCGACCGGTCCGTCCGGACCGGTCGACCTCACCGCGATCGAGACCGATGCGGCCCCCGGCTTCGACGGCTCCAAGACCGACGGCCAGCAGGCTCTCATCGATCTCGGGCCCGAGCTGGCCGAGCTGCAGGAGCGGCTCTACGCCGAGGGCAAGAGCGGTGGCACGCGACGGGTGCTGCTGGTCCTCCAGGGCATGGACACCTCCGGCAAGGGCGGTGTGGTGCGCTCGGCCGTCGGGCTCTTCGACCCGCAGGGCGTGCGGATCACCTCGTTCAAGGCACCCACCGAGGAGGAGCGTGCCCACGACTTCCTCTGGCGCATCCGCAACGCCGTGCCCGGCGCCGGCTACGTCGGGGTCTTCGACCGCTCCCACTACGAGGACGTGCTGATCGCCCGCGTGCGCTCGCTGGCCCCGCCCGAGGAGATCGAGCGTCGCTACGGCGCCATCAACGACTTCGAGCGGGAGCTCACCGAGGCGGGCGTGACGATCCTCAAGTGCATGCTGCACATCTCCGCCGACGAGCAGCAGAAGCGCCTCCTCGCGCGCCTCGACGACCCGAGCAAGCACTGGAAGTTCAACCCGGGCGACATCGACGAGCGTGCCGAGTGGCCGGCCTACCAGGAGGCCTACGAGGTCGCGCTCGAGCGCACCCACACCGACCACGCCCCGTGGCACGTCGTGCCGTCGGACAAGAAGTGGTTCCGCAACCTGGCTGTGGGTCAGCTGCTGCGCGACACCCTGCACGGGCTCGACCCGCAGTGGCCGGTCGCCGACTTCGACGTGGCCGAGCAGCGCCGACGGCTGGACGACCAGGGTCCGGTCGCGTGATCGAGACCGTCTCCGTCACCCGCTACATCACCCCGCTGCGCGAGGGCGGCAGCCTGCCCGGCGTCGTCGAGGCCGACGACCTCGGCACCTACGTCTGCAAGTTTCGTGGCGCGGGCCAGGGCGTCCGGGTGCTGGTGGCCGAGGTGATCGTGGGCGAGCTGGCGCGTCGGATCGGCCTGGACACCCCGCGACTCGTGGCGCTCGAGCTCGACCCCGACATCGCGCGCTACGAGGCGGACGAGGAGGTGCAGGACCTCCTCAACGCCAGCCCCGGCCTCAACCTGGGCGTCGACTTCCTGCCCGGGTCCTTCGGCTGGGACGGCGACGTGCCGACCGGGGGAGAGGTGGCCGCGACGGTGCTGTGGCTGGACGCCTTCTGCGCCAACGTCGACCGCAGCTGGCGCAACCCCAACCTGCTGCGCTGGCACGGTGACCTGTGGGTCATCGACCACGGAGCCGCGCTCTACTTCCACCACGCCTGGGCCGGCGGCGTCACCGACCCGGCCCGCTTCGCCGTCCAGCCGTGGGACTCCTCCGACCACGTGCTGCTCGACCGCGTCCAGGGCCTCGGAGTCGTCGACGAGCGGCTCTCCGCGCTGGTCACGCCCGCGCTGCTGACCGAGGTCGTGGCCCAGGTGCCCGACGCCTGGCTCGATCCCGCCGCCACACCGGGCGTCGCCGACAGCGCGGCGCTACGGGCGTCGTACGTCGAGTTCCTCACCGCGCGCCTCCAGACGCGCCAGTGGCTGCCGAAGCTGGCCGGCTGATGACCGAGCGCCTGGCCTACCAGTACGTCGTGCTGCGTTGCGTCCCGCGCGTCGAGCGCGAGGAGTTCGTCAACGTCGGCGTGGTGCTCTACTGCCACGCCACCGACTTCCTGGCCGCCGCGTGGCACGTGGACGCCGACCGGCTGCGCGCCTTCGACCCGCAGGTCGACGTCGCCCAGGTCTGCGAGGCCCTCGACTTCGTCGACGCGGTCTGCGCCGGCCGGGTGCGCGCCGGCGTCGTCGCCGGCAAGCCGACGACCCAGCGCTTCGGCTTCGTCAAGGCGCCCCGCAGCACCGTGCTCCAGCCCGGTCCGGTGCACGGCGGTGTCACCACCGACCCGTCCCGCCAGCTCGAGCGCCTGCTCCACCAGCTCGTCGGTTAGCCGAGTCGGCGCAATGGTGCGCCGGAGGGCGCGAGTCGGCGCAATGTGGCAGCTACGACGCCGAGTCGGCGCAGTGTTGCTGCCCGCACGCTGCACCATCACGCCGACTCGACGATCGATCAGACCCGGGAGACGGGTGGCCCGGGTCGTGTGCCTGAGGCGGCGTCAGGGCGCCGCCTGGGACCCACGACTCGGCAGACGTCTCCACGACCCGGGCACCATGGTGGAGTCGTGTGCCGCCGAGCGTGCTCGAGCGCTGTCTCCGGCACACGACCGCAAGCCGAGCCGAGTCGACGGTGCAGGGACGACGCCGAGTCGGCGCAACAGTGCAGCGGATCGATGCAACATCGCGCCGACTCGGCGATCGATCAGACGGGCACGAGCTCCACGGCGCCGACGGCGTAGCGCGCCAGGATCGTGCGGGCCACCTCCGGGTGAGCGCCGAGCGGTGCTGAGACAGCCACGGCGCCGGCCTCGACGGCGAGCTCGGCGGCCCGGTCGGCGAGGAAGCCGGGGGAGAGGAAGAGCGAGGCGACCGCGATGTGGCGGCGGCCCTCGGCGCGGAAGGCCCGCACTGCCTCGCCGGTGGCCGGGGGCGCGCTGGAGGCGTAGGCCGCGGTGACCGGGAGCTTGTGGTGAGTGCCCCAGAGCCGGGCGAGGCGCGCGACGGCCTGGTTGGCCAGCGGGTCGGTCGACCCGGCGGCAGCGAGCACCAGGGCATCGAGCTCTCGCACGCGGGAGGCGCGCAGGGCCTCGCGCAGACGCTCGTCGAGGACCTCGAGGAAGCAGGCCTCCAGGCCGAGGATCGCGGTGACCCGCACCTGGAGCCCCGGGTGCCGCTCGGTCGCGGTGGACACGGCGGCGGCCACGTCGGCGCCGGTCTGGAAGACGTCGGTGAGGTGCAGGGGCACGACGACGACCTCGTCGTAGCCCGCCTTCACCAGACGGTCGATGACCGTCTGGAAGTCCGGCTTGGACACATCCAGGTAGGCCTTCTCGACGCGCAGGTCGGGCCGCATGGCCTTGACCTCCTGGACGAGGGCGGTGATGGTCTTGGCCGACCGCGGGTCACGACTTCCGTGAGCCAGAGCCACCAGTGCAGGAGCAGCCATCAGCGCGGCCTCCTCTCGTGAACGACAAATGCGTGGAGCCGACGACGCTGTCGGAAAGGGGTCGTACGGTGGAACAGACGTGGGACCGGGGAGTGATCATGAGTGGATCCCGCACTCGGTCTTGGTGGTGCCGGCCCAGCGCCCGCTGCGCGGGTCCTCACCGGGGGCGACGCGTCGGGTGCACGGCGCGCAGCCGATCGACGGGTAGCCGTCGTAGACCAGCGGGTTGACCAGTACGCCGTTCTCGGCGATGTAGTGATCGACCTGCTCGTCGCTCCAGCGCGCCAGGGGAGAGACCTTGACCTTGCCCTTCTTGGCGTCCCAGCCGATGACCGGGGCGATGACCCGGTTGTGGGTCTCCGCGCGGCGCAGACCGGTCGCCCAGGCGTCGTAGTGGGACAGCGACTCGGCCAGCGGCTGCACCTTGCGCAGCTTGCAGCACAGGTCGGGGTCGGTCTTGTAGAGGTCCTTGCCGTGGGCCGCGTCCTGCTCGGCGACCGACTGGACCGGCGTGATGGTCAGGAGGTTGACGTCGAGCGTCGCCTCGACGGCGTCACGGGTGCCGATGGTCTCGACGAAGTGGTAGCCGGTGTCGAGGAAGACGACGTCCACGCCCGGCACGACCTTGGCGGCGAGGTGCGCGAGCACCGCGTCCCCCATCGAGGAGGTGATGCAGAAGCGGTCGCCGAAGGTCGCGGCCGCCCACTCGATGATGTCCTCGGCCGGTGCGAGCTCGAGCTCGGCGCCCCAGTGGGACACGAGCTCGCGCAGCTCCTCGGGGGAGCGGCCGGCGGTCTCGATCCCGCGGTGCGCGCGAGCGGCGGCGGTGGTCGCGGTCGTCATGCCTGGACCTCCCGTCGCAGCATCCCGAGCATCGTCACGGTGAAGGCGCGCTGGCACGACCGGCACTCCCACGCGCCCTTGACCGACGCGTCCGTGGCCTCGTGGGGCCACAGGTTGTCGTCTGCGCAGTAGGGGCAGTGGAAGGGCACAGCGCGCTCGTTGCTCATGTCGTGCTCAACGCCTTGTCGCCGCGCAGCAATTCCTCGTCGGCGCGGGCGACCCACGTCGCGAAGCGCTCGCCCTCGGTGCGCTCGGCGAGGTAGTGGGTGACGACGGTCGTGACGTAGTCGTCCAGCCCGGCGCTGGTCACCTTGTGGGCGCGCAGCTTGCGGCCGAAGTTGGCATCGAGACCGGTGGCGCCGCCGAGGTGCACCTGGAAGCCCTCGACCTGTTCGCCGTCGTGCAGCACGAGCTGACCCTTGAGGCCGATGTCGGCGACCTGGGTGCGCGCGCAGGAGTTGGGGCAGCCGTTGACGTTGATGGTGATCGGGGTGTCGAGGTCGGGAAAGCGCTTCTCGAGCTCGCCCACCAGCGCGCGGGCGCGCTCCTTGGTGTCGACGATCGCCAGCTTGCAGAACTCGATGCCGGTGCAGGCCATGGTGTTGCGACGCCACTGCGACGGACGGGCCGACAGGCCGATCTCGTCCAGGCGGGCCACGAGCGGCTCGACCTTGTCCTGGTCCACGCCGATCAGCACGATCTTCTGGTACGGCGTCAGGCGGGCGCCCGCGACGCCGTACTCCTCGATCAGGTCGGCGAGCTGGACCAGCAGGGTGCCCGAGACGCGGCCCGCGGTCGGGGCGATGCCGATGTAGGACTTGCCGTCCTTCTGGGGGTGCACGCCGATGTGGTCGCGGTGACCGACCGGCGAGGGCGGGGAGTCGCAGGAGACGAGCTTGCGGCCGAGGTACTCCTTCTCCACGACCTCGCGGAACTTCTCGACGCCCCAGTCGGCCACGAGGAACTTCAGGCGCGCCCGGGAGCGCAGCCGGCGGTAGCCGTAGTCGCGGAACACCGAGGCGACGGCCGCCCAGACGTCGGCGACCTCGTCGAGGGGGATCCAGACGCCCATCTTCTTGGCGAACATCGGGTTCGTCGACAGCCCGCCGCCGACCCAGCAGTCGAAGCCGGGACCGTGCTCGGGGTGCACGGTGGCGACGAAGGCGATGTCGTTGCACTCCGGCGCGACGTCGTGGCTGGGGTGTCCGGTCAGCGCGGTCTTGAACTTGCGGGGGAAGTTGGAGAAGGCCGGATCGCCGATGTAGCGCTGGAAGATCTCGTCGAGCGCCGAGGAGCCGTCGATGATCTCGTCCTCGGCCACGCCGGCGACGGGTGAGCCGAGGAACGGGCGCGGGGAGTCGCCGCAGGCCTCGAGGCTGCTCAGCCCGGCGGCGTCGAGCCGGTCCCAGATCTCGGGGACGTCCTCGACGCGGATCCAGTGGTACTGGATGTTCTCGCGGTCGGTGACGTCGGCGGTGTCGCGCGCGAAGTCGACGCCGATCCGACCCAGCGCGCGCACGGCGTCGTGCGAGAGCAGCCGGCCGTCGGAGCGGACGCGCAGCATGAAGAACTCGGCGTCGAGTTCCTCCTCGGGGACCGTCGCGGTCTTGCCGCCGTCGAAGCCCGGGGCGCGCTGCGTGTAGAGGCCCATCCAACGGAAGCGGCCGCGCAGGTCAGCGGGGTCGATCGAGGCGAAGCCGCGCTTGGAGTAGATGTTGATGATGCGCGCGCGGACGTTGAGCGGGTCGTCGTCCTTCTTGGACTGCTCGTTCTTGTTCAGCGGCTCGGTGTAGCCCAGGGACCACTGACCCTCGGCGCGCTTGGGGCGCGGGATCTCGGTGTGGGCGGGAGGCTGGGACTGGAAGCGCAGATCGGGCATGAGGGGGACGTGTCCTTCGCTGGGGCTTCGCGCGGCGTACGGCGCGGGCAGCTGGTCGGGGGGCGACGTGGTTCAGCGAGGCCAACACATCGCGCTGCGCGTACGCCCGAAGTCCACGTGGCGACGTACCACGAGGTAGGCATGCGTCTCGGCGCTGATCATGTCAAGGAGTCTCACGGTTCGGACGTGCTGCCCACAAGGTGAAATCCCATGATGTGGATGGTCTGTCCAAAATGCGAGACACCTGGCGGCGCTATCCCGCCTGGCTCCGCGGCCGGTGCGTCGCACGTCACATCTCGGGCGGCCCGCTGGTCCAACGTCCGAGGACGATCGTCGGGTCCCGCCCCCGCAGCAGTAGTCTTGCCGCCATGGCCGACCTCACCGCCCTCACCAGCAGCGCCTACTCCCAAGCCCTCGAGGTCATCGCCTCGGTGGAGCCCCGCATCGCCGAGGCGACGCGACAGGAGCTGGCCGACCAGCGCAGCTCGCTCAAGCTGATCGCCAGCGAGAACTACGCCTCGCCCGCGGTCCTGCTGACGATGGGCACCTGGTTCAGCGACAAATACGCCGAGGGCACGGTCGGTCACCGCTTCTACGCCGGCTGCCAGAACGTCGACACCGTCGAGTCGCTCGCCGCCGAGCACGCCCGCGAGCTCTTCGGCGCGGAGTACGCCTACGTCCAGCCGCACTCGGGCATCGACGCCAACCTGGTCGCCTTCTGGTCGATCCTGGCGCACCGCGTCGAGAGCCCGGCGCTGGAGAAGCTCGGTGCCAAGAACGTCAACGAGCTGACCGACGTCGACTGGGAGACGCTGCGCCACGAGCTCGGCAACCAGCGTCTGCTCGGCATGAGCCTCGACGCCGGCGGTCACCTGACGCACGGCTTCCGCCCCAACATCAGCGGCAAGATGTTCCACCAGCAGCAATACGGCACGGACCCGGTCACCGGACTGCTCGACTACGACAAGGTCGCCGCCAAGGCCCGTGAGTTCAAGCCGCTGATCCTGGTCGCCGGCTACTCCGCCTACCCGCGCCGAGTCGACTTCGCCAAGATGCGCGAGATCGCCGACGAGGTCGGCGCCACCTTGATGGTCGACATGGCCCACTTCGCGGGCCTGGTGGCCGGCAAGGTCTTCACCGGCGATGAGGACCCCGTCCCGCACGCCCACATCGTAACCTCCACCACGCACAAGAGCCTGCGTGGTCCGCGCGGCGGCATCGTGCTGGCGACCGAGGAGTACGCCTCCTCGGTCGACCGCGGGTGCCCGATGGTGCTCGGCGGCCCGCTCTCGCACGTCATGGCCGCCAAGGCCGTGGCCTTCGCCGAGGCGCGCCAGGACTCCTTCAAGACCTACGCGCAGCAGGTTGCCGACAACGCCAAGTCGCTCGCCGAGGGCTTCATGCAGCGCGGCGCCAAGCTCGTCACCGACGGCACCGACAACCACCTCGTGCTCGTCGACGTCTCCGGCTTCGGCCTCACCGGTCGCCAGGCGGAGTCGGCCCTGCTCGACGCCGGCATCGTCACCAACCGCAACTCCGTGCCGGCCGACGCCAACGGCGCCTGGTACACCTCCGGCATCCGCCTCGGCACCCCCGCGCTCACCACCCGCGGCTTCGGCCACGACGAGTTCGACAACGTCGCCGAGCTGATCGTGCACGTCCTGCAGAACGCCGAGGCAGGCACCACCAAGGCCGGTGGCCCCTCCAAGGCGTCCTACACGCTGCCCGAGGGCCTGGCCGACAAGGTCAAGGACGCCTCGGCCGAGATGCTCGACAAGCACCCGCTCTACCCCGGTCTCGACCTCGCCTGAGCCGGGGCCGGCCGAACGGGCCGCCTAGCCCCAGCGGTACTCCATCTCAGGTCGCCCGGAGGAGCCGTAGCGCGGTCGCCGCTCGGCGGAGCCGGTGTCGGCGAGGTGCTCGAGGTAGCGCCGCACGGTGACGCGGGACGCCCCGACCACACCGGCGACCTCGCTCGCCGACAGGGGGGCGTCCCCGTCACGCAGCGCTGCCGTCACCTGGCGCATCGTCTCGGCGCTCATCCCCTTGGGCAGCGCCCCGCCGGCGACGGGTCGCAGCGAGCCGAACATCCGGTCGACCTCGTCCTGGACGATCTCGGCGTCGGCGGAGGCGAGGTGGTCGCGATAGGCGGCGTACTGCTCGAGCTTGGCCTTGAACGTCGCGAACGTGAAGGGCTTGAGCAGGTAGAGGACGACGCCCTGCGCGACGGCGTGCCGGACGACGTCGGTGTCGCGCGCCGAGGTCACCGCGATCACGTCGCACAGGTGCCCGGCCGCGCGGAGGCGCTGGAGCAGGCCGAGGCCGTGCCCGTCGGGCAGGTGCATGTCGAGCAGGACCAGGTCGACCGAGCGGTCGGCGGACAGGAAGCGCGCCGCCTCGCCGGCCGAGCGGGCGGTGCCGGCGACCTCGAAGCCGTCGATCCGTCCCACGTAGACCGCGTGCGCCTCAGCAGCGAGCGCCTCGTCCTCGACGATCAGCACCCGGGTCGTCACGACGACACCACTCGAGCGGCCCGCAGGGTCACGGCGAACTCCGCGCCACCGAGGTCGGAGCGTCCCACGCTGACCGCGCCACCGTGGCTCTTGGCCACCTGGCCGACCAGCGCCAGCCCGACCCCGCGACCGGCGCCGAGGCCACCGGGGTCACCGGCGGACGCCTTGGTCGACCACCCGCGCTCGAGCGCACGCGCCGCGTCCTCCTCCGAGAGTCCCGGACCGCTGTCACCGACCACGATGCGTACGGCGTCCCCGGCCACCTCGAGCCGCACCCCGACCCGCCGCACGGGCTGCTCGACGACCGCGTCGAAGGCGTTGTCGACCAGGTTGCCGAGCACGGTGACGAGGTCACGCGCGGGCACCTCGACGCCCTCGGGCAGCTCGCCGGTGATGGTCAGGTCGATGCCGCGCTCGACCGCCTCGGAGGTCTTGCCGAGGAGCAGCGCAGCCACGACCGGGTCGCCGACCGCCCCGACCACCCGGTCGGTCAGCAGCTGGGCGATCTGGAGCTCCTCGGTCGCGAAGTCGACCGCCTCCTCGGCCCGGCCCATCTCGATCAGGGACACGATCGTGTGCAGCCGGTTGGCGGCCTCGTGGGTCTGCGAGCGCAGCGACTCGGTGAGCCCGCGCACGACGTCGAGCTCACCGGTGACCGCGCGCAGCTCGGTGTGGTCGCGCAGCGTCACGACGGCACCGACGGCACGACCCTCCCAGGCAGCGGGCGCCGACGACACGAGGAGCAGCCGGTCCCCGGCGAGGTAGAGGTCGTCGGACTGGGTCGTCAGGCCCTGTGCCGCCAACACCAGGCCGGGTGCGAGACCGAGGTCGTCGAAGCGGCGACCGATCACGTCGTCGGGCAGGTCGAGCAGTCGTCGTGCCTCGTCGTTGACGAGCTGCACGCGCCCGTCGTGGTCGAGCAGCAGCAGTCCCTCGCGCACGGCGTGGAGAACGGCCGAGTAGTACTCGTACATCCGGGTCATCTCGCGCTCGCCCATCCCGTGCGTCTGTCGCTTCAGCCGCCGACTGACCAACCAGGCGCCGAGCAGGCCGGCCAGCAGCACCAGGAGGGCGGACACCGCGATCAGCGCCAGGTCGTCGCGCAGCGACCGGTCGATCGACGCGACCGTGATGCCGACCGAGACGAGCGCGACCACGGTGCCCCCGGCGTCGCGCACCGGCACGACCGCGCGCATGGAGGGGCCGAGCGTCCCGTCGTACTCCTGGGTGAAGACCTCGCCCTCGCGTGCGTTGCCCACCTCGCCGACGAAGCGCTTGCCGATCTGCTCGGGGTCGGGGTGGCTGTAGCGGATCAGCTCCAGCGACATCACGGTGATGAAGTCGACCTCGGCGTCGGCGCGCACCCGCTCGGCGTAGGGCTGGATGGTCGCGCTCGGGGTGTCCGTGGCCAGTGCGGCCACGAGCGTGGGGGAGTCGGCGAGGGTGCTCGCGACCCCGACGGCCCGCTCCGTGGCGTTGCTGCGCGCGTCGCGGCGGGCGTCGAGGGTGGCCAGTGCGAGAGAGGTGACGACGAGCACCAGCACGACCAGCACCTGCAGCAGCAGCACCTGGCGCGCGACCGAGGGCTCGCGTCGTTCCACGTCGCGCATTGTGCCGCACTGCCCCCCACGGGCCGCCGCGCACGGACCTGTGAACACAACGACCACAACGGTGACCGGGGTCACAAGTCGCGTGACAGTGGTCACGCGCCGGGCGCTTGGTCCCGGGAGACCTTGGAGGACACATGAGCAGCACACCCGACATCGCGCAGGCCGACACCGCTCAGCCCAAGCGCGACAAGAGCCACTACCTCTACGTCGGCGTCATCGTCGCCGTCGTCGCCGGCATCACGACCGGCCTGGTGTTCCCCGACGTCGGGGTGTCCCTCAAGCCGCTCGGCACCGGCTTCGTCAGCCTGATCACGATGATGATCCAGCCGATCATCTTCTGCACGATCGTCCTGGGCGTCGGCTCCGTCGCCTCCGCGGCCAAGATCGGCAAGCTCGGCGGGCTCGCCCTGGGCTACTTCATCACCCTCTCGACCTTCGCCCTCGCGATCGGCATGGTCGTCGGCAACTTCCTGCACCCCGGTGAGGGCCTCGCGCTCACCGACGACATCGCCGCCGCCGGCCAGGCCAAGGCAGCCGAGGGCGCAGAGGGCAAGGAGAGCACGGTCGACTTCCTCCTCGGCATCGTGCCCGACTCGCTGCTCTCCGGCCTCACGTCGGGCGAGGTGCTCCAGACGCTCTTCATCGCGCTGCTCATCGGCTTCGCCCTCCAGCGCATGGGCAAGGCCGGCCAGCCCGTCCTCACCGGCATCGGCCACGTCCAGCGACTGGTCTTCCGGGTCCTCGCGATGATCATGTGGGCAGCCCCCGTCGGCGCCTTCGGTGCGATGGCGTTCGTCGCCGGCGCCGGTGGCCTCGAGGCGCTCAAGAGCCTCGCGGTGCTGATGATCGGCTTCTACGTCACCTGCGCCGTCTTCGTCTTCGTCATCCTCGGCACGATCCTCAAGGTGACGACCGGCATCAACGTCTTCTCGCTCCTGCGCTACCTCGGCCGCGAGTTCCTCCTGATCCTCGCCACCTCCTCCTCCGAGTCGGCCCTGCCCCGCCTGATCGCCAAGATGGAGCACGCCGGCGTCGACAAGACCACGGTCGGCGTCGTCGTCCCGACGGGCTACTCCTTCAACCTCGACGGCACCGCGATCTACCTCACGATGGCCTCGCTCTTCGTCGCCCAGGCCCTGGGTGACCCGCTGTCGATCGGCGAGCAGATCTCGCTGCTGATCTTCATGATGATCGCCTCCAAGGGTGCGGCCGGCGTGACCGGCGCCGGCATCGCGGTCCTCGCCGGTGGCCTCAGCTCGCACCGCCCCGACCTGGTCGACGGCGTCGGCTTCATCGTCGGTATCGATCGCTTCATGTCCGAGGCCCGCGCGCTGACCAACTTCGCCGGCAACTCCGTCGCCACGGTCGTCATCGGCCAGTGGACCGGTGGCCTGGACAAGGCCCAGATGGACCGGGTGCTCAGCGGCGCCGACCCGTTCGACGAGGCCACGATGGTCGACGACCACGCCGGCGACCCGGCCGAGGCCGCACCGGCCCAGGACGCCGACCACGTCCCCGCCATGCAGGCGCGCGAGACCACGCGCGTCTGACACCCTCGGGAAAGTGTGGGACGTTTT
>NZ_CALRWD010000037.1:0-42087 GCF_943371775.1 Nocardioides psychrotolerans
GCGGCGCGGTCCGGGCCTCCGGCGAGCGCACCGACCTGTCGGCCCACCTGCCCCTGGGGTGAGGTCGGGGTGACTGGATAGGTTGGCGCTCATGACTGCAGAGATCCGTGCCCAGGTCACCGCCCTCCTCCCCGCGATCCGCCAGGACCTCGAGGACCTCGTCCGGATCGAGTCCGTCAGCGCCGACCCGGCGCGCGCCGGCGAGGTGCAGCGCAGCGCCGAGGCCGTGGCCGAGCTCTTCCGGGCCGAGGCGTTCGACTCCGTCGAGATCGTCTCCGCCGACGGCGGCGCCCCGGCCGTCATCGCGCACAAGAAGGGCCCGGAGGGGGCGCCGACCGTGCTGCTCTACGCGCACCACGACGTGCAGCCGGAGAACGATCACGCCGAGTGGGACTCACCGCCCTTCGAGCCGACCGAGCGCGACGGTCGCCTCTACGCCCGCGGTGCCGCCGACGACAAGGCCGGCATCGCCGCGCACCTCGGGGCGCTGCGCGTCTTCGGCGACGACCTGCCGGTCAGCGTCACGATGTTCATCGAGGGCGAGGAGGAGGTCGGCTCCGACACCCTCCCGGCCCTGCTGAAGGAGCACCACGACGCCCTGCGTGCCGACGTCATCGTCATCGCCGACTCCGGCAACTGGGACATCGGCGAGCCCGCCCTCACCACGAGCCTGCGCGGCCTGGTGCGCGTCGACGTCGAGGTCCGCACGCTCACCCACGCCGTCCACTCCGGCATGTGGGGCGGTCTCGCCCCCGACGCGCTGATCACCCTCAGTCGGCTCATCGCGAGCCTCCACGACGACACCGGCGACGTGGCGATCGCCGGGCTGCACGCGGGTCCCGCCGCCGACGTGACCTACCCCGAGGAGCGCCTGCGCGCCGAGTCCGGTGCCGTCCCCGGGCTCGAGTGGATCGGCACGGGATCGGCCGTCGAGCGCCTGTGGACCAAGCCCGCGCTCTCCATCACCGGGCTCGACGCCCCCAAGGTCGACGGCGCCAGCAACACCCTCGTCGCCTCGGCCCGTGCCAAGATCAGCCTGCGCATCGCCCCCGGCGACACCACCGCCAACGCGCTGGCCTGCCTCCAGCAGCACCTCGAGGCCAACGTCCCGTGGGGAGCCCAGCTCACCGTCACGGTCGTCGACACCGGCGAGGCCACGCAGATCGACGCCACCGGTCCGGCGTACGACGCGGCACGCGCGGCGTTCCAGGAGGCCTGGGACGGCACCGCCCCGGTCGACATGGGCGTCGGCGGGTCGATCCCCTTCATCGCGGAGTTCCTCGACGCGTTCCCGGAGGCCAGCGTGCTGGTGACAGGCGTCGAGGACCCCGACACCCGTGCCCACGGCGCCAACGAGGGCCTGCACCTGGCGGAGTTCGAGCGGGTGGTCCTGGCCGAGGCGCTGCTGCTCAAGAACCTCTCCGAGCTCTGAGCCCGAGCCCGTGCGCGCCGACACCCTCGCCTTCCTCGCCGAGCACCGGCGCGCCAGCCTCGACACCCTGACCGAGCGCCTCGTCGTCACGATCGAGGAGGACAACCCGGGCTACCGCGCGACCGGGCTGGTCCCGCGCACCGACCTGTGGCGCTCGTGCCACGACAACATCAGCCGCATCCTCGAGCTGCTCGCCGAGTCGCTGGAGCGCGACGCGCGGCACGGGCGTGCCGATGACAACCCCGCCTACGACGCGGCCCGGGCGACCGGTCGCCGGCGGGCCGAGCAGGGCCTGCCGCTCGACGTCGTGCTGCGCTCCTTCCGGATCGGCGGTCGGCTGATCTGGGACGACCTGGTCGCCGCGGGGGAGGAGGCGCTCGACGCCGTGGAGCTGCGCGAGATCGGCACCCTGCTGTGGGAGGTCGTCGACGAGACGTCGGCCCAGGTGGCGACGAGCTACCACCTCTACGAGCGGGCCGCCGTGCGTGCCGACGAGCAGCTGCGCGCCCAGCTCTGGGAGGGCCTGATCAACGGCCGCGCCAAGGAGCCGGGCTTCGCCCACGAGGTGTCGCGGCTGCTCGACCTCCCGGTGTCGGGCGACTACCTCGTCGTCGTCGCCGGTGTCGGCCTGGACCTAGCCGCGGTCGACCGGCACCTGGCGCCCCACGCCACCGGGTGGGTGCGTCGTGCGGGCGGCCTGGTGGGTCTCGTCGCCCTGCGCGACGACCGCCCCGACGAGGCGCTGGGTGCCCTGGCCGTGCTGGCGACGGCCGCCCGTGCGGCGCTCGGGGTCTCGGTGGTCGTGCACGGCCTGGCCGGGATCGACCAGGGCTACCGGCAGGCGTCGCTGGCGCTCCGGGTGCAGGAGGAGCGGCCGGGGCTGGCCTCCTTCGACCAGCAGCTTCCCGAGGTCCTGCTGCTCAGCTCGCCCGAGGTCGCGGCCCTGATCGTCTCGGTGTGGCTCGACCCGGTGCTCGCCCTGCCCGACGCCGAGGCCCGGATCCTGGTCGACACCCTGCGTGCCTGGGTGGCGCACGCAGGATCCGCGACCCGCACCGCCGAGGCCGCGCACTGCCACCGCAACACCGTCATCAACCGGCTGCGCCGCACGGAGGAGCTGATCGGGCGCTCCTTCGCCGACGGGGCGCCTCCGGTGGAGCTCGACCTGGCCCTGCGCGCCCTGCGTCTCGAGCCGCAGTGATTGTGCACTCTGCACAGGTGACGTGTCCCATTACTGGTGCTATGTCCCTTTCGTGACGAGGTGACGCCTGTCACGCTGGAGGCAAGCACGACGCACGTACCTCGGGGTCCACCTCGAGGCGTCGCGCACACATGGGGTGTACATGTCTCTCTCTTCGTCCGACCACGCGCACAGCACGCCCGACACCGCCGCCACTCCCGCCGGCCTCGGTCGTCGGTCGTTCCTGGGCTACGTCATGGCCGGCAGCACGCTCGTCGTGGCCGCCGACCTCAACCTCGCCCGCCCGGCCCGTGCCGCCATCCCGTCCGGCGTGCAGATCCCCGAGCTCTACGACCTCGAGGACCTCCAGACCGACTCCGCGCTGCCGACCTCGCAGCTGATCACGGTCACGATCAACCGTGACGGCACCGCGTCGTTCGCGCTGCCGCGCGCCGAGGTCGGCCAGGGCATCCTGACCTCGACCACGATGATCCTGGCCGAGGAGCTCGACCTGCCGATGAGCAAGGTCAAGGTCACGCTGGCCAAGGCCCGCCCCGAGCTGCTGCTCAACCAGCTGACCGGCGGCTCCAACTCGACGTTCTCCACCTACACACCCATCCGCGTGGCCGGCGCCCTCGCGCGCCAGCGACTCCTCGAGGCCGCCGCGATCCTGTTCGGCACGACCGCCGACCGGCTCACGACCACGGGCGGGGTCATCAGTGACGGTCTCGGCAACAACGCGACGTACGGCGACCTCGCCTCCGACGCCGCGAGCCAGGTCGTGGAGGCGGTCGAGGTGCTCCTGCGTCCCCCCAGCGACTTCAAGGTGATCGGCAAGCCGAAGGACCGTCTCGACGCGCGCGACGCGGTGACGGGCAAGAAGAAGTTCACGACCGACCTCGACGTGCCCGGTGCCCTGCCGACCATGGTGTGCCGCGCGCCCGAGCACCAGGGCACGCCCAAGCGGCTCAAGAACCGTGCCCGGATCCTGAAGATGGACGGCGTCACGCACGTGGCGATCGTCCCGACGGGCGTGGCTGTGCGGGCGCGCACCTTCGGGCAGTGCATCGACGCCATCCGCGCGATGGACGTCGAGTGGAACCCCGGCACGGCCTCGGGCGAGTCCGACAGCACGATCCTGGCCAAGCTGAGGGGCCAGGAGATCCCGCTGGTCGTCCCCAACGTGCCGATCCTGGCCGAGACGGTCGAGACCAACGTCGCATTCGCGTTCCGCAGCAGCGCCGCGCTCGAGCCCTACGCCGCCATCGCCGACGTCCGTGACGACAAGGCGACGATCTGGGCCGGTCTGAAGGTCCCGATCCTCGCCCAGCAGCGCGTCGCCGAGGCGGTCGGGCTGCGTCAGGACCAGGTCGAGGTCAACGTGATCACCTCGGGCGGGTCCTTCGGTCACAAGCTCTTCGGCGACCACGCCATCGAGGCCGCCACGATCTCCAAGGCGATGGGCAAGCCCGTCAAGCTGATGTGGCACCGCGCCGACGAGCCCCGCCAGGGACGCCTGCACCCGATGGCCACCACCCGGGTCCGCGCCACTGTCCTCAACGGACAGGTGCTCAGCTTCGAGCAGCGCCACACCAGCGTCACGACCGACTTCAGCCACGGCCTCGGCGAGATGATCACCTCGCAGGCCGACGAGCTCGACCCCTTGGGCCTCGGTGGGCTCGGCTTCGCCGAGTCGATCTTCACCCTCACCCAGGAGCTGCCCTACAACTTCGGGGTCCTGACCCAGCTCCTCAACGAGCCCCTGGAGTTCGAGGACCAGTTCAGCACCGGGTCGATGCGCAACATCTACTCGCCCGACGTGTGCACCTCCGCTGAGCTGACGATCGACCAGATCGCCAAGAAGGTCGGCAAGGACCCCTTGGAGTTCCGCCTGGAGTTCCTCAAGAACGAGCGGGTCAAGACGGCGCTGCGCAAGGTGGCCAAGGAGGGCAACTGGGGCCGCAAGATGCCCAAGGGCACGGCCCAGGGCATCGCGATCCACAAGGAGTACAAGGGCTGCACGGCCGTCCTCGTCGAGATCGACTGCCGCCCGCAGACCGTCAACCGCGACCTCGGCAAGGAGACCGTCACCGGCCCTCGCGTGACCAAGGTCGTCATCGCCGTCGACGCCGGCCTGGTCATCAACCCCCGTGGCCTCGAGGCGCAGATGCAGGGTGGCGCCATGGACGGCATCGCGATGACGCTGACCAGCTCCTGCCACCTGCGCGACGGCAAGTTCCTCGAGGCGAGCTGGGATAACTACTTCTACACCCGCCAGTGGAACGTCCCGAAGGACATGGAGATCCACATCATCAAGTCCGACTCCGACACCCCCGGTGGTGCCGGGGAGGCCGCCGTGGGCTCCACCGCCGCCGCCGTGGCCTGTGCCTACGTGCGGGCCACCGGCGAGATCCCGAAGTACTTCCCGATCAACCATGGCCAGATCTCGTTCAAGCCCAAGTCGTTCATCCCGCCGGTGCCGCCCTCGCCGACCAACGGCCTCAAGCTCACCCGCTGAGGAAGAAGAGAGACAGACATGCCCAAGCAGACCTTCATCCTCAACGGCAAGCCCGTGACCGTGAACGTCAACGACGACGTCCGTGTCCTGTGGGTCCTGCGTGACCTGCTCGGTGTCACCGGTCCCAAGTACGGCTGTGGCATCAACGTGTGCAAGGCGTGCACGTCCCACATCAACGGCAAGGCCTTCAACCCGTGCGCCGTGCGGGTGGGCGACCTCAAGCCCCAGGACCGGCTCACCACCATCGAGGGCCTCAACGAGACCGTCGGCAAGGACCTCCACCCGATGCAGAAGGCCTGGCTCGACCAGGACGTGTCGCAGTGCGGCTACTGCCAGCCCGGCCAGATCATGGCCGCGGTGGCGTTGGTCAAGAAGGTCCGTCGGGAGGGGCGTGAGATCCGGGACTCCGACCTCGACCAGATCCGCAACATCTGCCGCTGCGGGACCTACTTCCGCATCCGTGAGGCCATCGAGCAGGGCGCCCGCAACATGCGCTGACCCTCACGACCCGCTAAGCCGCCTGTTCGCCTTAAGTCACTAGAAACAGTAGACTTCACGGGTGGCTACCTCATCCTCGACCTCACCCACCGCTCCGCACGCGCCCGCGACCCGGGTCGCGGTGATCGGTGGGGGAGCGAGCGGGGTCCTCACCGCGATCAACCTGCTCACCACCCCCGGCGGTGAGCAGGTCGCGGTGACGATCCACGAGGCCAGCGGCATCATCGGTCGCGGTGTCGCCTACGGCACGTGCGACCCCCGGCACCTGCTCAACGTGCGGGCGCGGCACATGAGCGCGTGGCCCGACGTGCCCTCCGACCTGCTGGAGTGGGCGGCCCGCACGGGCCGCGACGTCGACCCGCAGGGCTTCCTGCCCCGGCGTGACTTCGCCGCCTACCTCCAGGACTCGCTGGCCTCGGTCGCCGACCACCGCCTCACCGTCCGTGCGGGGCGCGTCGACGACGTCGTCCCGCTCGAGGGCGGGGGCTACGAGATCCACGCCGCCGGCACCGTGTCGGTGGCCGACTCGGTGGTGCTGGCCTACGGCAACCAGGAGCCGCGCGCGCTGGTCGTGGACGGTGACGTGCTGCCGCCTGCCTCCTGGCACGTCGCCAACCCGTGGGACCTCGCCTCGCTGCACCTGCTGCCCGGTGACTCCACGGCCGTCGTCGTCGGCACCGGGCTGACGGCGATCGACACCGCGATCACCTTCCTCGAGGAGCACCCCGCGCGGCGTGTGGTGATGGTCAGCCGCCACGGCCTCCTGCCCGAGACCCACGTGGGTCAGCAGTCCACCGCGTGGGTGAGCCCGACGATCACGGGGCCGCTCTCCGCCGATGCCCTCGCCGACTTCTTCTCCGGGCAGGTCGCCGCGGCCGACGAGCAGGGGGTCGACTGGCGCGCCGTCGTCGACGGGCTGCGCCCCCAGGCACAGGCCGTCTGGCAGCTGCTCGACCTCGACGAGCGTCGGCGCTTCCTGGCGAAGCACGCCCGTCACTGGGAGGTCCGCCGGCACCGGATGGCGCCGGAGGTCGCAGCCCTGCTCGGGGGCTACCAGGCGGAGGGACGCCTCGCGGTCCTCGCGGGCGGCATCCACCGCGTGGTCGACCGCGGTGAGCGCTGCGAGGTGCACCTCGGCCGGGGACACGTGCCCGTCGTGGCCGACGCGCTGGTCAACTGCACCGGTCCCTCCACCGACATCACCCGCAGCGGGGACCCCCTGCTGCTCGCGCTCCGCGAGCGGGGTCTCGCCTCGCCGGACCCGCTGTGCCTCGGCCTGTCCACCACGACCGACGGCGTGCTCCTCGACCCGCACGGCCAGCCCGTGCCCGGGATGTACGCCGTGGGCCCGCCGCGCAAGGGCGTCCTGTGGGAGTCGACGGCCATCCCCGAGATCCGCACCCAGGCGGCCGAGGTGGCCCGGGCTCAGGTGGCCTCGGTGCCGCACGACGCGCTGGGAGTCGGTTGATCAGCCCTCTCGGGTTGCTGCCGGGAGCCGCACGACGAACGTGCTGCCCTCGCCGAGCGAGGAGGACACGCTGATCGACCCGTGGTGACGCTCGACGATCCTGGCCACGATCGCCAGCCCCAGCCCGGTGCCCGGCTGGGCGCGCGCGGCCGGATCGGCGGAGCGGAAGAACTCGCTGAAGAGCTGCTCCTGGTCCTCGGGGGAGATGCCGATGCCCTGGTCCCGGCAGGTGACGACGATCTGGTCGTCGTCGCGATGGACCGACAGGGAGACGGTCGTGTCCGCCGGGCTGTACTTGACGGCGTTGCTGAGCAGGTTGGTCAGCAGGCAGTCGATCTCCTCGGCGTCGCCGGCGGCCACCATCGGCTCGCGGGGCAGGTCGAGGTCGACCCGCACCCCCCCCACGACTGGCCGAGATGGCGGTGAGGTCGCGCACGTCCTCGACGATCGGCTGCAGGTGCACCGGCGCCGGGATGATGGGGTTGTCGGGGTCACCCACCTTGGAGAGCAGCAGCAGGTCCTCGATCACGCGCTGGAGCCGCAGCGCGCCCCGGCCGATCGCGGAGACGGAGCTGCGGCTCGCGGCGCTGAGCTCCGGGGCGGCATCGAGCAACTCGAGGTGGCCGACGATGGCCGTGAGCGGGTTCTTCAGCTCGTGCGACACCGTCGCGATCAGCTGGCCCTTGTAGACGTCGAGCGCGGTGAGCTCGGCCACGAGCCGGTGCTCGTGGGCGAAGGTGCGCGCGTTGAGGATGGCGCGGCCGAGGTCGTGGCCGATGTCGAGCGCCGCGTCGGCCTCGGTGGACGTCCAGGCCGGCTGGCCCTCGACCCGGGTCAGCACCAGGTTGCCGACACAGGTCGACCCCGCACCTAGCGGGACGAAGAGGAGGTAGTCGGCCCCGATGCGCTCCATGAACGCCGTGATCTCGTCGTACTGCTCCTGGGTCAGGACGCCGAGCGACGTGGGCTCGCGCTCCAGCACGGCCGACTGCTGCATCGCCCAGAGCTGGCGGGCGGCGACCTCGGCCATCTCGATCAGCTCCTCGGGGAGCCAGATGTCGGCTCCCTGGGCGCTGTGCAGCGCACCGGAGCCGCTCACCTCCTCGTCAAAGGTCTGGACCCAGCTCCCTCCGGCGCGGAAGCCGGCGGTGAGCGCCTCGCCGCACTGGGCCAGGAGGTCGTCGATGTGCAGCTGCACGCTGGCGTTGCGCACGATCTCGCGCGCCGCCGTGGCGAGGCGGATCTGCTCCGACAGGGCCTCGCGCTCCAGCGCGACCAGGACGGCGCGCTCCGCCTGCGCGGCATAGCGCTCCAGCAGCGTGCGCTGGTCGGTGTCGGGGCGCCGGCCGTTGACCGGCAGGTCGATCGAGAGCAGCCCGACGATCTCGTCGGAGGCGTTGTGGAGCGGCGCGACGAGCAGGTCCAGGGCCTGCCAGGAGTGGGGATCGTCGCTGGGCTCGAGCTCGGGCACCCAGCCCCACTCGGAGGTCTCGGCCGGTGCCCGCTCCGCGGGGACGAACTTGAAGCGCCCCCAGTCGTCGGCGACGGCGAGGTCCTGGTGGATGACCTCGATCGGGGTCACGGCACCCATGAGCTGGGCGCGGGCGGCCTCGCTGCCGGCGATCGCCACGGAGCGGAGCCCGTGCTCCTTCACGACGCTGATCGTCGCGACCTGGAAGCCGACCATCTCGGTGACGCCCTCGGCGATCAGCTGGAGGGCGTCGCGGGAGAGGGCATCGGCCCACTCCGTGCGGCCCTCGCGCACGGGGGCTTGCTGGGCCTCGAGAGCCATCTCACCTCTTAGGTCTTCTACCTACGTTCCAGCCACCTTACGACCGGCGTCGCCCGTCGGGGCCGGGATCTCCTAGAATCAGTGCGTGCCCTACCTCAGCAGCAGTGGCCAGAGACGCGGCGGTGACGGGCGCCTGACCGCGGCGCTCGACCCGCACGACCAGGGACCGCAGGACGCCTGCGGCGTCTTCGGGGTCTGGGCGCCTGGTGAGGACGTTGCCAAGCTCACCTACTTCGGGCTCTACGCGCTGCAGCACCGCGGCCAGGAGTCGGCCGGCATCGCGGTGAGCAACGGCCGCCAGATCCTGGTCTACAAGGACATGGGCCTGGTCTCGCAGGTCTTCGACGAGACCACCCTCGACTCCCTCAAGGGCCACCTCGCGATCGGCCACTCGCGCTACTCCACCACCGGGGCGAGCACCTGGCAGAACGCCCAGCCGACCTTCCGCCCCACGGTCGACGGCTCCATCGCCCTGGGTCACAACGGCAACCTGATCAACACCCACGACCTGCGCGAGCTGGTCGACGCGCTCCCCGCCGACCCCGGTGAGCTGGACCTCCACGCCCGCAACGTCGAGTCCTCCACCAACGACACCGGCCTGGTGACGGCGCTGCTGGCCCACCACCCCGACACGAGCCTCGAGCAGCGCGCGCTCGAGGTGCTGCCCCTGCTCCAGGGCGCCTTCTCCTTCGTCTGGATGAACGAGAACACCCTCTACGCCGCCCGCGACCCCCAGGGCATCCGGCCCCTGGTGCTCGGTCGTCTCGATCGCGGCTGGGTGGTCGCCTCCGAGGACGCCGCGCTCGCCACGATCGGCGCGAGCGTGGTGCGTGAGGTCGAGCCGGGCGAGATGCTCGTCATCGACGACCAGGGCCTGCGCTCGCACACCTTCGCCCAGCCCGACCCCAAGGGCTGCGTGTTCGAGTACGTCTACCTCGCCCGCCCCGACGCCACCATCGCCGGTCGCAGCGTCCACGAGTCGCGTGTCGAGATGGGTCGTGAGCTGGCCCGCCAGTTCCCCGTCGAGGCCGACCTGGTGATCCCGGTCCCCGAGTCGGGCACCCCGGCCGCCGCCGGCTACGCCGAGGAGAGCGGGATCCCCTTCGGTCAGGGCTTCGTCAAGAACGCCTACGTCGGCCGCACGTTCATCCAGCCCAGCCAGACCCTGCGTCAGCTCGGCATCCGGCTCAAGCTCAACGCGCTCGAGCACATGATCCGCGGCAAGAAGATCGTCGTGGTCGACGACTCGATCGTGCGCGGCAACACCCAGCGGGCCCAGGTGCGGATGCTGCGCGAGGCCGGCGCCCTGGAGGTCCACGTCCGGATCTCCAGCCCGCCCGTGAAGTGGCCGTGCTTCTACGGCATCGACTTCGCGACCCGGGCCGAGCTGATCGCCAACGGGCTGACGCCCGAGGAGATCGCCGCCAGCGTGGGGGCCGACAGCCTCGGCTACATCTCCCTCGACGGCATGATCGAGTCCACCAAGCAGGAGAAGACCAGGCTCTGCACCGCCTGCTTCACCGGCGACTACCCCATCGAGCTGCCCGACGAGAGCCTCCTCGGCAAGCACCTGCTCGAGGCGACGCTGCAGTCGCCGACGCTGGGCAAGGCGCTCCCCGTCCTCAACAACCCCTGATCGCGAGCCACCTGTGAGCCAGACCCCCTCCCCGTCCGGGAGCACCCACGTCGGCAACGCCTACGCCGAGGCCGGCGTCAGCATCGAGGCGGCGGACACCGCCATCGAGCTGATGAAGGGCTGGGTCGAGAAGGCCCGCCGGCCCGAGATGATCGGGGGGCTGGGCGGTTTCGCCGGGCTCTTCGACGCCAGCGCCCTCACGTCGTACAAACGGCCGCTGCTCGCGACCTCGACCGACGGCGTCGGCACCAAGGTCGCCATCGCGCAGGCGATGGACGTCCACGACACCATCGGCTACGACCTGGTCGGCATGGTGGTCGACGACCTGGTCGTGTGTGGCGCCGAGCCGCTCTTCATGACCGACTACATCGCGTGCGGACGCGTGGTCCCCGAGCGCATCGCGGCCATCGTCAAGGGCATCGCGGAGGCCTGCGTCGAGGCCGGCTGCGCCCTGATCGGCGGTGAGACCGCCGAGCACCCCGGGCTCCTCGACCCCGACGACTACGACGTCGCCGGTGCCACCACCGGTGTCGTGGAGGCCGACAAGCTGCTCGGTCCCGGTCGGGTCCGTCCCGGTGACGCCGTCATCGCGATGGAGGCCAGCGGGCTGCACTCCAACGGCTACTCGCTGGTGCGCCACGTGCTCCTCAACACAGCCGGCTGGCAGCTCGACCGCGACGTCCCCGAGCTCGGTCGCACCCTGGGTGCGGAGCTGTTGGAGCCGACCCGCATCTATGCCAAGGCCTGCCTGGAGCTCGCCGACCAGGTCGAGGTGCACGCCATGTCGCACGTGACCGGTGGCGGCCTCGCGGCCAACCTGGCCCGGGTCATGCCCGAGGAGCTCATGGCGACCCTCGAGCGGGGCACCTGGACGCCGCAGCCGATCTTCGACGTCGTGCGCCGGGTGGGCTCGCTGTCGCAGGCCGACCTCGAGATGACGCTCAACTGCGGCGTGGGCATGGTGGCGATCACCGCACCCGCCGCCATGGACCGCGCGATCGAGGTGCTGGCCGGCTTCGGGATCCGCGCCTGGGTGGTCGGGGAGGTCTCCGTCGACCCCGAGCAGCGGGGTCGGGTCGTCCTGGAAGGCCAGCACCCGGGCTGGTGAGGGCTGGTGATGGGTGATTTCGCCCAGGGCGTAGTCCAAATCGCCGCGACATTGACCCTCGGCGTGCGGGAACACCCAGCCAGCAGGTAGCGTTGCCCTCACGAGAAATCTTTGAGACAGCCCGGGAGCCATGGTGCCCCGGCCGACTTGCGAGGGGGCTGACCCTATGGGGCGCGGCCGAGCTAAAGCCAAGCAGACGAAGGTCGCTCGCGACCTGAAGTACCGGACGCACGACACGGACTTCGGGGCGCTGGCCAGCGAGCTGCACGGCGGTGACAACAGTCAGACCGAGGAAGTCGATCCCGAGGTGCTCGAGAAGTGGTCCGACGTCATCGAGCCGACACGGCGAGACTGACCCTCCACTGACACACGAAGGGCCCCCCGGCATGCCGGGGGACCCTCGTGTGCGTGTGGGCGGAGACGGGGCTCAGGCGTCGAGCCAGATCCCCCGGAGACGACCCACGTCGCGCATGCGTCGCTCGGCCAACCGGTCCGCGGCGATCGCCGGCGGCACGCCGTCGGAGGCCGCGAGCTCGAAGACGCGCAACGTCGTGTCGAAGATGCCCGTGGCGCGCTGCTCGGCGCGCTCGAAGACGAAGCCCTCGAGCTCGTCGGCGACCTGGATCAAGCCGCCGGCGTTGACGCAGTAGTCGGGGGCGTAGAGCACGCCGCGGTCCTCCAGCGCCTTCTCGATGCCGGGGTGCGCGAGCTGGTTGTTGGCGGCGCCGCAGACGATGCGGGCCGACAGCACGTCGAGCACGGCGTCGTCGAGCGCGCCACCCATGGCGCACGGGGCGTAGACGTCGAGCGCGCTGGCGACCAGGTCCTGGGTCGATCCGACGACGGTGACCCCGGGCAGCTCGTCGCGCACCCGCTCGAGCGCCGCGGCCGCGACGTCGGTCACGACGACCTGGGCGCCGTCCTCGACGAGGTGGCGCGCCAGGTGCCGGCCGACCTTGCCGACCCCGGCGATGCCGACGGTGCGACCGGCCAGCGAGTCGGTGCCCCACGCGACGGTGGCAGCGGCCCGCATGCCCTGGAACACGCCGTAGGCCGTGAGGACCGAGCTGTCGCCGGCCCCGCCGTGGGCGGTGGTGCGCCCCGTGACGTAGTCGCACTCGCGGGCGATGTCGTCCATGTCGGCCGAGAAGGTGCCGACGTCGCAGGCGGTGTAGTAGCGCCCGCCGAGCGACTGCACGAAGCGACCGTAGGCGCGCAGCAGGGCCTCGCCCTTGAGCGCGGAGGGGTCGCCGATGATGACGGCCTTGCCGCCGCCGAGGTCCAGGCCGGCGAGCGCGGCCTTGTAGGACATCCCGCGCGACAGGTCGAGCACGTCGCGGACGGCGTCGGCCGTGCTGGCGTAGGGGTAGAAGCGGGTGCCGCCGAGGGCGGGTCCGAGGGCCGTCGAGTGGATCGCGATGATCGCCTGGAGGCCGGTCGCGGCGTCGTTGGCGAAGACGACCTGCTCATGCTCGGAGCCGAGGTCGAACACGTCGACCGAGGGGGTTGCAGACATGGGTGATGTCCTCATTCGTGGGTGTCGCGGGCCGCGTGGGTGTGGCGGCCCTGGTCGGTGAGCCGCAGGGGTGGCGCGGCTCACACCCAGCCTAACGCCGCTCAGACCAGCGTGGTGACCACGTAGGCGATCCCGAAGGCCGCGATGAACGCGAGCAGGCTGATCAGCGCGGTCGTCCACGAGGGGCCGGGGCCGGAGGGGACCTGAGCGCGGGGACGGTCGGGGAGCTGCCAGAGCGTCAGCTGCTCGGCGCCGGCTGCCGCGGGGACGGCGGCGCGCAGCGCGGCGACGTACGACGCCACGTCGGTCCAGCGGTCCTCGGGGTCGGGCTCGAGGGCGCGGAGCAGCACGTCGTCGACCGCCGACGGCAGGTCGGCGAGCGAGGACGGCGCCGGGGGGAGCGTCGCGTGCATGAGCTCACCCATGGTGCCGGTGCGGACGAGTCGACCGGTGAGGAGCTGGTAGGTCACGGCCGCGAGGGCGTGGACGTCGGCGCGCACGTCGACCCCGATGCCGGTGGCCTGCTCGGGCGCCATGTAGGAGGGGGTCCCGACCACCTGGGTCAGCCCCGATGCGTGCAGCATCGCCTTGGCGACGCCGAGGTCGGCCACCAGGATCCTGTCGCCGGCGCTGCCGCCACTGCGGACCAGGAGGTTCTGCGGCTTGATGTCGCGGTGGACCACACCGTGCTCGTGCAGCACCGAGAGACCGGCGCCGGCCTGGCGCACCATGTCGACGGCGGCGGCCAGCGGGGGGAGGGCGTCGCGCTCGAGCACGTCACCGAGCGAGCCGAGGTCGGCGTAGGTCATGACGAAGTAGGGCGTGCCGTCGGCTTCGCCGACGTCGTAGACGCGCACGATGTGGTCGGAGTCGGCCCGGCGCAGGATCCGCGCCTCCTCCAGGAAGCGCTCGCGCACGTCGAGCCGCTGCGCCCAGTTCTCCGCGAGCGCCTTCACGGCGACGTCCGACTGGAGCTCCTCGTCGTGGTAGAGCCAGACCGTGGCGAACCCGCCCACCCCGAGCCGCCTCACCTGCTGGAGTCGTCCGAGCCGTTCCGGGAGGGCCATGAAAGGTAGTGTGCCGCAGGTGATCTCGGACGACGGGGGCCCCACGCTCGAGGAGCTGGCGACGCGAGCGGCGGCGGGTGACCGCGACGCCCTCGAGGAGCTCCTGGCGCAGATCCAGCCACGCGTACGACGGATCTGCGGGCGGATGCTCATCTACCCGGAGGACGCCGAGGAGGCCACGCAGGACGCGCTGCTCCTCGTGGCGACCAAGATCGGCGGGTTCGCCGGACGGAGCAAGTTCACCACCTGGCTGCACGCGGTCGCCTCCAACAGCGCCCGCTCGACTTACCGCACCCTCAAGCGACGGGCTGCGGAGCGACTCACCGACGAGCTGCCCGCCGCCCCCGACCCGCGCACCACGAGCGTCATCGCCGGCAGCCGGCTCGACCTGCTCGACGCGCTGGAGATCCTCGGGGCCGACCGCCCCGAGCTCGTGGAGCCACTGGTGCTGCGCGACGTGCAGCAGCTGGACTACAACGAGATCGCGCGACTGCTCGACGTGCCGCTCGGCACGGTCAAGTCGCGCATCCACACCGCCCGCCACGCGGTGCGACCGCTGCTGGCTGTCCACGACTGAGGCGCCGCGGGTCTGGGGCGACCCTCAGGACGGCGCCCGCGCGAACACGACCCGGCCGTGGCTGCCGTAGCCCACCAGCCGGCCGCCGTGCGGCCGCCCGTCGAAGCCGATCATCAGCCAGCCGTCGTCCTCCTCGAGGAGGGTGGGCCACGGGATGTTCGTGCCGTACGGCGCGTCCAGCGCGCCGACCTCGGCGAGACGTCGCTCCGGGGCCAGGTCGGGGCGCAGGTCGAGCACGGGGTAGCGCCGTCGCTGGCCGGGCCGACCGTCGCGGCCGTCGCTGGCGAGGACCCGCCACCCACCGTCGGCGCCGCCGATCCGGGCCAGGACCGGGCCCTCGGTGGCGCGCCGGTCGCCCGCGGCCCCCAGCAGCGTGAGGTCGTCGAGGGCGGGGCCTCCGGCCAGCACGGGGTGGAACCGGAAGAAGCGGCGGGCGCTGACGTAGGCGACCAGCCAGCCGTCGGTGGTGCGCACCAGGTGCGGGTCCCAGACCCCCACGGAGCGCAGCCCGGTGGTGGGCAGGGCCAGCGGTCGGGTGTCCAGCACGTGGCGGCCCCGAGTGAGGTCGGCACCGGACGCGGCGAGCGTGACCTCGACGGAGGCGTCGGGGGCGCGCTTGTCGAAGTCACCCCAGGTGCTGGTGGTGAGCAGCCAGGTGTCACCGTCGCGGAGCAGGTGGCTGGCGTGGTCGCCGAAGACCCCGGGCCGGTCGGGTCGTCGGAAGAACAGGTCGCTGCGGTGCTCCAGCGTGAGGCTGCACGGGTCGAGGGACCAGACCGAGGTGTGGGCGGTGTCGAAGAACCCGGGCCCGGCGCTGGTGGCGGTCAGCAGGACCCGCTCGCCGTCGGGTCCGGCCTCGCGCCACGGTGATCCGTCGGCGTGGCTGACCAGGCGCAGGTCGCGCAGCCCGAGCTGGCCGAAGGCCCCGGCGCGCACCTCGCCGACCGGGCCGGTGGTGCCGTGGGTCAGCCCGGCGAGCCAGGCCTCGTCGCGGGTGTCGACGCGCTCGAGGAGGTCCACCCGGCCCCGCACCGTCCAGCCTCCGGCAGGCCCGGCTGCCTCGCGGGTCAGGATCGACAGGTGGGTGCCCGTCAGGGCGAGACCCACGGTCGTCACGGCGGACTCCGGTCGTCCGCTGCGCCGGCTCTGGTGCCGCGTGGTCCGCGACCCGGTGGCGACCGTCAGGCCCAGCGTGCCGTCGTACGTGCCGGTGAGAGTGACGTCGCCGCTCACCAGGCTCAGGGTCACGGGACCGGCGTCCGTCACGTCCGCCTCCACCGCGACCGAGGGAACGAGCGGCGCGGTGAGGTCGGTGCCCGGCTGGACGAGCACGACGGGGCGCGCGTGGCCGACCGTCTCGAAGCGCTGCATCACCCGCCCATCCTGTCGGACCCGCCTGCGCCCGAGGGGCGTGACCGGTGACGCACCCCGTGCGCGCTTGCCGTCGGTGGTCTCCGGGCACCGGTCCGGTGGTCGCACGTGCGGCCGCGACGAACGGGGTGGGACATGCAGGTGCTCGTGACCGGAGCGACGGGCTTCGTGGGGTCGGCGCTGGTGCAGGCGCTGGTCGACGGGGGACACCGGGTGCGGGCCATGACGCGCCGCCCCGACGACTACGACGGCCCGGGCACGCCCGTGCAGGGCGACATGGGCGACGAGGCCAGCCTGCGCGAGGCCCTCGCGGGCGTCGACGTGGCCTACTACCTGATCCACTCGCTCTCCTCGAAGGACTTCGAGGAGGAGGACGCCGCCGGCGCCACCGCCTTCAGCGCCGCCGCTGCGGCGCAGGGCGTGGGACGGATCGTCTACCTCGGGGGACTCGGCGACGAGGCCGACGGGCTGTCCCCGCACCTGCGGTCGCGGCGCGAGGTCGAGTCGCTGCTGGGGAGCGACGGCGTGCCCGTCACCGTGCTGCGCGCCGCGGTCGTCGTCGGCCACGGCGGGATCTCGTGGGAGATGACGCGCCAGCTCGTCGACCGGCTGCCGCTGCTCGCCGCCCCGCCGTGGGCCAAGACGCGGACGCAGCCGATCGCCCTGGCCGACGCCGTCACCTACCTCGTCGGTGTGCTCGACGAACCCCGTGCGCGGTGGCGGGTGTTCGAGATCGGCGGTGCCGACGTGCTGACCTACGAGGACATGCTCGTGCGCGCGGCCAAGATCCAGAACGGCGAGGACGTGACCCTCGTGTCCGTGCCGCTGCCCCAGACCGACCTCGTGGACACCGCGGTGGCCCGGGCGTCCTCCCTCGGGCTGGCGGCGTTGACCGAGGTCGACGTCGACACGGCCAAGAACCTCGTCGAGTCGATGAGCACCGAGGTCGTCGTCTCCGACCAGTCGATCCGCGAGCTGGTCGACCTCGAGCCGATGGGCTACGACGAGATGGTCCGCGTCGCACTCGGCGACCGGCTGCGCGAGGGCGAGTCGGCCTGAGCCTGCTACATCTCTTCCTTCGGGCAGTCGGGGATCCCGGAGGTCGAGTGGTAGACGTGGCCGTAGGCGTGGCCGACCGCTCCGGCCGTGCAGAGGAGCGGCCCGAGGGTGTGCTGACAGGTGGGTGCTCTCATGGCGTGCCTCCGTGGGGGATCGTGCCCTTCCCATCGGCAGCCCTTCCCCGAGCCTGAGCCCTCGGGCTCGGGGATCAGCCGACCCGGACCTGCGCGACGGCGATCGGGTGGTCGGTGATGCGACGCACCTCGGAGTCCTCGAGGTAGCCGAAGCCGGTCCACGTCAGCGCCGGTGACCCGAAGATCCAGTCGATGCGGGCGCGCGGCGGGCGGCAGCCACCGACGACCGAGCCTCCGTTGGCCGCGGTGAGGCCGGTGTTGAGGGCGAGGTCGCAGAAGATCTCGCCCTTCTCGTTCATGTCGCCGGTGACGACCACGGGCAGGCCGGTGGTCTGGAGGTCGTGGATCTGCGCGATCAGCAGCGCCGTGGCCGCGTTGCGCTCGCCCTCCGCGTCGCGCTTCGGGCGTCGCGGCGACAGGTGCACGTTGATGAACCACACCTGCTGGCCCGAGGCCTTGTGCTGCAGCAGGACGACCGTCTGGGCGCGCTGCTGCCCGACGAAGGGGATGGTGAACGTCGTCGCCGCCAGGACGTCCCAGGTGTCGACGCGCCACATGATCGCCTGGGGCACCGAGGTCCCACGCTGGCCGAGGGGCGGGTACGACGTGAACGCGCCGCCCGTCGCCGCCATCACGGTCGCCAGCTGGTCGACCTGGATCTCCTGGAGACCGACCACGTCGAAGCCGCGCCGCACCACCAGCTCGCTGGCCCACCGGGCCCGGGTCACCCCGTCGGCCCAGCCGGAGCCGCGGGGGGTGTGGTTGGAGCCCAGCACGTTGAAGGACGCGACGGTGAAGTCGGCCGCCGCCGGCAGCGGTGACGGAGGGAGCGTCGGGAGGGATGCCGGCGGCGGGACGACCTGCTCGAGGAGTGGCTGCTCGACGGGCTCCACGGGTGGCACGACGGGCGGGGTCGGCGGGCTCGCCCGTCGGCCGGAGCGCGAGGTCTGCTCCGTGCGGTCGGCCTCCTCGGCCCTCGCTTCCTGCGCTGCCTGCTCCTGGGCGGGTCGAAGCGTCTTCCCCGTGCCTCCGGGCTCGACCGGGAGGCTGCCGGCGGTCGCGGCGGGGGTCCCCGCCACCGCGAGGACGAGCGCGAGGAGGCACCCGACCGTCGCCGCACGTCGCCCGGCCCCCAGCACAGCCACACCCACCACCATCGTCCTCGGAGCTCTCGTCAGGACAGCGATCGGCCGTGACGGTCGGCACCTGAGCACTCCGAGGTGGGAGAAGGGTGCACGCCGCTGGGGTCGGCGGGCTAGCGTCGGGGTCGCCGTGTCCGTCTGCCTGTCACGTCGCCGGTCCCGAGGAGGTGCCTGTGTCGCGTCGAGAGCCCCACGAGAACGTCGCCACCGTGCTGGTCGACCCGGCGGCGCTGCGCGACCTCGAGCTCGACCTGGTGACGCAGGACCTGTGGGTGTGGCCGGTCGCCACGGCGCCGGTCTACCCCGACGCGCCGCGCGCGGCCTTCCAGCTGCGTCGCCGCATGGTCGAGGCCCGTCGTGGTGCCTGGGACCTGGCCGCCGACTGGACCCCGGTGTGGATCTCGTTCGGTGACGGCTGGCGCCGCGGGGACGACCCGCTGCCCTGGGCCGCGCACGTCGCGCTCTACGACACCCTCGAGCACCACGCCGCCCACGTCCGCTACCGCCGCGGCCTCGGCGGCGTCCCCCGCCTCTCGGTCGCCCGCGAGACCGAGCCTCGCTAGTGGACCCCGACGTGGGCGACGCTCCGGCCCCCGACCGTCCCCTCAACCTGCGCCCCAGCCGTCGTCCGGCCCTGGTGCGGGTGCTCCTGGCGCTGCTGCTCGGCGGCGGCATCCTGGTGGTGCTGGGCGCACCGGTCTGGTTCTTCATGCACTCCTCCGCCACGGGCTGGCAGGAGGACCGTCGCGTCGTCGCCTCGGTCGCTGACGACACCCGGTGTCGCGTCGGGCCGCCCCCGGGCGAGCCGACGACCTGCGCGGGCACCTGGTCCGGCGGAGCCGGTGACGTCAGCAACCGCTACGGCGGTCCGCCGCCCGTGCCCGGCGGGCGGATCGACGCCCGCGAGGTCGGGGACGACCTGGCCCTCACCGGCTACCACCCGGTGCTGCTCGGCTGGGCCCTCGTGGCGCCCTACCTCGCCCTGGTGGGCGCCGGGTCCGCCGCCGTGGCGGTCGTGGGCCTGCGGGTGCTGGACCCGCGTTGGTGGACCTTGCGGACCGACCTGCCCTCAGCCTGATGGGACGGGTCAGGGGGCGGGTCAGGCCGCGCCGGGCGCCGGCGGTGAGCGACCTGTGGGACCGGGGGCGTGATGCGGCCCGCTACGGTCGAGGACGTCGCGACCCACCCGTCCCACCGCTCCTGGAGGCCCCGTGCCCGACCGTCGTGCCCCACGCGGGGTCCGCTCCCTGCCCAGCGCGCTGAGCCGCGGCCGCGAGCGCGTGACCGGAGTCTTCGGGCAGCGCTTCCCGACGGTCGCGGTCACGGGGATGACCGGGGTGGGCAAGACCGAGCTGGTCGACCACCTGTGCGGCCGTCCGTCCGAGAGCGGCACGCCGGAGGCCGGCTCCGCGGTGCTCGAGCGGCGCGTACGCCGAGGTGCCCGCCTGACCGGCTTCCGCTTCCGGGTCGTGCCGGGCGACAACGCCGCAACCCGGCTCGGTGCGCTCGACGACGTCTTCCACGACGACCCCGTCGACGGGGTGCTGCACGTGGTGGCCAACGGTCACGCCACGGGGCGTCGACCGGCCGGCACCAGCGGGCGCGCCGACGTCACCCGCGAGCAGCAGCTGGCCGCCGAGCTCGAGGACTGGACGGTCACGGCCCACCGGATCGCCTCGATGGCCGTGCGCCGGTCGCGGCCCACGTGGCTGGTCGTGGTCGTCACCAAGGTCGACCTCTACGCCGACGACATCGACGCGGTCGTGCGCTCCTACTCACCGGGCAGCGGCACGCCGTTCGGTGACCGGCTCGACGAGCTCCGGGCGCTGGCCGGCGGTGCCAACCTCTCCATCGACGTGCTGCCCGCGTGCAGCCATCTCGACAGCGACGCGGGCGGGGTCACCCGCAAGGACCGCGATCGCTACCTCGCCGCCCTCGAGGCGCGGATGGCGCAGCTGTCCGGGCACGTCTGACGGGGTCGGGCGGCGGTCCGCGCGCGCAGCCTCAGACCTTGGTCGGGATGGCGGTGACGGTGCCGCCGTCGACGACGAACTCCGCGCCGGTGGCGAACGACGACTCGTCGCTGGCGAGGAAGAGCACGAAGGCCGCGACCTCCTCGGGCAGGCCGGGTCGGCCGAGGGGGATCGGGATCAGGTCGACGGGCATCGCGTCGGTGGCCGGGGTGCTGATCCGGCCCGGGTGCAGGGAGTTGACCCGGATGCCGTGCGGGGCCAGCTCGAGCGCCGTGGACTTGGTCAGGCCGGTCAGGCCCCACTTGGAGGCGACGTAGCCATGCGCCCACGGGGTGCCGCGCAGGCCCTCGATGGAGGAGGTGTTGATGATCGAGCCGCCACCTGAGGCGATCATCGCGTCGGCCGCGGCGCGCGTGCCGAGGAACGGGCCGGTGAGGTTGACGTCCAGCATCTGCTGCCAGAGCTCCTGCTGGTAGCGCTGGAGCATCCCGCCGTTGAAGATGCCGGCGTTGTTGAAGAGCACGTCGAGCCGACCGTGCTCCGCGACCGTGAGGGCGACCGCGCTGCGCCAGTCGGCGTCGGAGGTCACGTCGAGGTGCACGTAGCGGGCCGCGTCGCTGCCGTGCGCCGCGCACAGCTCGTCGGCCAGGGCGGCGCCCTCCTCGTCGAGGAGGTCGCCGATGACGACCTTGGCGCCCTCGGCGACCAGCAGCCGGGCGCTGGCGCCACCGATGTTGCGCGCGCCGCCACTGATCAGGGCGACCTTGCCGTCCACACGTCCCATGGCGGGGAAGATAACACCGTTCCGACCAAAAGTAGAACAGGTTACAGTTTCGCGCATGACGATCCGTGTCGCCCAGGTCGCCACCGGCAACGCCGGACGGCTGACGCTGCGCCAGCTCATCACCGACGACCGGTTCGACCTCGTCGCCGTCAGCGTCTCCGACCCCGCCAAGGTCGGTGAGGACGCCGGCACGCTCGCCGGCCTCCAGGTCACGACCGGGATCGCGGCCGTGGCCGACCTCGACGCCGTGATCGCAGCAGCGCCCCAGTGCGTCGTCTACTGCGCGATGGGCGACACGCGCCCGGTCGAGGCCACCAACGACGTACGACGGATCCTCGAGGCCGGCATCGACGTGGTCGGCTCCGCTCCCGGGACGCTGCAGTTCCCCTGGGGCACGATGCCGCAGAAGGTGATCGACAAGGTCGAGGCCTCAGCCCAGGCGGGTGGCGCGAGCGTCTACGTCACCGGCGTCGACCCCGGCTTCGCCAGCGACCTGGTCCCCCTCGCCCTGGCCAGCACCTGCCAACGCATCGAGCAGGTGAAGTGCTACGAGCTCGCCGACTACGCGACCTACGACGGCGCCGAGGTGATGTTCGACCTGATGGGCTTCGGCAAGCCCCTCACCGACACCCCGCTGCTCTTCCTCCCCGGCGTGCTCGGCCTCGCCTGGGGGACCGCGATCCGGATGATGGCCGAGGGGCTCGGCATCGAGGTCGACGAGATCGTCGAGCACTGGGAGGCCGAGCCGGCACCCGAGGGCTACGACATCGCGGCCGGGCGCATCGAGAAGGGCACGATCGCCGCCCTGAAGTTCTCCATCAGCGGCCTGGTCGCCGGCCATCCCGCGATCGTCGTCGAGCACGTCACCCGCACCCGCGACGACCTGCGACCCGACTGGGCCCGCCCCGCTGCGGGCGGCGGCTCCTACCGGGTCGAGATCACCGGCGAGCCGAGCTATGTCGTCGACATCGTGCCCAGCAGCGAGCACGGCGACCACAACCACGCCGCCATCGTCGCCGCCTGCGGCCGCATCGTGAACGCGATCCCCGACGTCCTCGCCGCGCCTCCCGGCATCCGCTCCACCCTCGACCTCCCGCTCCCCACCGGTCGCGGGACGTACGTCGGTCCGCGCCAGGCCTGAGCCTGCTGGGGGACCGGCTCGCTCAGACCGCCTCGCGGTGGTCGAGTGCCCACGCCTGGACCAGCGCGAGGTACTCCTGCGGCGCCTCCATCATCAGCGCGTGGCGCCGGTCGTCGAGCACGTGGCCGCTCCAGTCGCGCCGCCGGGCCAGCACCTGGCGCAGCACCTTGGCGGGCACGAGCGCGTCGGCGGTGCCGCCGAGGATCAGGGTCGGGGCCTCGACGGCGTCGATCGCGCGCAGCACCCGACCGGGCGCGGCCCACAGGGCGGCGATGGAGCGCAGCGCGCTGAGCAGTGCCTTGCGGCGTGACGCGACGACCACCTCGTCGTCGTCGGCGTACTCCTGCGCCATCAGGTCGATGAGCTCCGGGCGCACGCCGTCGGGCTCGGAGAAGATCAGCCGCATCAGGTGCCGGTTGCGTCGCTCGTCGAGCAGCCCACCGGCGCCGACGACGCCCAGCGCGGCTGCCGACACCGACGAGACGGCGATCGGCACCATGCCCTCGAGCGTCGCGCGGGCCGGCACGAGCAGCTTCAGCGGCGAGGTGGGCGGGAGGGCGGGGGAGACCAGCACCAGGCGCGAGACCCGCTCGGGCTGCTGCGCCGCGAGGAGCGTCGCGATCAGTCCGCCCATGGAGTTGCCGTGCAGGGCGAAGGTCGTCCAGCCGAGCGCGTCCGCGACGTCGAGCACGAAGCGCACGTAGCCGGCCACGGTCAGCGGCTCGTCGTCCAGGGCGGTCGTCCGGCCGAAGCCGGGCAGGTCGACGGCCACGACGGGGCCGGTGGCGCTGAGCCCGGTCATCACCTCGACCCAGGTCACGGCCGAGGCGCCGAGCCCGTGCACGAGGAGCTGTGGCTCGCCGGCGGCCACCTCCGGGGTGCCCGCGGCTCGCAGGACGCGCACCTCCCGGCCGCGCACCTCCAGGACGTCGTCGAGCACACCGGGGAAGGCGGGCCCGAGCCCCGCGACAGGTTCCATACCCTCAGTATGCGTACGGGTGCCCTGCCCGACCCCACCCGCGGGGGTGTGGGCGGGCGCGTCGGCCCTCAGTTGCTCAGTCGGGCGCGCAGCAACGACGTGATCGGCCAGGCGCCTGCCGACCAGTTCGAGAGGACCGTCCAGGTGAGCGAGGACGAGGGCTGGTGCAGGCTCACGAACGACACCCCCGCGTCGGCGCCCTCGAGCCACACCGCGTCGCTCGTCTCGTGCAGGTGGAAGCCCAGGCCGTAGCGCTCGGACGCCTCGGGCCAGTCGCTGTGCGGTCGCACCATCTCGGCCACCACGTCCGGGGACACGATCCGGCCGGCGAACAGCGAGCCCCAGAAGGCGCTGAGGTCGGCCGCGGTCGAGTAGAGGCCGCCGTCGCCGCTGCCGACCACCGGGAGGTGCAGCACGTTGGTCCTCAGGCCGTCGCGGTGGAGGTAGCCGACGGCCGCGTGTCCCGGGAGCTCGTCGGAGCGCAGGAACGCACTGTCGCCCATGCCTGCGGGCTCGCAGACGAGCTCACCGACGAGGCGGTGGAAGTCGGTGCCGGTCGACCGCTCGGCCAGCAGTGCGAGGAGCACGTAGCCGCCGTTGTTGTAGGTGAAGCGCTCGCCGGCGCGGGACACGGTGTCGTGCCCGTCCAGCACCGAGAGGTACTGCTCGGTGGTGGCCAGCCGGTGCACAGGGACCGGCATGAGGTAGTCGGTGATGCTGTCGATCGCGTCCTCGTCGAGGTAGTCGCCGATCCCGGACCGGTGCGCCAGCAGGTGTCCGACGGTGACGTCGTCGGCGACCAGGGGCAGGTCGTCGCCGAGCAGGGAGCGAGCGGTCGTCCCGAGCGCGAGCGCCCCGCGCTCGACCAGGGCCATCACGGTCAGGGCCGTCAGGCTCTTGGTCCCGCTCGCGATCCCGAGCTGGGTGTCGAGCGTGTGGGGGATGCGATGGGCCCGGTCGGCGAGGCCGTAGGCGGTGGCGAGCTCGGTCGTGCCGGCGCGGTCGACGCGGACCACGCCGGAGAACCCGGTGCGGCTCGCCGCCTCGTCCACCGACGCCTGGAGGTCCATCGCGCGAGCCTAGCGAGGCTCGGCCCCCGCGGGAGGGTGCGGCCCAGGACGGCGAAGGCCCCCGCCGGAGTGCGGCGGGGGCCTTCTCGCAGGTCGGGGACCTGCGGTGCTTGTGGGCAGGGGCGGGGTCGAACCGCCGACCTATCACTTTTCAGGCGATCGCTCGTACCAACTGAGCTACCTGCCCAAGCGACGCACACCCTACAGGAGCGTCAGGGGACCCACGAAAGCGAGGTCATGACGTGATGCGCGTCACTTCTTGGCCCGTGGAGCGTTGAGCCTGTCATGAGCCAACCGCGCGGGCGCCTCACGACGCTGCTCCCTGTCCTCATGCTCCTCCTGGTGGGCGTCCTGGCCGCCTGCGGTTCTCGGATGAGCCCCGAGACCGTCGCGCAGCTGGAGGGGGGATCCGCCGCACTGCCTGGGCAGGCCGAGGGTGGGACCGTGGTCGGTGCCGCGGGCGCCGACACCACTGGAGGGACGGGAACCTCGCCGCTCCCGGGCGCCCCCGGGTCCGTGCCGGAGGCCGGAGCGCCGGTGGGTGGGACCGACCGCACCGGAGGCGGGGCGAGCGCCGACGGTGGGGCGGCCGCCCCCACGGAGGAGAACGCCCCCGGTGGCGGGGGTGAGGCCGGAGGCTGCGAGGGCTTCACCAACCAGACCGGGATCACCGACAAGACCATCACCATCGCCAACGCCTCCGACATCTCCGGGCCCGTGCCGGGCCTGATGCAGGCCGGCCAGGATGCGGTGCGTGCCTACGCGGCCTACTTCAACTCCACCTCCGACATCTGCGGGCGCAAGCTCGAGGTGCTGCTCCTCGACAGCCGCACCGACGCGGCGGCCGACCAGCTCGCCTACACCAAGGCCTGCGACCAGGCCTTCGCCGCCGTCGGCTCGATGTCGGCCTTCGACTCCGGGGGTGCCGCGACCGCCCAGGCGTGCGGCCTGCCGGACCTCCGTGCCGCCTCGGCCTCCCTCGAGCGCTCGAAGTGCACGACGTGCTTCGGAGCGATGTCGCTCAAGGCCAACGAGTTCGAGAACGCCGTGCCCGACTGGGTCAAGGCGAACTATCCCGACGCCGCGAGGAAGGCGGCCTACGTCTGGATCAACGCCGGTGCCGTGCCCGCCAACGCCAACTACCAGGCCGACGCCATGGAGCAGCGCGGCCTGGACTTCATCGTGCGCCAGGGCATCGACATCTCGGAGTTCAACTACGCGCCCTACGTGCAGGAGCTCAAGGACGCGGGCGTCGAGTACGTCCAGTTCCTCGGCTCCTCGTCGCACTCCGTGCGGATGGCGCAGGCCATGCAGCAGCAGGGCTACAAGCCCGACCTCTTCATGATGTCGCAGCCGATGTACGAGCAGGGCTACATCGCGCAGGCCGGCGCCGCCGCCGAGGACACCCACATCTTCATCACCCACGTGCCCTTCGAGGAGGCCTCGAGCAGCCCCGAGGTCTCGCTCTACCTGGCGTGGCTCCAGCAGGTCGACCCCGGCGCCGAGCCCACGTCGTACGGCCTCTTCGCCTGGTCCGCAGCCCGGCTCTTCGTCGAGCAGGCCACCGCCCTGGGCGGCAAGCTGACCAGGCCCGCGCTGATCGCGAGCCTCAAGCAGGTGACGGACTGGACCGCCAACGACGCCCACGGCCCGCAGAACGTCGGGGCCAAGCGCACCGGGGAGTGCTGGCGCTTCATCAAGGTCGACGGCGGCCGCTGGACGGCGGCAGGCGCACGCGACTACTCCTGCCGCGGCACGACCGTCGTGCCCGAGTGATCCGGCTTTGGAGGCCGCTCGCGCGCGGCCCTATGCTGTCCCGGCAGTCTGGCCCCCATCGTCTAGCGGCCTAGGACGTCGCCCTTTCACGGCGGTAGCACGGGTTCGAATCCCGTTGGGGGTGCTTCACCCGCTCGAAGTCCCTCGATCCGATCCCGGATTGGGAGGTGCCGAGGGGGATGGGTTAGAGTTCCAGCGCTCCGGCAGTGCCGGGCAAATTGCATCATCAAGGCCCCGTAGCGCAGTTGGTTAGCGCGCCGCCCTGTCACGGCGGAGGCCGCGGGTTCGAGTCCCGTCGGGGTCGCAAGAGCAGCAGAGCCAGCACGTCCCGGACCACCAGGTCCGGGACGTGCTGTCATTTCCGGCCGTCGCCCGGGGCCGGGCACAATGACCGGATGCCGATCGAGATGGACCCCGAGCGCTTCGACGCGCTGGTCGACCGCGCGCTCGACGGGATCCCCGAGGAGCTGGCCGCGCTGGTCCACAACGTCGTCGTCCTCGTCGAGGACGAGCCTCCGGCGGACGAGCCGTCCGACCTCCTGGGCCTCTACGACGGCGTCGCGCTGACCGAGCGCGACCACACGATGGGGGTCGAGCTCCCCGACCGGATCTTCATCTTCCGCGGACCCCTGCTCGACATGTGCGCCGACGAGGCCGAGCTCGTCGAGGAGGTGCGCATCACCGTGGTGCACGAGGTCGCCCACCACTTCGGCATCGACGACGAGCGGTTGCACCAGCTCGGCTACGCCTGACCCACCCAGAAGCCGAGCGCGCACGCGCCGAGCGCCACCACGACCGTCAGGGCGGCATAGAGCGCCCCGCGACGCCCCCGGGCGTGCGTCTGCACGGCGAAGGCGCTGTAGGTCGTCAGGCCGCCGCAGAAGCCCGTCCCCAGCAGCGCCAGCAGCTGCTCGTCGAGCGACAGGGCGGTGAAGAGGCCCAGCAGGAACGAGCCGACGACGTTGACCGCGAAGGTGCCGACGGGGAGGTCGCGGTCGAGCAGGTGGCCCAGCAGGAAGCGCAGGGCGGCACCGACGGCGCCGCCGACGGCCACCAGCAGCGCGGTCACCGGTCGCCCTCCTCGGCCGCGAACGCGGCCTGCTCCTCCGGGCGCGACCAGTGCGACGCGACCGTCACGGCCGCGAGCGCGGTCAGGAGCGTCCCCAGCAGGTACGCCGCGGCGAGGGCGGGGCGTCCCTGGTCCAGCAGGCTGCGTCCCTGCTCGGAGGTCGCGGAGAGGGTCGTCCAGCCACCGAGGACGCCCGGCCCGAGGGCGACCGCGAGCGTCCGGGACCGTCGTACGGCAGCGAGGGCGGGGAGCAGGGCCAGCGCGAAGGCCCCGGAGACGTTGATGGCGAAGGTCGTCCACGGGAAGCCGCTGCCGTCGGGGACCGCCTCGCCCACGGCATGGCGCAGCACGGCGCCGACGGCCCCGCCGAGCGCCACCGCCGCGAGAAGGCGCGGCAGCGGGGGAGTCACGAGACGCTAGTCTGCCGGACCTGCTGCGGAGCGGGGTCGCGCCACGGCACGGGGTCCTCGCCGCCGGTCTGACGGACGAACTCACCCAGGAACCACTCCTGGAAGCGCTGCTGCTCGGGGGTGCGGGCCAGCGAGAGCAGGCGCTCCTCGCGGCAGAAGGCGTCGGCGAGGTCGAGCAGCTCGATGAAGCGGCCCACCGTCGTCGCGGCCTCGGTGTCCATCACGACGTGGACGTCGGTGCTGGTCTGGCCGGCCGCGAGGGCGGCCTCGATCTGTCCGGCGCCCATGCCGTCACGCAGGGGCTGCTCCAGGCTGCCGAAGAGGTCGGAGAGATTCTTGGCCAACGGGTAGTCGGACTCGTGAGCCAACGCCAGCAGCCGCACCTCGCGGCGCAGCTCGCGGTAGTGACGCTGGAAGGCGATGTAGGAGGTGAGCGGGACGTCGCGGATGTCGAACTCGATGAGGTCCTGGCCCTCGAGCTGCTCGCGGGGCCCCTCGAGGATGCCGGTGATGGTGCCCTCGGCGCCGTCGCCGTCGGCGAAACCGCTCGCGGGGTTGAACCACACGACCTTGCCGTCGTCCTCGATCTCGGCGCCCCAGGCGTCGGCGCTGCGGGCCACGATGCTCAGGCCACGCCCGAAGGTCAGCAGCAGGTCGTCCTCGTCGATCGGCTCCGCGTTGGACGGAAGCGTCGGCGGTGTCGTGGAGCCGTCACGGACCTCGACGCGCGGGTGCTCCTGGGTGCCGCGCACGCGGACCTGGATCGGGGACGCCCCGTGGAGGAGGGCGTTGGTGACGAGCTCGGAGACGCCGAGCTCGGCGCACTCGACGAGGTCCTCACGGCCGATGTCGACGCACGTCTCGACCACCCAGCGGCGTGCATCTTGCACACCCCTGGGCCCAGTGCCCAAGGACAGGGCTGGCCGGTTCAGCGGCAACGAATTCTCCGACGTCAACAGGACAGGGTGGAGCCATTGTCGGCTGATTACCCCGGGGGTCGCGGCACCAAACCTGATGTCGTTGAAATTTCTTCACTTCGCCCCAGTGGTCCAGCCCTGTGACAGAGACGACGGAAGCCGGGATTGGTCAGCGTTGTTAGGTCACTGGACAATGAACGCGAGGACCCACCGAGCACGGGAGCAGACCATGAGCACCGAGACCAGCAGCGCACGCCACCAGGTCGTGGTGATCGGGTCGGGCTTCGGCGGCCTGTTCGGCACGAAGGCCCTCCGCCGCACCGACGTGGACGTCACGATGGTCGCCAAGACCACCCACCACCTCTTCCAGCCGCTCCTCTACCAGGTTGCCACGGGCATCCTCTCCGAGGGCGAGATCGCACCCCCGACGCGCGAGGTCCTCAGCAGCCAGAAGAACGTCCAGGTCCTCCTGGGCGAGGTCACCGGCATCGACCTCGAGAAGCGCGTGGTGACCTCCCACGTCCTCGGTCGGGAGAACGTTCACCACTACGACTCGCTGATCGTCGCCGCGGGCGCGGGCCAGTCCTACTTCGGCAACGACCAGTTCGCTGAGTACGCCCCCGGCATGAAGAGCATCGATGACGCCCTCGAGCTGCGCGGTCGCATCTTCGGCGCCTTCGAGATGGCCGAGCTCGGCGCCAAGCGCGGCGACAACGTCGACCACCTGCTGACCTTCGTGGTCGTCGGTGCCGGCCCGACCGGTGTGGAGATGGCCGGCCAGATCGCCGAGCTCGCGCACCGCACCCTCAAGCGCGACTTCCGGGCCATCAACACGCGCACCGCCCGCGTCGTGCTCCTCGACGCCGCGCCCCAGGTGCTGCCGCCGTTCGGCAAGAAGCTCGGCGACTGGACCGCGCGCGAGCTCGAGAAGCTCGGCGTCGAGGTGCAGCTCGGTGCCATGGTGACCGACGTCGACGAGCGCGGTCTCGAGGTGAAGTACAAGGACGGCCGCGTCGAGCGGATCAACACCGTCACCAAGATCTGGGCCGCGGGCGTCCAGGCCAGCTCGCTGGGCGCGACCTTGGCCGAGCAGACCGGCGCCCCGCTCGACCGCGCCGGTCGCATCGGCGTCAACCCCGACCTCACGCTGCCCGGCCACCCCGAGGTCTTCGTCGTCGGCGACATGATCGCCCTCGACAACCTCCCCGGGGTCGCGCAGGTCGCCATCCAGGGCGCCAAGTACGCCGCCAAGGAGATCGACAACCGGCTCAAGGGCAAGCCCGCGCAGCCGCCGTTCCGCTACTTCGACAAGGGCTCCATGGCCATCATCAGCCGCTTCCGCGCGGTGGCGATGGTCGGCAAGCTGCGCCTCACCGGAGTCATCGCCTGGCTGATGTGGCTCGCGGTGCACCTCGTCTACATCACGGGCTTCAAGAACCGCGTCACCGCGGTCCTGCACTGGTTCGTCTCCTTCCTGGGACGGGGCCGCTCCGAGCGCACCACGACCGAGCAGCAGATCTTCGCCCGTGCCGCTCTCGGCCGGCTGCGCCGCGGCGCCACCGACCTGGTCTCGGCTCCCGGTGCCTACGACGCCGCACGTGAGATGCTCGACGAGAGTCGTCGCCACGAGCTGGAGATGCAGGCCCTCGAGGAGGCCAGGCTGACCGACGCCGGCGAGCGCGGCGTCAAGACCGGCGAGCGGGTCTGAGTCCCGCCCCGACCGTGGCCTACTCGAAGTAGCTCGGGGTCGGTGCTTCCGGGTCGCGCCCCTCGAGGGCGGCGCGCGCCCAGCGAGGCAGGATGAAGACGCCCTCGGCCTCCACGGTCACGCCCTCGGGGCCGATGATGTGGCCCTTGGCCCAGGTCTTGATGCCCTCGCTGCGGTCGATCCAGGCCTCGGCCCGCAGGTCGCCCAGCGGCGTTCCCTGGCGGTAGGTCAGGGTGAGGGTGCCGGTCATGCCGGGCTTGCCGCCGGCGCCGGCCGCCTCCCCGAGAAGCTGGTCCAGCAGCAGCGCCGAGACGCCGCCGTGCACGAGCCCGGGTGGACCCTCGTAGGCCGCCCCGAGGTGAAAGTCCGACCAGGCCCGTCCGGTGTCGTCGTGGTCGATCACCAGTGGGGGAGCCGCGCCGTTGCGCAGTCCGACGACCGTGTTGCCCCACGGCCGCCCTCGGCCCTCGGCGCCGAACCGCACGCCGTAGGGCCCGTCCAGCTGGCTGGTGCGCAGGCGCGCCACGATCGCCTCGATCTCGCCCTGCGCCCGCCGGATCTCGTCGTCGTCGACCGTGGTGCGGATGGCGGCGTCCACCAGCTCGCGCACCGACTGGGCGAAGGGGCCGTAGAGCGCCTTCTGGCGCTCCACCTCCGCGAGGTCGAGGTCGTCCTTGACGTATCCGCTCACGCCGGCAGTCTAGAACACGTTCCAGTTTCGTGGAGGCACAGAACTCGGTGGCTCGGGACGTCGCCGGTCTGATGGGATGGGGCCATGACGCAGCTCGTCGTCCCCGATGTCCGCTGGCACGCCTCCTGGGCGGCCGCCATGCTCGAGTTCGGCACCGACTACCCGCACGGTTCCGGCCTGGGCGACCCCGCGCCGGCCTACGACGAGCAGGGGTGCGCCGCCTACGCTGCATGGCTGCGCTCGGCGGCCCACACCCCGATCCGCGAGGACTGGGTGCCCTGCTCGTTCTTCTGGATCACCGACGGGACCGAGGTGGTCGGCTTCCTGGCGCTGCGCCACGTGCTCAACGACTGGCTGCTCCAGGAGGGCGGCCACATCGGCTACTCCGTGCGGCCGTCGCGACGTCGCGAGGGCCATGCCTCCCGGGCGCTGGCGCTCTCGCTGGGAGAGGCGGCCGCGATCGGCATCGAGCAGGCGCTGGTGACCTGCGACGAGGACAACGCGGGCTCGCGGGGGACCATCGAGGGCGCCGGCGGGGTCCTCGAGGACTCCCGCAACGGCAAGCGGCGCTACTGGATCGGGACCGGCGAGGTCAGTCGGTCCGCTCCGGCCGGTGACGTCGCAGCACGGTCATGAACTCCGTCGGGTCGACCATGGAGGAGTCGACCACGAACGGCGACATGCCGCGGCGCAGGAAGAGCACCTTCCAACCGCGGCTGCCGGCGGCGCCGACCACCTCGATCGGGGTGTAGGGGCTGTCCAGGTCGAAGACGAAGCGCCCGGCGGAGCCGAGCACCTCGAGCTGACCGCTGGTGACGCTGAGGCGCGGAGCCGACGAACCGGCCCGCAGCGCCCACAGGACCAGGCTGAGCGCGCCGAGGGTGGCCGCGACAGCGACGGTGTTGGTCGTGCGCAGGTCGTAGGCCTCGTAGCCGGCGTAGGCCGTCGCGGCCAGTGAGGCGAGCAGGAGCAGGCCGACCAGGCGTCGGGCGCCGGTGCGGGGCTTGAACACCACCGTGCCGTTGCCGTGCACGGCCGCGTCCGGCGTCCCGGCGTTCACCGGGGCTGCCTGGTTCGCGGGCCGGTTCGCGGGCTGGTTCGCTGGCTGGGTCGTGGGCTGGGGCGTGGCCGGCGGCGCGGGCGACGCCGGGGGGCTGCTGGATCGCACGAGCGTCACCCGGGGCGGGGCGGTCGGCTCCTCGGTGGTGGTCGCCGGCGCCACCGGGCGCAGGCGTCGGGCCAGGCGGGACAGCGGCGAGCTGCTCGACCAGCTCAGCCGCTCCTCCTCCGGTGCTGCGGGGGCCGGTGCGGGAGGTTCCTCGAGGACGACCGAGCCGGCGGGCGCGGTGGTGGCCAGGTGTGCCTCGCGGGCCTCCTCGGCGAGCCGCACGGCCAGGGCCACCTGCTCCGCCTCCAGCGCTGCGTCCGGGGTGGCCGGACCGACGGCCGGCCGGGTCTCGGTGGTCGCACCCTCGCGGTGGGACAGCCACCGGTCGAACAGCTCGCCGGCAGGCTCGCTGCTCGACGGCGTGGGGTCCTCCATGGCAGTCAAAACTACGCCTCCGATCCTGTTCGCGAGGGACTTTGCGCAGGTCGGAGGGGTGGGCGGGCCCAGCGGGTGCTCCGGGTGAGGGTGCTCCGACATGCGACGAGCCCCGGCCTCGGGCCGGGGCTCGTCGTGGGTCGAAGGGCGATCAGCTGGTGTAGTCCTTGACGCACTGGTCGAACTTGTCGTCGCTCTTGAGGATGTTGTCGATGTAGCCGTCGAGGGTGCACTGCACGATCGCCTGGGCGAGGGTGAGGATGTCGTCGACGGGCTCGACCTGGGTCGAGGGCAGCGGAGGGATGGTGACCGAGGGCAGCGGGATCGGGTTCTCCTCGGGGATCGGGAGTCCGCCGCCGTTGCCGCCGCTGTCGCCACCTCCGCCGGTGTCGCCGCCGCCGTTGTCGGGCTCGGGGTCGGTGGTCTCGGGCGCGGTGGGCGTGGTGGACCCGCCGGAGGGCTCGGGCTTGATGTCGGCCTTGGGGCCGTCACCCTGGCCGCCGGAGGCGGGCGGGGTGTAGCCGGGGTCGGGCACGATGTAGCCGGCCGCGGTGGTGGAGTTGGGCACCGAGGTGTAGTCGCCGGACATGTAGTTCTCCATGATGGAGAGCACGAGGTCGACGTAGGACTGGGAGTGGTTGTAGCGGTAGACCGAGGCGCGCTGGCCGGTCAGGGTCGCGAGGTCGTCGTTGCCGGAGCAGAGGTAGACCGCGGTCGCCAGGGCTGCGTCGTCGATGTCCTGGGGGTTGCGCTGGGCGTCGCCGTCGGCGTCGACCCCGACGACCGACCAGGTCGAGGGGATGAACTGCATGGGGCCCACGGCGCGGTCGAAGACCTGGTCGTTGTCGTAGAGGCCGGCGTCGGTGTCGCGGATGACGGCGGTGTTGTTCTTGCCGTTGAGCGCGATGCCGTAGATGCCGGGGGTGGCGATGCCGTCGTTGTCGAGCGCGTTGCCGGCGTAGCGACCGTGGTCGGACTCGACGCGGCCGATGGCGGCAACGAGCTGCCAGGACAGGTTGCAGGTCTTGTCTGCGGAGTTGATCACCGTCTCCGCGCGCTGGTAGGCCGCGAGGGCCGCCGAGGGGATGCCGTTGGTCGAGGAGGTCGCGATGATCTGCGCGGTGTTGCCACCCACGCCGCCGCCGAGCTCGCCACCACTCACGGAGGCCGGTGCCTCGATGGCCTCGGTCGGCACGCTCGTGCCATCGGGCAGCGAGGTGGACTCGGTGGTGGTCGGTGCGGACACCGCAGTGGTCGGACCGACGCCGGCGAGGCTGGCGGTCCAGGCGGCCGACAGCAGCGCGAGCGGCAGAATCGCCGTCGCTTTCTGCGTGCGACCGAAGCGCTTGGCGGACATGGACATCTCCCCTTGAGTTGCAGCCATGCTTCCCACCAGCCGGCTGTGCTAACCCAACGAATCGTGTCACAGCCAAGTTACGGCCGGAGGGGAAAACGTCGCGAAGGAGCGGGGAGGTGGTAGGCGTTACCCATGGTACGCGACCGTGGTGTCCGTCACACGATCCCGCTCAATCGGCGGGCGCGGATGCTGCTCGCTGGGGTCCCTCGGCGACAATGAAACGGTGACCACGGCCGATCCTGCCCCCACGTCCGGCGCTCTCTTCGCGAGGGCCAGGGCCGTCACGCCCGGAGGGGTCAACTCCCCGGTCCGGGCCTTCAACGCGGTCGGTGGCACCCCGCGCTTCATCCGCTCCGCGAGCGGCGCCTGGCTGACCGACGTCGACGGCGTCGACTACGTCGACCTCATCTGCTCGTGGGGTCCGATGCTCCTGGGCCACGCGCACCCCGAGGTCCTGGCGGCCGTGACGGCCGCGGTTGCTCGGGGCACGTCGTACGGCACCCCGACGGAGCCCGAGGTCCTCCTGGCCGAGGAGATCGTCGACCGTACCCCGATCGACAAGGTCCGCTTCGTCTCCTCGGGCACCGAGGCCACCATGTCGGCGATCCGGCTGGCGCGCGGCTTCACCGGTCGCGACGTCGTGGTGAAGTTCGCCGGCTGCTACCACGGGCACGTCGACTCCCTCCTGGCGTCGGCCGGCTCCGGCCTGGCGACGTTCGCGGTGCCAGGGACGCCCGGGGTGCCGGAGTCCTCGACCGCGCTCACGCTGGTCCTGCCCTACAACGACCGGGCGGCCGTCGAGGCCGCCTTCGCCGAGCACGGCGACCGGATCGCCTGCCTGATCACCGAGGCGGCTGCCGGCAACATGGGCGTCGTCCCGCCCGAGCCCGGCTTCAACGGCTTCCTCGCCGACATCTGCACCCGCCACGGCGCGCTCTTCGTCACCGACGAGGTCATGACCGGCTTCCGGGCCTCGCGCACCGGCTACTGGGGCATCGACGGGGCGGTCGAGGGCTGGACCCCCGACCTGATGACCTTCGGCAAGGTGATGGGCGGCGGCTTCCCGGCCGCGGCCTTCGGTGGTCGCGCCGACGTCATGGCCCACCTGGCGCCCGAGGGCCCCGTCTACCAGGCCGGCACCCTCTCCGGGAACCCGATCGCCACCACGGCCGGGCTCACGACGCTGCGCCTGGCCACCGACGAGGTCTACGCCCACATCACGAGCGCGGGCGACGTCATCAAGCAGGCGACCACCGACGCGCTGACCGCCGCCGGCGTGCCGCACGTCGTGCAGGCCGCGGGCACGATGTTCTCCGTCTTCTTCACCGACCCCGCCGACGGCCCTGTCCGGGACTTCGCCGCCGCCTCGCGCACCGACAGCGCGGCCTACGCCGCCTTCTTCCACGCGATGCTGGAGCGACACGTCTACCTCCCGCCATCGGCGTACGAGGCATGGTTCCTGTCCTCCGCCCACGACGACCGGGCGGTCCAGACCGTCCTGGACGCCCTGCCCGACGCCGCGAGCGCGGCCGCAGCCGCCGCCGGAGGAGCCCGATGAGCCAGACCCCCGACACGATCGTCCACCTCATGCGCCACGGCGAGGTGCACAACCCCGACGGCGTGCTCTACGGCCGCCGCGACGGCTTCCACCTCTCCGAGCTCGGCAAGCAGATGGCCGAGAAGGTCGCCGACGCCGTCAAGGACCGCGACATCGTGCACCTGCGGGTCTCGCCCCTGGAGCGCGCGCAGGAGACCGCGGCGCCGCTGGCGCTCGTGCGTGGCCTCGACATCACGACCGACGAGCGCATCATCGAGTCGACCAACGTCTTCGAGGGCAAGCGCTTCGGCCAGGGCGACGGCACGCTGAAGAAGCCGAAGAACTGGAAGTACCTCTACAACCCGTGGAAGCCGTCGTGGGGAGAGCCCTACGCCGACATCGTCGCCCGGATGATGGCCGCGGTCCACGACGCCCGCATCGCGGCGACCGGCCACGAGGCCGTGCTGGTCTCGCACCAGCTGCCGATCTGGACCGCCCGCCTGCACGTCGAGAAGCGCTCCTTCCTCCACGACCCCCGCAAGCGCCAGTGCACCCTGACCTCGCTCACCTCCTTCCACTTCGTGGGCGAGCGGCTGACCCAGGTCTCCTACAGCGAGCCCGCGGGCGACCTGATCCCGACCGGGGACAAGAAGGCGCCGTTCTCCGCCGGGGGAGCCCCCGAGGAGAAGCGGCCCTGACATGACCGCCCCCGCTCCCGTGCCCGCCCGCGCCGCGCGCCCCGTCGTACGACGGGCGGCGATGCTGGCCGTCGTCCTGCTGGTGGTCTCGGGTTGCTCGAGCCTGCGCGGGACCGGTGACGGCGGCTATGTCGAGCAGCCGGGCAGCATCGCGCAGATCGCGGTCGAGGACCGCGACGAGCCGATCGAGCTGGCCGGTGACACGCTCGAGGGCGAGCCGCTCGACGTGGCCGACCTGCGCGGCGAGGTCGTCGTCCTCAACGTGTGGGGATCGTGGTGCCCGCCGTGCCGCACGGAGGTGCCGTTCCTCGTCGAGGCGGACGCCGAGCTCGACGTGCCGTTCGTCGGGGTCAACATCCGCGAGGAGGTCGCGCCGGCGCTGGCCTTCGAGCGGAAGTCGGGCATCGACTACCCCTCGATCCACGACCAGGCGAGCGAGGCGCTGCTGGGCCTGGGCCGCTACGCGCCGCGCTCCCCGCCGGTGACCATCGTGCTCGACCGGGAGGGGCGCGTGGCCGCGGTCGTCTCGGGCGCGCTGACCTCCGCCCTGACGCTGACCGAGCTGGTCGAGGAGGTGCTCGCCGAGGATGGGTGACTGGTTCCAGACCCAGGCCGCGAGCGGCTCCCTCGCCCTGGCCCTGCCCGTCGCGCTGGTCGCGGGGCTGGTGTCGTTCTTCTCGCCGTGCGTGATCCCGCTGCTGCCCGGCTACCTCTCCTACGCCACCGGGCTCTCCGGCGCCGACCTCGCGTCCGGTGAGGGCGAGTCGCACCGCGGCCGGATGTTCGTCGGGTCGGTGCTGTTCGTGCTCGGCTTCGCGCTGGTCTTCGTCAGCATCGGTGCCGCCACGGGGGCGGTCGGCTTCTGGCTGCGCACCTGGCAGCGCGAGATCACCGTCGTGCTGGGGGTGCTCACCATCGTCTTCGGCCTGGCGTTCGCCGGGCTCATCCCGTTCCTCCAGCGCGAGTGGCGGGTGCACAAGGTCCCGGCCGTGGGGCTGGCCGCCGCGCCCTTCCTCGGCATCCTCTTCGGCCTCGGGTGGACGCCCTGCATCGGCCCCACCCTGGGCGCGATCAGCACCCTCTCCATCAACGAGGCGACCGCCGGCCGCGGGGCGCTGCTGGCCGGGGTCTACGCGCTCGGCCTGGGTCTGCCCTTCGTGGTGCTGGGCCTGGCCTACACCCGGGCCCTGGGCGCGATCGCGTTCGTCCGTCGCCACCAGGCCTGGGTCACCCGCATCGGCGGGCTCATGCTGGTCGTGGTCGGCCTCCTGCTCGTGAGCGGGCTCTGGGACAGCGCCGTGACCTGGATCCAGGTCCGGCTGATCAGCGACTTCGAGGTGAGCGTGTGACGACCCGGACCTCGGCTCCCGTCGAGCCACCTCCCGAGACGCCCGAGCGCCGCCTCGGCGAGCTCAACCCGCGCGAGCTCGGACGCTGGCTGTGGCGCCAGCTGACCTCGATGCGCACCGCGCTGATCCTGCTGCTGCTGCTCGCGCTGGCGGCCGTGCCAGGCTCGGTCATCCCGCAGGAGGGCGTCGACTCCCTCAAGACCTCCCGCTGGCAGGCCGACCACCCGACGCTGACGCCGATCTACGAGAAGCTCAGCCTCTTCTCGGTCTACGACTCCCCGTGGTTCAGCGCGATCTACATCCTGCTGATGATCTCGCTGGTCGGCTGCATCATCCCGCGCACGTTCGTCTACCTCCGCGCGATCCGGACGCCCCCGCCGACGGCGCCCCGCAACCTGACCCGCCTGCCCGACCACGCGTCGTACGGCAGCGGCGAGAGCGTCGACGAGGTGCTCCAGCGGGCCCGTGAGGTGCTCCAGGAGCGCGGTTACCGGCTGCGACCTGCTCAGGACGGTGACGACTTCGTCAGCGCCGAGCGCGGCTACCTGCGCGAGGTCGGCAACCTGGTCTTCCACCTCTCGGTCGTGGTGGTGCTGGTGGGCTTCGCGCTCGGCAGCCTTTTCGGCTTCCGCGGCGGCGCGGTGATCGCTGAGGGCTCGACCTTCGCCAACACCATCAGCCAGTACGACGACTTCGAGCCGGGCTCCCTCTTCTCGGCCGACCAGATGGACCCGTTCGTCTTCTCCTTCGACACCTTCGACGTGGAGTGGCAGCGCACCAACCGTGGCGTGCTGGCGCGGGCCTTCAACGCCGGGCTGACCTACACCGACCAGCCCGGCAGCGACGAGCGGTCCTACGACCTGCGGGTCAACCACCCCCTGACCATCGGCGACACCGATGTCTTCCTCATCGGCCACGGCTATGCCCCGGTCATCACGGTGACCGACGGCGAGGGCAACGAGGTCTACAGCGGGCCCACGCCGTTCCTGCCCCAGGACCAGAGCTTCCTGTCCTTCGGCGTCGTGAAGTCGCCCGACGCGCAGCCCGGTCAGATCGGCCTCGAGGGGCTCTTCTACCCGACCTTCGAGCTGGTCGAGGGCAACCCGTTGACGATCTATCCCGACGACCTCAACCCGCTGCTGTCGATGTCGGTCTACACCGGCGACCTCGGCCTCGACGTGCCGACGTCGCAGTCGGTCTACGTGCTCGACAAGGCCAACGCGACGCAGGTGCTCAACGACGAGGGCCAGCCCCTGCGGCTGGACCTGTCGATCGGCGAGACCGCGACGCTCCCCGACGGTCTCGGGACCGTCACCTTCGAGAGCGTCCAGCCGTGGACGCGCATCCAGTTCAGCCAGACGCCCGGCAAGGAGCTCACGTTGCTCGGTGTCGTGCTGGCGCTGATCGGGATGTGCGGCTCGCTGTTCATCCGCCCGCGACGCGTGTGGGTGCGGGCACGGGCCGGCTCCGATGAGGACGGCAGTGCCACCATGGTCGAGGTCGCAGCCCTCGACCGCTCCGGCGGGGGCGACGTCGCCCCGGTGCTGGAGGAGATCGGGGACGAGCGGCGCGCCGCACCACCCCGAGCCGAGGAGAAGCAATGAGCAACACCGCGTGGGAGACCCTCAGCGACCAGGCGATCGCGGTCAGCGGGATCGTCTACTTCCTGGCCCTGCTCGCCCACCTCGTCGAGTGGTCGGCGCTGCGCGGCACCGTGCCGGTCGAGGTGGCGGCCGCCACGGCGTCCACCCGCGCGCGCTCGTCGGAGGGCTCCGTCGCGGTGGCGACGGGCCCGGAGGACGAGGCGGGCGCCGGCACCGGCACCGCCGAGTCCCGGCAGCGCGTCGCCCTCTTCGGTCGCCTGGGGCTGCTGCTCACGATGATCGCGGCCGTGGTGCACCTGACCTCCCTCGTCGGGCGCGGCATGGCCGCCGACCCCAACCGGGTGCCCTGGGGCAACATGTACGAGTTCACCATCTCGGGCACGTTCGTCGTGACCCTGATGTATCTCGTGCTCTACCGCCGATTCTCGCTCGCGTGGATGGCCCCCATCGTCGTCGCCTTCGTGCTCTCGATGCTGATGGTCGCGGTGATCTGGCTGCACAGCGAGGTCACCCCGCTGACCGAGGCGCTCAACTCCTACTGGCTGGTGATCCACGTGGTCTCGGCCGTCATCGCGACCGGCGCGTTCACGCTGGGCGGCATGACCTCGGCGATGTGGCTGCTCAAGAACCGCAAGGGCGACATCGCGACCGGCCCGCTCGCCCGGGTGCCCTCGCTGGCGACCCTGGACCGGGTCTCCTACCGGATCCACGCCTTCGGCTTCCCGGTCTGGACCTTCGCGGTGCTCATCACCGGCCCGATCTGGGCGCACGAGGCCTGGTCGTCCTACTGGAACTGGGACCCCAAGGAGGTGTGGGCCTTCATCACCTGGGTCGTCTACGCCGCCTACCTGCACGCGCGCTCGACCGCGGGGTGGAAGGGCAAGAACGCCGCCATCCTCGCCCTCGTCGGCCTGGCCACCTTGTGGTTCAACTTCATCGGGATCAACTTCTTCTCCACGACCAGCCAGCACTCCTACGCCGAGAGCGCCCCGGCGATCGTGCAGCCGGTCGAGGCGTCGACGCCGAGCCTGTCTGCTCGCTAGCGCCCGTCCTTCGGGGCGAGCCGGCGGGCCGCCTGCCGCGCTACGGCCACGGGGTTGCTCCCGGGGTCGAGCGGCACGGTCAGGTGGTCGAGCAGGATGCCGTTGACCAGGTGGTGCAGCAGCAGGACCAGGTCGGCCCCGCCCGGCAGGCCGCGGGCCTCGTGGAAGGCCACGTCGTCGCGGAGCCCCTGCCGCAGGAAAGGGGTCAGGACCGCCGCGACGTCGGGTGAGCGCGAGGCCTCGAGACGCAGCTCGACGAGCGCCCGTGCGAGGTCCGGCTGGAGGGTCAGTCGCTCGACGACGTACGCCGCGTAGGCCTCCAGCGCCTCCCCGGCCGTGGCCTGCTCGAGCTCGGTCAGGCGGGCAGGGTCGGGGGCGAGCTGCTCGAATGCGCCCTGGGCCATGGCTAGCAGGAGCGCGGCGCGGCTCGGGAAGTAGTTGGAGCAGGTCCCCGGGGGCACCTCGGCCAGCGCGTCGACGGCACGGTGGGTGAGTGCCCGGCTGCCGTGGCGGCCGAGGATCTCCAGCGCCGCTCTCGTGACGTCCGCCCTGCGGCGTGGGTTGGCGACCATGACGCCGATGCTAGGGCAACCACTACGGCTGTTGTACATTGCGTGGGACCCAGAGACCTCACGACGGGAGAAATCAGTGCGCGAGCTCGTCTACTACGTCGCCACCTCGCTCGACGGCTTCATCGCCGACGCGTCCGGCGACTTCTCAACGTTCCCCCAGGACCCGGAGACCCTGGCGGCGCTGTTCGACCGCTATCCCGAGACCTGCCCCGCGCACCTGCGCGAGGCGCTCGGAGTCACGGGTCCAGCGCGTCGCTTCGACACCGTCGTGATGGGGCGCCGCACCCACGCCCCGGCCCTCGACGCGGGGCTCGTGGGCGGGGCCTATCCGCACCTGCGCCAGGTCGTGGTCACGCACCGGGACCTCCCGGCCCCCTCGGGCGTGGAGGTGGTCGCGGGCGACGTCCTCGCCCGGGTCGCCGAGCTGAAGGCCGAGCCCGGCAAGGACGTCTGGCTCTGCGGTGGGGCCGACCTCGCGGGTCAGCTCCTCGACCTGGTGGACGAGATCCAGGTCAAGGTCAACCCGGTCCTGCTCGGGGACGGGATCCCGCTCTTCCGCGGCCTCGGCAGGCCCCGTGAGGTGCGCGCAGTGGCCGTCGAGCCACTGCCGGGCGGGGTCACGCTCGCGACCTACCGGACCGGACGACGCGGCTGAGGCTCAGGCGCCGGTCGGCTCCGGGTCGTCGGGGTCCTTGCGCTTCTCGTTGCGCCGGCGCTTGCGCTCGATCTCGCGCAGGAAGTCCTCGTCGTCGTCGGGCGCGACCATGCGCGGCGGCGGCTGGGGGCGACGCGGACGCTTCACCTGCGGTCGCCCGCCACCGCCCCCGGCGCTGCGCTGCTGCAGGAGGCGGACGACGTAGTAGGTCGCCAAGGCGAACACGACGACGAAGAGCAGGAACTTGAGCACCCCTCCAGAGTAGGCGCTCACTGGTCACGAACTACCCTGATGGGGTGAAGGAGTTCCTCATCTACACCGGCCTGCGCCTCGCCCTCTTCGTCGGATCGTTCGCGATCGTCTTCGGGGTGTGGGCAGCACTGTCCGACCAGGTCAACGTCACGTGGGTCGTCGTGATCGCGTTCGTCGTCAGCGGCATCGGCTCCTACTTCCTCCTCAACCGTCAGCGCGAGGCCTTCGCGCGACGTGTCGAGGTCCGTGCGCGCGCCGCGTCGGCCCGGCTCGAGGAGATGAAGGCGCGCGAGGACGTGGAGGACGCCCAGGACGAGGCGTCCCGCTGATCAGCCGCTGATCAGCCGCTGACGACGAGGGCCGCGGCGACCAGCGCCGCCCAGACCAGCTCGGCGAGACCGGTCTGCTGGAGCACCGGGATGAGCCCGGGACCGGTGGCGCCGCCCATCACGGTGCGCACC
>NZ_CALRWD010000038.1:0-41788 GCF_943371775.1 Nocardioides psychrotolerans
GCCCCTTCGCCTGGATGACCAGCCGCTGGGTGCGCCAGGTGCAGGCCCAGCGCTCCTACGACGTGGAGTGGCGCTTCATCTCGTTGCGCCTGCTCAACGCCCACGTCGACTACGCCAGCCACTTCCCCGAGGGTTACGACGCCGGCCACACCGCCGGCCTGAGGCTGCTGCGCGTGGCCGCCCACGTGCGTGACGGGCACGGCAACGACGGCGTCGCGCGCTACTACGAGGCGCTCGGGGGCCTGGTCTTCGACCGGTCGGTCGCCGAGGGCGGCAGCAACGACCCGTCGCGCACCGCCGAGGTGCTCGCCGAGGCGCTGGCCGCCGCAGGGCTGCCCGCCGACCTGGCCCGTCACCTCGACGACACCTCGCGCGACGCGCAGCTGCAGGCCGAGACCGACGAGGCGCTCGCGCTCACCGGCAAGGACGTCGGCACCCCGATCCTGCACATCGCGCCGCCCGAGGGTGCGGCGTTCTTCGGCCCGGTGATCAGCCGGCTGCCCTCCGACGAGGACGCCCTGCGTCTGTGGGACCACGTCGTGGGCCTCGCGACGTTCGCCGGCTTCGCCGAGCTCAAGCGCAGCCTGCGCGAGCTCCCGCAGCTGCGCGCCCTGGGCGTCGAGCCCGACCAGGTGGGCGTGGCCGAGGACTGGCACGCCGGCAGCCGACGACAGAAGAAGTAGTGGCCGGCCGCCTGCCCGCCGCCTGGGGTGCCGACGCCGACGACCTGCTGCGCGACCACCCGGCCGACTCGCTCGTCGAGCAGCCGGCCTACCCGATGACGCGTGCGGTGACGGTCGCCGCGCCGCCCGAGCTGACCTGGCGCTGGGTCTGCCAGATGGCCGTCGCGCCCTACTCCTACGACCTCGTCGACAACCTGGGCCGGCGCAGTCCGCGCGAGCTCACGCCGGGCGCCGAGGGCCTGCGGGTCGGGCAGTCGATGCTCATCATCTTCGACGTGGTCTCCGTCGACCCGGGGCGCCAGTGGACGGGCGTCACCCGACCGTCGCTGGTCAGCCGGATGGTCGGCCCCGTGTCCGTGACGTACGCCGTGCAGCCGGCCGCCGCAGGCACCTCCCGGCTGGTCGCCCGCATGGTCGCGCGGGAGCGGGGTCCGGGTGGTTGGCTCTGGGCTCGCGCGCTCGCCTGGGGCGACCTGGTGATGATGCGCAAGCAGCTGCTCACCTTGAAGGCGCTCGCGGAGCGGGACGCCCGCCGCTGACCCCTCGCCCGCTCGGGGTGGCGCTGCCAGACTGCCGCCATGGAGACCTACCGCACCCCCGACGAGCGCTTCGCCGGCCTCGAGTCCTTCTCGTGGCCGCCGTCCTACGCCGACGTGCCCGACCAGGACGGCGGCACGCTGCGCATGGCGTGGGTCGAGGCCGGACCCGCCGACGGACCGGTCGCGCTGCTGCTGCACGGCGAGCCGACCTGGTCCTACCTCTACCGCGACGTCATCCGGGTGCTCGTCGACGCCGGTGTGCGCGTCGTCGCGCCCGACCTGGTCGGCTTCGGTCGCTCGGACAAGCCGCTGGCGACGAGTGACCACAGCTTCGCCCGGCACGTGGAGTGGGTGCGATCCCTCGTCCTGGACGAGCTCGACCTGCGCGACGTCACGCTCGTCGGGCAGGACTGGGGCGGGCTGATCGGGCTGCGGCTCGTCGCCGAGCACCCCGACCGCTTCGCGGCCGTCGTCGCGGCCAACACCGGCCTGCCGACCGGCGACTTCGACATGCCCGAGATCTGGTGGCAGTTCCGCCGCGCGGTCGAGAGCGCCCCGACGCTCGACATCGGCCGCTTCGTCGAGGCGGGCTGCCTGCGCGGCCTCGCCGAGGCCGACCGCCTGGCCTACGACGCGCCGTACCCGGTCGAGGAGGCCAAGGCCGGCCCCCGCGTCATGCCCACCCTCGTGCCGACCCGTCCCGACGACCCGGCGACCGAGGCCAACCGGGCGGCGTGGGAGGTGCTGACCGCGTGGGACAAGCCGTTCCTCACGCCCTTCAGCGACGGCGACCCGATCACCGGCGCGATGGCGCCCATCCTGCGCAAGCTCGTGCCCGGCGCCGCGGGGCTCGAGCACCCGACGATCGAGGGCGCCGGCCACTTCCTCCAGGAGGACTCCGGTGAGGAGCTCGGTCGCGTCGTCGCGGCGTTCATGGGTCGCTGACCCTCCGCCGAGCCGGCGCGTGGTCGTCGCCGGTGGGCCGAGTCGGCGCAATGTCGTCGCCGGTGGGCCGAGTCGGCGAAATGTTGCAGCGTGTGGGCCGGTTGGCCTGCATCCCTTGATGAAGCGGACAGCACCCGGCCTGCAACATCGCGCCGACTCGGCGTACGGCCTGCAACATCGCGCCGACTCGGCGTGCGGCGTGCAACATCGCGCCGACTCGGCTGACGGGTCAGACCGAGCGGAGCGCCACCATCAGCTCGAGCAGGTCGTCGACGAGCCCGCGCACGACCGGGAGGCGCGAGAGCCGGGCGATCCGGTCGACCATGGGCACGACCTTCTCCACCAGCGCGTGGCTGCGGGCCTGGCCGGCGCTGTCGTCGTGCACCCAGAAGAGCACGACGCCCATCTGCATCAGCCACAGCAGGTCGGGCAGCTCGGCACGCAGCGCCGGCGCGAGCTTGAGGTCGGAGCCCTCGACGACCTGGCGGTAGAGGCGGATGCTCGCCTCGCGGGCCGCCGCTGACTCCTCGCTGAACGGCGACAGGGGGCTGGTCGGCTCGGCGGCGTTGCGGAAGAACTGCCCGGCGAACTCGTGGTCCGGCGCGGCGACCTCCAACCAGGCCCGGAGCACGCCGTGGAGCCGGCCGGCGAAGGTCGTCTCCGTGGCGAGTGCCCGCGCGGCCCGCGCCGCGTGCTCGGTCTGGATGCCGTCGTAGAACGCCTGGATCAGGGTGTCCTTGGAGGCGAAGTAGTAGTAGGCGTTGCCGACCGAGACGCCGGCCTCCTGGGCGATGGCCCGCATGGTCGTCTTGTCGTAGCCGTCGCGCCTGAAGAGCCGCATCGCGGCCTCGGCGATGGCCTGGCGGGTCTGCTCAGCCTTGGGGGAGAGGGCTGGCTGCTGCGACACAGCGATCAGGGTAGTCACCCCCTCGGGCGTGCAGGAGGTGACGCAGCCCGGCGGCGGACGTCGCAGCGCCGCGGGCCAGCGGGAGCCACTGCGGGCGGGCGAGCCGCTCGGCCAGCCCGCGGTGGGCCCGGGTGGCCCACAGTGCCATCACCCACGCGTGCTCCTGGGTCCAGATCGACCCGTCGTCGCCGACCACGGTGATCTCCTGGAGCGTCCGGGCGTGGTCGAGCGTGGGGAAGAAGTGGCGGGCCTCCGGCGACCCGGCTGCGACCAGGCGGACGGGCACCAGCAGGGCCTGCCCCTCCAGCCAGTCGCGGAAGCGCGAGCACAGCGGGCACCGCGCGTCGTAGAGGACGGTCAGCTGCTGCATGGCCGGCCGACCTCAGCGACCGGGGGCCGGGAAGGGGGCGGCGTACTGGCTCGGGTGCGGCAGCTGGCCCTGCGGCGCGACGGGGGCGGAGCGCAGCGCCTCCATCCGGCTGCGACGGCGGATCGCGTTGAAGACGTAGACGTTGAGGAAGTGCAGCACGCCGAGCGTCAGCGTGACGACGCCGATCTTGACGCTGAGCGTCTCCAGCAGCCCGCCGAGGTCGGCGACCGGGTCGCTGATGCGCAGGTAGAGGCTGACGAAGCCCAGGTTGAGCAGGTAGAAGCCGACGACCAGCAGCTTGTTGACCGCCCCGGCGAGCTCGTCGTTGCCGGCGAAGACGTCGGCGAGGAAGACCTTGCCGTTGTGGGCGAGCGTCGTGGCGACCCAGACGATCAACGGCACGCTGACGGCGAGGTAGGTGAAGTAGGTGGTGACGGTCCAGTCCATGGGGCTCTCCTGAATGCGTGGGTAAGCGTTTTGAACGTGTTCAGTTCGAGGTTCTGACGCTAGACCAAGTTTTGAACATGTTCAAGTGAGGCGTCGACCGAACCGAACCGGCTCCTGTCGGCATCCTGGGGGAGTGACCGACTTCGACGAGTTCTTCGCCGTCGCCTGGCCACGCCTGCTGCGCACCACCTACGGCGTCATCGGCGACCGCCAGCTCGCCGAGGATGCGCTGCAGACCGCCTTCGCCAAGGCGTACGCCGCGTGGTCGCGCGTCAGCCGCGCCGACGAGCCGATCGCCTACGTCCGCACGATCGCCCTCCACGCCGCGCTCGCCCAGCAGCGCAAGGCCGCCGTACGCCGCGAGACGACCGTGCGGGCGATGCCGGAGCCCGTCTCCGCGGCCGTCGCGGTCGCGGGATCAGCGGTCGAGGACGCGCTGCTCGAGCGCGACGAGGTGTGGGCCGCGATCGCCACCCTGCCACCGCGCCAGCGGGCCGTCGTGGTGCTGCGCTACTACGAGGACCTGAGCGAGCGGCAGATCGCCGAGACGCTCGGGATCCGCCCGGGCACCGTGAAGTCCCAGTCGTCCGCGGCCCTGGCCACGCTGCGGCGCCTGCTCGGCGACGCAACCAGGCAGACCGATGCACGAGCCGGAGGAGAGCACTGATGGAGCTCGAGGAACGACTCGGTCGCTCGCTGCGCGACGGCCTCGACCGGATCGACGTACGAACCGGGGACCTGGCGGCCGTCCGCGCCGACGGGGCTCGGCTGCGACGACGCCGTCGGCGCGCGGTGCTGGCCGGGGTGGCGGCCGCGGGTGTCGTGGTGTCGGTGTCCGTCGTTGCCCTGGGCGGCGACGCCGGCCGCTCCCCGGCGCCCGACCCCGCGCCACCGGTCAAGGGTCAGGGCGCCTGGGAGCGGCTCCCGGACGCGCCGGTCCCCGCCCGGTCGATGCCGCTGGTGGGCTGGACGGGCGAGGAGGTGGTCTTCGTCGGCGGTGACCCCGAGCCGTGCCCGGCCAACGCCGACTGCGACCGGGTGCCGACCGTGGCGAGCGACGGCGCTGCGTACGACGTCGAGGCCGGCACCTGGCGGGTGATCGCGGAGGCGCCGGTGGGGATGGGCTACTACTTCCGCACCACGATGGTCGGCGACACGATGGTCGTCTTCGGCGACGGGCGCTGGTGGGCCTACGACGCCGGCGACGACGCCTGGACCCGGGTGCCCGACCCGCCCGTGCCCACCCGAGACAGCGGCTCGATCTCGTCTCGTGGTGGCGAGGTCTACGCGCTGAGCCGCCAGGGCCGCGTGCAGGTGCTCGACCTCGCGGCGGGGACGTGGTCGGAGCTGCCGGCGATGCCGACACCGCTCTTCGACGCGGTGGCGGTCGCGACGTCGACGGGAGTGGCCGTCTCGGGCCGCACGTCGCCGCGAGACGTCCTGCTGACGTCGACGGTCCAACTTTGGGACGGCTCGAGGTGGACCGAGGGGTCGACCGACCAGACCAATCCCTTCCGGCACTGGACCGGGGAGCGCCTGGTGGAGCTCGACCTCCAGGGCGGCGAGAGCCCGGCCGGGACGACGATCCCTTACGGCGGCCGCCTCGACCCCGCGACCCGCGAGTGGGCCCCGCTGCCCGACCCGCCGACGTCGGCGGGCGGCGACGGCTGGTCCCTCGTCGCCGCCGACGGCCCGCTCCTGCTCGGCTGGGGCTTCGTCTACGACGACCGTGCCGAGACCTGGACGCGCGTCCCGCCGAAGCCCGACGCTGCGGTCGGTGACGGTGCGTCCGCGGTCCTGGTCGACGGCCGGGTCGTGGTGGTCGGCGGCGTCGACCCTGTGGGCGCGGGCCCGGAGGACCAACCCGCCCAGGCGTGGTCCTGGACGCCCTGACCCCGGGACCGGCCGTTCGCCCCTGCCACCATCACAGCCCCATCGCCGCCTGAGCGGCAGCGAGGACGGGGGTCGTGACCGAGACGCACCGCTCGGCGCCGGCGGCGAAGACCGAGCTGACGTGCGCCGGGTCGGCGGCGAGGTCGGCGTAGGAGGCCTGGATCGGCTCCAGGGTCGCGACGGCGGCGTCGGTGACGGCCTTCTTGAGCGCGCCGTAGGTCGTCACGCCGTCAGGCGAGCCACCGCACACGGCCAGGATCTCGAGCAGGTTGGTGACGCCCGGCTTCCGGCCACGATCGACCCGCACGGAGGAGGGACCGGTGTCGCTGTCGGTGACCGCGCGCGCGACCTTGCGCCCTACGACGTCGGGGGAGTCGAGCAGGTGGATCACTCCCGCCCCGTCCGACCGACCTCCGGTCTTGCCCATCTTGCTCGTCGGGTCGGCGAGGTCCATCACGCGTGCGCCGGACGGCGGGACCGTGATCTCGGGGACGGTGAAGACGTGGCCGTAGGTCGTGTTGAAGCGCATGGCCAGGTCGCGGGTGAGCTCGACGTGCTGGCGCTGGTCGTCGCCGACAGGCACCTGGGTGGGCCGGTAGAGCAGGATGTCGGCCGCCATCAGGGCCGGGTAGGTGTAGAGCGAGACGCGGGTCGAGGCGACGCCGCGGCCCTTCTCCTTGAACTGGATCATCCGGTTGAGCTCGCCGGTCGTCGCGACGCACTCGAGCAGGTAGCCCAGCTGGGCATGCGTCGGCACCCGGCTCTGGACGAAGAGGGTGCTGGCGTCGAGGCCGACGGCGAGCAGCAGCGTCGCCTGCTCGCGCACCAGCACCCGCAGTCGGGCCGGGTCGTGGGGGACGGTGAGGGAGTGCAGGTCGGCGATGCCGTAGAAGCAGTCGGCCTCCTGCTGTGCGGCCGCCATCGGGCGCAGCGCGCCGAGCAGGTTGCCGAGCGTCAGGTGGCCGGTCGGCTTGAGCAACGACAGCCGCCGGGTGGTGCGGGCGAGGGGGGTGCGGGCGAGGGAGGTGGTGGTCATGAGGAGCTCTCCTGGAGGTGGGCCCGCAGGAGTGCCGCCGCCCGGAGGAGTGCCCGGAAATGACGATCGGCCGCCCGCAGGCGGCCGATGTGTGGGTGCAACACGAGGTGGTCCGCCGGGTCAGGCGGGCCACCACTGGGTCGGACGGGTCGTGTGCACGGGGCGAGCATGCCACGGCGCGAGGCCGCTCGACCAGTAGGTTGCACCCATGAGCACCGCGGCGGAGTGTGAGGGTCCGGCGACGGTGGTGTTCGACGAGAGCCTGACGCAGTACAACTTCGGGCCCGAGCACCCCATGTCGCCGATCCGGGTCGACCTCACCATGCGCCTGGCCCGCGAGGTCGGGGTGTTCGACCACCACCTGCGCATCGTCGATGCCCCCATGGCCCGCGACGACCTCCTCGCCACGATCCACGGCGAGCAGCTGATCGAGGCCGTGAAGCGGATGGGGCACAACCCCGGGCCCGGCGAGGAGCACTTCGGGCTCGGCACCGACGACAACCCCGTCTTCCTCGGCATGCACGAGGCCTCGGCCCATGTCGTGGGCGCGAGCCACGAGGCGTTCCGTCAGGTGTGGAGCGGGGAGTCGCTGCACAGCGCCAACATCACCGGTGGCCTGCACCACGCGATGCGCGACCGGGCGAGCGGCTTCTGCATCTACAACGACCTCGCGGTCGGCATCCAGTGGCTCCTCGACCAGGGCGCCGAGCGCGTGGCCTACGTCGACGTCGACGTCCACCACGGCGACGGCGTCGAGAAGATCTTCTGGGACGACCCGCGCGTGCTCACCATCTCCCTGCACGAGACCGGTCAGATGCTCTTTCCCGGCACCGGCTTCCCGGTCGACCTGGGCGGCCCTGACGCGCAGGGCACGGCGGTCAACGTCGCCCTCCCGCCCGGCACCAGCGACGCGGGCTGGCTGCGCGCCTTCCACGCCGTCGTACCCGCGCTCCTGCGCGAGTTCGACCCCGACGTCCTCGTGACCCAGCACGGCTGCGACTCCCACGCCGACGACCCGCTGGCGCACCTGATGCTCAGCGTCGACGGGCAGCGCGCGGCCTACCTCGCGCTGCATGAGCTGGCGCACGAGGTGGCCGACGGCAAGTGGGTCGTCACGGGTGGCGGCGGCTACGCGCTCGTCGAGGTCGTGCCCCGGGCCTGGACCCACCTGCTCTCGATCGTCGGCGGCCGTCCCCTCGACCCGCTCCTGGAGACACCGGGAGGCTGGCGCGAGCACGTCCGCGAGCAGCTCGGACGCGGCGCCCCGCACCGGTTGACCGACGGCCGCACACCGGCCTACCGACGCTGGGAGGAGGGCTACGACCCCGACACCTGGCTCGACCGGGCGATCCACGCGACGCGCATGGAGGCCTTCCCGCTGCACGGCCTGGACCCCCAACCCTGAGGGCTCGTCAAGCCGACACGCCGACGCCTCAGAAGTTCCATTGGTGAATCTCTTCCCCACGAGTCACATCTGGCCCTATTCTCACCACGACGCGCCCGTGTGAACATCGGTGGGGAAGCCGATGCCGTGCGCAACAGAAAGTTAGGTGCGCCATGGCAACGAACACGACCGGTGATCTGTCCGAGTCCAAGTTCCTGACCATTGCCGAGGTCGCCGCGATGATGCGGGTCTCCAAGATGACGGTCTACCGCCTCGTGCACGGAGGTGACCTGCCCGCGCTGCGCGTGGGCCGATCCTTCCGCGTGCTCGAGGAGGACGTGAACAACTACCTGCGCAACAGCTTCTACGACGCCGGCTGAGTGCTCGGCTGGGCCGCCGTCGGGGTCCCTATGGTGGACCTCACCCGACCGGATTCTTCGACGCTGACCATCCACGGATAGGGTGGTGGGGTCCTCCAGGCACTTCCTGGAGCACCCGATGCAGTTTGGAGAGGTATATCCGTGGGTTCTGTCATCAAGAAGCGACGCAAGCGTATGGCGAAGAAGAAGCACCGCAAGCTGCTCAAGAAGACGCGCGTGCAGCGTCGCAAGCTCGGCAAGTAAGCCGGTCGTCGGGGATCTGACCTACGGAACGGCGGGCTGATGGCAGGCGGCGGCAAGGTCGTGCTCGTGACCGGGGTCTCTCGAGACCTCGGACGCAAGTTCGCGCGCGCCGTCGCCCTCGAGCCCGGGGTCTCCCGGGTGATCGGCGTGGACGTCGTCCCCCCTCGCGGGGACATGGGCGACGTCTCGTTCGTGCGCGCCGACATCCGCAACCCGGTCATCGCCAAGGTCATCGCCAAGGAGGACGTCGACACCGTCGTCCACATGAGCGTCATCTCGACCCCCGGCAGCGCCGGTGGTCGCAACACGATGAAAGAGCTCAACGTCATCGGCACGATGCAGCTGCTCGCGGCCTGCCAGAAGGCACCCGGGCTGCGACACCTGATCGTGAAGTCGACGACGACGGTCTACGGCGCGAGCAACCGCGACCCCGCGATGTTCACCGAGGACATGGAGCCGCGCCGCGCTCCGCGCGCCGGCTACGCCAAGGACGTCGCGGAGATCGAGGGCTACGTCCGCGGTTTCGCCCGGCGCCGTCCCGACGTCCGCGTCACGCTGCTGCGCGCCGCCAACGTCATCGGTCCCCAGGTCCTGAGCCCGATCACGTCCTACTTCCGGCTCCCGGTCCTGCCGACGGTCCTGGGCTACGACGCCCGCCTGCAGTTCCTCCACCAGCACGACCTGCTCGGCGTGCTGCGCCACAGCGTCAACGCCGACGTGCACGGCACCTTCAACATCGCCGGTGACGGGATCCTGATGCTCTCGCAGGCTGCGCGACGCCTCCAGCGGCCGACCGTCCCGATGCCCGGCTTCGCGGTCGGCAACGTCGGGTCGTTCCTCCGCTCGGCGCGGGTCGCCGACTTCTCGCCCGAGCAGCTCTCCTTCCTCACCTACGGTCGGGGCGTCGACACGACCCGGATGCGCCAGGTGCTCGGCTTCGAGCCGCGCTTCACCACCGCGGAGGCCTTCGCCGACTTCGGCAAGAGCCTCCCGACGACCGGCGGCCGCTCCGAGCGGGTGATCGCCGGGATCGCGCGCCAGCTGCCCGAGCCGGGCTCCACCAGGGGCGGAGCCTCCGAGGCGTCCGGCCTCGTCGAGATCGGCCCGGGAGGAGTCCGCCGTGGGTGACGCCGAGATCATCCCCATCGGGACCCGCGGCCGACCGGGCCGCGGCACCGGCAAGCAGCCGAGCAGCGCCGCGCGCAGCCTGGCTCCCGGTGCCAAGCCCAAGCCGGCCGCCACGAAGGCGAGCCCGCCCCGGCGCGCGGCCCCGACCGAGAAGCCCGCCGACACCGTCGACCCGCTGCTCGACGCCGCCGGCAAGCCGGTCATCGAGACCGACCCGACGGCGACCCGCTCGGAGACCCCGGTCATCGAGAGCACGCCCGTCATCGAGGAGGCCAGCACCGCCACGGCGCCGCTGGTCTCGCCCGCGACCACCAAGAGCCGCCACCCCCTGGGCGGCATCCCCAGCAAGGACTGGCTCGCCGCCTTCCAGCACGCCGCCCGCGAGGTCTTCGGTGAGCAGTGGGAGCCCCAGCTGGCCCGCTTCCTGGCCTTCCTGCGCCGCCGCGTGACCGGCGACTACGTCGTGGACGAATACGGCTTCGACCAGGAGGTCACCCAGCGCTTCTTCATGGCGGCGCTGCGACCGATCGCGGAGAAGTGGTTCCGCATCGAGGTCCGCGGCATCGACAACATCCCCGCCGACGGGGGTGCGCTGGTCGTCTCCAACCACTCCGGCACGATCCCGGTCGACGGGCTCATGACGATGGTCTCGATCCACGACCACACCGGTCGATTCCTCCGTCCTCTCGGGGCCGACCTGGTCTTCTCGATGCCGCTCGTCAGCAGCCTGGCCCGCAAGGGCGGAGCCACGCTGGCGTGCAGCGAGGACGCCGAGAGGATGCTGCGCGGCGGCGAGCTCGTGGGCGTCTGGCCCGAGGGCTTCAAGGGCATCGGCAAGCCCTACGCCGACCGCTACAAGCTCCAGCGCTTCGGTCGCGGCGGCTTCGTGTCGGCCGCGCTGCGCACCGGCGTCCCGATCGTGCCCCTCGCGGTGGTCGGAGCCGAGGAGATCTACCCGCTGGTCGGCAACATCCCCGGTCTGGCGCGCATCCTCGGGGTGCCCTACATCCCGATCACGCCGTTCTTCCCGCTGCTCGGCCCGCTCGGCCTGGTGCCGCTGCCGTCCAAGTGGTTGCTGGAGTTCGGCGAGCCGATCCGCACCGACGACTACGACGGCGCGGCCAGCGACGACCCGATGCTGGTCTTCAACGTGACCGACCAGGTCCGCGAGACCATCCAGCAGACGCTCTACTCGCTGCTGATGCAGCGCCAGTCCGTCTTCCGCTGATGGCGCCGGCGCCGGCGCCTCGCCGACGCCTCGCCGACGCCTCGCGGGCCACCGACGCAACGACGCCCCCGATCCGTGGGACCAGGGGCGCGTCTAGGGCAGCGACGTCAGTCGAGCAGACCGATCACACCGTCGACGGTGTCCTCGAGGACCTCGCCGAGGTCGGGCTGGTCGGCCGGCACCGACGGTGAGGGCGCGGAGCCACCACCGGTCAGGCCCTCGGTCAGGTCGGTGACGGGGTTGTCGTCCTCGCCCGCCGGGGCCTCGCTCGGCTCGGGCGTGCCCGGCTGCTCGACGACGGGCGGCTTGGTGGGCTGGGCAGCGGGCGGCCCGGTCGTCTGACCGTCGCCGCGGTTGCCGCCCCGTCCGGGCTTGCCCTCGCCAGAGCCGGAGCCGGAGCCGGAGGTGCCGCTCGTCGGGGTCGGCGAGCCGCCCGTGACGCTGGCGAGCAGGTCGCCGACGCCGTTGAGCACGAACTCGGGGATCTCGGTCAGACCCTTGACGACGCAGTTGGGGCACAGGGCGACGGCCTGCTGGTCGATCTGGGTGAGGACCTGGGCGGCCTGGACGAGCGCGCTGCGGGCACCCTCCGGCACGAGGCCCTCGAGCTCCTGGAGCGCGGTCATGCTGTCGGACGCGAAGGTGCGCAGCTCCGAGATGTCCGCCTCTTGACCGGTCGACTCGTAGGAGGCGAGCAACAGGTCGGAGGCCTCGGTCGCCTGCGTCGTGAACGCCTGGAGGGTCTCGGCGATGGCCAGCGTGGCGCTGTCGCGCTTCTCGCGGCTGAGCTCGTCGACCTCCTCCAGTCGCCCGGAGGCGTTGGCCAGCAGCGTCGAGCCCTTGTCGCCCTCGTCGACCTGCACGCCCGCCTGGGCGTTCTCGAGGGCCCGCTTGAGCGGGTAGAGGGTGTCGCCGGGCAGCGCGGTCTGGGCGGCCACGGCCATCGAGGTGGTGGCGCCGACGATGGCGAAGCCGCCCATGGCGACGGCGATGCGGCGCTCGCGCGGCGTGCGGCGGGGGGCGACGGTCAGGCGCGCCTTGAGCTCGGCGTCGGTCGAGGGGGCCAAGGCGGTCTCGGCGGCGATCATCAGCCGCTCACGCAGGTCGGCGACGAAGGCCGGCCGCGCCCGGACCGGGGTGACCTGCCGCATCGCCTCGACGAGCTCGAGGACGTCGACGTAGCGCGCATCGGTCAGCTCGCTGGTCGAGGCGCTCTCGACCAGGGAGTTGAACTCCTCGGCGCGTCGTCGCGCCGTGAATGCGGGTGTCATCGGGTCCATCCTGTGGTCGTGCTGGGTGCGGGTCGTGCCAGCGAGGTAAGAGGTGCTGACATCGGGCTCAACGACGGGTCGACCACGGAAGTTACGCGGGCGGGCTGATGCAAATACGTGGCCAGCGACACGGTCCCTGCGGGAACAAATCCGGACACCGCGATCACCCCCTGATCCCGTCGGGCATCAGCTTGGCGAGGTTGCGGACCCCGCGGAGCTGGAGCTGCTTGACGGCGCCGTCGCTGCGACCCAGGACGGCCGCGGTCTCGGCGATGCTCATGCCCTGCAGGAAGCGCATGACCAGGCAGTCGCGCTGCTCCTCGGGGAGCTCGGTGAGCGCCTTGAGCAGGATCTCGTTGGTGAGGCCGGCGAGGACGGCCATCTCCGGCCCCTCGGTGGTGTCGTCGTGCGCCCCCATGTCCTCGGTGGTCAGCTCGAGGCGGGTGCGCCCGGCCTTGAAGTGGTCGGTCGCGAGGTTGCGGGCGATGGTCATGAGCCAGGCGCCGAAGTCCTTGCCCTGCCACCGGAAGTTGGTCATGCTCCGCAGCGCCCGGAAGAACGTCTCCGAGGTGAGGTCCTCGGCCAGGGTCGAGGAGCGGGTGCGGTAGAAGAGGAAGCGGTAGACCGAGGACTGGTAGTGGTCGTAGAGGAGGCCGAAGGCGTCGGCGTCACCCTTGCGGGCCAGCTCGACGAGGGCGATGAGACGGGTGCGCTCGGCCTCGTCCTCCTCCGAGGACGTCGCGAGGTCGGCGTCGCCGTAGGCTCCGCCGCCCGATCCCAGGCCGGCTCCTCCGCCGAGCGGGTGGTGGCTGTCGTCAGCCAGTGCCTCGGCGCTCAGGACCTGCGCGCCCCCCGCGAGCAGTGGCTGCTCGACCAGGATCAGGCGCGCGACGAGCTCGCGCAGGGCATCCAGCCCGCGCTGCGTGTCACGACCGTTCGACGGCATGCTGATGAGAGACCCTCCCCGCTGAGGCGTGCCCCCCGGCGCCCTGTCTTCCGATCGTAGGCCAGTTGGCTACCGGCGGGGAACAAATCCGGGGTTGTCCGGTCCAGACCACAGGGCCCGGAAGGCGTGATCGTGTGCGGCTGTGCCCGGGCGCTCCGTGGGTCATGCCCGAATGGCTCCGGATAGGCCTGAATCTGTCGACGTCCGGGCGGCCCGGGCGTCCAGGGCGGTTCAGCGGCGCTTGCGGAACGCCACCCCGGCCGCCACGGTGCCCGACGCGGCGCCGGCGAGGGCGCCGACGACCAGGCCGGCCCGCGCGGCCTTGCGACCGGTGCGGTAGTCGCGGATCCGCCAGCCTGCGGCGCGGGCGTGGGCGCGCAACCGGGGGTCGGGGTTGATCGCGACGGGGTCGCCCACCAGCGAGAGCATCGGCAGGTCGTTGGCGGAGTCGGAGTAGGCCGAGCAGGTGGCCAGGTCGAGCCCTTCGCGCTCCGCGAGCGCCTGCACGGCGACGGCCTTGGCCGGGCCGTGGAGCATGTCGCCGACGAGACGGCCGGTGTAGACGCCGTCGACGTGCTCGGAGACGGTGCCCATGGCCCCGGTCAGGCCGAGACGGCGGGCGATGATCGTGGCGATCTCGATGGGGGCCGCGGTCACGAGCCAGACGCGCTGCCCCTGGTCGAGGTGCATCTGGGCCAGCGCGCGGGTGCCGGGCCAGATCCGGTGGGCCATGGCCTCGTCGAAGATCTCCTCGCCCAGCTCCTCGAGCTCGGCCACGGTGTGGCCGGCGATGAAGCTGAGGGCGGAGTTGCGGGCCTCGGCGACGTGCTCGGGGTCCTCGACCCCCACGACGCGGAAGTAGGCCTGCTTCCACGCGGCCCCGAGGATGTCGCGCGTCGTGAAGAAGTCGCGTCGGTGCAGACCTCGGGCCAGGTGGAAGATGCTCGCGCCCTGCATGACGGTGTTGTCGACGTCGAAGAACGCCGCCGACGTGAGGTCCGCCGGGGTGAGCAGGGCGCTCTCGACCTCGGCCGCCGCGGCCGCTGCCTCCCCGGCCAGCGTCGAGCGTTGCTGGAGGTTCAGCGGCTTGTGGTGCTTGTCCGGCGGCGACACGCGCTCAGGGTAGCCCTCGACGACGCGGGCGTCGTACGACGTGCCCCGGCGTCTGCGGCGAGGTGTGGAAGTATCACCGCATGTCTGGCCAGCTCTCGTCCCCGGTCGCGCGCGACGTCGCTGATCTCGTGGCCACGGCTGCCGCCGAGAGTCCCGACCGCCTCGCGGTCGTCGAGGCCGGCGGACGCAGCGTCACGTGGGCCCAGCTCGACGACGAGGTCGGTCGGGTCGCCACCGGGCTCGGTGCCGCCGGCATCGTCGCGGGACTGCGCGTGATGGCCGTCGTCGGCAACCGCATCGAGTTCATCACGACCTATCTCGGCACCCTGCGCGCCCAGGCCGTCGCCGTGCCGGTCAACCCCAACGCGACCCCCGGCGAGCTCGCCCGGATGATCGCCGACTCCGGCTCCCGGATGGTGGTGGCCGACGGCAACGCCGTGACCCGGGTGCGGGAGGCCGTCGCGCTGCTGGACCGTGCGCTGTCCGGCGAGCTCGAGGGGGCCGACGACATCGACCCCGCGGTGCTCCAGCGGCTGACCCTGCCGCGGGTGGTGGTCATCGGCGCGACGCTGCTCCCGGGCGAGCGCTCCTACGACCACCTGCGCGCCGAGAAGGCCCGCGCCGTCCCGCCGCTCCAGGACCCCGAGAAGCTCGCGGCCCTGCTCTACACCAGCGGCACGTCGGGCCGCCCGCGCGCCGCGATGCTCACCCACCGCGCGCTGATCGCCAACATCGAGCAGGCCGCCGACGTCGATCCGCCGATGATCCACGGCGACGACGTGGTGCTCGGGGTGCTGCCGATGTTCCACGTCTACGGCCTCAACGCGGTGCTCGGCGGGGTGCTGCTGCACCGCGCCAAGCTGGTGCTGGCCGAGCGCTTCGACCCGCAGGGCACCCTCGACCTCATCGACGACGAGGCGTGCAGCGTGGTGCCGATCGCGCCGCCGGTGTTCGCCTACTGGCGCTCGGTCGAGGGGCTCGAGGAGCGCCTCGGCCCGGTCCGGCTGGTGCTCAGCGGCTCGGCGCCGTTGGCGCCCGAGGTCATCGAGGAGTTCACGGCGCGCACCGGCATCGCGGTGCACCAGGGCTACGGGCTCACCGAGGCCTCCCCGGTGGTCACCAGCACCCTCCGGTCGGCTGTGCTGCAGACCGGCTCGGTCGGGGCTGCGCTGGAGGGCATCGAGATCCGGCTCGTCGACGAGGCCGGCGAGATCCCCGTCGGCGACGACCCCGGCGAGATCCAGGTCCGCGGGGCCAACCTGTTCAGCGGCTACTGGCCCGACGGTGCCGACGGGCCCGACGACGACGGCTGGTGGTCGACCGGGGACGTCGGCTTCCTCGACGCCTCGGGCGACCTCTTCCTGGTCGACCGTCTCAAGGAGCTGGTCATCGTGTCGGGCTTCAACGTCTATCCCGTGGAGGTGGAGGAGGTCATCGGCGAGGTCCCCGGAGTCACCGAGGTCGCCGTGATCGGCGTCCAGGACGCCGTGACCGGCGAGGCCGTCGTGGCCTACGTCGTGGCACCCGGAGGCGACCCGGCGACCGTCGGGTCCGCCGTACGCGACCACTGCGCGCAGCGCCTCGCCCGCTTCAAGCAGCCCAGCCGCATCGAGGTCGTCGACACCCTCCCGCTCACCGGCACGGGCAAGGTGCAGAAGGGCCGCCTGCGAGGCCTCGAGCGGCGCCGGGCCCTGGGGATCCTGGAGTGAGCGGGACGAGCCCCCGGGTCACGCTCTACAGCCGGCCCGGCTGCCACCTGTGCGACGACGCGCGCGTCGTGGTCGAGGCCGTGTGCGCCGAGCTGGGGGAGTCGTTCACCGAGGTCTCCATCGACGACGACCCCGAGCTCACCCGCCGCTTCGGCGAGGAGATCCCGGTGACGTTCGTCGACGGCCGCCAGCACGACTTCTGGCGCGTCGACGCGACCCGGCTGCGGGTGGCTCTCGCGCGCTGAGCGCGTCGTGCCCGCCCGCCTCACCGACGACCACACCGCCGCAGGAGGCGTCGGTCGCGGACCCGCTGCGGGTGGGTCATCTCACATGTGCTAGCCCATGACGCCTGAGCGGCGTCGGCTCGTTTTGTTCTCCCGTTCACAAACTCCTACAGTGATCTGGCCGCACCCCCGGAGGGCCTCGGACGGGGCTCCCTGATCGTGGCGTGCGACTGGAAAGAAGACAGTGACCGCACGGACAACGAGTGAGACTGCCCGGGACATTCCCGAGGCGACGGTCGCTCGCCTGCCCGTCTACCTGCGGGCCCTGACGACCCTGGTCGAGGCCGGCACGCAGACGTGCTCGAGCGAGGACCTCGCCGCTGCCGCCGGGGTCAACAGCGCCAAGCTCCGCAAGGACCTGTCCTACCTCGGCTCCTACGGCACCCGCGGGGTCGGCTACGACGTCGACTACCTGCGCTACCAGATCGCCCGCGAGATCGGCGTGACCCAGGACTGGCCGGTCGTCATCGTCGGCATCGGCAACCTCGGTCATGCCTTGGCCAACTACTCCGGCTTCCGCAGCCGCGGCTTCCGCGTCGTCGCGCTGCTCGACGCCGACCCCGAGCGCCACGACGAGGTCGTCGCCGGCGTCGACGTGCGGGCCTTCGACGACCTCGAGCAGATCGTCGCCGAGCAGGGCGTCGCCATCGGCGTCATCGCCACTCCCGCCCTGGCCGCCCAGGACGTCGCCGACCGGATGGTCGCCTGCGGCATCACCAGCATCCTCAACTTCGCCCCCTCGGTCCTCTCGGTCCCGGACGGCGTGGACGTGCGCAAGGTGGACCTGTCCATCGAGCTGCAGATCCTCGCCTACCACGAGCAGCGGAAGGCCCAGAGCGCATGAGCGTCCTCGTCGTCGGAATCTCCCACAACTCCGCCCCCGTCTCCCTCCTGGAGCGGGTCGCGCTCGACGCCGACGGGGTCAGCAAGCTCATCCACGACGCCTCGGCGAGCGAGCACGTCACCGAGGCCACGGTCATCTCGACCTGCAACCGGGTCGAGATCTACACCGAGGTCGACCGCTTCCACGGCAGCGTCGAGGAGCTCTCCCGACTGCTCGTCGAGCACGCGGGGGAGTCGACCGAGTCGATGCTCCCGCACCTCTACGTCCACTACGACGACGGTGCTGTCTCCCACCTCTTCCAGGTCGCCGCCGGGCTCGACTCGATGGCCGTCGGCGAGGCGCAGATCCTGGGCCAGACCCGCGAGGCGCTGCGCCTGGGGCAGGAGATGGGCACGGTCGGCTCCGCGCTCAACCTGCTCTTCCAGCAGGCGCTGCGCGTCGGCAAGCGCTCGCGCGCCGAGACCGACATCGACCGCGTCGCCCCCTCGTTGGTCTCCGCCGCGCTCGAGCGCTCCGAGGCCGCCATCGGCCCGGTCACCGGCAAGCGGGTGCTGGTCGTCGGCGCCGGCGCCATGGCCGGGCTGGCCACCGCGACGGTGGCCCGGCTCGAGCCCGCCGAGGTGACCGTCGTCAACCGCACCGTCGGTCGTGTGGAGCGCCTCGTGACCGAGTACGGCGTCCGCGCCGGCGCCATGGGCGACCTCGCCGTCGAGATCGCCCGGGCCGACATCCTCATCAGCTGCACCGGCGCGACCGGGGTCCTGGTCACGCGCGACATGCTCCTCACCGCACGCCCCGACGCCCGACCGCTGTCGGTCATCGACCTGGCCCTCCCGCACGACATCGAGCCCGCCGTGGGCGACCTCCCGGGCGTCACGCTGATCGGCCTGGCCGACCTCGCCGAGGTGCTCCAGGACTCCGACGCCGGCCGCGAGGTCTCCGACGTGCGCTCCATCGTCACGCAGGAGGTCACCGCCTTCCTCGCCGCGCGCCGCCAGGCCCAGGTCACGCCCACCGTGGTGGCGCTGCGCTCGATGGCGACCTCGGTCGTCGACGCCGAGATGAGCCGTCTCGTCGGTCGGCTACCCGAGCTCGACGAGTCGGCCCGCCTCGAGATCCTCCACACCGTGCGCCGCGTCGCCGACAAGCTGCTCCACGAGCCCACCGTGCGGGTCAAGGAGCTCTCCAACGAGCAGGGAGCGGTGTCCTACGCCGCGGCCCTGGCCGAGCTCTTCGCGCTCGACCCCGAGGCCGTCGTGGCCGTCACGCGTCCGGAGGGCCTCACATGAGTGCTCCCCTCCGCATCGGCACGCGTGCGTCCCTGCTGGCGACCACCCAGGCCGGCCACGTCGCCGAGATGATCCGCACCACGCTCGGGCGTGAGGCGGTGCTGGTCGAGGTCTCCACCGAGGGCGACCGCACGCAGGCCTCCGGTGTGCCCCTCGAGGCCATCGGCGGCACCGGTGTCTTCGTCAGCGCCCTGCGCGACGCGTTGCTCGCGGGCGAGGTCGACGTCGCCGTGCACTCCCTCAAGGACCTCCCGACCTATCCCGCCGAGGGCATCACGCTGGCCGCGGTGCCGTTGCGCGAGGACCCGCGCGACGTGGTCGTCGCCCGCGACGGCCTCACCCTCGGCGAGCTGCCCGTCGGCAGCCGGGTCGGCACGGGCTCCCCGCGCCGCGTCGCCCAGCTGCACGCCCTCGGCCTCGGTTTGGAGGTCGTGGGCGTTCGTGGCAACGTCGACTCCAGGATCAGCAAGGTCCGCTCCGGGGAGTACGACGCGGTCGTGCTCGCCAGGGCGGGACTCTCCCGGATCGGTCGTCTCGACGAGGCCACCGAGGTGCTCGACCCGCTCCAGATGCTCCCTGCCCCCGGGCAGGGCGCGCTGGGCATCGAGTGCCGCTCGGAGGGTGGTCTGGCCGAGGAGCTGGCGCGTCTCGAGGACGCGCACACCCGCTCGGCCGTGGACGCCGAGAGGGCCGTGCTGGCCACCCTGGAGGGTGGTTGCTCGGCACCGATCGGAGCTCTGGCCGAGGTCGCGGAGGGTGACGAGGGAGACGAGATCTGGGTGCGGGCGATCGCGCTCTCGCTCGACGGGGGCCTGTCGGTTCGGATGTCCGCATCCGGCGCCCCCGCTGACGCCACCGGCGTCGGCAACCGCCTGGCGGGCGAGATGCTCGCCGACGGTGCAGGACAACTGAATCAACCGACAGACCCATCAGCAGAGGTGCAGAACGCATGACGCGAGGCAAGACCACAGGCACGACCCAGGGCAGCACCCAGGGCACGACCAAGGCCGCCACCCGTGGCTGGGTGTCGTTCGTGGGCAGTGGCCCCGGCGACCCCGACCTGCTGACCGTGCGAGCCGTCGAGCTCATCAAGCAGGCCGAGGTGGTCGTCACCGAGTCGCCCGAGCACGCCGGCCTGGTCCGGACGCTGCTGGGCCTGCCCGAGCCCGTCGAGGCCGAGGACACCGCTGAGGGCGAGAGCGACGTCGTCCCCGAGGTCACCGGCCCCGAGCTGGTCGACGGTGGCTTCGGCGAGGACGGCCAACCACTGACCCACGCCGCGCGCGCCAAGGTCGTCGTCAAGCACGCCAAGAAGGGGCTGCGCGTCGTCCGCCTGCTCTCCGGCGACCCGTTCCTCTACGCCTCCGGGCCCGAGGAGGCCCAGGCCGTCGCCAAGGCGGGCATCGGCTTCGAGGTCGTCCCGGGCGTCTCCTCCGTCGGCGCGGTCCCGGCCTACGCCGGCATCCCGCTGACCACCAAGGACCACCGCGAGATGTCGGTGATCACCTGCGGCGACAAGGTCGACTGGTCGGCCTACGCCGACGACCGCACCCTGGTGCTGCTCTCCGCCGTCGGCCAGATCGGGGACATCGCCAAGGCGCTCATGCTCGCCGGTCGCTCGCCGGAGACCCCGGTCGCCATGACCCGCGTCGGCACCACCACCGAGCAGTCCACCGTCACCTCGACGCTCGAGCACATCGCGAGCGACGCCCGCGCCGCCCGCATGGCGCCGCCGGCGATCGTCGTGGTCGGCAAGGTCGTCAACCTGCGCGAGACGCTGTCCTGGTTCGAGAGCAAGCCGCTCTTCGGCTGGCGCGTGCTGGTGCCCCGCACCAAGGACCAGGCCGGCGCCCTCTCCTCGCGGCTGCGCGGCTACGGCGCGGTGCCCGAGGAGGTCCCGACGATCTCGGTCGAGCCGCCGCGCAACCCGCTCCAGATGGACAAGGCCGTGCGCGGCCTCGTCGAGGGTCGCTACGAGTGGATCGCCTTCACCTCCGTCAACGCCGTCAAGGCCGTGCGCGAGAAGTTCGAGGAGTACGGCCTCGACGCCCGCGCCTTCTCGGGCCTCAAGATCGCCGCGGTCGGTGACAAGACCGCCCAGGCCATCGCCGCCTGGGGCCTGCGCGCCGACCTGCTGCCCTCGGGCGAGCAGTCGGCCGCCGGTCTGCTGGCCGACTGGCCTGAATACGACGACCTGCTCGACCCGATCAACCGGGTCTTCCTGCCGCGGGCCGACATCGCCACGGAGAACCTCGTGGCGGGCCTGGTCGACCTGGGCTGGGAGTGCGACGACGTCACCGCCTACCGCACCGTGCGGGCCACGCCGCCGCCGGCGCCGACGCGCGACGCGATCAAGACCGGCAAGTTCGACGCGGTCGTGTTCACGTCGTCCTCGACCGTGCGCAACCTGGTCGGCATCGCCGGCAAGCCGCACCCCTCGACGATCATCGCCGTCATCGGCCCCGCGACCGCCAAGACGGCCGAGGAGCACGGGCTGCGGGTCGACGTGCTCTCGCCCAAGCCCGACATCGACGTCCTCACCGACGCGCTGGCCGACTTCGGTGCAGCGCGCCGCGTGGCGATGATCGAGGCCGGTGAGCCCGTCACCAAGCCGTCCGCGCGCAAGCCGTCCGGTCGTCGTACGAAGGCCACCTCGTCGCGATGACACCCGGCTCCGGAGAGGTGCGCGGGCCCGAGGTGTCGGGACCGGTCGTGCGGCCGCGCCGCCTGCGCACCACTCCGGCGCTGCGCCGCATGGTCGCCGAGACCTCGGTCGAGGCGCGCCAGCTGGTGCTGCCGCTCTTCGTCCGTGAGGGTCTCGACGAGCCGCGGCCGATCTCCTCGATGCCGGGTGTGGTGCAGCACTCCCGCGCCTCGGCGCGCGCTGCCGTCGCCGAGGCGGCCGAGCTCGGGCTGGGGGGCGTCATGCTCTTCGGCATCCCGGAGACCAAGGACGCCGAGGGCTCCGGCGCGCTCGACCCCGACGGCATCCTCAACGTCGCGATCGTCGACGCGGTCGCCGAGGTCGGTGACGCCCTGACGGTCATGAGCGACCTGTGCCTCGACGAGTTCACCGACCACGGCCACTGCGGCGTGCTCACCCCCGACGGCCGCGTCGACAACGACGCCACCTTGGCGGCCTACGCCGAGATGGCCCGCGTGCAGGCCGCCGCCGGCGTCCACATGGTCGGCCCGAGCGGGATGATGGACGGCCAGGTCGGGGTGATCCGCTCCGCGCTCGACGCCGCCGGTCACCAGGACGTGTCGATCCTGGCCTACTCCGCGAAATACGCCTCCGCCTTCTACGGCCCCTTCCGCGAGGCCGTCGACTCCTCGCTCCAGGGCGACCGGCGCACCTACCAGCAGGACTCCGCCAACGCCGTCGAGGGCGTCCGCGAGGCGCTGCTCGACATCGAGCAGGGCGCCGACATCGTCATGGTGAAGCCCGCCCTGGCCTACCTCGACGTGCTGCGCCGGGTCCGTGACGCGGTCTCGGTGCCCGTCGCTGCCTACAACATCTCCGGTGAGTACTCCATGGTCGAGGCCGCTGCCGCCCGCGGCTGGATCGACCGCGAGCCGGCCATCCTCGAGACGCTCGGCTCGATCCGGCGCGCCGGCGCCGACGTGATCCTGACCTACTGGGCTGCCGAGGCCGCGCGGTTGCTGCGGCGCTGACGGCCTGCTCGGCGGCAGCGGGGGTCCTAGGGTGGGCGGCACCCACCGCAGCCGCTCAGAGAGGCGCCACCATGTCCGAGGTCCTGGTCGAGGCACGCGACGGCGTGCAGGTCATCACGATCAACCGCCCCGAGGCCCGCAACGCCATCAACGGCGCGGTGGCCCGGGGCATCTCCGCGGCCATCGACGAGCTCGGGGCCAGTGACGAGCTCCGGGTCGCGGTGCTCACCGGCGCCGGCGGCACGTTCTGCGCGGGCATGGACCTCAAGGGCTTCCTCACCGGCGACGTGCCGATCGTCGAGGGGCGCGGCTTCGGCGGGCTCACCGAGGGGCCGCCGCGCAAGCCGCTGATCGCCGCGGTCGAGGGCTACGCCGTGGCGGGCGGCTTCGAGCTGACCCTCGCGTGCGACCTGGTCGTCGCCGCGGAGGACGCCAGCTTCGGGGTGCCCGAGGTCAAGCGCGGCCTGGTCGCTGCCGCCGGGGCGGCGCTGCTGCTGCCGCAGCGGATCCCGCAGGCGATCGCGCTCGAGATGCTCATGACCGGCGCCTCGATCGATGCCGCCCGCGCGGCCCAGCTGGGCCTGGTCAACCGCGTGACCGCGAAGGGTGGCGCGCTCGACGGTGCCCTCGAGCTGGCCCACCAGGTCGCCGCCAACGGGCCGCTGGCGGTGGCGGTGAGCAAGCAGATCGCCCGCTCCGCACGTGACTGGTCGACCGAGGAGGGCTGGGCCCGGCAGGCCGAGCTGACCATGGAGGTCTTCGGCTCCCAGGACGCCCAGGAGGGCGCCACCGCGTTCGCCGAGAAGCGGCCGCCGGTCTGGACGGGCCGCTGAGTCGTCGCCCGACGAAGGACCGGCGGCCAGGGGACCAACGGCCCTGCCGGGCAGGTGTCCGCCGACCTAGCGTGGAGGTCCGGGTGGTGCTCCGGCCGCCCGCTCCCGAGGAGGCCGTCATGCCCTACACCGAGTCCCCGGTCCGCGAGCTCAGCTCGGAGGAGTGCTGGTCGCTGCTCGACAGCGAGGAGATCGGTCGGTTGGCCTACCGGCTCGTCGACGAGATCCACGTCGTGCCCCTCAACTACGTCGTCGACCAGGGTGAGCTGCTCTTCCGCACGACGCCCGGCAACAAGCTCTTCGCTGCGGCGCTCCACTCGGAGGTCGCCTTCGAGATCGACTGGTTCGGCGACGAGGTCGCCTGGTCGGTCGTGGCTCGCGGCACGATGCGGGTCCTCGACGAGGTCGAGGAGCACCGGGTGGACGGCCTGCCGCTGCGGCCCTGGGTCGCCACGTTGAAGTACGACGTCGTCAGCGTGACGCCCACGGTCGTCACCGGTCGCACGTTCACGCTGGACCGCTCGTCCGGTGACGGGCCGGGCGGCACCGCCGGCGACCCTGCGGCGCTGCGGTGACCACGCGACGTACCCCCGGAGCGGTGTCCGAGGTCCCCGCCCCCGTCGGGCGTCCGGGCCACGCCGAGGAGCTCGACGAGATCGCGGAGCTCTCCCAGTCGCTGCTCCGCGAGGGACACGAGTACGACGACGTCCCCGGCCCGGATGGGCTGCCGCCGTGGCGCGAGGGCTACCCCTACGAGCACAAGCTGTCACGGGCCCGCTACGAGAAGACCAAGCGCAAGCTCCAGATCGAGCTGCTCAAGCTCCAGGCGCACATCAAGGAGACCGACCAGAAGGTCGCCATCCTCTTCGAGGGGCGCGACGCGGCCGGCAAGGGCGGGTCGATCAAGCGCTTCATGGAGCACCTCAACCCCCGTGGCGCGCGGGTCGTGGCCCTCAGCGTGCCGACCGAGCGCGAGCGCACGCAGTGGTACTTCCAGCGCTACGTCGAGCACCTGCCCAGCGGCGGGGAGATCGTGCTCTTCGACCGGTCCTGGTACAACCGGGCCGGCGTGGAGCGGGTGATGGGCTACTGCTCGCCCCAGCAGTACCTCGGGTTCATGCGCGAGGCCCCGGAGTTCGAGCGGATGCTGGTGCACGCGGACATCCACCTCTTCAAGCTGTGGTTCTCGGTGTCCCACGACGAGCAGGCGGCCCGCTTCGCCGCCCGGTCGCTGGACCCGGTGAAGCAGTGGAAGCTGTCGCCGACCGACCTCGCCAGCCGTGACAAGTGGGCCGACTACACCGCGGCCAAGGAGGCGATGTTCTTCTACACCGACACCGGGGACGCGCCGTGGACGGTGGTGAAGTCCAACGACAAGCGCCGCGCACGGCTCGAGGCGATGCGGGTGGTGCTGGCGGCGTTCGACTACCCGTCCAAGGACCTCAAGGTCGTCGGCACGCCCGACCCGCTGGTGGTGGGCCCGGCGTCACGTGTCCACGAGCGGGGCGAGGACCCCGGCCGCCTCTTTCCGCGGCTCCGCGCCTCCGGGGACGAGGGGCCCTAGGACCTGACGAGCCGCGCGATCGCGTCGGCGGCCTCCTTGAGCTTGGCCTCGCCCTCGGGTCCGCCGGCCTTGGCGGCCTCGACGACGCAGTGCGCCATGTGCTCGTCGAGCAGACCGAGCGCGACCGACTGGAGCGCCTTCGTCATCGCGGAGATCTGCGTGAGGATGTCGATGCAGTACTGCTCCTCCTCGACCATCCGCTGCAGCCCTCGGGCCTGGCCCTCGATGCGCCGCAGCCGCTTGAGGTAGGCGTCGCGGTGCTGGTGGTGCACGTAGCCGGGCTCGATCTCGTCAGGAGTGCTCACGCGAGGAGGCTATACCCCCCACCCGTACGCCGGAGCGCGTGCGGGAGGTGCGTGCGGTGGCTGGTGTCAGAGCGCGCGCAGCCAGCGCAGCACGGCCGCGCGGGTCCGCGGGGCGGACTTCTCGAGCGGGAGGGCGCTGCCGGCGCCGGCGATGACCCGGGTCGTGACCTTCTCGCTGTTGCGGAACGACGCGGCGGTGTCCTGGGTGGCGTCGCGGCGCACGCGGGCGTCCTTGCTGCCCGACATCAGCAGCACCGGTGCCTCGACCTGTCCCGCGGTCAGGACGGAGGACAGCAGGGTGGAGGCGAGGCTGGTCACGTCGCCGCAGGGGGTCGCGTTGCGCTGGGCGGTCGCGGTGCGCCGGACGGCGGCAGGGGCGCTCGCGAAGAGCAGTCGCTGGAAGGCCGCCCTGCTGGCGCCGTACGCCGCGTAGCCGCTGCCGGTCAGGCAGGCCGACGTCTGCTGACGGGCCTGGTCGACAGCCAGCTGGGAGGCGTTGGAGCCGGCCCAGGACATCAGCACCAGCCCGGCGACGTCGTCGTAGCGGGCGGCCTCGAGCTGGGCGATCGCGCCGCCGGTGCCGTGGCCGTGCACGACGACCGACGAGGCGTGGGGCGGGGTGAAGCCCCCCTGGGTGAAGTCGTAGATGCCGGAGAAGAGGTGCTGGACGACCTGGTGGAGCATGTGGGCCTGGGCGTCGAGGCAGGTGCTGCGGCCGTTGGCGAGGGGGCTCTTGTCATAGCCGAGGCGGTCCAGGACCACGGAGAGCTCGCCCTGACGACCCAGCTGCGTGGCGTAGTCGTAGGCGGGGTGCTGGCGCAGGCTCCAGAACCAGCCGCCGGTGCCCGCGTCATGGACCAGCACGTTCATCCGGGTGCTGCCGACGTAGCCGAGGACCTTCTGGCGCGGGCCGACGAGCCGGGCGCGGACCGGGTAGGCCTTGTTGTCCGCGGGACAGGACAGCAGGCTGTGACCGGTGTTGGTCAGGTTGAAGGAGACGGTGCGCGAGACGACCTCGGTGCCGCGGTCGGCTGCGGCCGGGGTCGCTGTCGGTGCCGCTACCGGTGCCGGTGCGGGCGCGCCGGTGGCAGGCGCGGCGAGGGGGCTGATGCCCACGGCGAGGACGACGGTGAGCAGGGCACGGGCGCGGAACGACATGCTGTTGAATCTACGTCAATAGGGAGGTATCAAACAGACTCCCGGTATGTGATCCCGGCTACGCAGTCGTCGTGACTGAGGTCGGGGGCGCCGTCGTACGACGGGCGAGGGGCACCGTCACCGTGAACGTGCTGCCCTCGCCGGGCGTCGACTCCAGGCCGATCGTGCCGCCCATGGCCGTGACCAACTGTCGGCAGATCGCCAGCCCGAGACCCGTGCCGCCGAAGCGGCGCGTGATCGAGGAGTCGGCCTGCTGGAAGGAGTCGAAGAGCCCGACCTGCTGCTCGGCCGTGACCCCGATGCCGGAGTCGGCGACGGTGAAGCGGATGACCGGCCGGTGCGGGCTGGGGTCCTGGGTGACCTGCACGTGCACCCAGCCGGAGTCGGTGAACTTCACCGCGTTGCCGATCAGGTTGCAGAGCACCTGGCCGAGCCGGTTCACGTCGCCGGAGAGGTCCTGCGGCAGGCCCGGGTCCATGGTCGCGTGGAGCCGGAGCCCCTTCGCCTCGGCCGCGGGGGAGTGGTGGGCGAGCGCCTCGTCGACGAGCGCGATCAGGTCGACGTCGACGGTCTCCAGCTCGATGATCCCGGCCTCGATCCGGGAGAAGTCCAGGATCTCCTCGACCAGTCGCAGCAGGGCGTGCCCCTGACGGCCCATGATCTCGGCGAGGTGGCGCTGGCCGGGGTCGAGGTCGTCCGCGGCCAGCACCTCGACCGCGGCGAGGATGCTCGTGAGCGGCGTGCGGATCTCGTGGCTCATCGTGGCGAGGAAGAGGGACTTGGCGTCGCTCGCCTCCTCGGCCGACCGGCGGGCCTCGGCCAGCTCTGCCTGCATCAGGTTGTGCTCGGTGACGTCCTCGGCGATGCCGTAGACCCCGACCACCTCGTCACCCACGATGATCGGCAGGCCGGTGATGCGCAGGTCCACGGTCGCGCCGCCCTTGTGGTGGAAGCCCACCTCGAAGCGCTGGGGCTCGCGGGCGACCAGCAGGGCGAACGTGGCTAGCATCGGGTCGAGCTCCTCGACGGGCAGCAGCTCGGCGAAGGACATCCCCTCCAGCTCCCTGGCGGAGTAGCCGCTGATCTGCTCGGCCGCTGCGTTGACGCTGGTGAAGCGGCCCTCCAGGTCGAGGGAGAACACCGCGCTCGGGTGGTAGTCGAAGAGTGAGCGGTAGCGCTGCGTCGTCTCTCGCAGTGCCAGGTCGATCTGGGCGTTGCGCTGGAGCTCGGCCCCCAGGAGTCGCGTCCGGCGCCAGGCGACGATGGCGAAACCGACCATCCCCACGACCCCGGTGAAGATGAGCTCGTCGACGTTGTAGGCCTCGTGCCTCAGCAGCCACCGAGCCCGCACCTCGGCCAGGTCGGTGGCGACGGACACGACGAACGTGAGGGCCATCGCGAGCAGGACCAGGCCGACCTCCCACAGGTGCGGACGCTGGGACGGGGTGGTGGTGTGCACGTGCCTCCTCGTCCGGGCGGCGCCGGTCGCGTCGCGGGTGCCTGGTGTGACGCCAGTGTGGCCCGAACGTCGCGGGCGCGTGAGCGAATCGGGCAAGCCCCGGGAGGGATGTTGATCGCCGCCTGGAGTGCGGTCGTGTGCCGCCGGCAGCGCCGGGCCGCGTTGTCGGACACACGACGCGTCTCGGGCCGGGCGTCGGACCCCCTCGGAGGCGGGTCATGATGGGCCGATGAGGGTGGCCCTGATGGTGACGTGCGTCAACGACGCGATGTTCCCCGAGACGGGGAAGGCGGTCGTGGCGCTGCTGCGCCGGCTCGGGGTGGACGTGGAGTTCCCCGCGGCGCAGACGTGCTGTGCGCAGCCGATGGTCAACACCGGCTACCTCGACGAGGCGGTGCCCGTGGTGCGCACGTTCGTCGACGCCTTCGCCGGCTTCGACGCGATCGTGACGCCCAGCGGATCGTGCGCGGGCTCGGCCCGCCACCAGCACGGGATCGTGGCGCGGCGCTCGGGCGACGCGGGCCTGGCTGTGGCTGTCGCGGAGACGTCGCCGAAGGTCTACGAGCTCACCGAGTTCCTCGTCGACGTGCTCGGCGTGGTCGACGTGGGTGCCTACTTCCCGCACCGCGTGACCTACCACCCGACGTGTCACTCGCTGCGGATGCTCGGGGTGGGGGACCGGCCCTCGCGCCTGCTGGCCGCGGTGCGCGGTCTGCGGATGGTCGACCTGCCGTCGGCCGAGGAGTGCTGCGGCTTCGGGGGCACCTTCGCGCTGAAGAACGCCGACACCTCGATCGCGATGGGCGCCGACAAGGCCCGGCACGTGCGCTCGACGGGTGCCGAGGTGATGGTGGCCGGTGACAACTCCTGCCTGATGCACGTCGGGGGGATCCTGTCGCGGCAGCGCTCCGGGGTGCGGGTCATGCACCTCGCCGAGATCCTCGCGTCGACCGAGGACGCACCGTTCGGCGCTGTCGTCGGGGGTGCGCGATGACCGGCACGTTCGTGGGGATGCCGGCCTTCCCGGTCGCCGCCCGGGCCGCGCTGGGCGACACCCAGCTGCGCCACAACCTCGCCCACGCCACCGGTGTCATCCGCGCCAAGCGGGCCGCCGTGGTCGGTGAGGTCGACAACTGGGAGGACCTGCGCCTGGCGGGTGCGGCGGTCAAGGAGCGGGCGCTGCTCGACCTCGCGACCCACCTGGAGGAGCTCGAGCGCACGTTGGTCGCGGGCGGTGCCGCGGTGCACTGGGCGCGCGACGCGGCCGAGGCCAACGCGATCGTCGTGGGCATCGCGCAGGGTCACGGTGTCGACGAGGTCGTGAAGGTCAAGTCGATGGTGACGCAGGAGATCGACCTCAACGGCGCGCTGGCCGCGGCCGGCATCGCGGCGTGGGAGACCGACCTGGCCGAGCTGATCGTGCAGCTGGGGGGCGACCTGCCGAGCCACATCCTGGTGCCGGCGATCCACCGCAACCGCGCCGAGGTGCGCGAGATCTTCCTGCGCGAGATGGCCGGTGCGGGGCGACCCGCACCCGCGGACCTGACCGACGAGCCCGCGATGCTGGCCGCCGCGGCTCGGGCGCAGCTGCGTGAGAAGTTCCTGCGGGCCAAGGTGGGTGTCTCGGGGGCCAACTTCGCGGTGTCGGAGACCGGCACGCTGGTGGTCGTGGAGTCTGAGGGCAACGGCCGGATGTGCCTGACGCTGCCCGAGGTGCTGATCAGCGTCGTGGGCATCGAGAAGGTCGTGCCCACCTGGGCCGAGCTCGACCCGTTGCTGCGGCTGCTCCCGCGCTCCTCGACCGGGGAGCGGATGAATCCCTACACCTCCACCTGGTCCGGCGTCACGCCGGGCGACGGCCCGCAGGAGGTGCACGTCGTACTGCTGGACAACGGGCGCACCCGTGCGCTGGCCGACCAGGTGGGTCGTCAGGCGCTGCGCTGCATCCGCTGCTCGGCCTGCCTCAACGTGTGCCCGGTCTACGAGCGCACGGGCGGGCACGCCTACGGCTCGGTCTACCCCGGACCGATCGGGGCGATCCTCAACCCACTGATGCAGGGCACCGGCGACAAGCAGGTCGACTCGTTGCCCTACGCGTCGTCGTTGTGCGGCGCGTGCTTCGAGGTCTGCCCCGTGCGCATCGACATCCCCGAGGTGCTGGTGCACCTGCGCTCGAAGGTCGTCGACGCACACCGGACCGACACGGTGCCGAGCGCGGAGGCGGTCGCGATGAAGGGCGCCGCCTGGGCCTTCTCCGACGCACGCCGCCTGGGTCGCGCCGAGCGAGCCTCGGGTGTCGCCGGGCGGGTCATGAAGCGGATGTTCGGCGTCTCGCTGCCCGGCGGTCGCTCCGCCTCCGGCAAGCTGCCCGGGCCGGGTGGCGCCTGGACCAGCGCTCGCGACCTGCCGGCGCCGCCGGCCGAGTCGTTCCGTGCGTGGTGGCAACGGGTCGGTCGTCTGGGCCGCCAGGGCGGTGGTGGGTCATGAGCGCCCGCGACGACATCCTGGCGGCGGTGCGCGCGGCGCTGGCCGACGCGACGCCGTCGCCGGAGCCCGTGCCGTCCCCGGTCGGGGTCGCCCCCGACGACCTGGTCGCGCTCTTCGCCGAGCGCGTGGCCGACTACCGCGCGGTCGTGGAGCGCTGCAGCGTCGCGGACCTGTCGGCGCGCGTCGCCGCAGCCCTCCCACACGGCGCACGGGTCGTCGTACCTCCCGGACTGGGGCTCGACGTCCCCGGCCAGGTCGTCGACGACGGCCTCACCGCTGCCGCGCTCGACGCGCTCGACGCCGTCGTCACGCGCGCCGCGGTCGGGATCTCCGAGACCGGCACCATCGTGCTCGACCACGGCCCCGACCAGGGCCGACGCGCGATCTCGCTCGTGCCGGACGTGCACGTGTGCATCGTGGCCGAGCACCAGGTGGTCGCCGACGTCCCCGACGCGATGAGCCGCCTCGACCCCTCGCGGGCCCTGACCTGGATCAGCGGGCCGTCGGCCACCAGCGACATCGAGCTCGACCGCGTCGAGGGCGTCCACGGCCCCCGCACGCTGCACGTCCTCGTCGTCGGCTGAGCACGCCCTGCAGAGGCGACAGGTGCACTCGGTAGGCCCCGTGGGACTCGAACCCACAACCAAGAGATTAAAAGTCTCCTGCTCTGCCAATTGAGCTAGGGGCCCTGATCCAGCGGTGATTATGCCTGCCGGCCCCCGAGCCTCCCTGATGCGGCCCGGGGCAGCCGTGTCGCTCCCACCGGCCAGCTCCAGCTTCCCGCCGACCGGCCCGGCTGACCGGTTGCCCCAATGCCTCAGGTGAGGGTCGCTGCGCGCCGATACTGGTGTCGAGCACCGAGCAGCACATGCGAGACCGGGGGCCTTGTGCACCGTCATCACGTCGACGCGTCGCGGGTGCGTCGCGCCCTCTCCGCCCTCGTCGTCGCCGGGGCGGTGTTCGGCGCCGCCGCACTCCCGACCCCCGAGGCGTCCGGGGCGCCCGCACCGTCCACCATCGCGCAGGCACGCAGCATCGGGACGCTCACGGTGACGCCGGCGGCCCACGTCGCTGGCCAGGCGCTCACCTTCACGGGCAAGCTGCCGCGGCCCGGGCGCCGCGCGATCCACCTGCAGTTCCACATGAACCGCCCCGGAGACCGGTGGACCGACGTCAAGGGGAGTGACCACCACACGACCGCGTCCGGTGCCTACAGGTTCCGCTTCCCCGCGCCCTCGATGTTCGACATCAGCTATCGCGTGGTCGGCGGCGACCTGGTCAGCACGCCGCGACGGTTCTACGCCCGCCCCCAGGCCGTGACCCTCGCGGTCGACGGAGCCGACGAGCGCAGCGCGGTCGTCACGGTGGGGTCGCTGTCCAGGTACACGGTCGTGGTCGACTCCGCCGCCGACATCTACACCCACCGCGAGCTCGAGCCGCCGGTGTTCGCGGGCCGGGTCGTCACCCTCCAGGAGCGGACCTCCGACGGCCAGTGGCGCACCATCGGCACCGCACGTGCGGACGAGCGCGGGCTGGCGTCCTTCGACCTCACCGCCTCGCTGCTCGGCGAGCGCGTCCTGCGCGCCAAGGTCGGCGACGTCACCGCGGCGGGCAGCGACATCGGCTGGAGCGTCTCCTGGCCGACGTACGTCCGGTCCAGCCTCCTGCCCGACATCCTCGGCGCGGCCCTGCCACGCCCGACCGATCGCGAGCCGCTGCCGCCGGAGACCGACTCGACCGGTGCGACCGACGCGAGCACGCAGCACGGGTGGTTCCGACCGACCTACGACTTCGCCTGGGAGTACGGCCAGTCCCTGTCCTCTCCGCCCACCCGCGGCGAGGTCCTCAAGGGTGGCTGGGAGGAGTACTCGACCGGCAGCGGACGGGTGGTGCCCTTCAACGCGCTGGCCTTCAGAGCAAGCTGATCCACCAGGGTCCGGGCGACCGGGGCACGACGTCGGCCACCGTGGTCCGCAACGCGCAGCGCTACGGGCGGTGGGAGTTCCGCATCTGGCAGAACGTCTTCGAGCAGGACGGGCGGGACTTCGGGATGCGCGTCGAGCTCGTGCCGGAGGGCACCGCACCCGGTGCCTGCGCGCCCGAGACGATCCGCGTGGCCGACATGGCTCTGGGCGCGAAGTCCTACGCCGTGGGGGTCCGCTCCCAGCAGGCGCGCTCTGAGTGGACGCGCACCCGGCCGGCCCCGGCGTGGAGCGGTCTGCACAACTTCGCCGTCGAGGTGGCCCGCGACCACATCACCTGGTTCTTCGACGGCAAGGCGTTCGCCACCACGTCGAAGCGCACCGTGGTCGCCGGCAAGGCGCTCGTGCCGCGAGTCAGCATGGTCGGCCTGGACAACGCCACCGAGCACAACGGCAGCCAGTTCTCCGTCGACTGGGTGCGAGCCTGGACGCTCGACACCGGTCGGCAGTCGCGGGCCGGCGCGGCGCTGACGAAGACGGCGTACTCACCGACCTGCTGACGCGGGCGCCGCTCTCAGCTCCGCAGCAACCCGGACGCGAACACCACCGACGCCTCGACCGGCAGGTCGGAGGAGCTGACCACCGACAAGTCACCGGTCCCGGGCTCCCACAGCACCAGCCGGAAGCCGGTGGCGCGGCCGCGCCCGAGCGCTGCCACCCGCAACAGGACGGTGCCGTCGGCGAGGAGGGCCTGGGGTCCCAGCGCCCAGTTGCTGTAGTTGCCGTCCGTGTCGACGACCGGCAGCGTGGCCCGGGGCGTGAGGGTCGCGCGGTCGGCGACGTAGACCGCGAAGGGCCCGTTCTCGTAGGACGTGCCGACCACGGTGTCGTCGTCCGCGACGATCCTCGCGAGCCGTCCGGTCCGCGCCATGCTGACCTCGCGCGGGGCCCCACCGGCGTAGTCGAGGAGCACGTTGGGCTCGCTCCAGTCCGAGCTCACCAGCACCTCGCCGTCCGGGTCGACCGTGCGTGAGAGGCCGGCACGGTAGGGCCTCGGCTCGGTGGCACCGCTGCTCAGGGAGACGGCGTACGACGCCGGGCCGCTGGTGAGCAGCAGCAGGTCCTCGTCGAGGAACGACCAGCCCGTGTCGTCCCACGGCACGAAGCCCGGTGGCGGCTCGAGCACGGTGCTGCCGCCGGTCGCCAGGTCGTGCACCGTCACGTCGTAGGTGTGGTCCGGGTCCTCGGTGTCCACGTAGTAGTAGACCGCCAGCCGTGTCCCGCCCGGGCTGAGCGCGATCCTCGGGTAGCGACCGTCGAGCGGCACCGTGCGCCACTCGCCGTCGGGGCCGAGCACCTGCGCGGTCCCGCGCTCCTCGACGGCGACGACAGCGCTGCCGACCGGCTCGTCGGCCAGCAGCGGAGAGGAAGACGGGGGGTCGATGACGTCGGGCAGGGCGGGCACGACCCGGGCCGGGGCGCCGGACAGGTCGTCGACGTCGCGGGGGTCCCAACTCGCCGTTGCCTCGAGCGCGGGCGTGGACGGCGTCGGCGGCGTGACGGTGGGGGTGAGGCCGGGCGGCATGGCAGGCGGCATGCTGTCGCTGCGTCCTCCGCTGGTCTGGCTGCCGACGAGGGCGACCACCGCGACGAGCGTCGACGCCACGGTTGCTGCGGCCGCACCCCGACGCCGCGTGCGCCGACGGTGGGCCGTGCGCAGTGCGACCTGCTCCAGTCGAGGGCTCTCGATCCCGTCCGTCGCGTGGTCGAGCAGCGCGTGCAGGTCACTCATGACGTTCTCCGATCAGGTCGAGCAGCTCGGGTGCGCCGGTGCGGAGCCGGGCCAGGGCGGCGGAGTTCTGGCTCTTGACGGTGCCGATGCTGACGCCGAGCACGTCGGCGGTCTCGCGCTCCGACAGGTCGTCGAAGTGCCGCAGCACCAGCACCGCCCGTTGGGCGGGGGTGAGGCGCAGCAGGGCTCGTCGTACGACCATGGCGGTCACCGGGTCGCTGCTCACGCCGTCGGGGGCCGGGCCCTCGGGGTCCGCCACCGCCGTCTCGCGGCGCCGGCGCCACCAGCTCACGTTGTCGCGCACGATGATCCGGCGGGCGTAGGCAGTGGGGTTGCCCTCGCGCAGCTGCGACCAGCGCAGCGCGACCTTGACCAGCGCCTCCTGGACCAGGTCCTGCGCACGGTGCAGGTCGCCGGTCAGCAGGTAGGCCGAGCGCAGCAGGGACCGCTGGCACCCGGCTGCCCACTCGGTGAACTCCTGCTCCTGCACGCGCTGCTCCTCGTCGGCGATGGTGTCACGCGAGGAACGCTTCGGAGGGCTCAGAAGGTTGGCGCGACCTGGCCGGGCCGGTCTGCTCCCGACCGAGTGTGCTCTGATGGAGCGATGGCCTCGGACGAGAACGACCAGGACGATGCGCCCGTCGACTCCGCGTCCAGCGCACGGCGCTCCTCGACCGCGAAGCGGGTGCTCGCTGCGGCGGAGGCACGCGACCAGGCGGCCGAGGCGCGCGACGCGGCGGCGGACGAGCGGGACGCGGCCGCCAGCAAGCGGGCCTTCCTCGACCCGGAGGCGGCCGACCACGACCACCAGGCCCGGCGCTCTGCCGCGATCGACCGGCTGTACTCCAAGTCGGACCGCACCTCGGCGGCCTCCGACCGGTCCGCGCTGACCAAGGACGACTTGATCAGTCGAGCACCGCACCGGGGTTGAGGATCCCGGTGGGGTCGAGCGCGTCCTTGACCCGTCGCTGCAGCGCGAGCGAGTCGGGGTCGAGCTCCTGGGTCAGCCACCCGGTCTTGAGCCGGCCGACCCCGTGCTCGCCGGTGATGGTGCCGCCCAGGTCGAGGGCGAGGCGGGTGATGGCGTCGAAGGCCCGGCCCGCGGAGGCGCGACTGGCGGGTTCACGCTCGTCGTAGATCACCGTCGGGTGCATGTTGCCGTCGCCCGCGTGGCCGAAGACCCCGATCGTCAACGACTCGGCCCCGCCGATCTCCTCGACGCCCGAGAGCAGGTCGACGATGCGGGAGCGGGGGACGCAGACGTCGTCGAGGAGCCAGTCGCCAAGGTCCTCGAGGGCCGGCAGGGCCTGTCGCCGGGCCTCCAGGAGAAGCTCGGCCTCGTCGGGGTCCTCGGAGGTCGCGACGTCGACGGCGCCGTGGTCGGTGCACAGTGCCGCGAGGGCGGCGACGGTCGTGGCAGCAGCGGTGTCGTCGGCCTGGGCCAGCACCATCGCGGCCACGTCGGGGTCGAACCCCATCGCGGTGCGCGCGTCGACGGCGCGCAGCGTTGTGCGGTCCATGATCTCCAGCATCGACACGGCCAGCCCCGACCCGGCGATCGCGGCGACCGCCTGCCCGGCCGAGGCCAGGGAGTCGAAGGTCGCGACGAGGGTCTGGGCGGGGGCGGGCGCCGGCAGCAGTCGCACGGTGATCTCGGTGATGATCCCGAGCGTGCCCTCGGAGCCGACGAAGAGGCTGGTGAGGTCATAGCCCGCGACCCCCTTCGCCGTACGACGCCCCGTGCGCACCACGGTCCCGTCGGCCAGGACGACCTCGAGGCCCAGCACGAAGTCACCGGTCACGCCATACTTCACGCAGCACATGCCACCCGCATCGGTCGCGACGTTGCCGCCGACCGTGGAGATCGCCACGGAGCCGGGGTCGGGTGGGTAGAACAGCCCGACCTCGCGGGCGGCCGCGCGCAGGTCGGCGGTCACGACCCCCGGCTGCACCACCGCGAGCCGCTCGGCGACGTCGACCTCGAGGATCGCCGCCATCCGGTGGGTGCGCAGGACGACCGACCCCACGGGTGCGTTGGCGGCACCGGAGAGGCCGGAGCCGGCGCCCCGCGCCACCAGGGGTACGCCGTGCGCGTGCGCTCGGCGGGCCAGGTCGGCGACGTCGTGGGTCGAGCGGGGCGACAGCACGCCCGCAGGCAGCGCCCGGTCGGTGAGGCGGGACTCGTCGTGCGCGAAGCCCGCGACCAGGTCGGGGTCGGTGGTGAAGAGGTCGGCGCCGAGGTCGCCGAACGCGGCCGCCACGGGGTCGTCGTCCATGCCCTCAACCCTGCCACGCCGGGTCGTTTCCCGCGCCGTCACAGACCCGTCGCACAACCTTCATGGGGGCCGGGCGGAAACAGGCAGCCGAAATCTTTCTTCTGCGCGAACGCTTGGTAGAGTCGGAGGCGCAGAAGGTGCAAGTTCCAGCAGGTCAACGGCCGCGGAGTTTGTGATCCGACGGCGTTTCTGGTTTGTGGTGTTGCCAATCACGGGTCGGAGCGACGTTTCACCGCATCTGATGCGGGTCGCTGAAGTGGCGGCTTTCGTTCCGATAACAGGAGTACCAGCAACATGGCTCAAGGCACCGTGAAGTGGTTCAACGCTGAGAAGGGCTTCGGCTTCATCGCGCAGGAGGACGGCGGCGACGACGTCTTCGTGCACTACTCGGCAATCCAGACCCAGGGCTACAAGTCCCTGGACGAGAACCAGAAGGTTGAGTTCGACGTCACCCAGGGCCCCAAGGGCCCCCAGGCGGAGAACGTCCGTCCCGTCTGATCTCAGACGAGACGCATAGTCTTCAAAACGAGGCCCCCCTCCTTCGGGAGGGGGGCCTCGTGGTTTCTAAAGCGGTTGCTCCCGGGCGCCGTGGGCACGAGTCCGGGGTTGCGGCCATGGTCACCTCGGGCAGGCGTGGCATAGCCCATAGTGACCAGGGGATCCCGTGTCGTTTGCGCGTATCCTGCTGGGGGAAGGCTTGCTCGGATACACGCCCACCGACCAGATAGGGGTCCCTCGTGTACGACCAGTTCGACGTGACTCTCGAAGACGTCGACCTCCTCGGCGAGGTGGAGCTCACCACCAACCTCATCATCGCCGCGAGTGAGTCCGACGACCACCTCTCGCCCGACGAGATCGACCAGATCCTCGGGGTCAACCCGCAGCCGCCCCAGCCGCGGCGCGAGGCCTGACGCCCCTCTCCGATCGACGCTGACCCGCCGGACCCTGTGCCGGCGGGTTTTTGTGTGCCGCTCGACGCATACCCAAGGGGGGTATATGGTGGAGGCATGAGCGACATCAGCACCTGGACCATCACCGGCATGACCTGCGGCCACTGCGAGGCCTCGGTGCGCGAGGAGATCAGCGAGCTCCCCGGCGTCGAGAGCGTCGAGGTGTCCCACACCGCGGGGACCGCCGTCGTCACGAGCGCGGCCCCGCTCGAGCGCGCGGCCGTCGCCGCAGCCGTGGAGGAGGCGGGTTACGCCCTCGCGTGACCCGATGACGACATGAGCATCCCCGTCGACACCTCCGAGATCGAGCTGGCCATCACCGGCATGACCTGCGCGTCGTGCGCCAACCGGATCGAGCGCAAGCTCAACAAGCTGGACGGCGTCACCGCGAGCGTCAACTACGCGACCGAGAAGGCCAAGGTCGCCTATCCCGCGGGCGTCTCCACCGACGACCTGCTCGCCACCGTCGCGGCGGCCGGCTACGGCGCGGACCTGCCGGCTCCGGCGGGTGCTCCGGGTGCGGGCGCCGATGTCGGTGTCGACCCGGACGCCGATCCCGAGCTCGACGCGCTGCGTCAGCGGCTCCTGGTCTCGGTGGTGCTCAGCGTGCCCGTCGTCCTGCTGTCGATGGCCTCGCCGCTGCAGTTCGACAACTGGCAGTGGGCCTCGCTCACCCTCGCCGCTCCGGTCGCGGTGTGGGGCGCCTGGCCCTTCCACCGCGCCGCCCTCGTCAACGCCCGCCACGGCGCCACCACCATGGACACCCTGGTGTCGGTGGGGGTGCTCGCCGCCTTCGGCTGGTCGCTGGTCGCGCTGTTCTTCGGCACCGCCGGCATGACCGGCATGACCCACCCCTTCGAGCTGACCGTGGACCGGTCGTCGGGGCTCGACAACATCTATCTCGAGGTCGCAGCCGGCGTCACGACGTTCCTGCTCGCGGGGCGCTACGTCGAGAAGCGCTCCAAGCGCCGCGCGGGCTCCGCCCTGCGAGCGCTGATGGACCTCGGCGCCAAGGACGTGACCGTTCTGCGCGGCGACGTCGAGCACCGCGTGCCCGCCGCGTCCCTCGCGGTCGGCGACCTGCTCGTCGTACGACCGGGGGAGAAGGTCGCCACCGACGGCGTCGTCGAGTCCGGCCACTCCGCCGTCGACGCCTCGATGCTCACCGGGGAGCCGGTGCCGGTCGAGGTCGGCCCCGGCGACGAGGTGACGGGCGCGACCGTCAACGCGAGCGGCCGCCTGGTCGTGCGCGCCACGCGCGTCGGCGCCGACACCCAGCTGGCCCAGATGGCGCGGCTGGTCGAGGAGGCGCAGAACGGCAAGGCCGAGGTGCAGCGGCTGGCCGACCGGGTCTCGGGCATCTTCGTGCCGATCGTGATCGGCCTGTCCCTGGCGACGCTGGGGGTGTGGCTCGCGACGGGTGCGTCCGCGGCGACCGCCTTCACCGCGGCCGTCGCGGTGCTGATCATCGCCTGCCCGTGCGCCTTGGGTCTGGCCACGCCGACCGCGCTGATGGTCGGGACCGGTCGCGGCGCCCAGCTGGGCATCCTGATCCGCGGTCCGGAGGTGCTGGAGTCAACGCGACGCATCGACACCGTCGTGCTCGATAAGACCGGCACCGTGACCACCGGCCACATGACGTTGGTGGAGACCTTGGCGGCGGACGGCTCCGCCGTCGACGACGTACGACGGACCGCGGCGTCGCTCGAAGCCTCCAGCGAGCACCCGATCGCCCGGGCGATCGCGGCGGCCGTGCCGGGCGTCGTGGCCGCCGACGACTTCATCAACCTCGAGGGACTCGGCGTGCGCGGCGTCGTCGACGGCCGTCAGGTCGTCGTGGGTCGCCCCCGGTTGCTCGCCGACCAGGGCTGGGCGCTGCCTCCCGAGCTGATTGCGGCCGTCGACCGCGCCGAGGCGTCCGGGCGCACCGCTGTCGCGGTCGGCTGGGACGGCCAGGCGCGCGGCGTGCTCGTCGTGGCCGACACGGTCAAGCCGAGCAGTGCGGAGGCCGTGGCCCGGCTGCGCGGGCTCGGGCTGTCCCCGATCCTGCTCACCGGCGACAACGAGCGTGCCGCACGTGCCGTCGCGGCCGAGGTCGGGATCGACGAGGTCGTCGCCGACGTGCTGCCGGCCGACAAGCTCGCGGTGGTGTCGCGCCTGCAGTCCGAGGGCCGGGTCGTGGCGATGATCGGCGACGGGGTCAACGACGCCGCCGCGCTCGCCCAGGCCGACCTCGGCATCGCGATGGGCACGGGCACCGACGTGGCGATCGAGGCCAGCGACCTGACGCTCGTGCGCGGAGACCTGCTGGTCGCCGCCGACGCCGTACGCCTCGCCCGCCGCACCCTGACCACCATCAAGGGCAACCTCTTCTGGGCCTTCGCCTACAACGTGGCCGCCCTGCCGCTCGCCGCCCTCGGCCTGCTCAACCCGATGCTCGCCGGCGCCGCCATGGCCCTGTCATCGGTCTTCGTGGTCACCAACAGCCTCCGGCTGCGCCGGTTCGCCTGAGGTCGCCGTCGGGGGGAAAGTGCGGGACGTTTTCGACCCCGGCAGGCCCCGGGAAGGTCGAAAACGTCCCACACTTTCCGGGCCACGAACCATCCACACCCTCAGCAGGTCGCGAACAGCACCGGCCCGTTGGAGAGGTCGGAGAGCACATAGCTGCCCTCGACCGGCTCGAGCGCCAGGGTGACGACGGGCCCGTCTGCCTCGACGGGGCCGAGGGTGAAGCGGTCAGCGAAGTCGCCGCCCTGGCCGGGCGCGGGGCCGGCGGCCAGGATCGCGCGGGTGTCGGCGTTGGTGCGTGCCTGCTCGTCGGTCTCGAAGGACAGTGCCACGCGCAGGTCGAGGCCGGGCTGCACCGACATCGCGAAGCCCGTGTAGGCGTTGACCTCGCCGGCCTCCCGCACCAGCTGCTCGCCCTGGGCCTGGTCGTCGGGGTCGGCCTGTCCCATCGCGAGCGCGCCGCAGGCCTGCGCCCCGGTGTAGATCGCGGCCGACAACGGTGACCCGGACGCGTCGACGACCTCCGAGAGGCCCTCGACCGTCGAGCCGTCACCCGTCGCGCCCGCCAACGCCTCGACGAGGTAGCCCCGGTTGTCGCTGGTGAGGACGAGCTGCTCCTCCTCGTCGAGCGCGATGTAGCTGACCTCCGGCGTGATGCTGCCGCCGATCGCGCCGAGCACGTCGGAGCCGCCGTCCCAGATCCCGTCGGCCTCGCCGGGCTCGGTGAAGCCGAGGTTGGTGATCCGGGAGCGGATCCGCTCCCAGTCGGTGTCCTCGGGCAGGTGGAGCATCACGACCGCCCCGGCGGCCGACTGGCTGAAGAGCTCCCAGTCGGCCGAGGCCGGCGAGAAGCCGAACTGCACGTGCAGCACCTGCGCCGACTCGGGCAGCGCGGAGGTCGAGGAGAGGTCGGCGCTGTAGGCCGCGTTCATGAGGTCCGTCACCGACTCGGAGGGCGAGTCGGCGTCGAGGTCCATCCCGAGCTCGTCGCGCACGGCGCTCCAGTCGGTCCACGAGAAGCGTTCGCCGTCGCCCGGCGCGAGGGCCATGGCGCGCTGCAGGTCGGTGCGGTCGCGGTCGGACCACCAGCGCAGACCGACCACCGCCAGCCCTGCCACGAGGGCCGCGACGATGGCGAGGATGCCGACCTGGCGCAGGCGCTGGGTGTTCACGGTGCGATCACGGCGGTGCCGGGTCTCCTCAGGTGGCTCGGGTGGTGTGAGACTAGCCCGCATGCCCGCGTCTGGACTTCAGGATGTGCTGTCCGCTGGTGTCGTCGCGTTCCGTCCGGGCAAGCGGGTGCTGCTGGTCCATCGTCCCAAGTACGACGACTGGTCCTTCCCCAAGGGCAAGCTCGACCGGGGCGAGCACGCCGCGGCCGCCGCCGTGCGCGAAGTGGCTGAGGAGACCGGACTGCACGTGCGCCTGGGGCCGCCGCTGCGCAGCCAGCGCTATGCGTTGACCAGCAGCGCGGGGCGGATGAAGACCGTCTTCTACTGGACCGGTCGGGTCCTGGGCGACGACGACGTCAGCGGCTACCTCGCCAACGACGAGATCGATGCCGTCGAGTGGGTCGATGCTGCCGAGGCGTTCGAGCGGCTCACCTACCTCTACGACGCCGACACGCTGCGCGAGGCGCTCAAGGTCCGCCGCAAGACCCAGCCGGTGGTCGTCCTGCGCCATGCCGCGGCCCGCTCCCGCAAGGCCTGGCGCGCCGACGACGTCGAGCGTCCGCTGCTCGCCGCCGGCCGCAGCGAGGCCCAGCGCCTCGTCCCGCTCCTCGCGGCCTACGGCGTCACCCGGGTCATCACCTCCAGCAGCCTGCGGTGCGTCGAGACCGTGACGCCGTACGCCGACACGACAGGTTGGCCGCTCGAGTGCGAGCAGCACCTGAGCGAGGAGGGCGCGTCGGCCAAGCGGGTGCGCGCGATCGTCGACGACGTGCTCGAGGACCCTCGCCCGACGGTCGTCTGCACCCACCGACCCGTGCTGCCGGCCGTCTTCGACGCACTCGGGATCGAGGACCCGCAGCTGGCCCTGGGGGAGATGCTCGTGGCCCACCTGCGCAAGGGCCAGGTCGTCGCGACTGAGCGTCATCGGATGCATTGAGTCAAGCCCTCTGGGGCTTGTTCACGTGACTGTCGTCTCACGAGCCACATTTCGTGGCCAAGTGGGCAAGTCGAGTTCACCCCTCGTTCACCGACGACCCCGGATCCGGAC
>NZ_CALRWD010000039.1:0-40228 GCF_943371775.1 Nocardioides psychrotolerans
ACCCCGCAGGACCTCGCCAAAATCGCCGCGACATTGAACGCCCGTCCCCGCCCGACCCTGGACCTACAGACCCCAGCCGAACGGCTGAACTCGCTGCTGCTCGACGCTGCCGCGTGACCACCCGTTGCCTAGACCCCTTGACGAAGCCCGGTCTCGTAGATGAGCAGACGACGTGTTACATGAGTCGACGCCAGCACGCCGAAGGCCCTCCCGCACCATGCGGGAGGGCCTTCGGCCATCAGGACGTACGCCGGGTCAGGTCACCGTCAGCGTGTAGGCCGCGATGTGGAACCGCCCCTGGGGGTCGGTGACCCGCAGGCGCACCCGGTAGGTGCCCGGGTTGTCGAAGGCATGGCTGGCCTCGACCCCCACGGCGTCCTTGACGGCACCGCCGTCGTCCCAGCTCCACACGTAGTCGAGCTTGCGGGGCGTCTCCTTGTCGCTGCTGCGCGACCCGTCGAAGGACACCGTGGTGCCGGCCGGGACCGTCGTGCGCGAGGCGGAGATGCGGGCCGTCGGGCGGGTGTTCTTCGCGGTGGCGGGCACGCCGTAGCCGTAGTTGAACGTCCCGCAGCCCTTGCCGACGGTGAAGCGCACGGTGCCGGTGAGGTCGCCGTCGGAGACCGACGGGCCGTTGCTCGCCCCCTTCATCGAGAGCACCTTGAAGCTCAGGCAGTCGTACTGGAAGCGCCACGGGTTGGCCACGCCGGAGTAGCGCGGGTCGACCGAGGAGTTGGCCGGGTCGCTGTAGTTGTCGGTGTGGCCCCGGCCGAAGTCGGAGAAGGCCGCCCGACCGACGGCGGCCGTGAAGGCAGCGTCGTTGAGGTTGGGCGTGGTGCTCCCGGGCTCGGGCCTGGCGTCGAGCGGCGACTGTGCCGGCGGGTCGTCGGTGCCGGCGTTGCCGTAGCCGTGCGCCTCGTCGGTGTAGAGCAGCGACAGGCCCGGCTGGAAGCCGATCGGGTCGCGGTCGATCTGGCCCTCACCGTCGAGGTCGAAGCCGGAGCGGTCGCGCAGCTCGAGGTAGTAGGCGTGGTCGAACTCCGCCTCGGCGCCGGCCTTCACGTACTGCCAGCCCTTCGTGCAGTCACCGCCCGGGTTGTCGGCCTGGCAGCCGCCGTTGAAGACGAACGGGTCGTCGGGCGAGCCGTTCTTCTCGAAGTCGGAGCGGTAGATCACCTTCGAGCCGGCCTTCACCACGATGTCGTCGATGAACCAGCCGGGACGTGCCAGGCCGGGGTCGGTGGCGTAGCTGAAGCGCAGCACCGGGGTCTTGGCGCCGGCCAGGTCGGAGATGTCGTAGGTGTCGGACACGAAGATCGGGGCCGGGGTGTTGCCGGCCTTGCGGTCGAGCGCCTCGGTGCCGGCCTGGTAGGAGCCGGAGGTGCCGGTGATCCCGTTGTCGTACGCCGCCTGGCAGCCGTTCTGGTTGGGGTTGCCGGCCAGCGGGTCGGTGTTGGAGGTGGTGTAGCCGTTCTCCGAGGCGTGGGAGGTGAAGGCCTTGCCGCCGTCCTTGGAGCTCAGCACGTAGCCGTAGTCGTAGTCCCACTCGATGTCCCAGTAGGACTTGAAGGAGACCGTGACGTCGGTGCCGGCCGGGACCTTCGAGAGCCCCGGCAGGGCGAAGTCGAGGTTGCGTCCGCCGCCGTCGGTGGCGCAGCCGAAGTCGTTGCCCGAGCCGCTGAACCACGCGTGCTTCTTGGTGGCGGTGGCGCCGGTGGCGAACACCTTCGGGTCCAGCAGCTGGCGACCGGGGAGCTTGGCGACGTACATCCGCGAGTTGTGCACGATGCCGTCACGCCCGCGCTTGAGCGTGTAGCTCTTGCCCGCGGCCGTCCGCCACCGGATCACCCCGGTGTCCTGCTTGGAGTCGGGGATGTTCTTGATCGTGCGGGTGCCGCGGGTCAGGACCTCCGGCACCACCCAGCCCAGCTCCTGGCGCGAGAAGCCGTCCATGTTCTGCGACTTGTCGGTCGCCATGAGGTTCCAGTCGCCGTAGGTCTCACGCCCGCCGAGGGAGTAGAAGTCGGGCAGGCCGAGCGAGTGGCCGTACTCGTGGGAGATGACCGAGGCCTTGTCGAGGGCGGTCTCGGGGTTGAGGTTGTAGGGACCGACGCGGACGAAGACCTTGAAGGGGGTCTTCCTCGTGGTCATCTTCGAGTAGCTCTTGGAGGTGTAGAACAGCGGCTTGCCCTCGAGGTTCTTCAGCTGGTCGTCGGTCGTGAAGCCGGGCAGGCCGGTGACCGGGTCGGTGAGGTAGAACTCCAGCGAGGAGCTGTGCGGCCAGATGTTGTCGTAGGGCAGCGCGTCGCTCGGGGCGTCGGAGCAGACCCCGAGCTGCGAGGCGCCGTTGCCGCCGCAGCCGGCGAAGACGGCCATGAAGAAGTCGACGACGCCGTCCTTGTCGGTGTCGAAGTCGGAGTAGTCGATCTCCGGGTCCGACACGGCGACAGCGTCAGCGACGAGCTTGCCGGTGGGGCCGCAGCCCGAGTCGATCTGCTGCAGGGCCGCGACGCCGGCCAGCGCGCCCACGACCGCGGAGCCGTTGGCGTCGGCGCCGTACCACTGGGTCTGGCCGGGCAGGTTGTAGACGCCGTTGGTGATCCGCTCGGGGTAGAGGGGGGTGCCCTCGGCGGGGATCGGGGAGTCACCGAACGTGATGCCCGTGCACGTGTTGAGGGTGGCCGGGTTGGTCTGCTGGAAGTCGAAGCCCGGGGCGTAGTCGAAGTCGGCGGTGGCGATGCCGGCCGACGGGACGGTGCCGTTGGGGTAGAGCTGGCCCAGCGACATCTCCTGGAAGAGGTTGAACGTCGAGCCCTTGAAGGACTTGGCGTTGATCACCTTCGACAGGTCGCCGCCGGAGTGGCCGGCGGTGTAGCTGCGGTCGGTGTACTGCACCGGGACGACGGGGAACGGGCGGTCGCCGTAGCGCGCGGTGTCGTAGACCTCCGCGGGCGGGATGACCTTGGGGCCGTGGCTGCGGACCGTGGAGCGCTTGCCCTTCGAGGCGAGCGTCGCGGTGGTGGACAGGTCGCGCCAGACCAGCGTGGGCAGCGCCTTGAGCGTCGCCGCGCGACTCTCGATCACCAGCACCGAGGTCTTCTTGGCACCGACCGGCGTGAGCCGCCAGGTGATCTGCGTCGGCGTGACCATGCGGGTGCCCGCGCCGGTCGCGCTGCGGAACGTCGTGCCCTTCGGCGCGCGCACCGTCACGACCGCGCCGGAGATGGCCTTCGAGGTCGGGTTCTTCACCAGGATCCGCGAGGGGTAGCGCGCGCCCGGCTTCACCCAGCCGACCGAGGAGACGAAGCTGTTGGTGATCTTCAGGCGCTTGGTCGTGCCCCGCACCACGATCGGTGCCGAGCCGGCCTCGTCGGCCGCGAACCCGGCGTACGACGCGTCCAGCGCGCGCAGGGCCAGGCTGAGGTCCTCGGCTCCCGCCCGGGAGGCGGTGAGCTCGCCGGGGACGGTGGTCGTGAAGCTCCCGTCGCCGTCGGCGGTGACGTCCTGGGTGCCGAGCACCCGGCCCTCGGCGTCGGTGACGGCGAGCGTGAAGCTCGCGGGGACGCCGGCGCCGAGGCGGCCCACCACGCCCTCGGTGACCTTGCCGACCGTGCCGGAGACGGTGAACGGGCGACCGGGGTCGATCGTGGAGTCCTGGCCGTCGAACGCGACGGTGAGCAGCTTGGCGCCGACGGTCGAGCCGGGCGCGGGCCGGTCGGCGACCGGCGGGGCTCCCGAGGAGGTGGGCGAGAGGAGGACGGGGGTCGCGAGTCCGGCCAGCAGGGCGGTGGTGACCGCTGCGGTCCGGAGGCGACGAGCGCGCACGGGGGTCATGGTGGTCCTTGGGTCGTGAGCCACGCGGTGGCGCGGCGGTCGTCGACCCAACGACGCGGCGCCGGACGGGGTTACGTCCGGAAATGCCACCGACCCGCCCGAGGAGTCCTCGGGCGGGTCGGCGGATGGAGCAGGTCGATCGGTGGGCTAGGAGCTCACTCCTCGCCCTTGATGAACGCCTCGACGCGACGGCGACCCTCGTCGTCGGGCAGCTGCACCGGCGGCGACTTCATCAGGTAGGAGGACGCGGAGATGATCGGGCCACCGATGCCACGGTCCTTGGCGATCTTGCAGGCGCGCAGGGCGTCGATGATGATGCCGGCCGAGTTGGGGGAGTCCCAGACCTCGAGCTTGTACTCGAGGTTGAGGGGGACGTCACCGAACGCGCGACCCTCGAGGCGGACGTAGGCCCACTTGCGGTCGTCGAGCCAGGCGACGTAGTCCGACGGGCCGATGTGGACGTTCTTGTCGTTGACCAGACCGGACAGCGAGCCGGTGAGGTTGGACGTGACGGCCTGGGTCTTGGAGACCTTCTTGGACTCCAGGCGCTCGCGCTCGAGCATGTTCTTGAAGTCCATGTTGCCGCCGACGTTGAGCTGGTAGGTGCGATCCAGCGCGACACCGCGGTCCTCGAACAGCTTGGCCATCACGCGGTGCGTGATGGTGGCGCCGACCTGCGACTTGATGTCGTCGCCGACGATCGGGACGCCGGCGTCCTCGAACTTCTTGGCCCAGACCGGGTCGGAGGCGATGAAGACGGGCAGGGCGTTGACGAAGCCGACACCGGCGTCGATGGCGCACTGCGCGTAGAACTTGTCAGCCTCCTCGGAGCCCACCGGGAGGTAGGAGACCATGACGTCGACCTGGGCGTCCTTGAGGACCTGCACGACGTCGACGGGGTCCGCGCCGGACTCCTCGATGGTCATGCGGTAGTACTTGCCGAGCCCGTCGAGGGTCGGGCCGCGCTGGACGTCGATGCCCAGGGTGGGGACGTCGGCGATCTTGATCGTGTTGTTCTCGGAGGCGTTGATGGCCTCGGAGAGGTCCTTGCCGACCTTCTTGTCGTCGACGTCGAACGCGGCCACGAACTCCACGTCCTTGACGTGGTAGTCGCCGAACATCACGTGCATCAGACCGGGGACGGTCCCGTCGGGGTCGGCGTTGCGGTAGTACTCGACGCCCTGGATCAAGGAGGTGGCGCAGTTGCCCACTCCCACGATTGCTACTCGTACCGAACCCATCGGGTTTCCTTCCTTAAGACTTCTCTGGAGTCGTGCTGGTGGTGCTGGATGTCAGGACTGGCTCTGCGGCTGCTCGGTGGGCGGCGTGGGGTTGCGCTCGGCGTTGATGAGGTCCGAGAGCCACCGGACCTCACGCTCGACCGACTCGACGCCGTGGCGCTGGAGCTCCGCGGCATAGCGGTCGACCTCGGCCTGGGTCATCGACAGCTGCGACTGCACGCGGTCGAGCCGCTCCTGCAGCCGCGTGCGGCGACCCTCGAGGACACGGAGCCGGATCTCCATGTCGGTGCTGCCGAAGAACGCGAAGCGGATGTCGAAGTTGTCGTCCTCCCACGCCGTGGGACCGACCTCCGACATCAGGCGGGTGAACTCGGCGGTGCCGAGCTCGGTGACCTGGTAGACGATCCGGGGGCGGCGGTTGACCGGGATCCCGGGGGTGGGGAGCGTGGTGACCTCCTCGATGAGGGCACCGCGGAGCATCTTCTTCAGGGCCGGGTAGAGCGAGCCGTAGCTCAGCACCCGGCTCCAGCCGAGCATCAGGTTGAGCCGCTTGCGCAGCTCGTAGCCGTGCATCGGTCCCTCGTGCAGCAGTCCGAGGACTGCCAGCTCGATGGTCTCTCCGCGACGTGCCATGAGACCTATCGTAGCGATATATCCAGGAACTAGGAATTCTCGACCTATCGCGTGCGTCACGTCCGACGGCTGGGGGTCTGCCGGTCTGTTGCGTAGGCTCCTGGACCGTGAGTGGCAAGCGCAGGGCCGACGGACCCGCTGTGAAGCGGACCGCCAAGGAGCCCAAGACCTGGAAGTCGCGGAGCAAGAAGGCGGCGAAGTGGACCGCCATCGTGTCGCTGGTCCTCGCCCTGATGGGGGTCGGCGCCTTCGCGGTGCTCTACAACACCATCGAGGTCCCCAACCCCAACGCCGACTTCAAGACCGAGACGTCCTTCATCTACTACAACAACGGTGAGGACGAGATCGGCCGCTTCGCGATCCAGGACCGCGACTCGATCCCGCTCGGCGAGATGCCCCAGACGCTCAAGGACGCGGTCATCGCCGCCGAGAACCGCACCTTCTGGACCGACAGCGGCATCGACCCCAAGGGCATCCTGCGCGCCGCCTTCAGCAACGCCCAGGGCAACAGCACCCAGGGCGCGTCGACGATCACCCAGCAGTACGTCAAGATCCTCTACCTCACCCAGGAGCGCTCCCTGACCCGCAAGGTCAAGGAGGCGATCCTCTCGCTCAAGCTCCAGCGCCAGCAGACCAAGTCCCAGATCCTCGAGGGCTACCTCAACACCATCTACTTCGGTCGCGGCGCCTACGGCGTGCAGGCGGCGGCCCAGGCCTACTTCGACAAGCCCGCCAAGGACCTCAGCCTGCAGCAGTCGGCGGTGCTGGCCAGCGTGCTCAACAACCCGACGAGCTTCGACCCCGCCAACGGCAAGGACGCCAAGGAGGCGCTCAAGGGTCGCTACCAGTTCGTGCTCGACGGCATGGCCGAGCTCGACTTCATTGACGCCGACGAGGCGGAGCAGGCTCGCGAGAACCTCCCGAAGTTCCCCCAGCTCGACGCCGAGAGCACCTACGGCGGCCAGCGCGGCCACGCCCTCAAGCTCGTCCGTGACGAGCTCAACCGCCTCGGCTTCACCGACGAGGAGATCGACGGCCAGGGCCTGAGGATCACCACGACCTTCACCAAGAAGGCCATGGACGCGGCCAAGGACGGCGTGCTCGAGCAGCGGCCCGAGGGCTTCAAGGACAAGGAGCTGCACGTCGCGGTCGCCTCGGTCGAGCCCGGCACCGGTGCCCTGCGCGGCTTCTACGGCGGTCAGGACTACCTCGACTCCCAGATCAACTGGGCCTCGGCCGGCGGGATGGTCGGCTCGACGATGAAGCCCGTCACCCTGGCAGCGGCGATCAAGGAGGGCTACTCGTTGGAGGACACCTTCGAGGGCAACTCGCCCTTCGTCTTCCCCGACGGCCTCGAGGTGCGCAACGAGGGTGGCGGCGACGGCAACGACTACGGCTCCTCGGTCGACGCGATCTATGCGATGGAGCAGTCCATCAACACCGCCTTCGTCGACATGTCCGGCGGCATGGAGGACGGGCCCCAGAAGATCTACGACATGGCCCGCAAGATGGGGATCCCCGGCCAGGAGCCGTCGAAGAAGTTCCCCGGCATCCCGACCCGCTCGGTCGACATGCTCCCCGACGACACGCTGATCACCCTCGGCAAGGCCCGGATCAGCGCCATCAACATGGCCAACACCTACGCCACGCTCGCCGCCGGCGGGCAGCGCTCCGAGGTCCACGTGATCGACAAGGTCGTCGACGCCACGGGCGAGACGGTCTACGACTACAAGTCCACCGCCCAGGAGGTGCTCGACCCCGATATCGCGGCCGACGTCTCCTTCGCGCTCCAGGAGACGGTCGCCGACGGCACCGGTCGGACCGCAGCCGACCTCGAGTACCCCGCCGCCGGCAAGACCGGCACCGCGACCAACACCAAGGACCAGGTGTCCTCGGCGTGGTTCGTCGGCTACACCCCCCAGCTGGCCACCGCCGTGATGTACGTCCGCGGTGACGGCGACGACCAGCTCGACGGCTGGCTGCCGTCCTACTTCGGCTCCGCCTTCCCCACCTCCACCTGGCTCGCGGTCATGCAGCGGGCCATGGAGGGCGAGGAGGTCGAGGAGTTCCCCGAGCCTGTCTACGTCGACGGCGAGGCGCCCGAGGACGGTCACAGCCCCGTGGTCACCCCGCCGCCCGCGCCGAGCCCGACGCGCAAGCCGCCGAAGCCGTCCGAGACGACCACGTCGCCGAGCCCCACGCCGACGCCGACACCCACTCCCACGCCGAGCCCGACGCCCACCCCGACGCCGACGCCGACCCCGTCGTGCGGCGTGCTGGGCTGCCAGACGCCGAGCCCGTCCGACCCGCCATCGAGCGAGCCACCCCCGTCGAGCGCGCCGCCGAGCCCGTCGGCGGCCGCCTCGCGCGGCTACCGCTCGTCGTACGACGCGTGACGCGCGAGCGGTGACCGCCACGGGGGCGTCCGGGGACGGGCACGTCCACCCGACCCAGGACGACCCGGTCGTCGCTGCGCTGAGCGAGGGCGTGGGCGGGCCGGTCGGCTCGCGCGCCGGCCGGGCGCGGTGGTGGACGCCGCTGCGCGTGGTCGTGCTCATGGCCGCCGTCGGCTTCGCGCTGGGCCTGGTGCAGAAGGCGCCGTGCGTCGAGGGCACCTGGATCGAGGGCGACACCCGCTACTCGGCGATGTGCTACTCCGACCTGCCCTATCTCTACACGCTGCGCGGCTTCGTCGAGGAGACCTACCCCTACACCGACGACGAGCAGGTGCGCGCGCGCTACGAGTCCATGGAGTATCCCGTCGGGATCTCCTACTGGGCGTGGGGCACCTCGCTGGTGACCCACTGGCTCAACGGCTCGCCCGACCTCGAGCCGCGCTACAAGATGAGCGTCGGCGAGCTTCAGACCGATCCGGAGATCCTGGCCGAGACCCGGCTCTACGTCGCGGTCAACGCGGTCGGGCTGGCGCTGCTGACGATCCTCGCGGCGGCCCTGCTGACCAAGGTCAACCCGCGGCGTCCGTGGGACGCCGCGATGTTCGCCCTCGCGCCGGCCCTGGCGCTGACCGGCATGGTCAACTGGGACCTGCTCGCCGTGGCCTTCGTCGCCGGGGCGCTGTGGGCCTGGGCCCGGGACCGACCCCTGCTGACCGGGGTGCTGATCGGGCTCGGCACGGCCGCCAAGCTCTATCCCCTGTTCCTGCTCGGGGGGTTGCTCATCATCTGTGCGCGGCAGCGCCGCTGGCGCGACCTGGGCGTCGCGACCGCGGGAGCGGCTGTGGCCTGGGTGCTGGCCAACCTGCCGGCGTACGTCGCGAGCCCGACGGAGTGGAGGGTCTTCTGGTCCTTCAACTCCGACCGGGGCGCCGATCTCGGCTCGATCTGGCTGGTCATCAGCCAGGCCGGTGACCTGTCGCTGTCGCCCGAGACGATCAACGACGGCTCGCTGCTCTTCTTCGGCGTCTGGTGCGCCGGGGTGCTCGCGCTCGGCCTGCTCGCGCCGGAGACGCCGCGCCTCGCGCAGCTCGGCTTCCTGGTCGTCGCGGGCTTCCTGCTGGTCAACAAGGTCTACTCACCGCAGTACGTCCTGTGGCTGCTGCCGCTCGCCGTGCTGGCCCGACCGCGGTGGCGCGACCAGCTCGTCTGGCAGGCCGGGGAGGTGCTCTACTTCGCCTCGGTCTGGTGGTACCTCGGTGGCTTCCTCGAGCCGTCGCGCGGTGGCGACTCCGGGTTCTACTGGATCGCGATCATCGTGCGGATGGCCTGCGAGCTCTACCTCGTGGCGCTCGTGGTGCGCGACGTGGCACGGCCCTGGCGCGACCCGGTCGAGCGGCCGGTCGACCCGGGGTCCTCGGACGACATGGGGGACGACGAGGGTCAGGACACGACGACGCGGTCGAACGTCGTCGCGGTGTAGCGCACCCGCACGTCGATCCGCTCGCCGATCGCCGGCACCCGCGCTCCCGCGGGCAGGAACAGCATCGAGGCCTGCATGTGCGGCGGCTCGGCGAAGAGGCGCTGCTTGCCGTCGGTGGAGAAGGGTGAGCGGACGAAGCCGACCGCGTCCATGCCGCCGCGGGCCAGCGTCGCGGCCCGGGCCTTGATCGAGGAGGCGCCCTGGGGGGCCTCGAGGCCGATGCCGTGGGCGGTGCCTCCGCTGACGATCAGCAGGTGCCCGCTCTTGGGCGCGGTGCGGGCGCGGTAGCCGAAGGCGTCGCCGCGCTCGAGGTCGTGGACGTCGAGCACGGTCGCGGTGACGTGCAGGGCGGTCCGGTCGCCCAGCCAGAGGTTGGTGCCGATGCGCGGGCGCACGGTGTAGTCGGCGTAGGAGCTGCGCAGGGCGGCGAGCTCGGCGTCGGTGAGGTGGCTGACCCAGATCGTGCGGGTGTCCAGGCCGGCGGCCACGACGTCGTTCATCAGTCGGCTGACCTCGGCCAGGTGGGAGCCCTGCGCGAGCGGGAGGTGCATGGCGATGCCCTCGAGGCGGGCGCGCGGGAAGCGCTGCAGCGTGCCGGCAGCGGCCCAGAGCCCGCGGGCCGAGAAGCCGTGGCGCTGCATCGAGGTCATCCGCTCGAGCACCAGCCGGGCGTCGGGCTGCCGGGAGAGCAGGCCCTCCAGGTCCTCGACGCGGCCGATCGTGTGGACGACCCGGTCGGCCAGCGCGGCGTCGACCTCGAGCGCGCTGCCGAAGGGGCGCCACGGGGTGAGCACCAGCAGGCTGCCGTCGAAGCGGGTCTGCACGTGCTCGAGCTCGTCGTAGGTGCCGACCGCGATGGTGTCGACGCCGAGCCACTGGGCCTTGCGGGCGAGCCGGCCGCGGGTGAACCCGTAGCCGTTGCCCTTGATGACCGGCACCAGGCCGGGGTTGGCGTCGGCCACGGCGCGCAGGTGCGTGCGCCAGCGGTCACCGTCGACGGAGAGGGTCAGGCTCATCCTCGTCCTCCTCAGCGGCGCTTCATGTAGAGGTCGAACGCCGTGTAGAGCGCACGGTTGAGCGGGAGGTCCCACTCGCCGGCGTACTCGACGGCCTCGCCGCCCGTGCCGACCTTGAACTGGATCAGGCCCACGTGGGGGTCGCCCGCGTCGAGGGTGTCGGTGATGCCGCGCAGGTCGTAGACCTCGGCGCCCTGGGCGAGCGCGTCGGCGATCATCGCCCACTGCACGGCGTTGGAGCCGCGGACGTCGCGCTTGTCGGTGGAGGAGGCGCCGTAGGAGTACCAGGCGTGGGCGCCGACGCGGATCGCGATCGTGGAGGCGACCAGGTCACCCTCGTGGCGGGCGCACCACAGCGTGATCCGCTCGGGGCTCTCGGCGCCGAGTGCGTCGACCATGGTCTGGAAGTAGGACAGCGGCCGCGGGGTGAAGTGGTCGCGCTCCGCGGTGTGGACGTAGAGGTCGTGGAAGGCCTTGAGCTCGTCCAGCGCGGCGGTGCCACGGGTCGAGGTGACCTCCACGCCCAGCTTGGTCGCCTTCTTGATGTTGCGCCGCCACAGCTGGTTCATCCCCTTGAGGACGTCGTCCTCGGTGCGCGGCTCGCCCGTGGCGGGGTCGGTCAGCGGGACCTGGAAGACGTAGCGCGGCTGGCCGGCCGCGAAGCCGCCCTCGGCGACCTGACGGCGCCAGCCCAGCTCGTCGAGCTGGGACACGACACGGGCACCCGTGGCGGACCGCTCGGTGGGGGCGAGGTCGTCGAGCCGTCGTACGGACTCGTCGGCGATGCCGTCCTTGACCTGCGCGGCCGACCAGCGGCGGGTGACGACCGGGGGGCCCATGCGGACGCCGAAGGCGCCCTGCGCCTTGAGGTGGCGGGTGAGGGGGGCGAGCCAGGCGCCGAGCTCCTCGGTGTCCCAGTCGATCACCGGGCCCTCGGGGAGGTAGGCGAGGTAGCGCTTGACCTTGGGGAGCTGGCGGTAGAGCACCAGCGCGGTGCCGACGAGCTCGCCCGGTGCCCCGTCGCGGTGCCAGCCGAGGGACTCGCGGCGCCACTCGCTCTTGACCTTGCCCCAGGCAGGGGTCTGGAGGAAGCTCGCGGACCTCCGGGTCGCGAGGAAGGAGAGGTGCTCCTCCTCGGAGATCACTCGCACGCTCAACCCGTTGGCAGCCACTCCTCGAGGCTACCGGCCGGTGCCGATGCGGGGTGCGCCGGTCAGAGCCGCTCGCGCAGCCAGGCGAAGTCGGCGACGTGGGCGTCCGCCGGGCCGGGGGTCTCGCAGACGACCGGGGCGCCGGCGTCGCGGACGACCGCGGCGAGCAGGTCGGGGTCGATCGTGCCGGCACCGAAGTTGGCGTGCCGGTCGGCGCCTGAGTCGAACTGGTCACGGCTGTCGTTGCAGTGGACCAGGTCGATGCGCCCGGTGATCGCGAGGACGTCGGCCACGACGGTCTCGAGCGGGTTGCCGCCGGCGTGGGCGTGGCAGGTGTCGAGGCAGAAGCCGACCAGGTCGGCCTGCTCGCAGCCGCTGATGGCGTCCCAGACGCGGCCGATGCGCTCGAGGTAGCGCGTCATCGCGTTGTCGCCGCCCGCGGTGTTCTCGATGAGGAGCGGGAGCTTGAGGTCGGTCGCCTCGATCGCCTTGCGCCAGTTGTCGAACCCCGTGGCCGGGTCGTCGGCCTTGTTGACGTGGCCGCCGTGCACGATCAGGCCCTTGGCGCCGATCGAAGCCGCCGCGTCGACGTGCTGCTGGAGCAGCTTGCGGCTCGGGATGCGGATCCGGTTGTTGGTCGTGGCGACGTTGATGATGTAGGGCGCGTGGACGTAGAGGTCGACGCCCGCCGCCTCCGCGTCGGCCTTCAGGCCCTCCGCGCCGCCGGCGTAGGCGAACTCGGGTCCCTGGTAGCCCTGGGGGTCACCGAGGAAGAACTGCACGAGCGGCGCGTTGCGCGCCTTCGCCTCGGCCAGCGGGTCGGTCTGGTCGACGTGGGCGCCGATGGCGAGGGTCGTCATGCGGCCCATCGTAGGGAGCGGCTCCGACCTGGCACGGGTGGTGGTCCAGGCCCGGGTGCGATGCCGAGTCGGCGCAATCTGCAGGTCGACCTGAGCCCGAACCTCAGCCGAGCCCGACCGACGTGAGCAGCGCGGCAGCGGCGGCGACCCCCGAGGCCTCGGCGTCGTCGGGCGTCGTGACGTCCACGACGATGCTGGTCGCCCCCTCGAACCAGAAGCCCTGGGCCCCCAGGAACGTCACGCACGCGAAGGCCTGGTCGCCCGCGTCGGCCTCGGTGACAGGACCCTCGCAGAGGTCGCGGGTCCCGGCGGCGTAGTCGGCCGGATCGATGTCCAGCGGCGTGACGTTGAGCGTCACCGAGGCCGGCGACGACGCCGTCACAGGGCCGAAGATGCAGGTCGTCGGACCGGATGCCGCGAGCTGCATCTCCTCGCCGAGCGCGGCGGTGACGGCGTCGAGGGGGAGGAACGCGCAGGACTCCTCCCCGGGCGGGGCGGTCTCGGTCGGGTCGGTCTCCGTCGGGACGGTCTCGGTCGGGTCGCTGGAGGAGACGGCCGAGGGCGACGAGGCGGGCGCCGGCGAGGTGTCGACGTCGTCGCCGCCGCAACCGGCGAGCACCAGTGACGCGAGGGTCAGGACGCTCACGAGTCGGATCATCGGGCCATCATCGACCCGCCCGGCCCCCACGTCAGTAGAACGGCGGCTCGGGTGCGGTCGTCGACCAGCGCGGTCGGATGCGCCTAGGCTCATGGCGTCCCGCACCAGGAGGTCGTCATGAGCACCATCAGCATCCGGTCCTCCACCCAGACGTGGAGCGCCGAAGGCCCCCGCGTCTTCCGCATCGGCCGCGAGGTCGGGTGCGACGTCGTCGCCGAGGACCCCACCGTGTCGCGCCAGCACGCCGAGATCCGTCCGGTCGGCGACGGGTGGGAGGTCGTGGACCTCGGCAGCTCCCACGGCACGTGGGTCAACGGGCAGCGGGTGCCGCGCGCCCTGCTGACCGGCACCACCTCCGTGAGCCTCGGCGCCCAGGGCGGCGGCCTGGCGCTCACCGTGACCGTGTCCGGAGGCGCGCCGAGCGCGCCGCCAGCCGCGCCCGGGACGACACCTGCCGCACCGGGCGCGGCGTACGCCCCGGTCCCGCCGCCCTTCGTCCCCGGCCCTCCGGGTGCCCCGCTGCCGCCTCCCGGCGCCAGGCCGTACGCCGGCCCGCCGGCCTACCAGCCGCCGCCGATGCTCGCGCAGACGATCGTCAGTGGTCCGGGCGCGCGGCCAGGACCCGGTGGGCAGGGTGGCCCCGGCCTCCTCGTCCGACGCCGGGTGGGAGCCGACCTGCGCTTCGGGACCCAGGCGCCGGTGCGGGTCGGCCGCGACCCCAGCTTCGAGGTCGTGGTCGACGACGCAGCGGTCTCGCGCCTGCACGCGGTCGTCGAGCCGCGACCCGACGGGTGGTGGTGGGTCGACCGCTCGACCAGCGGCTCGTACGTCGACGGCGAGCGGATCACGACCTTCCGGATCACCGAGCCCGTCGAGATCCTGCTCGGCCACCCGACCGCGGGCCTCGAGCTCGAGGTCGTCCCCGTCGTGGCGGCCGGTCAGGCCGCGGCGGCGATCGTGAAGAAGAAGCGCCGTCGCACGCTCGCGATCGTGGGCGCGGCCGTGGGTGCGCTGGTGCTGATCGGCGGCGGGATCACCGCCGCGGCCGTGCTGGGAGGTGGCGACGACCAGTCGCCGGTCGCGACCCAGGGCGGGCTCAGCGACGTGGCGCTCGCGCGGGCCAAGGCGGCCGCGGTGTTCCTCATCGCCGTCGACGACACCGGCACCCCCACCCACTCGGGATCCGGGAGCATCATCAGCGACGACGGGCTCATCCTGACCAACGCCCACGTCGCCGAGCCATCGGCTCCCGGCCAGGGCGCGAGCGAGACCCCCGACCCCGACTACCTCCTGGTCTCGTTGACCTCGCCCGAGGACGACAAGCCGGCGACCGCGACGTTCCGCGCCGAGCCGATCGTCACCGACGGCTACCTCGACCTCTCGGTCCTCCAGATCGTCGCCGACGCCGACGGCAACGCCCTGACCCCCGGGGAGATGGACCTGCCCGAGCCGCTGCCGATCGGCAGCAGCGACGACCTGAAGACCGGTGACGAGATCACCGCGCTGGGCTATCCCTCGATCGGCAACGTGACCGCCTCGCTCGACCGCCCGTTGACCGTCACGCGCGGGGTGGTCTCGACCTTCCAGGCCGACGAGGTGATCGGCACCGAGCGCGGCCTGATCGACAGCGACGTCCGCCTCGGCTCGGGCAACTCCGGCGGCCCCTCGATCAACGACGACGGCGAGCTGATCGGCATCAACACCGCCGTCATCACCGCCGGCTCCTCCGACGCCGGCGCGATCACCCAGGGCTCGGCCCTGATCCGTCCTGTCGACCTCGCCGAGGAGGTCCTGCGCATCGCCGAGGAGGGGGGCGACCCGGCCTACGTGTCGCCGTTCGTCGAGGACCTCCCGGTCGTCGAGGACCCGCCGGTCGACGCCGACTTCCAGGCGGCCGGATGGGTGCGCGACGGGGAGCAGGGCGAGTGCGCCGGAGAGAGCACGGTCGAGCAGCCGCAGATCCTCAGCGTCGCGCCGGGGGAGACCGTCTACGCCGAGTACGTCATCGCCGGCCTCGCCGACGGCACCCCGATCGGGGTCACCCTCACCTCCCTCGACGGCGGCACCCAGATCGGCTCGCTCCAGGACACCTGGTCCTTTGGTCGCGACGCGGTCTGCATCTACGTGCCCTTCGAGGTGCCGGAGGGCGAGCCCGGCATGGTCGGCACCTTCGTCGTCGGCGAGGAGGGCCAGCCGGTCGTCGACAACCCGCTCGCCTTCCAGTAGGGCTGGCTCGTGGTCGTCCTGCTGCTCGCCGCGGCGGTGCTGCTGCTCCTCGCGGGCTGGGGCCTGCTCCTCAGGTCGCGAGGAGGGCCGCGGCAGCGCTGAGGCCGATCGCCGCGACGAAGCACAGGCAGGCGAGCACGGTCTGCAGCCGCGCCGGGTCGCGCGATGCGTGGCGGGGCAGGGCGGGAGCCGGGCCGAGGCGGTCGGGCACGTGCGGCCACGCCTGCGGCGGGGGTACGCCGAGTCGGCGCAATGTTGCGAGCGCGGCGGCGGCCGTGACCGGCCGGAGCTCCGGATCGGGCTCGGCCAGGGCGTCGAGGAGGGGGCCGAGCCGACCCCGCGGGCGCACCGCCCCTGGGGTGGGCCGGGCCGGGTCGTGGCCGGTGAGGAGGAGGCGACCCAGGACGCCGACGGCCCAGAGGTCCTGCCGCGGGTCGGGCGGGGCACCCCGCTCCTGCTCGGGGGCCGCCCAGCCGTAGGTGCCGATCGGGCCGTCGCGGGTCAGCCGGCTGCCGCCGAGGAGGCCCGCGACGCCGAAGTCCGCCAGGCGCAGGTGGGGGCGCCCGCCGCCGGTGGCCTCGAGCAGCAGGTTGGCCGGCTTGACGTCGCGGTGCACCACCCCGGCCGCGTGCACCGCCACCAGGGCCTGGAGGAGCTGGTCGAGCAGCTCGGCGACGACGCCCTCGGGGAGCCGGGGGTGCACGAGGAGCAGCGTCGCCAACGAGCCGCCGCCGACGAGGTCCATGGTCAGCAGCACCCGCTCGTCGGCGGCGACCCAGCCGGCAGGGGCGACGACGTGCGGGTGCTCGACGCGCACCGCCTGCTCGCGCACGAAGCGCTGGAGCAGGGCGTCGTCTGCACGACCGAGCACCTTGGCGGCCACGTGGCGCCCCTCGCGCAGGTCCCAGGCGCGCCACACCGACCCCGTCGCGCCAGCGCCGATCTCGTCGAGCAACCGGTAGCGACCCGCCAGCGGTGCGCGTGCGTCGTACATGCCGGTGACGATAGGCACCTCCCGGACCGTCCGGTCCGCGATTTCCACAGGGTCTCCGCGCGCTGTTAACCTTGCCTGTCTTCGTGACGCCCCATCGACGGGTGCCGTCGCGATGATGTTCCGCAGCACCCCTCCTGCCACGGAGAGACCGTGGCCGCCAAGTCCGAAGGAGGTAGTTCCGCTTTGCGCAACTACGAAGTCATGGTCATCCTCGACCCGAGCATCGAAGAGCGAACCGTCCAGGACTCGCTCGACAAGTACCTCAACGTCATCCGCAACGACGGTGGCACCGTCGACAACGTCGACGTCTGGGGCCGCCGCCGGCTGGCCTACGAGGTCAAGAAGAACGCCGAGGGCATCTACGCCGTCATCCGGCTGAGCGCCGAGCCCGCCACGGTCAAGGAGTTCGACCGTCAGCTCACGCTCAACGAGGCCATCCTGCGCACCAAGGTCATCCGGCCCGGAGCCCGCTCGCTCACGTGAGCTCGGGTCGTCCCCTGTGGACGACCACTTCCGGATGTCGGCGCTCAGGGCTTGGATGAGCCTGGACGCAGACATCGGATCACCAACACGGATCAACTAGGGAGACCCTCATGGCAGGCGAGACCATCATCACCGTGGTCGGCAACCTCGTCGACGACCCGGAGCTCCGCTTCACCCCCTCGGGTGCCGCGGTCGCCAACTTCCGGATCGCCTCGACCCCGCGCACCTTCGACAAGCAGTCCAACGAGTGGAAGGACGGCGACGCCCTCTTCCTCTCGTGTGCCGTGTGGCGCCAGGCGGCGGAGAACGTCGCCGAGTCGTTGCAGAAGGGCATGCGCGTCGTCGTGCAGGGGCGGCTCAAGTCGCGCCAGTACGAGACCCGTGAGGGTGAGAAGCGCACCGTCATGGAGATCGAGGTCGAAGAGGTCGGCCCGTCGCTGAAGTACGCCACGGCCAAGGTCACCCGCGCCTCCCGCTCCGGAGGAGGTGGCGGCGGCTACGGCGGCGGCCAGCCCTCCGGCGGCGGCAGCCAGGGCGGCGACGACCCGTGGGCCACCGCGTCCCCGGCTCGTCCCGCTGCCGGTGGTCCCGCGGGCGGCGCTCCGGCGTCCGACCCCTGGGGCGCCCCGGGCGTGGGCTCCGAAGAGCCTCCCTTCTGATCCACCGCACCACCCCACCGCAATCAACCCGAACCATTCCGGCGTCGTCACACCCTGGTGTGCGGCTCCGGGCTTCTAGAGAGGAAGCACCACAATGGCCAAGGCAGTGATTCGCAAGCCCAAGAAGAAGGTTTGCCAGTTCTGCAAGGAGAAGGCGACCGGTGTCGACTACAAGGACACCGCCCTGCTCCGCAAGTTCATCTCCGACCGCGGCAAGATCCGCGCGCGTCGGGTCACCGGCAACTGCGTCCAGCACCAGCGCGACGTCGCCATCGCCGTCAAGAACGCGCGTGAGGTAGCCCTGCTGCCCTACTCGTCCACCGGTCGATAAGGCGAGGAGACACCACCATGAAGCTCATCCTCACGCAGGAGGTCACCGGCCTCGGTGCCCCCGGCGACATCGTCGAGGTCAAGGACGGCTACGGCCGCAACTACCTCATCCCGCGCAACGTCGCGATCCGCTGGACCCGGGGCGGTGAGAAGCAGGTCGCCTCGATCAAGGCTGCTCGCTCCTCGCGCTCGGTCCGCGACCACGACCACGCCGTGCAGATCAAGACCAAGCTGGAGTCCGCTCCGGTCGACGTCAAGGTCCGCGCCGGCGAGGGCGGTCGACTGTTCGGCGCCGTGACCGTCGCCGACATCGCCGACGCCATCGCCGAGGTCTCGGGCGAGTCCGTCGACAAGCGCACGATCGTGGTCACCAACCCGATCAAGGCGCTCGGCAGCCACGAGGTCTCCGTCAAGCTGCACGACGAGGTGTCCGCCACGGTGGCCCTCAACGTCATCCCGGCCTGACCTCACCGCACCACGCACGACCTCGACGAGGCCGTCCTCCTTCGGGAGGGCGGCCTCGTTCGTCATGGTGGGGGTGCGCGGTGGTTGCGGCGCGCGGGGTCGTGTGCCGCCGGCAGCGCCCTGGCGCGCTCTCCGGCACACGACCCGAGTGGGCTGACCGGGGGTCGCTCCGTCACTCAGTCGTGTGCCGCAGCCAGCGCCCTGGCGCGCCCTCCGGCACACGACCCGCGCACCAGCCGTGCCCGCCGGCGTACGCCGGGGGGGGGGGGCTCAGCGGCCGCCGACGGGCTGGATCAGCAGGGCGTCGATGCGGGCCACCTTGTTGGGGCCGAGCGACTTGACCCGGATCGTGATCTTGCCGCTGGCCAGCGGGCTGAACTCGTCGCGGATGACGTAGACCTTGAAGCGCGTGAACGTCTTGGCGAACAGGCTGATCGTGCGGCGCTGGCCGTTGCCGATCTGCAGGTCGATCCGACCGAGGTTGGGGCCGGCGGGGGCGATCAGGCGCAGCTCGCGCACCTGGACCGGGTTGGTGACCAGCGTGGCACCGACGGTGCGGGCCTCGAGGTAGTCGGCGGCGAAGTAGCCGCTCTCCTTGACCTGGCGCCAGCCCGGGGTGGTCTTGAGGTTGCGCGGCACGGCGAAGACGATCTTGGCGGGTTTCTTGCTGCTGTTGCCCGCGAGGTCGGTCGCGGAGGCCTCGAAGGTCTTGTTGCCGGGCGTGAGGTTCTTCAGGCTGGTGAAGCCCTCCTGGCAGGGGACCTTGACGTCGTTGAGCGTGCAGGCGTAGGTCGCGCCCTCGCCGGCGCGGCTCTCGCTGGAGGTGAGCCGCACCTGGATGTTGCGCGAGGTCACCATGGGGAGCTCGGGGCGGATCGGGTCGAAGGTGTCGGGCTCGCCGAAGATGAACGTGGACGGGTCGGCGGTGTCGACCTTGAAGCCGGCCGAGGCGGGCGAGGCGCTGTCGTCGTCGGGCATGGCCGGGTCCTCGGTGGCGCCGCCGAAGAGCGAGCCGTCGGACCAGGTGTTGGCCGCGTCGGGGGTGTCGATGGCGTAGACGCGGAACCGGTAGCCGCTGCTCTTGAGGTCGTCGAGGTCGCTGTAGGTGACGCTCTGCGGGGTCGTGGTGCCATCCGGGTCTCCGCAGGGCTTCCATGTCCCCGCGGTGGCTCCGTCGAGGCGGCACATGTAGGACCACGGGCCCGGGTCGCCGTCGCTGGCCACGGCCGCGAACGTGTAGGTGACGCTCTTGCCCTTGATGTAGTCGGCCTTGTTGGGGTCGGGGACCGTCTTGGTGATCGTGGTGTCGGGGGGCGTCGTGTCGTCGCACACCGGTGTCTCGGGCGCGGGGAACGGCAGGAGCGACCCGTTCTGCTCGATGGTGCAGCCCGGCTCGGCCGACGCGGGGCCGGCGACGGTGAGCGCGGGGAGCAGCCCGGCGACGAGGATCCCGGCGGCGAGCGTGGCGGCGCGGCGACGTGAGGGACGGGGGTTCGACATGGGCTCTCCTGGAACGGGACGCAAGCGGCAGGGGGTATAACGCTGCGGGCGACCCCAGGCTACGAAGGAGTTGGTGGCGGCGTGGCGCTTTCCACGATCGGGGCCCCGGCCCATATGCGCCCCGAAGAGCTGAAGAGGAACCAGATCAGCGCGAGGTAGCCCAGCTGCGCCGCCGCCGTCGCGGGGCGGGCGAGCTGCTCGAGGCCCGCCCCGAAGACCAGGACCGGTGCCACGGCCACGAGGACCAGGACGGTGCGCAGCGTCCTCAACCACCGCGCGGGGCGGGGGTCGTCGGCCGCGGTGGCGGCCTGGGCCAGGCCGTGGCAGAGCAGGGCCGAGCAGGCGAACGCCGGCAGGTCGGCCGCCCAGGCCAGCGACGGGTCGAGGTCGGCCAGCGCCTCGCGCGGCGCCTGGAACCACAGCGGCACGGAGACCGCCAGCGCCAGGCACCCGACGTACAGGGTGGCGAAGCGCAGCGGCGTGGCGGGCGGCAGGCGCCGCACGCCGAGCAGCACCAGCACCCAGCCGACGGGGTCGGCATAGGCGTCGTAGCCGTTGAAGAGCGCGTAGAGCGCGACGAAGATGAAGCCCATCGCGGCGGACTGGAGGGGCTTCATGGCGACACTGTAGGGGCGCCGGTGACGAGCCAGGCGCCACCCCGGGCGCGCAGGGCGAGCACGACGAGGCGGGCCCCCATGAACGCGGTGCAGAAGACCGCCCACACGATCACCAGGCCGCCGACGAGGTGGGCGGCGACCAGGACGAGGGGCACGTAGGCGACCAGGGTGACGATGCCGCCCCAGGCGAGGTAGGTGCCGTCGCCGGCACCGATGAGGACGCCGTCGAGGACGAAGACCACCCCGGCCACGGGCTGCGCGAGGGCCGCGACGAGCAGGACGGGGACCAGGAGTCGCTGCACCTCCGGGTCGTCGGTGAACAGGCGGCCGAGCACCGGGCTGGCGACCGCCAGCAGCACCCCGGTGACGATGCCGCTCACCACCCCCCACTGCACCATCCGGCGCGTGACCGCGCGCGTGCCCTCGACGTCGCCCGCACCGAGGTAGCGGCCGGTGATCGCCTGCGCGGCGATCGCGATCGCGTCGAGCACGAAGGCCAGGAAGGTCCACAGGGTCAAGGCCAGCTGGTGCGTCGCGAGGTCGACGGCGGGGTCCGCCGTGGGGTCGGACGGCCCCGCGGCCGAGCCGGCGCCGATGGTCACGGCGTACGTCGTGACGAGCAGCGCGACGCGCAGGGTGAGCGTGCGGATGACCAGGGCGACCGCGGCGCGGGCGGCGGCGCGGATGCCGCTCAGGTCCGGGCCGAGCGGGGCGCCCTCGGCGCGGGCGGCCCGGGTGACGACGGCCAGCAGGGCGGCCGCGCTGGCGATCTGGGCCAGCACCGAGCCGATCGCAGAGCCGGCGATGCCGAGGCCGGTCCAGCCCCCGATGCCGTAGACCAGGACCAGGTTGAGCACGATGTTGAGGGCGTTGCCCGCGACGGCCACGACGAGCGGGGTGCGCGTGTCCTGCAGCCCGCGCAGGACGCCGGTGGTCGCGAGCATCACGAGGAGGGGGACGACGCCGAGGAAGGCGAGCCGGAGGTAGGTCGCCGCGTGGTCGGTCACGACCTCACCGGCGCCGAAGAGGCCGACGAGGGGGCCGGTGAGCGCGACGCCGGCGAGCGTGGCGACCAGCCCGATGCCGACCGCCAGCCAGACCCCGTCGACTCCCTGGGCGAGGGCGGCGCGACGGTTGCCCGCACCGAGGTGGCGCGCGACGCTGGCCGTGGTGCCGTAGGCGAGGAACACGCACAGCCCGACCACGGTCTGCAGGACGACGGCCGCGATGCCGAGACCGGCCAGCTCCGGGGTGCCGAGATGGCCCACGATGGCGGCGTCGCTGAGGAGGAACAGCGGCTCGGCGACCAGGGCGAGGAACGCCGGGACCGACAACCTCCAGATTTCTTTGTCGAGTTCCTGACGCACCCCGACATTGTCTGATAACGACCGGTGGATAACTCGCCCCGGGTTGTGGAAAGCCCCCCGGGACATCGCGATGTCGACAAACGATCCCCCCACGGGGAGATGGACGCCACATGAACGAGATCGGCCGTGAACTATTTCTTGTGCACAGGGCGCGCAGGCCGTTTGTGCAGGTCAGAGCGCTATTCTCCCCCAGGTGGGGCAGGTTCTCCACAGGCCGCTCCCCAGGCACTGCACAGTTCGCTGCGTGTCGTCCACGGGCTGACCCGAGTTATCCCCAGGGCCTGTGGATAGGGCGCTATCCCCGGGGCGCTCCGGGCCCGTAGGTTCACGCACCTGACCGGGTGTCGGTGCTGCCACCTAGCGTGGCGTCGACCGCCCAGTCCGACCGCACACCAGCCATTGCCCGGGCGCTCGACCCGGGCACGAGGGGACCCGCGTTGAGCGTCACCGACTCCGACACCCGGGGGATGCCCGAGCCTCCGTTCGAGGAGTGGGGCGACGGCCCGGTCGCCTACGCGCCCGGCGAGCGTCCCAGTCGACCCGGTGACCGCACCCCGCCCCAGGACATGGCCGCCGAGCAGTCGGTGCTCGGCTCGATGCTCATCTCCAAGGACGCCATCGCCGACGTCTCCGAGGCGCTGCGCGGCACCGACTTCTACCGGCCCTCCCACGAGACGATCCACGACGCGATCATCGACCTCTTCGGTCGCGGGGAGCCCGTCGACATGGTCACCGTGGCCGCCGAGCTCCAGCGGCGCGGCGAGCTGGCCCGCATCGGTGGCGCCCCCTACCTGCACACCCTGGCCGCCAACGTCCCGATCGCGGCCAACGCGTCGTTCTACGCCGAGATCGTCCGCGAGAAGGCGATCCTGCGGCGCCTGGTCGACGCCGGCATCAAGATCGCTCAATACGGCTACGCCGGGGAGGGCCAGGTCGACGAGATCGTCGACCGCGCCCAGGCCGAGGTCTACACGATCACCGACCGGCGCTCGAGCGAGGACTACGCCCCGCTCTCCGACATCATGGACGGCGTCCTCGACGAGATCGAGGCCATCGAGAACCGTGAGGGCGGCATCTACGGCGTGCCCACGGGCTTCGCCGACTTCGACGACCTGACCAACGGCCTGCACGCCGGCCAGATGATCATCGTCGCCGCGCGACCCGCCATGGGGAAGTCGACGCTGGCCCTGGACTTCTGCCGGGCGGCGTCGATCCACAACAACCTGGCCAGCGTCTTCTTCAGCCTCGAGATGACGCGCTCGGAGATCACCATGCGGCTGCTCTCGGCCGAGGCCAAGGTGCCGCTCAACCACATCCGCAACGGCAAGATGGACTCCTCCGACTGGGACAAGCTGGCTCGCCACATGGGCAAGGTGTCCTCGGCGCCGATGTTCATCGACGACTCGCCCAACATGACGATGATGGAGATCCGGGCCAAGGCCCGCCGGCTGCGCCAGCGCCACGACCTGCGCCTCATCGTCATCGACTACCTCCAGCTCATGACGTCCGGACGCAAGGTCGAGTCACGTCAGCTCGAGGTCTCGGAGTTCTCCCGGCAGATCAAGCTGCTCGCCAAGGAGCTCGGCGTCCCGATCATCGCTCTCTCGCAGCTCAACCGTGGCCCCGAGCAGCGCGCCGACAAGCGTCCGATGATGAGCGACCTGCGTGAGTCCGGCTCGATCGAGCAGGACGCCGACATGGTGGTGCTCCTGCACCGCGACGACGCCTACGAGAAGGAGTCGACCCGCCCCGGCGAGGCCGACCTGATCGTGGCCAAGCACCGCAACGGCGCGACCCGCGACATCACGGTGGCCTTCCAGGGTCACTACTCGCGCTTCGTCGACATGGCGCACTGATGAACGACCTGCAGATCGTGCAGGTGGATGAGCGCGACAACAACTGGGAGAACACCCGCCCTCGGTTTCGGGTCTACCTGCACGGCAGTGGCGAGACGACGACACACGGTTGGACCGACACCTACGACATCGCGGGCGCGGACGTCCTCCAGGTGATCGACTGGGCGCAACGCCAAGCCGGCGAGTCCCTCACCTACGCGGTCGCCCTCGTCCACGACGACCGGGCATCCGAGCAGCTCGACCCCGGGCGCGCTCGTGGACTGGTCTGGCTCGTCGGCATCGACGGCAACACCAACGCGATGGATCCCGAGGAGACTCAGGCGATGCAACGGATGGTGGCGCGTCGCCGTGAGCCCGTCGGTGTGCCAGCGGCAGATCGGATGCCTCCCGGTGCACTGGACCCCTACAACGACGGGTCGCAGAGCCGCTGATCCTTCCGCGCCCGTGGCGATGGCGGTCATGCCGACGAGAGGTCGTGCAGCAGAGAGGCTCGTCGCTCGTGTCGATCCTCGAGCCGCTCGCGCGTCATGCAGGGTGAAGAGACCGTCAAACCTTGGGAGAAGACATGACTGATGACTCGCAGCGTCGCTACCTGCTCCTGTTGCCCGCGCCCGAGGAGGAGTGGTCCAGGCTGCCTGAGTCCGAGCACGCACTGGGGATGCAGAACCATCAACGCTTCCACGAGGCACTGGCAGCTCGTGGCCACACGCTGGTCATGGGCAACCCGCTCGAGCCGTCCCAGCAGGCCATCTCGATGCGCAACACCGGACGAGGATCGGCCGTCGTCACGGCTGGCCCGTTCGCCGAGACGGTGGAACAGGTGGTCGGGTTCTACGTGATCGACTCCGGCGACGAGGCTGACCTTCTCGAGGTGGTGCGATCCTTCGCCGAGGGCGGGGACCACGTCGAGCTCCGGCGGCTGGCCACGGGCTGACCCACGACCGAGCTCCCACGTCGCGCCGAGCGCCGCGGCCGTGGGGTCAGTCCGTCACGGCCATCGAGCAGGCCGCCACCCCGTCCTCGTCGACGTGGGGCGGTCGGTCGACCGGGATGGTGAGGACGAGCGGCGAGGGCGTGGCGGCGTCGAGGCTGCGGCTGGTCGAGCCGACGGGGCGCGAGGTGTTCTCGTCGGCGAAGGCGGTGACGGTCAGGACGCGCTCGTCATCGAGTGGCGGTGAGCCCGAGACGAGGAGCGTGGCCACGACCGTGCTGGACGCCGCGTCGTAGGTGCAGCCGCCGCCGTCGGTCCCACCCCACGTGACCGTCAGCAGTCCAGCGGGGGGATCGGCCCGGTGCTCGTCGCCGTCTCGGCTCAGCGCGACGCCGATCGCGCTCCCGGCCAGGAGCAGGACGACGACGGTGAGCAGGACCAGACGGCGCGTGGTCGACACGGTGACCTCAGCCGGCGAGGTGGCCGTGGTCGACGGCCTGGATGCTGCCGTGCACGGCGCCGGCGTCGTCGGAGGCGAGGAAGCAGACGACGGCGGCCACGCTGTCGGCGCTCATGAAGCCGCGGGCGGCGGAGACGCGCATGATCAGGTCGAAGTCGGCGCCGTCGGGGACGTCGATGGTGTGCACCTGCGGGGTGTCCATCCCGCCGGGGCAGACGCAGTTGACCCGGATCGGGGAGCGCAGGTGCTCGACGGCGAGGGCCTTGGTGAGGCCGACGACGCCGTGCTTGGCGGCGGTGTAGGCCGCGGAGTAGGCCTCGCCGACGAGTCCCGCGACCGACGCGACGTTGACGATGTTGCCGCTGGTCCTCAGCAGGTGGGGGATCGCCGCCTGCGAGCAGAAGAACGCCCCACCCAGGTTGACCGCGATGTCGTGGACCCACTGCTCCTCGGTGACCTCGGCCGTGATCCGGAAGTCGTGGCGCCCGGCGTTGTTGACGAGCACGTCCAGCCGTCCGAAGCGCTCGACGGCGGCGTCCACCGCCGACCGGCACGAGGCGGAGGAGGCGACGTCGAGGTGGCCGAAGGCGACCTCCCCGGGCAGGTCGGCGCAGTCGGCGGCGACGGCTGCCAGGCGCTCCTGGTCGCGGGCGGCGGCATAGACGTGCGCGCCGGCACCGGCCAGACGTCGTACGACGGCGGCACCCAGCCCTGAGGAGGCGCCGGTGACGAGGGCGACGCGGCCGGTGAAGTCGGAGGTCATGACCGCACGCTAGCCAGTCCGCGTGCTCGAGGGCGCCTTCCCCAAAATGGGGGTCTTGTGGGGGGGATCGCTCAGCGCGGGTGACGCGCGGCCGATGCCCCGGGTGTCCCCGACTCCCCGACGGCGGACGGATGGAGACCCGATCGTGCCCATGACCCGCAAGCTCCCCCTCGCCGCAGCAACCCTCGCCGCGGCCGCCTCCCTCCTCCCGGCCCTCCCCGCCGCTGCAGCACCACCGCGCGATCCGGTGACCTTCACGGTCGCGTCGTTCAACATCCTCGGCTCCAACCACACCGAGCACTCCAGCGAGTGGGCGCTCGGGCCGCGCCGGGCCCGGTGGTCGCTGCGGTGGCTGGAGCGGGAGAAGGTCGGCGTGGTCGGCCTCCAGGAGGCCCAGGTCGACCAGATGCGGGTGCTGACCCGTGGTGGCGCATGGCGCGCCTTCCCGTCTCCGGCGACGTCGACCAACACCCAGACCGCGCAGTCGGTGGCCTGGAAGTCGGCCCGCTGGGAGCTCGTGCGAGCCACGACGTTCACGATCCCCTTCGACCTCGACCAGCAGCGCGAGCAGCCGGTGGTCCTGCTGCGGCACCGGCGCACGGGCAGCCTGGTCTGGGTCATCAGCGTGCACCTGACCTCGGGCGGCGGCCCGGAGGCGGTCCGCGAGCGGGCGATCGGGACGAAGCGGCTGATCGACGTCGTCGAGGCCCTTGAGGAGAAGCACGTGCCCGTGGTCGTCACCGGCGACATGAACGCGCGCGACGAGCTCTTCTGCCGGGTCGCGGGACTGACCAGCCTGGTCTCGCCCGCCGGAGGCTGGCACGACGAGTCCTGTAGCCCGCCCCAGGCGATGCACATCGACTGGATCTTCGGCTCGCCGGGCATCGGCTGGTCGGGGTTCCGCTATGCCGACGACCCGCTGCTCGACCGCATTACCGACCACACGGTGCCCGTGGTGACCGCGACCCTGGGCCGGAGGGCATCGTGATGGCCGATCGGCGTCGGCAGGCTGGTCACAACGGATCAGGTGACTCCTCCTTTCGGTCAGACTTCGCGCCACCCGCGAGCCCCGGCGTGTCGCCGCGGCTAGGTTCCACGGACCTCCCCCAGGTAACTCGGGGTGTCCTTCCTCGAAAGCAGGCATGGATGCTCGCGGTCACTTTCGCGCGCGCTCGGACGCTGTCGGCACGTCGTGCCGTCATCGCCGGTGCAGTCGTCACGCTCCTCGCGGCCCTCGGCACGCCCGCGACCGCCCGGCCGGCCCCGGCCGCGGCGGGCCCGTCGCTGTCGCTCGTCGGACCCGCGGTCCAGCCGGCCGCCGGTCGCGCCTCCTCGGTCGTGCGGGTCCGGTGGCACGACCGGGACGTGCGGGCGGGCCAGGCCAGCCTGGTCACCGGCACGACCCGACCGGTCAGCGCTCATCGCGCCGTGCGGCTGCAGCGCCGTGGCCCGTGGGGCGGCTGGCAGAACGTGCGGCTGACCCGGACCGACGGGCGCGGCACCTTCGCCATGCGGATGGAGCACCCCCGCTCCGGATCCTTCGCCTACCGGGTCAGGGTCAACGGCACCGCCCACGTGGCGCCGGCCGCGACCGCGCCCGTGCGCTACACCGTGGCGCGCCGACCGGTGGCCATCGCGGCTCGCGTCACGCAGACGACGGTCGCGCCCGGGACGGTCGTCGACCTCGTCGGCACGCTGACCCCGGCCGACGGCGCCTCCGTCGTGCGCGTCCAGCGGCTGACCGCGGACGGCGAGTGGTCGACGTACCCGAACGCGGTGCCGGTGTCCGCCACCGGCACCTGGGCAGCTCCGCTCGACACCTCCGTGGCGGATGCGGTGACCTACCGCGCCCTCACCCTCGGCACGCTCACCCACGAGCCCGCGACCAGCAAGGGAGTCCTCCTCACCGTGGCGGTGCCCGGCGAGCCCACGCCCGAGCCGCCCTCTCCCGAGCCCACTCCCGAGCCCACCCCGGAGCCGACGCCCGAGCCGCCGACGCCGACCCCGCCGCCGCCGACCCCGAGCCCGGAGCCCACGCCCGACCCGACGCCACAGCCCCCGCCGGCCCCGGCGCCGTACTTCGTGCTGGGCGCCGCCCACGGCGGCAACACCGACCCGGCGCAGCTCGAGGCCGACGCCGGCGTGCCGCTGCAGATCCGACGCACCTACTACACCCACGACAAGGTCGCCCGGGCCGTGCAGACCGCGCAGGCCGACATCGCCAAGGGACGGATCCCGTTCGTCTCCTTCAAGCTGCCCTACACGTGGGCGGAGATGGCCGCCGGTCGCGGCGACGCCTGGGCCGCGGACGCGGCACGTCAGCTCGCGGCCGTCGACGGCGAGGTCTGGGTGGTGCTGCACCACGAGCCCGAGCACGACCAGCCGGAGATCCTCGACTGGACCAGGCTCCAGCAGCGGCTTGCGCCGACGTTCGACCTGCCGGGGCTGCGCTTCGGGATCTGCGTGACCGGGTGGAACCAGTTCTTCTCCGGGAACCCCGAGATGTCCTTCGAGCACCTCTACCCCTTCGGTGCGCCGATCGACTTCATCGCCCTCGACGTCTACCAGGCCTACGGCACGCCCAAGAACGAGACCAAGTGGACCGACCTCACCGGCTACTGGACGCGCATGGAGGCCTTCGCCGACCGGGTCGACGTCGACTGGGGCCTCGGCGAGCTCGGCATCACCGACGAGGGCTTCGCCAGCCCCAACGGCGCCACGTTCTTCGAGGACACCGTGGCCGGGATCCGGGCCCACGGGGGCACGTTCGCCGCCTACTTCGACTCCGAGCTCAACACCAGCGGCAACTCCTGGTGGCTCAGCGGCGCGAAGCGCACGGCCTTCCTGCGGACGCTCGCGTCCGTGGCGGCCGAGCGCACCGGGTGACGTGCACGTGAACACTCGGGTCGGAGGGCCGGTCCCGGCGTAACCACCTGCCCGCTGCGGCGTTCGACCTGGCATGGACACCGGTCGCCCCACCGGCTCGACACCAGCCGGAGAGCCTGGCCGGCTCGGACGCCGCGGCCTGCTCCGCGGCGGGGGGCTCGCCGGCCTCGCGCTGGGCACCGTGGCGGTCGATGCCGCCGCGGACGGCGCGACCGGCGCCGGGGCCGCGCGGCCCTACTCCCGCAGGCTGCCGGCCGACTGGACCTACCCGGTCGCCGAGGAGCTGCTGCCCTTCGGGCACGGCGTCATGTCCGGGGACCCGCTGGCAGACCGGGTCGTGCTCTGGACCCGCATCACCATCCCCGACCGCCGTGGCTGGGACGCCACCCGGGTCCCCGACCCCCAAGGCTTCCGACGGGTCACGGTGCGCTGGCGGATCGCGACCGATCCCGCGCTGCGCCACGTCGTACGACGGGGGCAGGTCGTCACGGACGCCCGCCGCGACTGGACGGTCAAGGTCGACGCGGACCGGCTGCCGTCGGCGACGACGCTCTACTACGCCTTCGAGACCCTCGGGTGGCGCTCGCCGATCGGGCGCACCCGCACCGCGCCGTCGCTCACCGACCCGGTGCGCGCCCTGACCGTCGCGCACGTCGCCTGCACGTCGTGGTGGCACGACGTCTTCAACTCCTACGACCGCATCGGCGAGCGACGCGACCTCGACCTGGTGACCCACGCGGGCGACCACGTCTACGACAACTCCGGCGGTCACCCGGCCTCCCGCTTCTGGAAGGGCCAGCGGCGGTGGGACACCGACATCGACAACGCCGACTGGACCACCGTGGCGCAGGCGCGGAGGCGCTACGCCCTCTACTACGCCGACCCCGCGCTCATCCGGGCCCACCACGCGGCCCCCTTCGCGATCATGGCCGACCAGCACGACTACGACCCAGGACAGCAGGGCGACCGGGTCACGCTGACCACCGAGCAGGCCGGGTCGGTGCTCTTCGAGTGGACCCCGATCCGCCCGCCGGTCCCGGACGGGACTGGCCGCTTCCCGCCATCGCCGGGCCCCGACCGCAACCTTCCGACGCCGCGCGGTCGCGCCGCGCTCTACTCCTACCGGGTGCTGCCCTACGGCCGGACCGCCGACGTCGTGCTCCTCGACGTGCGCCGCTTCGCCGGGCTCGAGGGCCAGGCCTCGCAGGTGCTGGGGGACGAGCAGTGGGCCTGGCTGGAGGGCGCCCTGCTGGTCAGCAAGCGGCGCGGGGCCACGCACCGGCTGGTGGTCAACCAGGTCAACCTCAGCCAGCTGCGCGCCTTCAACCTGCCCTTCGCCGACCAGCTCGCGCAGGCCTTCGGGCTGGACCTCAACGCACCGCAGGGGGAGATCTACACGACCGGGTGGGGAGGCCACCCTCAGGAGCGGACCCGCCTGTTCCGCTTCCTGCGCCAGCACGGCATCGTCGACAACGTGGTCGTCTCCGGCGACTCCCACGGCTACTTCGGCTCGGACCTGGTCGAGGACGCGCAGCTGCCGAGCTACGAGCCGCTCACGGGCGGCGGCCTTCTCGGGGCGGTCGGGGTCGAGATGGTGGGCTCCACGATGGGGCGCCCGGGGGGTCAGGACGTGATCGCGGAGGAGCTCTACTTCGCCGCGACGGGGGGCAGCCGGGGAGCGGCGTTCACCGACGCGGCGACGTACGACGCCCGCTTCCGGCCGGCGGCCCTCGCACCCACCGTCGCGCTCGAGGAGGCGGCGAAGGTGGCCAACCCCAACCTGCGCTACTTCAACTGGAAGGCGGAGTACGGACACACGATGGTGCACCTGCGCCCCGACCGCGCCGTGATCGAGTGCTGGCAGACGCCGCAGCGCGAGCGGTCCGAGGAGGCACGGCTGCTGGCGCAGTTCGTGTCGCGGGTGGGGCGACCCCACCTGGAGCCGGTCACGGCGGCGCAGGCCGTGCGGGGTCCGGATCGCGGGGCGCGGGCACCTCGTGCCCGGGTCACCCGGGTCCGCCGTCGTTTCCCCGCGTGACCCTCCGGGCACTGTGGAGAGGTGCAGACACGACACCTCGGCAACCAGACCACCGGACGCATCGAGGTCGGGGCCGTCGGCCTCGGCCTGATGACCTTCGACCAGACCGGCGCGCAGCCGCGTGAGCAGCTCGCCGACACCGTGCGGGCCGCCCTCGACGCGGGCGTGACCCTCTTCGACACCGCCGACGCCTACGGCCCCGGCGAGCACGGGGCCGCAGCGCAGGGCCAGAACGAGACCCTCGTCGCCGGGCTCCTCGACGAGCTCGGCGTGCGCGACCAGGTCCTGCTCGCCACCAAGGGCGGCCACGTGCGCACCGACGGCGGCGACTGGGCGACCGACAGCTCGCCCGCGCACCTGCGCTCCGCCGTCGACGCCAGCCTCGGGCGCCTCGGCGTCGAGCAGATCGCGCTGTGGCAGCACCACCGTCCCGACCCGGCCACCCCCTACGACGAGGTGATCGGGACGCTCCAGGAGATCGCCGACTCCGGCAAGGTGCGGATGATCGGGCTCTCCAACGCCGACCCCGCCCAGATCCGGGCCGCGCACGCCGTCCTGGGGGACGCGCTGGTGAGCGTGCAGAACCAGTTCTCCCCGAAGTTCCGCAGCAGCCTCCCCGAGATCGAGGTCTGCGAGGAGCTCGGCCTCGCCTTCCTGCCGTGGAGCCCGCTGGGAGGCCTCGGTGACGCCAAGGAGCTCGCCGAGAAGCACCCCGCCTTCGCGGAGGTCGCCCAGGCTCGCGGGGTGAGCGCCCAGCAGGTCGCACTGGCCTGGGAGCTCGCGCAGTCACCTGTCGTCATCCCGATCCCCGGAGCCAAGCGCCCGCAGTCGATCACCGACTCCGCCGCTGCCGCCGACCTGGAGCTGAGCGCCGACGAGCTGGCACGGCTCGACCAGGACTGACGCCGGCGACTCCTGCGGCCAGCCTCACTCCGAGACGGTGACACCCCGCCAGAACGCGACCCGGTCCTTGATGTTGGCGGCCGCGTCGGAGGGGGTGGGGTAGAACCAGGCGGCGTCGGGGTTGGTCGCGCCGTCGACCTCGAGGCTGTAGTAGCTCGCGTCGCCCTTCCAGGGGCAGTGCGTCTGCTTCGACGACGGACGCAGCACGGCCGCGTCGACGGAGGCGAGCGGGAAGTAGTGGTTGCCCTCGACCACGACGGTGTCGTCGCTCTCGGCGATGACCTGGTCGTTCCAGACTGCGCGCATGCTGCTTCTCCTCGGAGGCGTACGACGGGTGGTGCGACGCGCGGTTCGCCTCGCCGAGCCAGCGTACGGGGGGCCTCAGAGCGGCTGGTCGACGTCGATCGGGGTGCACCGGAGCAGGGGGACGGTCTGGACACGGGGTGTTGTCAGGGTCACTCCTGATGCACGATCGGGGCTCCCGTCTGGTGAACTAGGCCCCATGGGGATCGTGAGCACGCTCAAGCGCCGGGTGGCGACCCGGCTGCTGGCGCGCTCGACGCGCGACGGGATCGACCTGCGCAAGCTGCGCTTCCTCCCCGACTCGATCACCATGCCGCTCCAGCGCGACGGTCTCGACCCGCTGCCCGAGATGGCCCAGGTGCGCACCGAGACACCCGTGGTCCGGCTCACCCAGATGTTCGGCAAGGGCATCTGGCTGGTCAGCGGCTACGACGAGGCCCGCGAGCTGCTCGCCCGCGGCGACCAGCTCTCCAACGACCTGGGTCAGTTCGTCTCCCAGGAGGGCCGCGACCCCTCGGAGCAGATCGGCGGGCTCGGGATGACCGACCCGCCGCACCACACCGTGCTGCGCAAGTACCTCACCCCCGAGTTCACCAAGCACAAGCTCGCCCGCCTCGAGCCGCTGATCGCGCAGATCGTCGAGGCGCGCCTGGACGCGATGGAGGCCGACGGCCCGGTCGTGGACCTCGTCGACCAGTTCGCCTTCCCGATCCCCTTCGAGGTGATCTGCGAGCTGCTGGGCCTGCCGGTCGACGACCGCGCGCGCTTCCACAGCCTCGGCGCCGCCCGCTTCGACCTCTCCCAGGGCGGGGTCGGCGTCTTCGGCGCGGCCGCCCACACGCGCGAGTTCCTCATCGGCCAGGTCGCCCGCCAGCGTGAGACGCCCGGGGACGGGCTGATCGGCTCGCTGCTGCGCGAGCACGGCGACGAGCTCGACGACGTCACGCTCGGCGGCCTCGCCGACGGCGTGTTCCTCGGTGGCTACGAGACCTCGGCCAGCATGCTCGCGCTCGGCACCTACCTCCTCGTCCAGCACCGCGAGGCGATGACGGTGCTCCGCGACGGCGACGACGCTGCCGTCGACGGTGTCGTCGAGGAGCTGCTGCGTCACCTCACCGTGGTGCAGCTGGCCTTCCTCCGCTTCGCCCGCGAGGACCTCGAGCTCGGCGGGCAGCAGATCAAGGCCGGCGACTGCATCGGCATCTCGCTGCTCGGCGCCAACCGCGACCCCGCGCTCACCCCCGACGCCGACACCTTCGACCCGCGTCGTGCCCCCACCCGTCACCTCGCCTTCGGCCACGGCCTGCACCGCTGCGTGGGCGCGGAGCTGGCCCGCATGGAGCTGCGCATCTCGCTGCGCGCCCTGGCCCGCCGCTTCCCCGACCTCGCGGTCACCGCCGACGACGACCAGCTCGACTTCCGCAAGCTGTCCGCGGTCTACGGCGTCGACGCGCTGCCCGTGCGCCTCCACCCCACGCACGAGCACCACGAGGCCAGCCATGACGCCAGCCAGGCCACTGCCACGATGGGGGCATGAGCCGCACCCGTGCCGTCGGCCCGTCTGCCGTCGTCCTCACCCTGGCGCTGACCCTCTCGGCCTGCTCCGACGACGTCGAGGCTGCCAACGAGCCCAGCGACGCCGTCGCCACGGCGGACGCGGCCGTCGAGGTCGGTGACGGGGACGCGTTGCGCAGCGTCGAGGTCGTCGACGGTCTTGTCAGTCCCTGGGGCCTGGTGCAGCTCGCCGACGGAGCGATCCTGGTCGGGGAGCGCGACACCGCGCGGATCCTACGGGTCGACGGACGCACGCCGGTCCCGCTCGCGACGCTGCCGGGCGTCAGTGCCGGCGGCGAGGCCGGGCTGCTCGGGCTCGCCACGACCCCGGAGCAGGACCGGGTGCTGGCCTACTACTCCACCGAGGACGACAACCGGATCGTCGCGATGACCTGGGACGGCGCGGCGCTGGGCGAGCCCGAGGTGCTGGTGTCCGGCATCCCGGGCGGCGCCGGCTACCACCAGGGCGGGCGGCTGCTGCTCGGCCCCGACGACCTGCTCTACGTGAGCACCGGCGACAACGGCTCGCCGGACGAGGCGCAGGATCCCGACTCCCTGTCGGGCAAGATCCTGCGCTTCACCACCGACGGCGAGCCGGCACCGGGCAACCCGTTCGACTCGGCGGTCTACAGCCTGGGCCACCGCAACATCGAGGGCCTGGCCTTCGACGACCGGGGCCGGCTCTGGGCCAGCGAGTTCGGGCAGGACACCTGGGACGAGCTCAACCTGATCGAGGCCGGCGCCAACTACGGCTGGCCCGCGGTCGAGGGCTCCGGGGGCGGCGCTGACTACACCGACCCGGCGGTCGTGTGGCGCACCGAGGACGCCTCGCCCGCGGGACTGACCTTCTGGGACGGCTCTTTGTGGATGGCGGCCCTGCGCGGTCGCACGCTGTGGGAGGTGCCGCTGACCGCCGACGGCACGGAGGTCGTCGGTGAGCCGGTCGCGCACCTGTCGGGCGAGCTCGGCCGCCTGCGCACGGTCGCGACCACGCTCGACGGCGACGGGCTGCTGCTCACGACCTCCAACACCGACGGCCGCGGAGACCCCGCCGACGGCGACGACCGGCTGCTCCGGCTGGGTCGCTGATCGACACCGCGCCGAGGCCCACGGTCCAGTAGCGTGCGGCCATGACCCAGAAGTTCGCCGACGTCGAGGAGTACGTCGCCTCCCTCACCCCCGAGGCTGCTGCCGCCGTGCAGCGCGTGCGCGGCTGGGTCCACGAGGAGATCCCCGGCCTCACGGAGGTCATCCGCTACAACATGCCGACCTTCCAGCGTGACGGGCACTCGCTGCTCCACGTCGCCGGCTGGACCGAGCACCTCTCGGTCTACCCCGAGCCGCCTGCGCCCGCCGGCGACGCCGGCCTGGTGCTCGACCTCGCCCCGCACGCGTCCGGCCGTGGCACGCTCCGCTTCGACCTCGACCGGCCGCTGCCCGAGGACCTGATCCGCCGGGTCCTGCGGGCCTACCCGCGCTGACGTCCAGCCCGGATTCACGCCGCGTTCACCGCTGCCTGCCACGCTGCGACCGTGACGCCCCCGCTGCCCCCGGCCACTCGTCGTACGCTCCTCGGCGGCGCAGCCGCGTCCTCCCTGCTCTGGATCCCGCCCGCGACCGCCGCCGCGCCGCCCCAGGGCGTGCACCTCACCTACGGCGCGGACCCGCGGCGCCAGATGGCGGTCTCGTGGTCCACCCCGGCGTCCGTACGACGACCGCGGCTCGAGGTCGGCGTCGACCGGGGCCTCGGGCGGGTCGTGGACGTGGACTCCCGCTCCTCCAAGGACGTCGGCTCGGTCTACCACCACGCCCGGATCGGCGGGCTGAGACCGGGCACGAGCTACCGCTACCGGATCGACCACGGCGGGGCCACCGGCGCGACCGCGGTGACCGGCACCTTCCGCACCGCGCCGGAGGAGCCGGAGGCCTTCCGCTTCGCGGCCTTCGGTGACATGGGCGTCAACGCGGCGGCGGCCGCGCACGTGGCACTGATCCGGCGGCAGGCGCCGGACTTCTCCTTCGTGGTGGGCGACCTCTGCTACGCCGACTCCAGCGGCGGCACCGGCGTCGGCGGGCCGGACACGCAGGACTTCGCCGAGTGGGACCGCTGGCTGCGCCAGATCCAGCCGAGCGCCCGGAGCACGCCGTGGATGACCACGGTCGGCAACCACGAGATGGAGACCGGCAACGGCGAGCTCGGCTACGCCGGCTACCTCGACCGTTTCTCGCTGCCCCGCAACGGGGTCGAGGGGGCACCGGTGACCTACTCCTTCGTCTACGGCAACGTCGGCTTCATCGCGCTCGACGGCAACGACGCTTCCTACGAGATCGACCGCAACGCCGACTACCTCGGCACCGCCCAGGACCGGTGGCTGGTCCGCGAGCTCACCGCCATGCGGGCCCGCACCGACCTCGACTTCGTGGTGGTCGGCTTCCACAACTGCATGTACTGCACCAACCTGGTCCACGGCTCCGACGGCGGTCACCGCGACCGCTGGGAGCCGATCTTCGACCGTTTCTCCGTCGACCTCGTCGTCAACGGCCACAACCACTGCTATGAGCGCACCCACCCCGTGCGCGACGGCGCTCCCGTCGTCGAGGCCCCGCGTGGCGCGGTGGTCGACAGCCGCCGCGGCACGACCTACCTCACCGCTGGCGGAGCCGGTCAGGCCGTCTACCCCGTCGGCGGACAGCCGCTGTCCTACGTCACGGTCGCCGGCGGGGTGCGGGTGCCCGAGGCGACGACGTGGTCGTCGGTGACCGACGCCCAGCACTCGATCGGCTTCGTCGACGTCACCCCGCGTGACCGCCACGGGGTCGCGCGGATGCGGCTGACCGCGCTCGCCACCGACGGCAGCGTCATCGACCGGGTGACCCTGCGTCGCTCCTCGCGCGCCGGGGAGTAGCGTCACGCCCCGTGACGGTGGTGGTGATCGGGGGCGCCAACCTCGACCTCAAGGCGCGCACGACGCGAGCCGTCGTGCCGGGCACCAGCAACCCCGGCACCATCGCGACCAGCCCCGGCGGGGTGGGCCGCAACATCGCGGAGAACCTCGCCCGCCTCGGCACCCCCACGCTGCTCGTCGCCGCCGTCGGTCGTGACCTCTTCGGCGATGAGCTGCTCGCCGCGACCGCCGCCGCCGGCGTCGACGTCACCCGCGTGCGTCGGGTGGTCGGCGAGAGCGGCACCTACGTCGCGGTCCTCGACGAGCGCGGCGAGCTCCACGTGGCCGTGTCGGACATGTCGGCCACCGCGACGCTGCGCCCCGAGGACATGGACGTCGAGCGCGCCGTCATCGGCGCGGCCGACCTGGTCGTGCTCGACGGCAACCTCCAGCCCGACACGATGGCCCGGGCCTGGGAGCTGGCCAGCGCCGCCGGGGTCCGGGTCGTCCTCGACCCGGTGAGCGTGCCCAAGGCCGCGACCCTCGCCCCCGCGCTGCGCGACCGACCGCTGTGGGCCGTGACCCCCAACACCGCCGAGCTGACGGCGCTGGGCGCGACGACGCCCGCCGACCTGCACGCGCGCGGGGTGTCGGTGGTGTGGCTGCGCGAGGGCGCCCACGGCTCGCTGCTGAGCATGCCCGACGGCGAGGTCCGGCTCGCGACGCTGCCCGGCGAGGTCGTGGACGTGACCGGTGCGGGCGACGCGATGCTCGGCGCCTTCTGCCACTCCCTGCTGGGCGGAGCCTCGCTGCCGGATGCCGCGGCCTACGGTCACGCGGCCGCAGCGCTCACCGTCGCGTCGACCTCCACGGTCCGCGCCGACCTGACCGACGAGCTCGTGAGGAGCCTGCTGTGACGACACCACCACCGAGCCCGCACCCGCTGCTGACCGTGACCGACGAGGTGGCGACCGCGCTCGCCGAGGGCCGCCCGGTCGTCGCGCTGGAGAGCACGATCATCAGCCACGGCATGCCCTACCCGGCCAACGTCGAGATGGCCGTCGAGGTCGAGGGCATCGTCCGCTCGCTGGGAGCCACCCCGGCCACGATCGCCGTGCTCGACGGGCGCCCCCGCATCGGTCTCGCCCCCGACGACCTCGAGCTGCTCGCCAGTCACGCCGACGTGATGAAGGTCAGCGTCCGCGACCTGCCCTACGTCGTCGCGCGCGGCGTCCACGGAGCGACCACGGTCGCCTCGACGATGCGGCTCGCAGCGCTCGCCGGCATCCGGGTCTTCGTCACCGGCGGCCTGGGCGGCGTCCACCGCGGCGCCGAGACGTCGTACGACGTGTCCGCGGACCTCACCGAGCTCGGCACCACCGACGTGGCGGTCGTGTGCGCGGGGGTCAAGAGCATCCTCGACATCGGGCTGACCCTGGAGATGCTCGAGACGCTGGGCGTGCCCGTGGTGGGCTACGGCAGCGACGAGTTCCCGTCGTTCTTCTCCCGCGCGAGCGGTCACCGCGCCCCGATGCGGGTCGACACCCCCGCCGACGTCGCCGCGATGATGCGGGCCAAGTGGGGCCTCGGGCTCGACGGCGGGCTCGTGGTCGCCAACCCGATCCCGGCCGAGGACGAGATCCCGGCCGACGAGATCGGGCTGATCATCGACCGCGCCCTGGCCGACATGGACGCCCTCGGCATCACCGGCAAGGACGCCACGCCCTATCTCCTCGGCCGGATCGTCGAGCTCACCGACGGCGCCAGCCTGACGGCCAACATCGCGCTCGTGCGCAACAACGCGCGGCTCGGGGCGGCGATCGCGCGGGAGTTCGCCGCCGACTAGGGCAGGCTGACCCCGTGCACCACATCGGGATCGACCTCGCGTGGGGGGAGCGCCAGCCCACGGGCGTGGCGGTCCTCGACGACGACGCGCGCCTGCTGGCCGTGGCCGCGGTGCGCACCGACGACGAGATCGCGGCCGCCCTGGCGGCGTACGTCGACGGCGAGTGCCTGGTCGCCATCGACGCGCCGCTCATCGTCACCAACCCGACGGGCTCGCGCGACGCGGAGAAGGCGCTGAGCAAGGACTTCCGCCGCTTCGAGGCCGGGACGCACCCCTCCAACCTCGGCAAGCCGGAGTTCGCCGACGGCACCCGCGGGGCTCGCGTCTGCAGCCTGCTGGGCCTCGACATGAACCCGCGCTCGGGCCGCGCGCGCCGCGCGATCGAGGTCTACCCCCACCCCGCGACCGTGGTGCTCTTCGGGCTGCCGCGCACGCTGAAGTACAAGGCCAAGGCCGGTCGCGACCTCGAGCTCCTGCGCAGCGAGCTGCTCACCCTGATGAGCCACGTCGAGTCCGTCGTCACCACCGAGGCCGACCCCACCTGGGCGGCGCTGCGCGAGCAGGTCGAGACCGCGACCCGCAAGAGCCAGCTGCGCGTGGTCGAGGACCAGGTCGACGCCGTGGTCTGCGCCTACGTCGCGCTCTTCCGCCAGCGCCACCCCGAGCGGGTCACGACCTACGGCGACCTCGAGACCGGCTACATCGTCACGCCGTCGCTGCCCGACGCGCACGCGGCGACCCAGGAGTACGCCGCGCAGCAGCCGGCGCTCATCGAGGCCGGCCGCCAGTTCGTCGCGCTCGTGACCGGCATCCTCGACGAGGCCGGCATCAACTACCTGTCCGTCACCGGCCGCACCAAGGGCGTGCAGTCCTTCGCCAAGAAGGCCGCCCGCACCGTCGACGGCAGGCCGGTCTTCACCGACCCGCTGCGCGAGATCACCGACCAGATCGGCGTGCGCGTCATCACCTACGTGCACAGCGACGTGTCGGCCGTGGCCGACCTCCTCGGTGACCAGGTCGTGGTCAAGGAGGACCGTGACATGGGCCAGGAGACCGCCAGCGAAGGCCGCTTCGGCTATGCCAGCCGGCACCTGCTCATCGAGCTCGACACCGCCCGCGAGAGCGACCGCGCGCTGGCAGCCTTGCGGGGGCGCGTCGCCCAGGTGCAGGTGCGCACCGTCCTGCAGCACGCGTGGGCGGAGTTCGAGCACGACATCCGCTACAAGGGCGACGTACCCCTCGAGCACGCGCGCGACCTCGACCGTCGCTTCACCCTCGCCGCCGGGCTGCTCGAGCTCGCCGACCAGGAGTTCTCCACGATCCGCGAGCGCCTGCGCTCGAGCGGCCCCACCGGGCTCCCGCGCACCGAGGAGGTGCCCGACGACCCGCGCATCGACCCGCGCGAGCTCGCGGCCTTCCTCGCCGGGCAGTACGACGACGCCGGCTGGTCGCGCACCGACCACTACGCCTGGATCTCGGGGCTGCTGCTCGAGCTCGGCATCACCTCGCTCGACGAGCTCGCCGACGTGCTGCGCTCGCTCACCGACGACCTCAACGAGCGGATGGACTACCGCTACCCGCCCGGCGCCGTCCGCCGACTCGACGACGCGCTGCTCGCCGTCTACGCCGAGCGCTACGTCGACCTGCACGGCAACGATCACCGACGCGACGCGCTCGCCGCTCGGCTGGCGCGGCTGCGGGGCTGACCGGCCACTTGTAACACGTTGTCCACCCATCTACCGGACCGTGAACCGTCCCGGGTTTCATCCACTCCCGGGTTGGGTTCCGACGTGGTGGTCGGTGTGGTTTTCAGCGTAGTACTGGGCTTCTGCTTCGGCGGGTGGTCGACGTCCCAGGCGGTGCAGTAGTCGTTGGGTGTTGAACCAATGAACC
>NZ_CALRWD010000040.1:0-39473 GCF_943371775.1 Nocardioides psychrotolerans
ATAGCGCGCCACCAACGCTGCGAACTCCGGAGACACCGGCACTCCATCCCTGGCCATGCCCCAGGCTCGTCCAACCAAGGCCACACAGCCGATCAGGTGTCCGCGATGTCGTGAGACTTAATGTGTCCGCGATGTCCTGAGCCTTCACAGCGCGCTCAGCCGCTGCGAGCGGCACACGACCGGAGTCCGCCCGCCGAGCTCGGTCGCAGGCTGGAGGCCGAGCCAGGGTCGTGTGTCGGAGAACGCGTCCGGCCGCTGTGGGCGGCACACGACCCGACGCTGCGGCGGGCCAGCGCGGACGGGCGGTGACCTGTGGGCGATCCGGCACGCGCACACCTCCCACCACCCCCGGCGCGACGAACGCGCACTCGCGGGTGCTGCTGCTGCCGTCAGTCCGGAGCGCGGCCGGCGGCGACGAAGTCGCGCAGCACGCGCGCGAAGCGGTCGGGGTCGTCGAGGTGCGGGAAGTGGCCCGCCCCCTCGAAGAGCTCGACCTGGCAGTCGGGGACCGACTCCTGGGCGCTCAGCGCGTGCGAGGCCGGGATCATCCGGTCCTTGGTGCCCCAGACGATCAGGACCGGGATCGGCAGCGCGGCGTCCAGGTGGTCGTGGGCGCTGATGCTCTGGCCCCCGAAGTCGATGACTGCGCGGGTGGTGGCGAGGAAGGCCCGCCTGCTCTCGCGGTCGGAGAGCGAGCTGAAGCCCCGCCAGATCGCACCGACGTCGGCACCCGGACGCCAGCCGACCTTCTCGGCGCCGCGACCGACGGCGCGGAGCCGGGAGGTGACGGGGACGGAGGCGACGACGCTCAGCACCTGCTCGGCGCCGGGCAGGGTCGCGGCACGCAGGATCAGGTTGACCTCGCGGCCCAGGCCACCGCTGGAGACCAGGACCAGACGCTCGACGCGCTCGGGGAAGAGGTAGAAGAACTGCATCGCGATGCCGCCGCCGAGCGAGTGCCCCACGAGGGTCACCCTCTCGATCCCCAGGTGGTCGAGCAGGTCGCGCATGGTCGCAGCGTGAGCGCTCAAGGAGTAGTCCCCGAGCGGCTTGGCCGACTCCCCGTGGCCGAAGAGGTCGGGCACGACGACCCGGTGGTCCTCGTCCATCTGGTCGACGAGATGGGCCCATTGACGTTGGGACCCGAGGATGCCGTGGATGAAGAGCACCACCGGGCCCGAGCCGCTGTCGACGTAGGAGAGCTCGTGACCGTGGAGCACGACCCTGCTCGGAGCCATCCGTGCCATGGTGATCCTCCTCGACGTGGTCCGGGGACCGGACGAGCCCAACCTAGCCGTGACCGCGGTGCTCGGGGCGTGAGATGCGCGACGCACGGGCGGCCCGCGATCGCTGGTAGCGTGCGGCCCGGTACACATTCATCACGCCCGCAGTGGGGAAAGCCGGTCCGACTCCGGCGCTGACCCGCAACCGTAGGTCGTCCGAGGCTCCCGAGCCCCTGACGACGAGCCGGAACGCCCGTTGCGACGCGTCCTGATCACTCGCTGTCGAGGAAAGCAGCGGTGGCGCCCCCCAGGCACCGGGCCTGGTCGCCTCCGCTGTGTGCAGCGGAGAGGACCCCCTCATGAGCAGCCCCTTCCTGCGCCGCGGCGCCGCCCTGCTGGCCACCCCGGCCCTCGCCCTCGGTGCGCTGGCCGCACTGCCCGCCGCCCCGTCGTACGCCGCCGAGGTAGACCCCGCCCCCGTCGCCGCCGGCGCCGCCTGGCTGGAGACCCAGCTGACCGACGGCCTGGTCTTCAACCCCAACTTCGGTGGGTTCGACGACTACGGCCTCTCGATCGACGTGGCCCTCGGCCTCGACTCCGTCGGCGGTCACGACGCGACCGTCCAGACGATCACCGACGCGATCGCGACCAACCTCGACTCCTACACGTCCTACCCGACCGGTGACAGCACGCACGTGCTCGCCGGCTCGCTCGGCAAGGCGCTGGCCCTGGCCACGAGCGCCGGTCGCGACGGCAACGCCTTCGGCGGCACCGACCTGGTCGCGGACCTCGAGGCGCAGGTCGCCACCGAGGGGCCGATCGCGGGCCGCCTCCAGGACACCTTCGACCCGACCCAGCAGTTCGAGGCCGACTTCTCCAACACCATCGGTCAGGCCTTCGCCGTCCAGGGCCTCGACGCCGAGGCCAGCGCCCGGGTCGACCCGGTCACCGACTTCCTGCTCGCCCAGCAGTGCAGCGAGGGCTTCTTCCGGCTCAACTTCGCGGCCGCCGACGCGCCCCTCCAGGCCTGCGACGCCGACCCCGAGGCCTCGCCCGACACCGACGTCACCGCGCTCGCGGTGATCGCGCTGCAGAGCCAGACCGACGACGCGGATGTCCAGGCCGCCGTCACGAGGGCGACCGACTGGCTCGCCGGCGTGCAGAACGCCGACGGCTCCTTCGGTGGTGGCACCTCCACCGAGGCGCCCAACACCAACAGCACCGGCCTCGCGGCCTGGGCGCTCGGCACCGAGGGCGACACCGCCCGTGCCGCCGCCGCAGCCACCTGGGTGCGCGGTCTCCAGGCCGACGACACCGCCCCGTGCGCCTCGGGCCTCACGCCCGACAACGGTGCGGTCGCCTACGACGCCGCGGCGCGCAACACCGCGCGCGGCGAGGGCGTCACCGACGCCACCGAGGACCAGTTCCGCCGGGCCTCCGCCCAGGCGCTGCCGGGTCTGCAGTGGGCGCCGCTCGAGGGCACCGGCCCGGTCGCCGTGCCGGAGCAGGAGTTCTTCCAGCAGGCCGGCCGCAAGGTCTCCGTCGTCTCCAGCGGTGGTCTCGCGCCCGGTGACACGGTCTGCGTGACCCGCGGCGGTGCCGTCGCCGCACGCACGACGGCCGGCGACAACGGTCAGGCGGTCGCGCGCGTGACCCTGCCGGCCGGCACTGCGCTGCGCACCTTCGTCGTGCGTTCCGGTGAGGCCACGGTCGGATCCACCACCGTCCAGGTCCTCGCCGCCACGAAGGTCGGTCTCAAGGTCGCCAAGGCGCGCGTGACGCGCGGTGCGTTCGACACGGTCAAGGTCAGCGGCCTGGTCCGTGGTGAGTCGGTGCGGGTCTTTCTGCGCGGCAAGCCCGTCGCGGCCGGGACCGCCAACGCCCAGGGCGTCCTGACCAAGCGCTTCAAGGTCACGGGCGACCTCGGCAAGGCGACCGTCAAGGTCGTCGGCCAGTTCGGCAACCGCACCAACACCACGACGATCACCGTCATCCGCTGACCGTGCGACACCACCACGCTCTCGGACGGCTCCTGGCCGCCGCCGCCCTCGTGGCGGCGGCGGTCGGGGTCGGCGTGCCCGCACCTGCCGTGGCAGCCGGCTGCTCCAGCGCGAGCGGCGTGACGGTCGTCGTCGACTTCAACCAGCTCGGCGGGGGAGTGTCCTCGGCGTGTGTCTCGGGGGGTGGGGGCCAGAAGGCGTCCGCGCTGTTCCCGTCGGGCGGCCACCCGTTGACCTACGCCCAGCGCCAGCCCGGATTCGTGTGCCGGGTGTCCGGCGTCCCGGCCGAGGACCCGTGCATCAACACCTCGCCGGCCAACGCCTACTGGGGCCTGTGGTGGACCGACGGCAAGGGCGGCGGCTGGGTCTACTCCAGCCTCGGCGCCTCCTCGCTGACCATCCCCGACGGGGGCTACGTCGCCTTCTCGTGGGACGAGAGCGGAGGCGACGCGACGCCGAGCTACACCCCGGCGGCGCACGCCTCGCCCAGCCCGACACCGGCTCCCACGCCGACCGCGCAACCGTCGCCGTCCGCAGCCCCCGGAGACGGTGGCGGAGACAACGGTGGCTCGACGCCCACCCCGAGCCCCACCGACGGACCCACCCCCTCGGCCGGCGCCGGCACGCCATCGCAGGCCCCGTCGGCCTCGTCGGCCTCGGCGTCCACCACCGGCAAGCCGAGCAAGCCGAGCAAGCCGAGCAAGCCGAGCGCGTCTGCCGACCCGTCGACCGGCACCGCCCCGTCGGCGACCTCGTCGGCGACCCCGTCGGAGGAGGCCACGACCATGCCCTTCTCGGACGACCCGGTCTCGCCCACGGCGGCCGACGCCTCCGACGACGGCCTGCCCGCGTGGGTCGCCCCGGCGCTGATCGTGGTGCTCTTCGCGGTCGCCGGCGTCGTCTTCCTGCTTCGCAGGAGGCAGACCGGCCCGTGAGCACCGTGACCCTGACGCGACCGAGCGTCGCCGGAGCCCGCCTCCTGCGCGACGTGCACCCCGTGGCCTGGTGGCTGTGGGCGATCGGTCTCGCCACGGCGGCGTCGCTCACGACCAACCCGCTGGTGCTGCTGCTCCTCATCGGGGTTGCGAGCACGGTCGTCATGGCTCGCCGCTCGGACCAGCCGTGGGGTCGGTCGTTCCGGCTCTACGTCTACCTCGGCATCGCCATCGTGGTGCTGCGGGTCGTCTTCCGCCTGATCTTCGCCGGGTCCTATCCCGGCACGGTGATCCTCGACCTCCCGCAGATCCCCTTGCCCGACTGGGTCCTCGGGATCACGCTGCTCGGTCCGGTGACGCAGGAGTCGCTGCTCGCCGGGCTCTACGACGGCCTGCGGCTCGCCACGATCGTGATCTGCATCGGCGCCGCCAACGCCCTGGCCAACCCCAAGCGGCTGCTGCGCTCCGTGCCGCCGGCGCTCTACGAGGTCGGGACCGCCCTCGTCGTCGCCGTCACCGTGCTCCCGCAGTTCGCCGACAGCGTGCGCCGGGTGCGCGCGGCCCAGGCGTTGCGCGGCGGCGAGACCGGTCGCGTGCGACGGTTGCGCCGCTTCGTCGTGCCCGTCATGGAGGACGCCCTCGAGCGCTCCCTCGCCCTCGCGGCCGGGATGGACACCCGCGGCTACGGCCGGACGGGCGCGGCCACCCCCGCCCAGCGTCGTACGACGGGCGCCCTGATGCTCGCGGGCCTGTGCGGCGTGTGCGTCGGGGTCTACGCCACGCTCGACCTGACCGCGCCGCGCTACCTCGCGCTCCCGATGCTGGCCCTCGGGATCGTGGTGGCGGTCGCCGGGCTCGTGAGCGCCGGACGGCGGGTGGAGCGCACGCGCTACCGCCCCGACCGCTGGCGCTGGCCCGAGCTGGCCATCGTCGCGTCCGGGGTGACCGTGGGGGTCGTCGGCTGGTGGGTCAACGGCCACCAGCTGCTGATCGCCTACCCCGACCTCTCCACCGCCCCTCAGATCTCGCTGGTCGCCCTGCTCGGCGTGCTCGTCGGTGCTCTCGCCGGCGTCGCCGCGCCACCCCCGAGGGAGGTGCTCGCATGATCGAGCTGCGCGGAGTCTCCGTCTCCTACGACGACCACCCGGTGCTCAGCGACGTCGACCTGACGATCGAGGAGGGCGAGCTGATGCTGGTCTCGGGCCCGACCGGCGTCGGCAAGTCCACGCTGCTCGGCGTGGTGACCGGGCTGGTGCCGCGCTTCAGCGGCGGCACGCTGCGCGGTGACCTGCTGCTCGACGGCACCAGCATCCTGCGCACGCCGCCACGCGACCGGGCCCACGTCATCGGCTACGTCGGCCAGGACCCCGCCGCCGGCTTCGTCACCGACACCGTCGAGGAGGAGCTCGCCTACGGCATGGAGCAGCTCGGCCTCGCCCCCGACGCGATGCGCCGCCGCGTGGAGGAGACGCTCGACCTGCTCGGCATCGCCGACCTGCGCCACCGCGACCTGCGCACCCTCTCGGGCGGGCAGCAGCAGCGGGTCGCGATCGGCTCCGTGCTCACCACGCACCCGCGCCTGCTCGTCCTCGACGAGCCGACCTCCGCCCTCGACCCGACTGCCGCCGAGGACGTCCTCGCCACCCTCACCCGCCTGGTCCACGACCTCGGCGTCTCGGTGCTCGTCGCCGAGCACCGCCTCGAGCGGGTCGTGCCGTTCGCCGACCGGATGTGCCTGCTGACCGGTGACGCCCGGGTGCAGGTCGGCACCCCGGCCGAGCTGCTGGCCCACTCGCCCGTCGTGCCCCCGATCGTCGAGCTCGGCCGCGCTGCCGGGTGGAGCCCCCTCCCGCTGACGGTCCGCGAGGCCCGACGCTCCGCTCGGAACCTCGACCTCGCGCCGCCGGTGCAGGAGGTCCTGCCCGACGCCCCCGAGGCGCTGACCGCACGCGGCGTCACCGTCACCCACGGCCGCACCGTCGCCGTACGCGAGCTCGACCTCACCCTCGGGGAAGGACGCGTCACCGCGCTGATGGGCCGCAACGGCTGCGGCAAGTCCTCCCTGCTCTGGGCCCTCCAGGGCACCGGCAAGCGCGCCCACGGCGTCGTCGCCTCGCGCGGGTCCGACCCCGCCCGGCTCGAGCCGGCCCAGCGTCGCAACGTCGTGGGGCTGCTGCCGCAGAGCTCGGCCGACCTGCTCTACCTCGAGACCGTCGACGAGGAGTGCGCCGCCGGTGGCGAGGGCACCCGCGCGGTCCTCGACCGACTCGTCCCCGGCATCCCCGGCGACCAGCACCCCCGCGACCTCTCCGAGGGACAGCGCCTGGCGCTCGCCCTGGCGCTGGTCCTCGTCGCGCGACCCCACGTGGTGCTCCTCGACGAGCCGACCCGCGGCCTCGACTACGCCGCCAAGCGGGCGCTGGCCGGCATGCTGCGCCAGCTCGCCGACGACGGGCACGCCGTGCTCGTCGCGACCCACGACGTGGAGTTCACCGCCCAGGCCGCCGACGAGGTCGTCGTCATGTCCGAGGGCGAGGTCGTCTCCGCCGGTCCCGTACGACGGGTGGTCGCTGAGTCGCCCGCCTTCGCGCCGCAGGTGATGAAGGTGCTCGGCGCGCCCTGGCTGCGCGCCGACGAGGTGGTCGCGGCGTTGGGGGCGAGGACCGCGTGAGCGCCGTCCGCACGACCACCCCGGTCGCCGTACCCCTCTCGCTGCGCTCCGCCGCCGTCCTCACCGTCGCCTCGCTCGGCGGGCTGATGATGCTGCTGTGGCCGCTGCTGCTGCAGGTGCCCGACGACGCCCGCATCGACCCGCCGTTCCTCTTCCTCGCGCTGCTGCCGATCGTGATCGCGGTCGTGCTGGCCGAGCTGAGCGAGGGCGGCATGGACGCGCGGGTGCTGGCGATCCTCGGGGTCCTCAGCGCGATGAACGCCGTGCTGCGGATGCTCTCGGCGGGCACCGCCGGGGTGGAGCTCGTCTTCTTCCTGCTGATCCTCGGCGGGCGGGTCTTCGGCGCCGGCTTCGGCTTCGTGCTCGGCGTGACCTCGCTCTTCGCCTCCGCGTTGATGACCGCGGGCGTGGGGCCGTGGCTGCCCTTCCAGATGATCATCGCCGCCTGGGTCGGGATGGGCGCGGGCCTGCTGCCGCGTCGCGTCACCGGTCGCGCGGAGATCGCGATGCTCGTGGTCTACGGGGTCGTCGCGGCCTATCTCTTCGGCCTGCTGATGAACCTCTCCGGCTGGCCGTTCCTGCTCGGGGTCCAGGTGCCCGGCCACGAGGGCTCGCTGGCCTACGTGCCCGGCGCGCCGCTGCTCGACAACCTGCAGACGTTCCTCGTCTACACGCTGATCACCTCCACCGGCAGCTTCGACACCGGCCGCGCGATCACCACCGCCGTCGCGCTGGTGCTCCTCGGCCCGGCCGTGCTGACCACGTTGCGTCGCGCCGCCAAGCGGGCGTTGGTCGTCGGGGTGGCCGCGGAGGGGCGATCCGGAGAAAAGTATGGGACGTTTTCGACATCCCAGCGGCGCTGCTAGGTCGAAAACGTCCCATACTTTCCGTCACGGCCGGACGAGCAGGATCTTGTCGTCTCCGGGGCCGGGCTCGCCGCGGGTGTCGCGGTTGCTCGTCATGACCCACAGCATCCCGTCGTCGGTGGCGGCGACGGTGCGCATGCGGCCGTAGTCGCCGATGAGGAACGGCGTGGCGTCGACCGCGCGGTCGCCCTCGACGCGCACCCGCCACAGCCGCTCGCCCTTGAGGGCCGCCATCCAGAGGTGGCCGTCGAGGAAGGCCAGGCCCGAGGGGGAGGCGTCGTCGGTGTCCCACACCTGCTGGGGGTCGACGAAGCCCTGGGCCTGACCGCCCTTGCCCTCGACAGCGGGCCAGCCGTAGTTGGCGCCCTCGTCGATCCGGTTGAGCTCGTCGAAGGTGTCTTGGCCGAACTCCGAGGCCCAGAGCCGGTCGGCGTCGTCGAAGGCGAGGCCCTGGACGTTGCGGTGGCCCCACGACCACACGGCGGTGCCGAAGGGGTTGCCGGGAGCCGGCTTGCCGGCCGGGGTGAGACGCAAGACCTTGCCGCCGAGGCTGTCGCGCTGCTGCGCGAGCGAGGGCTCGCCGGTCTCGCCGGTGGAGACGTAGAGCATCCCGTCGGGGCCGAACTCCAGGCGCCCGCCGTCGTGGATGTAGCCGTTGGGGATGCCGGTGAAGATCGGGGTCGGCTCGCCGAGCCGGTCGCCGCGCAGCGTCGCGCGCAGCACGCGGTTGTCGCTCGAGGTGCTGGCGTAGAAGTAGACGAAGCGGTCCTGCGCGAAGTCGGGCGAGATCGCCACCCCGAGCAGCCCGGCCTCGCCCTGGGGGGCGGCGACGTCGAGCGTGCCGAGCTCGGTCACGGCGTAGTCGTCACCACTGACCAGCAGCACCCGCTGGGTGTCGCGCTCGGTGACGATCGCGTCGCCGTCGGGGAGGAAGTCCAGGCCCCACGGCGCCTCGAGACCGGTCGCGATCTCCTCGACGACCTCGGGCGGGCCGTCCGGCGCGGCCGGCTCCGACGACGGCGTCGCCGAGGCCGACTCGGAGGCGGGCTCCGACGCGGAGGGCGACGGTGATCCGGTCTCCGACGGCGACGCGGGCGCCGTGCCGGTGATGGTCAGGGTGCTCTCGTTGCCGCCCTGACCGCAGCCGGCCAGCAGCAGCGCCCCCGCTGCGACGGCAGCGGCAGCCGATCCCCGAGAGATCCGCATCAGCCCACCCGGGCGATGAACTCGAGCAGCAGGTCGTGCACGACCTCGGGTTGCTCCATGGCGATGAAGTGCGTGCCGCGGAGCTCGACGTACGTCGCGTCCTCGAGCCGCGCCGCGGCGCTCGCCATGTCGCGGGCGCCGGCCAGGATGTCCCAGGAGCCGGCGACGAACGCGCAGGGCACCGAGACGCGGCTCAGCGAGACGCGGGCGTGGCGGGAGGTGCTGAGGGCGAGGTGGAAGTACCAGTCGAGCGGGGTGGTGAGGAACTCGCGCACCGCCTCGGCGGCGAGCTCGACGTCCTTGACGGGGAACATGAAGCCGGTGTGGGACAGCAGGTCGATCGTCCGGGGCCCGATCGGCAGCCGCGCGGCGATCGGGGTGAGGGCCCGGCCGCCGAGGCTCATCGCGCGGGACAGGCTGACCGTGATCGCGCGGGCGACCGGTCGGGGCAGGCGCAGGGGAGCGAGCATCGTGGCGAAGGTGTCGCCGGGGACGCCGGCGACCGCGAAGAGGCCGCTCACCCGCTCGGGGTGGCGCACGGCCAGCTCGAACATCGTGTTGACGCCCATCGACCAGCCCATGAGCACGGCCCTGTCGATGCCGAAGTGGTCCATGACCGAGAGCCCGTCCTCGACGAAGTGCTCGATCTCGACGTGGCTGGGGTCGGCCGGGCGGTCGGAGCCGCCGACACCGCGGTGGTTCCACGAGACGACCCGGACGTCGCAGTCGGGGTCCAGCAGCGCGGGCCAGGCGTAGGCGTTGGTGCCGAGCCCGTTGCACAGGACCACCGTGGGGCCGTCGATGCGGCCGGCCGGGTCGTTGGTCCAGGCCCGCAGGACGGTGCCGTCGTCGGAGAGCACGTCGTGGAACGAGACGGACGCGACGGCGGCGGTCCGGGCTGCGGAGGTCGTCATGACCCCGATTGTGCCCGAGTCAGCCCTGGGATCGTCGGAGCGTGTCAGGACTCGCGACGTCGCCGGACTGGTCGGCGGAGCGACGAGCCGGGTAGCGACTGGGGTAGCGCTCGGAGAAGAAGTCCTCGACGGACTCGCGCTCGACCCTGCGCTGCACGCACTCGGTGGCGGCCAGCATCGCGTTGCGACGAGCGCGGTGCTGGGACTCGACGGCCCAGCGCTGGACGGCCTCGACGAGGACGGGTGGGGCGAGGTGGGTCAGCATCGACGACTCCGGGGGGTTGAGTGCGTGGACCCGACGTTAGTGCCGGGCTGGGTCCGCGCCGTCTCAGCGACGTGACATCTACATGAACTCCTCACACGATCCCGACCGGAGCGGCAGCTGGTCCGGACCGGTCTCAGTCCGGGACCGGCTGGGTGATCGTCGACCGCGACCGGGTGGCCCCGATGCTGGCCACCACCACGCACGCCATCGCGGCCAGCTGGACCGGCGAGAGGACCTCGCCCAGGACCAGGAGCCCGGCCAGCGCCGCGGCGGCCGGCTCCAGGCTCATCAGGATCCCGAAGACGGCCGGGCGCAGGGAGCGCAGCGCGACCAGCTCGCAGGTGTAGGGGATCACCGAGCTGAGCAGCCCGATGGTCGCGCCGAGCAGGAGGATCCGCGGGTCGCCCAGCACGCTGCCGCCGGCGTGCACGGCGAACGGCGTGAGCATCAGGGTCGCGACCACGCTGGCGACCGCCAGCCCGTCGATGCCCGGCCACCGCTCGCCGGTCGACTTCGCGAGCAGGATGTACGACGCCCACGCGGCGCCCGCGACCAGCGCGAGGAGCACGCCCACCAGGTCGAGGTCGACCCGCTCGAAGCCCAGCAGCAGCACCCCCACGGCGGCCAGCGCCACCCACAGCAGGTCGCGGACCCGTCGGGACCCGAGCACGGCCAGGGTGAGGGGCCCGACGAACTCGATCGTGACCGCGATGCCCAGCGGGATCCGGGCGAACGCCTGGTAGATCGCCCAGTTCATCACCCCGAGGCTCAGCCCGAAGCCGAGCACCACCCACCAGTCCTGCCGCGTGCGGCCGCGGAGCGCCGGGCGGGCGATGAGGGCGAGCACGATCGCGCTGGTGACCAGACGCAGCCACACGAGGGTGGTGGGGGAGACCTCGTCGAAGAGGCTCTTGGCGACGCCGGCGCCGAGCTGCACCGAGAGGATCCCGATCAGGACCAGCCAGATCGGGGAGACCACGGGCGAGACCATCGGCGCCGATGACTTCTGGGTGGTCATCGGGTCAATCTAGGAGACAGTGGTCGCAGGACCGACGGCAGGACGGACAGAGGAGCGACTCGATGAGCACGGACGACACGGCGGCGCGCACGGTGCTGATGGTCGGGACCCGCAAGGGCCTGTGGGTCGGCACCTCCGACCAGGCGCGGCAGGACTGGGACTTCACCGGTCCTCACCACGACATGGAGGAGGTCTACTCCTGCCTGGTCGACAAGCGCGGCCCGGCGCCGCGCATCTTCGCCGGCGCCTCGTCGAGCTGGCTCGGCCCGCAGGTGCGCTGGTCGGACGACCTCGGCCGCACCTGGCAGGAGACCCCGGGCGGCGGCATCCGCTTCCCCGAGGGCTCCGACGCCTCCGTCGAGCGGGTCTGGCAGCTCGTCCCGGGCATCGAGCCGGGCGTCGTCTATGCCGGCACCGAGCCCGGCGCCGTCTGGCGCTCCACCGACAACGGCGAGCACTTCTCCCTCGAGGAGGCGCTCTGGCACCACCCGCAGAAGCCCGAGTGGGGCGCCGGCTTCGGCGGCCAGGCCTTCCACACGATCCTGCCGCACCCGACCGACCCGGCCTCCGTGACCGTCGCCATCTCCACCGGCGGCGTTTACCAGACCACCGACGGCGGCGGCTCCTGGACCGCGCGCAACCAGGGCATCCGGGCGGTGTTCCTCCCCGAGGGCCAGCAGTTCCCCGAGTTCGGCCAGTGCGTGCACAAGGTCACCCGCCACCCGGCGCGGCCCGAGCGCCTCTTCCTGCAGAACCACGGCGGCGTCTACCGCTCCGACGACGAGGGCCTGTCGTGGCAGTCGATCGCCGAGGGCCTCCCGGCCGACTTCGGCTTCCCGGTCGTCGTCCACCCCCACGAGCCCGACACCGTCTTCGTCTTCCCGCTCAACGCGGGCGAGGGTCGGTATCCCACCGGCGGCCGCGCCCGCGTCTGGCGCTCGCAGGACGCCGGCGACACCTGGACCGAGCTCGGCGCCGGCCTGCCCGACTACTTCTTCGTCGGGGTCATGCGCGACGCCATGACCGCCGACGACCACGCCTCGGCCGGGCTCTACGTCGGGGCGCGCAACGGCGCCGTCTGGGTCTCGCCCGACGGCGGCGAGTCGTGGACCAAGGCGGTCGACAACCTGCCCGACGTGATGGTCGTGCGCGCTGCCTCGTTCTGAGCCCGCGCGCCCCGGCGATCAGCCACGCGACGTCATACGCGACGAGGAGTCGCCTCCACCGACCGTATGACGTTGCGCGACTTCTGGCAGCCGCTCAGTCCGCTGGCACGTGCGGCACGCCGTGCGGGTCGTGGGGGAGCGGCTGCTCGCTGAAGACGACCTCGTCGAAGTCGATCGCCTCGGGCACGCCGGCGGTGATCTGGGTGCCGTCGGCGCGGGTGCCGCCCACGAGCGGACGGTCGCCGAGCATGCCGTCGATGCGCTCGCCGTGGCCGTCGAGCGCGATCGTGAGGGGGGTGCCCTCGGAGACGGTGTGCTCGTTGCCGCGCACGAGCAGACGCACCTCGTCGCCCGGCTCCGCCATGATCGACAGCTGGGTCTCGGTGAGCTCGACGCGCAGCTGGGTGCCGCGCCACTTCACCGGGAAGCGCAGGGCCGGCCACCCGACGGGCAGGCGGGGGTCGAAGGACAGCGCGCCGCCACGGTCGCGCATGCCCGCGAAGCCGAAGACCAGCGCGCTCCACACCCCGCCGGCCGAGGCGATGTGCAACCCGTCGACGGTGTTGTCGTGGAGGTTGGCCAGGTCGACGTAGAGGGCCTGCGAGAAGTACTTCGCCGCGACCTCGTGGTAGCCCACCTCGGCCGCGATGATCGACTGCACGACCGCGGACAGGGTGGAGTCACCGGTGGTGATCGGGTCGTAGTACTCGAAGTCGGCGCGCTTCTCCTCCTGGGTGAAGCGGTCGCCCTGGAGGAAGAGCGCGAGCACCACGTCGGCCTGCTTGAGCACCTGGAACCGGTAGATCACCAGCGGGTGGTAGTGCAGCAGCAGCGGGCGCAGCTCATCGGGGGTCTGGGACAGGTCCCACACCTCGCGGTCGAGGAAGAAGTCGTCCTGCGGGTGGATGCCGAGACCCTCGTCGAAGGGGATCGCCATGCCCTCGGCGCAGGCGCGCCACTCCTCGACCTCCTCGTCGGTCAGCCCGAGGCGGTGCACGAGCTGGGCGTGCTCGGTCGGGTGGTCGCGCTTGATCCGCTCGATCGTGGCGACGGCCTGCTCGAGGTTGTAGCGGGCCATCACGTTGGTGAAGAGGTTGTTGTTGACGACCGTCGTGTACTCATCCGGCCCGGTGACGCCGTGGATGTGGAACGAGCTGTCGCCGTTGCTGCGCCAGAAGCCGAGCTCGGCCCACATGCGGGAGGTCTCGACCAGCAGGTCGACGCCGTCACGCACCAGGAAGCCCACGTCACCGGTCGCCTCGACGTACTGCATGAGGGCATAGGCGATGTCGGCGTCGATGTGGACCTGGGCGCTGCCGGCGGCGTAGTAGGCCGAGGCCTCCTCGCCGTTGATCGTGCGCCAGGGGAAGAGGGCGCCGCTCTGCGCCATCTCGCGGGCGCGGGCCCGGGCGGCGGGCAGCATCCGCGTGCGGAAGTGCAGCAGGTTGCGGGCCACGTCGGGCTGGGTGAAGCTCAGGAACGGCGCGACGTAGATCTCGGAGTCCCAGAAGTAGTGGCCCTCGTAGCCCGAGCCGGTGACGCCCTTGGCCGGGACACCCTGCTGGTCGGCGCGGGCGCTGGCCTGGGCGAGGCTGAAGATGTTGAAACGGATCGCCTGCTGCAGCGCGTCGTCGCCGTCGACCTCGACGTCGGTCGCGGACCAGAAGCGGTCGTACCAGGCGCGCTGCTCGGCGTGGTAGTGCTCGACGCCGTGGCGCGCGGCCCGGTCGAGGGTGCGGTCGCAGCGGTCGGAGAGCTCGCGCACGGGGACGCCACGCGAGGAGTGGTAGGCCACCATCTTCTGGAGCCGGACGGTGCGGCCCTCGCTGGCCTCGATCCGGAAGACCATCTTGGTGAGGTCCTCGTCGTCGCGCAGGATGTGCTCGTGCTCGTCCTCGGTCTCGAGCCGGTGGTCGGCGGCGACCGCGATCGTCATCAGCGAGTTGGCGCAGCGGTAGCCCAGCATCATCCGGTCGTCGCGGGCGTAGTGGACGCGGGGGAGCAGCACCCGGCCCTCGAACGCCGCGGCCTTGCGGGGGTCGTTCATCCCCTCGCCCATGGACGACTCGGGCGCGTAGTACTCGTCGGTGCCGTCCTGCCGGTTGAGCAGCTGCGAGGAGATCACGATCGGGGCGTCGCCCTCGAGCATCGTGACCTCGAGCGTCAGCACGGCGAGGTGACGCTGGGTCATCGAGACCATGCGCGTCGACTCGACCTTGACCCGCTTGCCCGAGGGTGTGCGCCAGACCAGGCAGCGGCGCAGCACGCCGTCGCGGAAGTCCAGGCTGCGCTCGTAGTGCTCGATGTCGGCCGTGCCGAGGGTGAGCGGCTCGTCGTCGACGTAGACCTTGAGCAGCTTGGCGTCGGGGACGTTGACGATGGTCTGGCCGGTGCGGGCGAAGCCGTAGGCCGACTCGGCGTGGCGGATCGGCCAGGTCTCGTGGAAGCCGTTGACGAAGGTGCCGTGCGCGTAGGCGTCGCGCCCCTCCTCGGGGTTGCCCCGCATGCCGAGGTAGCCGTTGGCGACGGTGAAGAGGGTCTCGGTGACACCGAGGTCCTCGGCGTTGTGGGTGCACTCCACCAGGCGCCAGGGGTCGGCGGGGAAGCGTCCTCGGTCGAGCGGGTCGGTCGTCAGGTCGCGCGCGCTCATCCCTGCGCCCCGCCGTCGACCGAGCCGTCCCGGGGGAGGGTGTCGGCGAGGTCCGGCACGACCAGGTCGGCGCCGGCGTCGGTCAGCGTCTGCACGCCGGCGCCGCGGTCGACCCCGACGACGAGCACGAAGTTGCCGGCACGGCCGGCCTTGACGCCGGACACGGCGTCCTCCAGGACGACCGAGGACTCGTGGGTCGCCCCCAGCACCTCGGCCGCGTGCAGGAACGTGTCGGGCGCCGGCTTGCCGGGCAGGCCGAGCTCCTTGGCGACCCGGCCGTCGACGACGGTGACGAAGCGGTCGGCGAGGCCGGCGGCCGCCAGCACGGCGGGGGCGTTGGCCGAGGAGGAGACGACCGCGAGCGGCTTGCCGAGGTCGCGCAGGTGGTCGAGCAGGGCGACCGAGCCGGGGTAGGCGGTCACGCCGTCGCGCTCGAGCACCACGTTGAAGGCGTCGTTCTTGCGGTTGCCGAGTCCCTTGACCGTCTGCTCGGTGCCGGGGTCGTCGTCGCTGCCCTCGGGCAGCTCGATGCCGCGCGAGGCGAGGAAGTCGGCGACGCCTTCGTAACGGGGCTTGCCGTCGACGTGGGCGAAGTAGTCCGCGTCGTCGTAGGGCGAGGTGTCACCCTCACCGTCGAAGTCGGCGAGGAAGGCGTTGAACATCTCCGCCCAGGCGCGCATGTGGACCTCGGCGGTGGGCGTCACCACACCGTCGAGGTCGAACAGGATCGCGTCGTAGTCGCCCCAGGCGACCGACGAGGACACGGGCTGTGCGGAGGTCATGCGTCCAGGCTAGGGCCGCAGCGGCTGAGATGCGGCGTCGGTGTGACGACCGCCGCCGTTAGGCTCGTCCCCATGAGTGACGACGCCACCCAGGACCCCCAGAAGAGCGAGCAGGAGTTCGACCTGAAGCCCCGGTCGCGTGCCGTCACCGACGGGCTCGAGGCGACCGCGTCGCGCGGCATGCTGCGCGCCGTCGGCATGGGGGACGACGACTGGGTGAAGCCCCAGATCGGCGTGGCGTCCAGCTGGAACGAGATCACCCCCTGCAACCTCTCGCTCGACCGGCTCGCGAAGGCCGTCAAGAACGGCGTGCACGCGGCCGGCGGCTACCCGCTGGAGTTCGCGACCATCTCCGTCTCCGACGGCATCTCCATGGGCCACGAGGGCATGCACTTCTCGCTGGTGTCGCGCGAGGTCATCGCCGACTCGGTCGAGACCGTGATGATGGCCGAGCGCCTCGACGGCTCGGTGCTGCTCGCCGGCTGCGACAAGTCGCTGCCCGGCATGCTGATGGCCGCCGCCCGCCTCGACCTGTCCAGCGTCTTCCTCTACGCCGGCTCGATCATGCCCGGCCAGGTCGACGGCAAGGACGTCACGATCATCGACGCCTTCGAGGCCGTCGGCGCCTGCCTGGCCGGCAAGATGAGCCGCGAGCAGGTCGACAAGATCGAGCGCGCCATCTGCCCCGGCGAGGGTGCCTGCGGAGGGATGTACACCGCCAACACGATGGCTGCCGTCGGTGAGGCCCTCGGCATGTCGCTGCCCGGCTCGGCCGCCCCGCCGGCCGTCGACCGCCGCCGTGACGGCTTCGCGCACCGCTCCGGCGAGGCCGTCGTCGAGCTGCTGCGCCGCGGCATCACCGCGCGTCAGATCATGACCAAGGAGGCCTTCGAGAACGCCATCACCGTCGTGATGGCCCTCGGTGGCTCCACCAACGCCGTGCTGCACCTGCTCGCCATCGCCCGCGAGGCCGAGGTCGACCTGACGCTCGACGACTTCAACCGCATCGGCGACAAGGTCCCGCACCTCGGCGACCTCAAGCCCTTCGGCAAGTACGTCATGAACGACGTCGACAAGGTCGGCGGCATCCCGATGGTCATGAAGGCGCTGCTCGACGCCGGCCTGATGCACGGCGACTGCCTGACCGTGACCGGCAAGACGCTCGCGGAGAACCTCGCCGACATCGCGCCCCCGGCCGTCGACGACGACGTCATCCGCACCCTGGAGCGCCCGATCCACAAGACCGGCGGTCTCACCATCCTCAAGGGCTCGCTGGCCCCCGACGGCGCGGTGGTCAAGTCGGCCGGCTTCGACGACTCGGTCTTCACCGGCACCGCCCGCGTCTTCGACGGCGAGCGCAAGGCGATGGACGCGCTCGCCGCCGGCGAGATCAAGCCGAAGGACGTCGTGGTCATCCGCTACGAGGGACCCAAGGGCGGCCCCGGCATGCGCGAGATGCTCGCGATCACCGGTGCCATCAAGGGCGCCGGTCTCGGCAAGGACGTGCTGCTGCTGACCGACGGCCGGTTCTCCGGCGGCACGACCGGGCTCTGCGTCGGCCACGTCGCGCCCGAGGCCGTCGACGGCGGCCCCATCGCCTTCGTGCGTGACGGCGACCAGATCACCCTCGACGTCCTCAACCGCACGCTCGACGTGGAGATCGACGGATCGCCCGAGGAGTGGGAGGCCCGCAAGGTCGGCTGGGAGCCCCTGCCCCCGAAGTACACCCGCGGGGTGCTCGGCAAGTACGCCAAGGTCGTGCAGTCGGCGGCCCACGGCGCCGTCACGAGCTGACCGGGTGGGCAAGGTCCACGAGGTCCTGGACGGACGGCTGCGCAGCTTCATCGAGGCGCAGCCGGTGTTCTTCGTGGCGACGGCTCCCTCGGGCGACGGCGGCCACGTCAACGTCTCGCCCAAGGGGCTCGGCGACACCTTCGTCGTGGTCGACGAGCGCACCGTCGCCTACCTCGACCTCACCGCCAGCGGCGCCGAGACGATCGCGCACGTCCGGCAGAACGGCCGGATCACGGTGATGTTCTGCTCCTTCGACCGGGAGCCCAACATCGTGCGGCTGCACGGCACGGGCCGGGTCGTGGGTCTCTACGACGACGACTTCGCCGCCTGGGCGGCCCGCTTCCCGCCCAACGCCGCCGCTCGTGCCGTGATCGTGGTCGACGTCGAGCGGATCAGCGACTCGTGCGGCTACTCGCTGCCGCTGCTGTCCCTCGACGCCGAGCGCGACCTGCTCACCCCCAACATGGAGCGTCGCGGCGCCGACGGGGTGCGCGACTACCGCCGCCTCAAGAACCGCACCAGCATCGACGGCCTGCCGGCGTTCGACGACGACCCCGACCCTGCTCCGTGACCCGCCCATGACTCTCTCGCAGCCTGGTCGGAGCGGCCCCCAGCTCTTCCTGGTGTTTCTCGTCATGGCGGCGCTCATCGCCGTGGCGTGGGGCGTCGCGCACCCCGAGGTGATCGTGCCGCCCGAGCCACGGCCGGTCGAGACACCATCGCAGACCCAGCCTGCTGAGCAGGTCGAGCCCCCGGCGGAGGCGGAGCAGGTCGAGCCCGAGACCGAGCCCGAGACCGAGCCGGCCGAGCCGGCACCGGTGGGCGGCGCGACGCTGCCGGGCGGTCGTCGTACGGTCTTCGGCGGCAACCACTTCCTGGTCGCCTACTACGGCACCGCCGGCACGGGGGCACTCGGCGTGCTGGGGGAGACCGGCATCCCCGAGGCGCACCGGCGGCTGGTGCGGGCGGCACGACCCTTCTCCCGGCCGGGCGCCCCCGTGCAGCCGGTCTACGAGCTGATCGTCACGATCGCCGATCGCACGCCCGGACCCGACGGCGACTACAACCACGACATCGACCCCGCCGCCGTACGACGCTATGTCGCGGCCGCGCGCCGGCAGGGGGCCCTGGTGCTCCTCGACCTCCAGCCGGGTCGCGCCGACTTCCTCGACGTCGCGAAGCGGTGGGAGTGGGCGCTGCGCCATCCGCACGTGGGGCTGGCACTGGATCCCGAGTGGCGCATGGAGCGGGGCGAGGTCCCGGGCACGGTGATCGGGTCGGTCGGGGCGTTCGAGGTCAATCGCACGTCGGCGTGGCTGTCACGGCTGACCGTCGCGCGCGACCTGCCGGAGAAGCTCTTCGTGCTCCACCAGTTCCGCACGTCGATGGTCGAGCGGATCGACAAGGTGCGCCAGCGGCCGCGGCTCGCGCTCGTGCAGCACGTCGACGGCTTCGGCAACCAGCGCGAGAAGCTGGCGACCTACGGCGTCGTCGCCTTCCCCGAGAAGTTCACGATGGGCTTCAAGCTGTTCTACGACGAGGACGTCAACCGGATGGGACCGCGCGAGGTGCACCGGATCCGTCCACGGGTCCGGCTCATCTCCTTCCAGTGAGGCAGGTGTAGAAACAGCGCATGACCGCTGCTGCCCTGGACCAGGCCGACCCGCTCGCGCCGTTGCGTGCGCGCTTCGTCGGCGCCGACACCCCGCTGGTCTACTTCGACGGCAACTCGCTCGGCCGGCCGCTCGCGGCGACCGGACCCCGGCTGGCCTCCTTCGTCGAGCAGGAGTGGGGCGGGCGACTGATCCGCGGCTGGGACGAGCGCTGGTTCGACCTGCCGCGGGTGCTCGGCGACGACCTCGGCCGCATCGTCCTCGGCGCCGCGTCGGGGCAGACGGCGGTCGGCGACTCGACCACCGTGCTGCTCTACAAGGCCATGCGCGCCGCCGTCGCGGCGCGTCCCGGCCGCACCGAGATCGTCATCGACCGCGACAACTTCCCGACCGACCGCTACCTCGCTGACGGCGTCGCCCGCGAGTGCGGGCTGACCCTGCGCTGGATCGACGTCGACACCAGCTCGGGCGTCACCGCCGACCTCCTCGCGGCGGCCGTCGGGCCGCAGACGGCGCTGGTCGTGCTCAGCCACGTCGCCTACCGCTCCGCCTACCTCGCGGACGCGCCACGACTCACGCAGATCGCCCACGACGCCGGTGCGCTGGTGCTGTGGGACCTGTCGCACTCGGTCGGCTCGGTGCCGATGGAGCTCGACGCCTGGGACGTCGACCTCGCGGTCGGCTGCACCTACAAGTACCTCAACGGCGGCCCCGGTGCCCCCGCCTTCGTCTACGTCGCCGCACGGCTCCTGGACGAGCTCGAGCAGCCGATCCAGGGCTGGATGGGCGCCCAGGACCCCTTCCTGATGGGCCCCGCCTACGCACCAGCCCCCGGCATCCAGCGGATGCTGTCGGGCACCCCGCCGATCATCGGGATGCTCGCGATGCAGGACATGCTCGCGCTGATCGACGAGGTCGGCATGGCGGCCGTGCGCGCCAAGTCGGTCGGGCTCACCGAGCACACCATCTCCGTGGCCGACGCGCTGCTCCCGGGCGTCACGGTGGCGTCCCCGCGCGAGGCCGCGTGGCGCGGCGGCCACGTCACCCTCAACCACCCGCACATGCGCGAGGCCACCGCCGCGCTGTGGGCGCAGGACGTCATCCCCGACTACCGCGACCCCCACGGCCTGCGGATCGGGCTCTCACCCCTCTCGACGTCGTACGCCGAGGTGGAGGCGGGCCTGGAGGCGGTTCGCGTCGTGCTGGAGGGACTGACAGGCTGAGCCGATGCTCTTCCCACGCGCACTGCAGCCGGGCGACCGGATCGGCGTCACCTCACCGTCGAGCGGGGTGAGCGAGCGCCTGTGGCCACGTCTCGAGGCCGGGGTCGCCTCCCTGCGCGAGCGGGGCTTCGAGGTCGTGGTCGGTGAGTGCATGTCCGCCGACCGGGTCACCTCGGCCCCCAAGGAGCGTCGCGCCGCCGAGCTCATGTCGATGCTCCTCGATCCCGAGGTCCGCGCCGTCGTGCCGCCCTGGGGTGGCGAGCTGGCGATCGACCTGCTCGACGAGCTCGACTGGGACGCGCTGGCCGCGGCCGAGCCGACCTGGACCGTCGGCTTCAGCGACTCCACCGCGTGGATGCTGCCGCTGACCCTGCGCCTGGGCTGGGCGACCCTGCACGGCAGCAACCTGATGGACACGCCCTACGTGCCGCCGGAGGGCCTCCTGCACTGGGTCGACGTCGCGTCGGCCACGGCGCCGTTCCTGCAGCGCAGCCCGGGGCGCTTCCGCGACTCCGGCTGGGACGACTACGCCGGCGACCCCGGGGTCTCGACGATGACCCTCGAGGGTGAGGGGTCCTGGACGCTCGTCGGCGGTGGCGGGCTCGACGTCACCGGCCGCCTGGTCGGGGGGTGCGTCGAGATCATGACCGCCCTCGCCGGCACGCCCTACGGCGACGTGCCGGCCTTCGGTCGCGAGCACGCCGACGAGGGGCTGATCGTCTACCTCGAGGTTGCGGACTACCCCTCCTACGACGTCGCCCGCATCCTGCACGGCCTGCGTTACGCCGGGTGGTTCGCCGAGGCCGAGGCGATCCTCATCGGGCGCACCCGGGCCAAGGGCTTCGACGACCTCAGCCAGCACGAGGCCGTGATCGACGCCCTCGGCATGCTCGACGTCCCGATCGTCCTGGACGTCGAGTGCGGGCACGCGCAGCCGTTCCTCCCGCTAGTCAACGGTGCGCTGGCCCGCGTCGTCGTCGACGACCGCCGCCGCGAGATCACCCAGACCCTGGCCTGAGGTCCGGCAGGTCCGTCAGTGGACGTGGTCCTGCCAGTCGGCCGGGACGCGTCCGGCGGGGCCGGGGACGGGTTGGTCCTCCGGGTGGGAGGTGGGTGGGGCCAGGGGGTCGGCGAGGAAACCGGCGTCGGTCGTGAAGTCCCAGAACCAGTCCTCGCCCGGCTCGAAGCTCTGCATCACCGGGTGCCCGGTCGAGCGGTGGTGCGCGGAGGCGTGCTGGGCCGGTGAGGAGTCGCAGCAGCCGACGTGGCCGCACTGGGCGCAGCGCCGCAGGTGCACCCACCAGCCGCCGGTCTCGTCGCACTCGACGCACCCGGTGCCGCTGGGAGGGACGGTCGGGTTGATTCCTGCGGTCATGGGGCGACGCTAGGGCACCTCGGGCCGTGGTGGCGAGCGTCGGTCCCACCACGCGGCAGCGCCGAAGAACGCCAGGAACACCGCGGTGATCCCCACGACGGCGACCAGCACGGCACCCCAGCCCTCCTCGTCGGGATCGAGGAACGGGTAGGGGTACCACCCGTCGAGCGCGCCGAAGGTCAGCGTCCAGGCGGCCCATGTCAACGGGAAGAGCAGCGCCAGCCACACGACCCGTGACGTGATCCGCGGACGCGGCCCGAAGGCGATCCAGCCGACGACCGCCAGCGCGGGCACGACCATGTGCAGCAACTTGTCCGCAGCCCAGTCCCAGCCCTCCAGGTCCAGGAGCGGTCGCAGCAGCACGAAGTGGACGACGGCGGTGATCGCGATCCCGACGATGCCGGCGAGCCTGACGACGCGCCAGGTCGGTCCGTCGCGCCCGGGGTCGCGCGCCAGGGTGACGGCTGCGACGGCGACCAGCAGGTTGCTCTCGATGGTGAAGTAGGCGAAGAAGCGGTAGACGCGCATCGCCAGGCCCGGAGGCTCGACCTCGTCGAGCACCGGGTTGCCGATGACGATCAGGACCAGCTGCAGGACCAGGGCCGTGACGGCGACGGCAGCGGTCAGGGTGTGCCACCGCCGCGCGGTGCGGCTGTCGAGCCTCATGGCGAGAGCGTAGGGCGCCGGAGCAGTCGGTGCCCCGACCTACGCTCTCGACGTGTCCGCATCCCACGACCCCGGCCGGCGCGACGCCCGGACCGGAGGCCCCCGATGATCCTGCCCCCACCACCTGCGCCGGGCGCGGGAGCGACGCCCGAGGACGTGGCGACCTGGGTCGCCGCACACCTCGGCGACCTGGCCCTGGAGGGCGCCGACGGCATCCGGCCCGGTGCGATCCGGGGCGGCCAGGTCGCCGCCGACGCGGCGTTGGCCGGTCTCGACGTCTCCGGCTACGCCCGCGACCGCAGCACGGTCCTCCCGGTCGGGAAGCGGGGGGCGACGCGCCTGTCGCCCTACATCCGCCACGGCCTCGTGAGCCTGCGCGAGGTCTGGGACGCGGTGGCCGACGCCCCGTCGCGTGACCGCGAGAAGTACCGCTACGAGCTCCTCTGGCAGGAGTACGCCCGTCACCTCTACGCCCGTGTCGGCACCGCGCTCGGCGAGCCCCTGCGCCACGCCCAGCCGACCCCGGGCCGACCGTGGGACGACCGGTGGCCCGCGCAGATGGCCTGCGTCGGGTCCGCGATGGAGGAGCTGCGCGGCGACGGTTGGATGGTCAACCAGGTCAGGATGTGGATGGCGTCGCAGTGGGCGGTGCGCGCCGGAGCACCCTGGCGCGCGGGGGAGGACGCGATGTTCGTGCACCTCCTCGACGGGTCCCGCGCCGCCAACCGGCTCGGCTGGCAGTGGACGGTCGGGACCGGCAGCGGCAAGCCCTACGGCTTCAGCCGCTGGCAGGTGGAGAAGCGCTCTCCCGGCCTGTGCGACTCGTGCGCGCTGTCGCGCTCCTGCCCGATCCCCGAGTGGCCCGACGCCGAGCTCGGGCCCGACGTCGACGGGCCCTACCTCGGCGCCGCCGAGATCCCGGGTGGGCCGACGGGCGTCGAGGGCGCCGGCGGCGAGGTCGTCTGGCTGACGGCGGAGTCGCTGGGCGTCACCGACCCCGCGCTGGCCGCCGACGACGACCGCCCGGCCGTCTTCGTCTTCGACGAGCCGCTCCTGCGCCGGCTGCGGCTCTCGGGCAAGCGGCTGGTGTTCCTCGCCGAGACGCTCGGCGACCTGGCCACGACCCGCCCCCTCGAGGTGCGCCGGGGACGCGTCGACGTCGAGCTCGCCGACCTGCCCCTCGCCACGACGTACGCCCCGGTGCCGGGGTGGGCGCGGCTGGCCGCCCGCCTCGACCCGGTCGAGGTGCACCCGTGGCCGTGGCTGGTCCGGCCCCGGCGGGCCCCGGTGCGCTCCTACACCGCGTGGCGCAAGGGTGTCGGCGACCCGGCGTAGGTTGGAGCGCATGGACCCTCGGATCAGCTTCATCACGCTCGCCGTGGCAGACCTGGAGGCGTCGCGGGCGTTCTACGTCGACGGCCTCGGCTGGCCGGCCGCGCTGGACGTGCCGGGCGAGGTCCTGATGATCCAGACCGGCGAGCACCTCGTGCTCTCGCTGTGGGCCGCCGCGGAGTTCGAGGCCGAGGTCGGCCCGATCGTGCGCGGCCCGGGCATCGTGCCCGTGACCCTCGCCCACAACGTGGCGACCCACGACGAGGTCGACGAGGTGCTCGCGACCGCGCGCGCAGCCGGCGCCGACCCCGTCAGCGAGCCCTTCGAGCGTGACTGGGGTGGCTACAGCGGTTACTTCGGCGACCCCGACGGGTATCGGTGGGAGATCGCCTTCAACCCCGGACCGATAGGACAGGTGGTGCTGCCATGAGCGACGACCAGAAGACCGACGACAAGACCGACCCCACGAGGGTGCTCGACGGGCACGACGTCGAGACCGCGCTGCTGGAGGACTGGCGGCTGATGTTCTCCTCGCTGCACGCGCGCTTCGAGACCGGTGACTTCGCGACCGGGCTGGCGCTGGTCGACCGGATCGGGGCGGCGGCCGAGGAGATGGACCACCACCCCGACCTCGAGCTGTCCTACCCCCGTGTCGACGTCCGGCTGACCAGCCACGACGTCGGTGGCGTCACGAGCCGCGACATCGACCTCGCCCGCCGCATCAGCGACCTCGCCGGCTCGCTGGGCGCCAAGGCCGCGCCGGCCGCCACCCGGGTGCTCGAGCTCGGCCTCGACACGTGGGACCACGAGGAGATCAAGCCCTTCTGGGCCGCCGTCCTCGGCTACGAGGCGACCGAGGCCCACGACGACGAGCTGGTCGACCCCGACGGCACCCGCCCCACGATCTGGTTCCAGAAGGCCGAGCGGCACGACGAGCCCGCCCAGCGCTTCCACCTCGACCTGCGCATCCCGCCCGAGCAGGTCGAGCCGCGCATCGCCGCCGCGCTCGAGGCCGGCGGCACCCTGGTCAGCGACGAGCGGGCACCCTCCTTCTGGGTGCTGGCCGACGCCCAGGGCAACAAGGTCTGCCTCACGACCTGGGTGGGTCGCTCGGCCACCGCCTGACGTCGCTGCCGACGCCTGAGGCCCGCGCCGATTCACATGGTGGGACAGGCGTCCCGCCATGTGGGACGCCTGTCACACTCGGATGACGGCACGACACCCGCGGCGTTACGGTTGGCCCATGCTTCTCGACCTTCTTGTACGCACTGGACGCGCCAGCTGACTTGATCAGCCAGCGCGTCGCCCCTCGTTGCCCAGGCAACCGAGGGGTTTTTTGTTGGAAGCACAGTTGCTAGGACGAGCCGTTGTCGGGACGGGCCAGACCACCACGAAGGATGACAACCTGATGAGCGAGCAGATGACAGGTGCGCAGAGCCTGATCAAGTCGCTGGAAGCAGCCGGGACGGAGAACATCTTCGGCATCCCGGGAGGCTGCATCCTCCCGGCCTACGACCCGCTGATGGACTCCTCGATCCGCCACATCCTGGTGCGCCACGAGCAGGGCGCCGGGCACGCCGCCCAGGGCTACGCCTCGGCCACCGGCAAGGTCGGCGTCTGCATGGCCACGTCGGGACCCGGCGCGACCAACCTGGTGACCCCGCTCGCCGACGCCCACATGGACTCCGTGCCGATGGTGGCCGTCACCGGCCAGGTCGCCGCCAGCGCGATCGGGACCGACGCCTTCCAGGAGGCCGACATCCGCGGCATCACGATGCCGATCACCAAGCACAGCTTCCTGGTCACCAACCCCGACGACATCGCCCGCACGGTCGCCGAGGCCTTCTACATCGCCTCGACAGGTCGTCCCGGCCCGGTGCTCGTCGACGTGGCCAAGTCGGCGCTGCAGGCCACCACGTCCTACGAGTGGCCCACCGAGCTGCACCTGCCCGGCTACCGCCCCGTCACGCGGCCGCACGCCAAGCAGATCCGCGAGGCCGCGCGACTGATCCTCGAGTCGCGCCGCCCGGTCCTCTACGTCGGTGGCGGCACCATCCGCTCCCGCGCGTCGAAGGAGCTGCGGGTCCTGGCCGAGCTCACCGGCATGCCGGTCGTGACCACGCTCATGGCGCGCGGCGCATTCCCCGACAGCCACCCGCAGCACCTCGGCATGCCGGGCATGCACGGCACCGTCGCCGCGGTCGCCGGCCTCCAGCGCAGCGACCTGATCATCAGCCTGGGCGCGCGCTTCGACGACCGGGTCACCGGACAGCTGGAGTCCTTCGCTCCCGGCGCGAAGGTCATCCACGCCGACATCGACCCCGCCGAGATCGGCAAGAACCGTCACGCCGACGTGCCGATCGTCGGCGACGTCCGCGAGGTCATCAGCGACCTGGTCATCGCGCTGCAGACCGAGGCCGACGCGGGCAACACCGGCGACTACGAGCAGTGGGTCGAGTTCCTGGCCGGCGTCAAGACGACGTACCCGCTCGGCTACGACACCCCGGCCGAGGGCCTCTCGCCGCAGTACGTCATCGAGCGCCTCGGCAAGATCTCGGGCCCGGACACGATCTACACCGCCGGCGTCGGCCAGCACCAGATGTGGGCGGCGCACTACGTCAGCTACGAGAAGCCCAACACCTGGATCAACTCCGGTGGCCTCGGCACCATGGGCTTCGCGGTCCCCGGCGCCATGGGTGCCAAGGTCGGCTGCCCCGACCAGACGGTCTGGGCGATCGACGGCGACGGCTGCTTCCAGATGACCAACCAGGAGCTGGCCACCTGCGCGATCAACGACATCCCGATCAAGGTCGCGATCATCAACAACGAGTCGCTCGGCATGGTGCGCCAGTGGCAGACGCTCTTCTACAACGAGCGCTACTCCAACACCGACCTGGAGTCCAAGCGGATCCCCGACTTCGTCAAGCTCGCCGAGGCCTACGGCTGCGTCGGGCTCGCCTGCGAGGACCCCGCCGACGTCGACGCCACCATCCGCAAGGCCATGGAGATCAACGACGTGCCCGTCGTGGTCGACTTCCGTGTCCACCGCGACGCGATGGTCTGGCCGATGGTCGCCGCCGGCGCCAGCAACGACGACATCAAGTACGCGCGCGACCTGGCGCCGGAGTTCGAGGAGAACGACCTGTGACGACCACCCACACCCTCAGCGTCCTCGTCGAGAACAAGCCCGGTGTCCTGGCCCGCATCGCCGGCCTCTTCAGCCGCCGCGGCTTCAACATCGACTCCCTGGCGGTCGGCCCGACCGAGCACGCCGAGGTCTCGCGCATGACCATCGTGGTCAACGTCGAGGAGTCCCCGCTCGAGCAGGTGACCAAGCAGCTCAACAAGCTCGTCGAGGTCATCAAGATCGTCGAGCTCGACCCGCAGGCCTCGGTCAACCGTGAGCTGGTCCTGGTCAAGGTCGCCGCCAACGCCGAGACCCGGGGGCAGGTGCTCGACACCGTCCAGCTCTTCCGTGCGAAGGTGATCGACGTGGCCAACGACGCCGTGACGATCCAGATCGTCGGCAACACCGCCAAGATCGGTGACTTCCTGCGCGTCCTCGAGCCCTTCGGGGTGCGCGAGCTCGTGCAGTCGGGCCAGGTCGCCATCGGCCGTGGCTCCCGCTCCATCTCCGAGCGCAGCCTGCGCCCGGTCGCGATCCCCGCACCACCTGCCATCGTGAGCTGAGCCGCGACCTCGCGGCGTACAGAACCCCAGAGTGAAACAACCAGAAGGAGAAGCCCGACGTGGCTGAGATGTTCTACGACGACGACGCCGACCTGTCCCTGATCCAGGGCAAGAACGTGGCGGTGATCGGCTACGGCAGCCAGGGCCACGCGCACGCGCTCTCCCTGCGCGACTCGGGCGTGGACGTCCGCATCGGTCTGCAGCCCGGCTCCAAGAGCCGCGCCAAGGCCGAGGCCGAGGGCCTGCGCGTCGTGACCCCCGCGGAGGCCGCGGAGGAGTCCGACGTGATCGTGATCCTGGCTCCGGACCAGCACCAGCGCAAGCTCTACGCCGAGGAGATCGCTCCTCACCTCGCCGAGGGAGACACCCTGGTCTTCGGCCACGGGTTCAACATCCGCTTCGGCTACATCACGCCTCCCGAGGGCGTCGACGTCTTCATGGTCGCCCCCAAGGGCCCCGGCCACCTCGTGCGTCGTGAGTACGTCGACGGCCGCGGCGTCCCCGTGCTCGTCGCCGTCGAGAAGGACGCCTCTGGCAACGCCTGGCCCCTCGCGCTGTCCTACGCCAAGGGCATCGGCGGCCTGCGCGCCGGCGGCATCAAGACCACCTTCACCGAGGAGACCGAGACCGACCTGTTCGGCGAGCAGGCCGTGCTGTGCGGCGGTGCCTCGCAGCTGGTGATGTACGGCTTCGAGGTGCTGACCGAGGCCGGCTACCAGCCCGAGGTCGCCTACTTCGAGTGCCTGCACGAGCTCAAGCTCATCGTCGACCTGATGTATGAGGGCGGCATCGCCAAGCAGCGCTGGTCGGTCTCCGACACCGCCGAGTTCGGTGACTACGTCTCCGGCCCCCGCGTCATCACGCCCGACGTGAAGGCCAACATGGTCGCCGTCCTCGACGACATCAAGAACGGCAAGTTCGCCGAGCGCTTCATCGCCGACATGGACAACGGCTCGCCGGAGTTCACGAAGTTCCGCGAGCAGGGCGAGTCGCACCCGATCGAGAAGACCGGTCGCGAGCTGCGCAAGCTCATGGCGTGGGTCAAGTCGCACGACTCCGACTACGTCGAGGGCACGTCCGCCCGCTGATCCACCACGCCGAGTCGGCGCGATGTTGCACAGCACTGCTGCAACATCGCGCCGACTCGGCATTTCGGGCTACTTCACCTCGGAGCGCAGGACCAGCCGGAGCCCGACCGCGAGCGGGACGACGAGCCAGATCAGCCCGGCGGTGCCGAGCTGGGCCCAGGCCTCGCCGGTCATGTCGCCCTCGAAGAGCGCACCCTGGGCGAAGTTGAAGTCCACCCACAGCTGCAGGTCCTGGAACCACGAGGCGTTGGCGGCGAGCAGCATCGACAGCGTGGGCAGGACGAACGAGTAGACGAAGTAGCCCACGATCGCGCCGGCCGAGTTGCGGACCAGGACGCCGAGCATGAAGCCGACCAGCATGCCGAGCACGTTGGCCAGGACGATGTAGGCCATGTGGGTGACCGAGATGTCCCACACCGCGTCGTTGCCGGTGATCGCGGCGCCGAGCAGGTTGCCGAGAGCGCCGACGCCGACGGCGACGAGCATCGAGACCACGCCCATGCCGATGGCGGCGACCAGCTTGGCCTGGATGACCCGGGACCGGTGGGGCACGAGCGTGAAGGTCGTCAGTCCGCTGCGCTGCGACCACTCGCTGGTGACGGAGAGGATCGCGATCATCGGCAGCAGGATCGCGATCGGCACGCCGACGGCGGCGCCGAAGTTGTCGTAGGTGATCTGGTCGTCGGAGGCGAAGATGATGACCGCGCCCGTGGCCAGGACCGCGGTGATGCCGATGCTGGCCAGCAGCCAGAAGCCGGAGCGGGTGTCGAACATCTTGCGCAGCTCGACGGCCAGGATCCGGCTGGTGGGCGTCCGGGGAGGGACAGGTCGTGGGGTGCGGGCCGGGGCGCCGGTGGTCCGGGTGGGCTCGACGGTGGTGACGGCACTCATGCCGCTGCTCCTTCTCGTTGGGTGTCTGCGGTGAGCTCGAGGAACATCTCCTCGAGCCCGGCCCCGTCGGCGCTGCGCAGCTCGGTGAGGGCCACACCGGCGGCGAGCGCGATCGAGCCGACGAGCGAGGGGTCCGCGTCGGTGCGCACCGCGCCGCCGTCGTACGCCGTGGGGCTTAGGCCGGCGGCCTCGAGCGCGGCGGTCAGTCCGGCGACGTCGGCGCTGCGGACGACCGTCCCGGCGGCCGCGAGCAGCTCGGTCTTGGTGCCCTGCGCGACGATCCGGCCCTGGCCGATGACCACGAGGTCGTCGGCGATCACCTCGATCTCGTGGAGCAGGTGCGAGGAGAGCAGGACGGTGCCACCGGCGTCGGCGTAGCCGCGCAGCAGGTCGCGCATCCAGCGGATGCCCGCCGGGTCGAGGCCGTTGGCCGGCTCGTCGAGGATCAGGACCTCGGGGTCGCCGATCAGGGCGGTGGCGATGCCCAGGCGCTGGCGCATGCCGAGGGAGTAGTGGCGCACCCGGCGCTGCGACTCCGCGTCGGTGAGGCTGACCAGCTCGAGCATGGCGTCGACACGGCCGCGGGGGAGCCCCATGGTCCGCTGCGCGATGGTGAGAATCTCGCGGCCGGTGCGACCGGCGTGCTGCGCGGAGGCGTCGAGCAGGACGCCCACCTCGCGGCCGGGGTCGGGCAGGTCGGCGAAGCGGCGGCCGAGGACCGTGGCGGTGCCCGACGAGGCGGGCGTGAGACCGACCATGATCCGCATGGAGGTGGACTTGCCGGCCCCGTTGGGGCCGAGGAAGCCGGTCACGCGCCCGGCACGGGCGGTGAAGGAGACGTCATCGACCGCGGTGAAGCCGCGGTAGGACTTGCTGAGTGACTCGACGGTGATCATGGGGACGAGCCTCGCGGGACCGGGTCCCTCGGCACATCGGGGAGACTGCTGAGCCGACCCCCGGAGCCACCCCCGACGACACCTCGGGGTTGACCCCGAGACCGGAACATCACCGACGTCCTCGGCGTTACCCCCTCATGCGCATCGAGATCTGGTCCGACGTCGTCTGCCCCTGGTGCTACGTGGGCAAGCGCCGTCTGGAGACGGCCCTGTCCACCTTCGAGCACGCCGACGAGGTGGAGGTGGTCTACCGCTCCTTCGAGCTCGACCCCTCCGCGCCCCACCACGGCACCGAGAAGACGCTGACGACGCTGTCGCGCAAGTACGGCCGCAGCGAGGACGAGATGCGCCAGATGATGACGGGCCTGATCGAGACCGCCGCCGAGGAGGGCCTCGAGATGCGCCTCTTCGACAACGTGCACACCAACACCGTCGACGCCCACCGGCTGCTCCACCTCGCCCTCGACGCCGGGGGACCGCCGCTGCAGCGCGAGCTGAAGGAGGCCCTGCTGGCGGCGTACTTCACCCGCGCCGAGGACGTCGGCGACCACGCCGTGCTGCGCGTCGCCGCGCTGTCGGTCGGTCTCGACGCCGCGCGCGTCGACGAGGTGCTCGCCTCGCAGGAGTACGCCGAGGCGTTCGCCGCCGACGTCGCGCAGGCGCGGGCCTACGGCGCCACGGGCGTGCCGTTCTTCGTCGTCGACGCCCGCTACGGCATCTCGGGCGCGCAGCCGGCCGAGGCCTTCACGCAGGTGCTCGAGCAGGCCTGGGCGGAGTCGCGCCCCAGCCTGCAGGTGGTCGGCGGCGCCGACGGCGCCGGCGACGGTGCGTGCGGCCCCGACGGCTGCGCGATCTGACCGCGGTCCGGACTCCGGGCGGCACGCGAAGTGAGGTCACCCTCACTTTGGTTAGGCAAACCTAATTTCTTGTCGTAGCCTCGTGGGGTGCTCGCCAACTACCTGATCGGACTGCGCGAGGGGCTCGAGGCGAGCCTCGTCGTGAGCATCCTGGTCGCCTACCTCGTCAAGTCCGGCCGCCGACACCTGCTGCCGCGCATCTGGGTCGGCGTGGCGGCGGCGATCGTGCTGAGCGTGGGCATCACCCTCGGGCTGGGCCTGCAGTCGCTGCAGTTCGACTTCCGCACCCAGGAGCTCATCGGCGGGACCCTCTCGATCATCGCGGCGGCGTTCGTGACCTGGATGATCTTCTGGATGGCCGGCGCCGCCCGCACGATCGGCAGCCAGCTGCGCGGGCGCATCGACGACGCCGCCGAGGGCCACGTCTGGTCGCTCGCGCTCGTCGCGTTCCTCGCGGTCGGGCGGGAGGGCCTCGAGACCGCCCTGATCCTCTGGTCCAACACCCAGGCCGCCATCGGGCGCGACCTCGCGCCGACGGCCGACCAGACCGCCGGGCCCCTCGTCGCAGCACTGGCCGGCATCCTCACCGCGGTCGTCCTGGGCTACCTGGTCTATCGCGGCGCCATCACCATCAACCTGACCGTCTTCTTCACCTGGACCGGTGCGTTCCTCGTCGTCGTGGCGGCGGGCGTCCTGGCCTACGGCGTCCACGACCTCCAGGAGGCGGGCTTCCTGCCCGGCCTCCACACCCTCGCCTTCGACGTCACCGCCGCGATCCCGCCGGGGTCCTGGCACGGCACGCTCCTCAAGGGCGTCTTCAACTTCTCCCCGGCCACGACCGTCCTCGAGGCGCTCGCCTGGACCGTCTACGTCGTTCCCGTCTCGGTCCTCTTCCTCCGCTCCACGCGGCGCCGCTCGGGCGGGCCGCCTGCTCGTCCTGCCCCTGCCCCTGCCCCTGCCCCTGCCCCCACCGCCACCGTCATCGAAGGAAGCACCCCGTGAAGCGCTCGTCCTGGATCACCGCCGCCCTCCTCGTCGCAGGGCCCGCCCTCGTCGCCTGCGGCGTGGAGAGCACGACCCCGACCTCCTCGGGGGAGAGCGGCGACGCGCGCGCCCTCTCGGTCGACTCCTCCGACGAGGCCTGCGACCTCTCGGCGACCGAGGCGCCCGCCGGCACCCTCAGCTTCGACGTGACCAACTCCGGGTCGCAGGTCACGGAGTTCTACCTGCTGGCCGAGGACGGCCTGCGCATCGTCGCCGAGGTCGAGAACGTCGGCCCCAGCATCACCCGCGCGCTCGTCGCCAACGTGCCTGCCGGCAGCTATGTCACCGCCTGCAAGCCCGGCATGACCGGCGGCGGCATCCGCTCGGACTTCACCGTGACCGCCTCCGACGAGGAGGTCGAGGTCAGCGCCGACGAGGACGAGCTGATCCGGGCCGCGCAGGCCAACTACGCCGCCTACGTGCAGGACCAGTCCGACCAGCTCCTGGTCAAGACCCGCGAGTTCGTCGCGCTCTACGGGGCCGGCGACGACGACGGCGCCCGCGCGCTCTACGCCGATGCCCGCACCCACTGGGAGCGTATCGAGACCGTCGCCGAGTCCTTCGGCGACCTCGACCCCCGGATGGACGCCCGCGAGGCCGACCTCGAGCCCGGGCAGAAGTGGACCGGTTGGCACCTGCTGGAGAAGGACCTCTGGCCCGCTCGGGCCGAGGACTACACGCCGCTGACCGCAGTCGAGCGCGAGACCTACGCCCGTGACCTGCTCGCCAACACCGTGACCCTCGACGGCCGGCTCCAGGAGCTGACCTTCACCGTCGACCAGGTCGCCAACGGCTCGCGCGGCCTGCTCGAGGAGGTCGCCACCGGCAAGGTCACCGGCGAGGAGGAGTACTGGTCGCGCACCGACCTGTGGGACTTCCAGGCCAACGTCGACGGCGCCCGCGTCGGCTTCGACGGTGTCGCGCCCCTGCTCGAGACCAAGGACCCCGAGCTCGCCGCCCAGCTGACGGACCGCTTCGACGAGCTCCAGGTGCTGCTCGACGCGCAGCGCACCGCCGACGGCTTCCGCTACTACGACGAGCTGTCGTCCGAGGAGGTCAAGGCCCTCTCCGACGCCGTCAACGCCCTGTCCGAGCCGCTCTCGCGCCTGACCGCGGCCGTGCTCTCCTGATGGTGGCCGGTCAGGTCTCCCGTCGGGGGCTGCTCGGTGGGGGAGTCGCCGCCGCCGGAGTGGCCGGCGCGTTCGTCACCGGCCGCGCGACGGCCGACGTGGCAGCACCCGCCGCCGGCGCCGGGGCGTCGCGGGCTTCGTCGTACGACTTCAGAGGGGTGCGGCAGGCGGGCATCGTGACGCCCGCGCAGGACCGGCTGCACTTCGCGGCGCTCGACGTCGTCACCGACTCGCGCGACGAGCTGGTCGCGCTCCTGCAGGCGTGGACGCTCGCGGCCGAGCGGATGACGGCGGGCCTGCCGGCCGGCGACATCGGTCCCGTCGAGGGCTCGCTCGACCTGCCGCCCGACGACACCGGCGAGGCGATCGGCCTGTCGGCGAGCGGGCTCACGATCACCTTCGGCTTCGGTCCCTCGCTCTTCCGCGACGCCGACGGCCGCGACCGCTTCGGCCTCGCCGACCGGCTGCCCGAGGCGCTGCGCGACCTGCCGCACTTCCCGGCCGACCTGCTGGACCCGGCCCGCTCGGGCGGTGACCTCTGCATCCAGGCGTGCGCCGACGACCCCCAGGTCGCCGTGCACGCGGTGCGCAACCTGGTGCGGATCGGCTTCGGCACGACGTCGATGCGGTGGTCCCAGCTCGGCTTCGGGCGTACGTCGTCGACGTCGGTGTCCCAGGACACCCCGCGCAACCTCTTCGGCTTCAAGGACGGCACGGCCAACGTCAAGGCGGAGGAGTCCGCGGCGCTCGACAAGCACGTCTGGGTCGGGCCCTCCGACGACCCTGCTGCCGCATGGCTGGCCGGTGGCTCCTACCTGGTCGCGCGCCGCATCAACATGACCGTCGAGGTCTGGGACCGCCAGCCGCTGGGCGACCAGGAGGCCTTCGTCGGTCGCACCAAGAGCACCGGCGCGCCGCTGTCGGGCGGCGAGGAGTTCTCGGAGCCCGACTTCGACATGCCCGGCCGCGGCGGACCGATCATCCCTGCCGACGCTCACGTGCGGATCGTGCATCCCGACCAGCACGGGGGAGCGCGGATGCTGCGCCGCGGCTACACCTTCGTCGACGGCACCGACGCGCTCGGCGGGCTGGACGCCGGGCTGCTCTTCGTCGCCTACGTCCGCGACCCGCGCACCGGATTCATCCCCGTGCAGAACGCGATGGCCCAGCACGACGCGCTGATGGAGTACCTCAAGACCACCGGCTCCGCGCTCTTCGCAGTCCCGCCCGGGGTCGGCCCTGGAGAGTTCGTCGGGCAGGCGCTCTTCGTCTGAGCCGGTGCGCGCGCACTGTCGGTCGTGTGCCGCAGCCGGGGCCCCAGCGCTGCCTCAAGCACACGACCCGCCCTGAAGAGGTGTGCGACCACCGCCGTGTCGCCACCACCTCACGCCACGCAGAACTCGTTGCCCTCGGGATCGAGCATGACCACGTGGCCCAAGGTTTCGTCATAGTGCTCCGAGCGCACCTCGGTCGCCCCGGCGCCGACCAGCTCGGCCACCTTGGCGCGGATCAGCGACTCGCGCTCGGGCATGTCCCACGGCGGCTCGCCGGAGACGCGCACGTCGATGTGCATCCGGTTCTTGGCGGTCTTGGGCTCGGGGACCAGGAGGAAGCCGATGGCCGGGCCGATGCCCGCCGGGTCGATGATCGAGGCGTTGTCGGGCTCGTCGAAGCCGGGCTCGGGGGCATAGCCGAGCGCCAGTGCCCAGAAGGCGGCGAGCGCCTGCGGGTCGGCCGCGTCGCAGCCCAGGGTCCAGTGGTTCGCCATGCGCGGCAACCTACTCGGCGAGGCGGACGAGCACGACCGTGTCGGCGTAGGTCAGGCCCTTGCGGCCCTGCGGGCCGAGCTTGGAGAGGACCCTGGTCAGCCTGGTCATGAAGCCGTACTTGGCCCGCACCCGGCCCTGCACCTCGTCGAAGAGCGCGCCGGAGCGCACCATCTCGGCGGTGCCCTCGACCGGGGCGGTGCCGGCCTTGACCGTGCCCTTCCGGTCCGAGGGTTGGAGGAGCACCCGGGGCGTGTGGGCGAGGCGCTTGGTCTTGCCCGTCCCCATGGCGGTCCAGAAGCCGACGCGACCGTCGCTCACGGGCACGATCCACGTGGGGGTCGAGACGGCCTCGCCGGTGCGGCGGAAGGTCGTGAAGGAGATGAACTGCTCGTCCGCGATGGCCATGCGCCGAGACTAGGGCCCTGCTCTAGCCGTCCGCGGGCGTGGCGAGGAACATCCGCGACGGAGACTCGTACCACTGGTCCGTGATGCCCAGGTCGCGCAGCCCGAGCCGTCGGGCGACCCGCACCGACGCCTCGTTGTCGACCATCATCAGCACCCGGACCTCGTCGAGACCGGCGCGCAGCGCGTGGTCGACGACCGCCCGGGCCGCCTCGGTGGCGAAGCCCTGGCCGCGGGCCTCCGGATGCAGCGTCCACCCGACCTGCACCAGTGCCTCGGAGTCGGGCCTTCCGGAGTCGGGGACCGGCACGAGGCAGACCCACCCGACCAACGCGCCGGTGGCGCGGACCTCGATCGCCCACTGGTGCAGCGGCGGGTCGAGCTCGGACCAGGAGGCGATCTTGGCGCGGGCGGCGTCGAGGTCGGTCATGAGCTGTGGCTCTCCGTCGTCGAGCCAGCGCACCACGTCGGCCCGGCCGAGGAGGTCGAGCACGAAGTCCGCGTCGTCCGCGGTGAAGGAGCGCAGCAGGAGCCGGTCCGTGTCGAGGTCCACGCGTCTCACCCTGTCAGGTCGGTGAGGTCGACGATGCGGTTGACGCCGATGTCCTCGAGGAAGCGCTCGTCGTGACTGGCGACGAGCAGCGCGCCACGGTAGGACGCTAGCGCCGACACCAGAGCGTCGTACGACGGGAGGTCGAGGTTGTTGGTCGGCTCGTCGAGCAGCAGGAGCCGGGGCGCGGGGTCGGCGAGCAGGACCGTCGCGAGCGTCGCGCGAAACCGCTCGCCGCCGGACAGCACACCCACGAGCCGCTCGGCAGCGGAGCCGCGGAAGAGGAACCGCGCCAGGCTCGCCCGCACGGCGTTGTGGTCGACGCCGGGTGCCCGCGCCGCGACGTTGGCGACGACGGACAGGTCGTCGTCGAGCAGGTCGAGCCGCTGGGGGAGCAGCCCGACCGGCACGTGGGTCTCGACCGTCCCGCCGAGCGGAGCCAGCCGGGCGGCGACCGTGTGCAGCAGCGTGGTCTTGCCGCTGCCGTTGCGCCCGACGAGCGCGACCCGGTCCGGGCCGCGGACCTCCAGGTCGACCCGCGCCCCGGTCCGGAGCACGAGCCCGTCCGTGGTCAGGACCGTGCTCCCGCGCGCCACCTCGGTGCCGGGCAGGTCGATGCGGATCTCCCGGTCCTCCCGCAGCCGCGACTCGGCCTCGTCGAGACGCTCGCGGGCTGACTCGAGGCGCGCCTGGTGCACGCCACGCAGCCCGGCCGCGGAGCGCTCTGCCTGGTTCTTCTTGTAGTTGACCTGCGCCTTGCCGAGCCCGGCCGACTGCTCGGCCCGGTGGGCCACCCGACGCCGCTGGGCCAGCTGGCGCTCGGCCTCGAGCTGGGCGCTGCGCTGGCGCCGCACGTCGGAGCGGGCACCCGTCACGGCCTGCGCCGCGGCCTCCTGCTCCGCAGCGACCTGCGTGGCGTAGGACGACCACCCGCCGCCGTACCACCGCACGGCACCGCCCCTCAGGTCGCCGATCCGGTCGACGCGCTCGAGCAGCTCGCGGTCGTGGCTCACGACGACGAGCGTGCGGGTCCAGCCGTCGACGATGTCGTAGAGCCGCTGACGGGCGGGGGCGTCGAGGTTGTTGGTCGGCTCGTCCAGCAGCAGCACGTCGGTCCGCCGCAGGAGGAGCCGCGCCAGGCCGAGCTGCGTGACCTCACCACCGGACAGCTCGCCCATCGTGCGACCCAGCACGTCCGCGGGTAGGCCGAGGCGGGCGAGCTCGGCCACGGCCCGGTGCTCGACGTCCCAGTCGTCGCCGATGACGTCGAAGTGGGCCTGCTCGACCGAGCCGGCCTCGACGGCCGCGATGGCCGCCAGCACGGGTGCGATGCCGAGGAATTCCGTCACACGCTGGTCGGTGCGCAAGGTGAGGTCCTGGGCCAGGTAGCCGACCTCGCCGGCCACGATGACGTGGCCGCTGCTGGGCGTGAGCGCGCCGGCGACCAGGCGCAGCAGGGTGGACTTGCCGGACCCGTTGACGCCGACGAGGCCGGAGCGGCCGGGGCCGACCAGGAGGTCGAGGTCGACGAGGACCGGGGTGCCGTCGGGCCAGTGGAAGCCGACGGAGGACAGGGAGATGACAGCGGACATGCGGGCTCCGAGCAGGGTGGGGTCGAGACGCCAGGGACTGGCGCGGGGACGGCACCTCAGAGCAGCACGCGGGACCACCTCGGAGCGGGGGCAGGACTCATCGACGATAGACGTCCCACCCGGCGTGCGCGACGGGTTTTCGCGTGTGACGGTCAGGTAACGTGACGCCCGCACAGCGTCGTGCGCCCTCCATCCCCGGCACCAACCTCGAGGACACCGCTGTGAGCAAGCCCGTCGTACTCATCGCCGAAGAGCTCAGCCCCGCCACCGTCGAGGCGCTCGGACCGGACTTCGAGATCCGCAGCTGCAACGGGGCCGACCGGGCCGAGCTGCTGGCGGCCATCGTCGACGCGGACGCGCTGCTGGTGCGCTCCGCGACCAAGGTCGACGTCGAGGCGCTGGCCGCGGCCACCCGGCTCAAGGTGGTCGCGCGGGCCGGGGTCGGCCTCGACAACGTCGACGTGCGGGCCGCGACCCAGTCGGGCGTGATGGTCGTCAACGCGCCGACCTCCAACATCGTCTCCGCAGCCGAGCTCGCCGTCGCGCTGATGCTCGCCGCGGCCCGCCACGTCTCGCCGGCCCACGCGGCCCTGCGCAACGGCGAGTGGAAGCGGTCGCGCTACACCGGCATCGAGCTCTACGAGAAGACCGTCGGCATCGTCGGCCTCGGCCGCATCGGCGTGCTCGTCGCGCAGCGCCTGAGCGCCTTCGGGATGAACGTCATCGCCTACGACCCCTACGTGCAGGCCGGCCGTGCCGCCCAGATGGGCGTGCGTCTGGTCGACCTCGACACGTTGCTCGCCGAGGCCGACTTCATGTCGGTCCACCTGCCCAAGACGCCTGAGACCGTGGGCCTGATCGGTGCCGAGCAGCTCGCCAAGGCCAAGTCGTCGCTGGTGCTCGTCAACGCCGCCCGCGGTGGCATCGTCGACGAGGTCGCGCTCCACGACGCCCTGAAGACCGGTCGCATCGCCGCCGCCGGCCTCGACGTCTTCGCCCAGGAGCCCTGCACCGACAGCCCGCTCTTCGAGCTCGAGAACGTCGTCGCGACACCCCACCTCGGCGCATCGACCGACGAGGCCCAGGAGAAGGCCGGCATCGCGGTCGCCAAGTCGGTGCGCCTCGCGCTCTCCGGCGAGCTCGTGCCCGACGCGGTCAACGTGCAGGGCGGCGTGATCGCCGAGGACGTGCGCCCCGGCATCCCGCTCACCGAGAAGCTCGGCCGCGTCTTCACCGCGATGGCCGGCGAGGTCGCCCAGCAGATCGACGTCGAGGTGCGGGGCGAGATCACCGAGTTCGACGTGAAGGTGCTCGAGCTCGCGGCGCTGAAGGGCGTCTTCACCGACGTCGTCGAGAACCAGGTGTCCTACGTCAACGCGCCGCTGCTCGCGGCCGAGCGCGGCACCGCCGTACGCCTCGTCCTGGACTCCGAGAGCCCCGACCACCGCAACCTGATCACGCTGCGCGGCACCCTGGCCGACGGCTCGCAGGTCTCGGTCAGCGGCACGCTCGTCGGGATCAACCAGAAGGAGCGCCTCGTCGAGGTCAACGGCTTCGAGATCGACATCGAGCCGACCGAGCACCTCGCGTTCTTCACCTACGTCGACCGCCCGGGCATGGTCGGCACGGTCGGCCAGGTCCTCGGCGACGCCGGGGTCAACATCGCCGGCATGCAGGTCGCCCGCGACGCCAAGGGCGGCCAGGCCCTCGTCGCCCTCTCCGTGGACTCCGCCATCGCCCCCGAGACGCTCGCCGAGATCGAGACCGCCATGGACGCCTCCAGCGTGCGCGCGGTCGACCTGGTCTGAGGGTCACCTGCCGGGATAGTGCGGGACGTTTTCGACCTCCTGGCGACCCAGAAGGTC
>NZ_CALRWD010000041.1:0-37987 GCF_943371775.1 Nocardioides psychrotolerans
TTGTGGGTGACGATCACGATCGTCACCTCCTTGGCCAGGTCGACCATCGTCTCCTCGATGACCCGGGTCGAGGTCGGGTCGAGGGCCGAGCAGGGCTCGTCCATGAGCAGCACCCGGGGCTTGATGGCGAGCGAGCGCGCGATGCAGAGGCGCTGCTGCTGGCCACCCGAGAGGCTGCCGCCGGGGGTGTCGAGGCGGTCCTTCACCTCGTTCCACAGCCCGCCCTTGACCAGGCAGGACTCGACCAGCTCGTCCTTCACCGAGCGCGAGGCCTTGGTGCCGGTGAGTCGCAGGCCGGCCAGCACGTTCTCCCTGATGGACATCGCGGGGAACGGGTTGGGCTTCTGGAAGACCATCCCGATCGCACGGCGGGCGTCGATGAGCCGCTTGGACGGGTCGTAGATGTCCTCGCCGTCCAGGCGGACCTCACCGGCGAGCTGGGCCGAGGGCACCAGCTCGTGCATGCGGTTGAGGATCCGCAGGAAGGTCGACTTGCCGCAGCCCGAGGGACCGATGAGCGCGGTGATCGCGCCGGGCTGCATCGTCAGCGAGACCCGGTCGAGGACCATCCGGTCGCCGAACCACGCGGTGATCTCGCGCGCCTCGATGGTCGCCAGCGCGGGGGCCGGCGCCGCTTCGGGCAGCGGGGGCACGGCGGGCAGGAGCGTGGTCTGGTCTGTCGCGTTCATCGTGGCTCTCGTGTGGCTCTCGTGAGGTGTGGGAGGACCGAGCGACCGCCGTACGACGGCCGCCCGGTCCGCGGGGTGGTGCAGGTGCTACTTGGTCTGCTTGATCGTGAACGCCTTGGTGGCACCGGCGGCGACGCCGTTGCCGGCCCAGACGACCTTGAGCTTGTTGACGCCGGTGGTCAGCTTGGGCAGCGTGATGACGGCCTTGCCGGCCGTCAGCGCCTTGCTCGCGAGGACCTTGGAGCCCTTGAGGACCCGGACGGTGCCGGTGGCCTTGGAGGCGACGCCGGCCAGGGTCACCGTGATGGTGCCCTTGGCCTTCTTGCCCGCCTTGACGGTCGTCGCGAAGCTCTCGGCGATCGTCGAGGAGGTCTTGACCGAGCCGGTGCCCTCGTCCTCGGAGGCGTCGAAGAACGAGCCCTCCTGCGGCGTGAAGACCGCGCGGTAGGTGTGGGCGCCGGGCGTCACGCCGGTGAGCGTGGCGACGGCCTGGCCGGAGGTCAGCGGGACGTTCGCCGCGACGGGCGTCTCACCCTCGAAGAACGAGACGGTGCCGGCGGGCGAGGTGCTGCCGGTCACCGTGGCGACGAGGCGGGCCGAGCGGGCCGAGGTGCTGCTGACCGCGAGGTTCGTGGTCGTGACGACGCGCTGGTTGAGCGTGAAGTTGCTGGAGGCGCTCTGCGTCGGGGCGCCGCAGACGCCGCCGAAGTCGGAGGTCGCGAGCTGCTTGAAGCCGGAGGCCTCGATCAGCGGGCGCGCGTCGGTGGAGCAGAAGTAGCCGTCCTTGCCGAAGACGCTCAGCACGCCGGCGTTGCCGACGTCGGTGCCGCGCACGACGTTGTAGAGCGCACGGTTGGCGCGGAAGCCGGTCTCGAGACGCAGCGTGGAGCCCAGCAGGCCCGCGCGGCCCTCGGAGAACGGCGCCACCGCGTTGGGGTTGCTCTTGATCGTGGTGTCGTCGTGCTCCTGGACCTCGACCACCGAGGCAGCCAGCGCCACGTCGACGCCACCGTTGAGGGACTTGAGCTGCGAGACGAAGAAGGAGCGCGTGCCGGAGCCGGCCTGCGGGATCTTGGGGGCGATGACACCCGCGGTCCCGCCGATCTCGCTCCAGTTGGTGATGCTGCCGTTGTAGATGCCCACGATCTGGGCGTTGGTCAGCGCGGCGGGGGCGTTGGAGGGCACCGAGTTGGAGACGGCCATGACCAGCGTGTCCAGGGCGAAGGGGAAGGCCTGGAGGCCGGCGGCCGACTCGGCGGAGCTGTTGGCCGAGGAGGAGCGGGCGAAGTCGACGTCGGGGTTGTTGCCGGCGCCGTAGAGCGTCGACTTGCCGGCGCCCGAGCCGTTGGGGCGGTTGACCGCGGCGGTGGGCAACGGGATGGTGCCCCCGCCCGTGGCCGCGAAGGTCGCGATCTTGAAGGAGGGGGCGGGGCTCGAGGCGTTCCAGCCCTCAGCGAGGCGCTTCAGGGTGTTCTGGCTGGTGTCGGACCCGACACCGATCAGGTCGGCGACGACGGGCGTGAAGCTCGAGGTGTCGTCGGGGTCGACGGCAGCCGAGGCGGAGCCAGCGGTCAGGGCGACGGCCGAGCAGGTGAGCGCGGCGGTGACCGAGGCGGCGAGCAGCTTGCGTGCGTACATCTGTCTTTCTCTCTTCTCCGTGAGTGGCCGCAGGCGCGGCCGAAGGGTGGAACCGTCAGATCACGTTGGGCAGCAGCCGCATCACCACATCCGTCGCCGTCCAGGACAGGGCGATCGCGACAGGACTCGCGACCACCCACACCAGGACCGTCGACCATCGTTGGCGGGCGGCGATGACCCCGAGCGTCAGCGCCAACAGGAGGGCGAGGTCCAGTGCCAGGAGTGGCACGGCCCCGCTGACGGAGGCGAGCGGCTTCTCGGAGTCCGGGACGGCGGCAGGCCGCCCGCTCGGAGCCGGGAAGCCCTCGGTGGCGTCGGCGTCGACGTAGAGGACGGAGTCGGGAGCGAGGCTCGCGAGGCGTCCACCCCCGCCCTCGGCCGTCACCAGGGTGAGGCGGGCACTGCCCTCGACGAGGGGCTGGGGCAGCGGGTCGCCGGGTCGCCGGACGCCGAGGACCGTGAAGGTCTTGGCGCCCTGGGCCATGACGACCTCGATCTCGTCGCCGGCCCGCAGCTCACCCAGGGAGCCGAAGGGACCGCCGTACGTCGTGGCGCGCCCCATGACGACCGAGGTGCCGACCTGGCCGGGCAGCACCGTGTTGCGCAGGTGACCGGGCCCCGCGAGCGTGTCACCGGACGCGGTGCCCTCGACGACGACCTCGTCGATGCCCAGGCGGGTGATCGTCAGGGTCGCGACGGGGTCGCCCACCGGGACGACCGGACCGATCGGCGCCGTGGCGCTGGCCACCTGGGTGCGGAACTCGCCGTAGAGCAACGACTGGTCGCGGTCGTGGGCCAGCCCACCGAGGACGAGCAGCTGCGCGGCGACCCACAGGCAGACGATGCCGAGCATCGTCAACGCCGAGGAGGCGGCGATCGCCGTGTCGTCGCTGGGCCGCGGGGCGCGAGCCGGGCGCGGTGCCCGCGGCGCCTTCGGGGGCTTCGGCACCTTGGGCGCAGGCTCGGCCTTGCGGTTGCGCACCCGCGTGCGCTCGGGCAGCACGGCGGTCACGCCGGACCACCCGCACCCGTGCGCGGGACCCGCGGCGGCTGCACGAAGAAGCGCAGCACGCTGGCGGCGGCGACGCCGAGCAACCCGATGACCAGCAGGCCCGGCAGGAGCTTGCCGGCGACCGTGGAGCTGAGCGGAGCCGTGGCCGGCATCTCGATCGGGGCAGCCACGGGCGCTGCGCTGGGCGCTGCGGGAGACGAGGGCCCGCCGGCCGACGCGGGGGCGGCGGGAGGCGGTGCGACGACGCCACCGGTCGATCCGCCCGGCGCTCCCCCGCCACCGTCGCCGTCGTCGGGCGTCGGCTCGTCGGTCGGCTCCGGCTCGGGCAGCGGCGTCTGCTTCTCGACCGCAGCCGCGACCTCCAGGGCGGCGGTGTGGAGCTTCTGGGTCACCCCGGAGTCGCGGATCGGGAGGAAGCCTCCCGGGAGCTCACCGTTGCCGGTGCCCGCGCGCTGTCCCTCGCTGGTGGAGACCCGGATGAACTGCGCGACCTTGTCGGCGTCGGCCTGGTCGAGGTTGCGCAGCCGCGCCGCGGTGTAGACGACCATCGTGCCGGGGTAGGCACGTCCGGACTTCCTGACGTCTCCCTGGTCGAGGACGAAGGGGCCGAGCTTCTTCGTCTGCTCCGCGAGGCCGATCGCCGCGCCGATGGAGGCATCGGTCGGCTCGACGTAGCGACCCTTGGTCGTCTCGAGGCCGGCCGAGCGCAGGCCGTAGCGCTCGACGTCGCCCAGGCTGACGATGCCGAGCATGAACCGCGAGCCGTAGGACTGGCGGTCGATGCGCCCGAGCTTGTAGGTCTTGGTCGACTGGTCGAACTCGCAGCGGCTCTGGACGTTGGGCCACGCGTCGAGCAGGGACTCCGCGATCTTGCGCAGGCTCGTCACGGGGGCCGCGAGCTGGGTGAAGTAGACCGCCGGGTTCTCCTGGCGACAGGTGTTCTCGGTCTTCGGGACGTAGGAGTCGAGCAGCGGCCACTCGGCGGTCGGCACGCTGATGTTCTTGTAGGCCGGGTTGACCTTCATGCCCCACCGGTCGGGCTTGCCCGCGATGAAGTCCATCGCGGCCTTGTCGTGGGCCATGTAGTCGGTGACCTGCGAGATCACGTCGGAGGAGCTCGAGAGCGACAGCAGGGAGGCACCGACCTCCTGCGAGATCTGGCTCAGCCCGGGGTTGAGCGCGATGAACTCGGGGTCGTTCATGATCGCCAGCGGGTTGTCGCCGATGCCGGGGTGCCCACGACCGAGGTCGGAGCCCAGGTAGGACTGGGTCATCAGCTTGGCGATGAGGCGGGCGTTGAGCTTGAGCGCGTCGTACTCCCCCGCGTTGTCGGGCCGGTCGATGACGTAGCCGACCGAGAAGCCGGTGACCGCCGTCGGGGCGTAGCCCACCGGGTCGTTGCCACGTCGCTCGTGCTCGCCGGAGACGATCGCGGCCACTCCCCCACCGGTCTCCATCAGGGTGAACCCGGCGTCGTCGGAGGTCTGGTTGAGCTGGAACTTGAAGCGCTTCTTGTCCAGGCAGTACGCCGGCGACCACTGCAGCGCGGCCTGGGCGAGCAGCTCCGAGCCGTAGAAGCCGGTCGGCGCCCGGGGGTCCAGCACGTCGCACGTGTCCGGCGGGAGGCCGAAGGTAATCGGGATGGAGAAGCGGTTCTTCCAGTTGGACTCCGACCACCACAGCGCCGGCGAGACCGCCTGGTCGACGCCCTCGTTGCCGAAGTTGCTGGAGCCCGGCAGGAAGCGCCCGCCCTTGCGGCACGCGGTGTCCGCCGACGTCGGCGGGGACGACGGCTGGTCGCAGCTGAGCCCGTTGATCGGGATGACCACGATCGAGCAGGCCACCTTGTCGTTGCAGCCCAGGGACTCGTTCTCGATGTCGCTGCGCACCTCGAACTGCACCGAGCCGCTGCCGTCGGTGTCGGTGAACGCCGCGATCTCGTGGGGCGGGAAGGCCGCACCGACAGCCGCCTCGGGAGGCATGTTGGCCGCGTCGCAGGCTGCGAAGGTCTCGCCCTTGCGGGTCACGAACGGCGTGAGTCGGGTGAAGAACGGCGCGATGTCGGCCGTCGGGCACTGCTCGGCGCTGGGCAGCGGCAGCAGGCCGGAGACCCGCTCCTTGTCGATGAGCTCGGCGTCGAGGTCGTGGGTCCAGGTCGCCTCGGTGTCCGAGCGGGTGATCTGCGAGCGCTGCGCGACCGACGTGGTCCAGCAGGTCTCAGGACGCACCTGCTTGGCCAACGGCAGCGACGGGTCGTCGACACCGCGGCACTGCATGATGACGACCGGGTACTCCTGCTGCAGCCCGTTCTCCCCGTAGGGGTTGCTGGCGCGACCACCGCTGGGCTGGGCGCCGCTCCACTCGATGCGGATCCGCTGGCGCCCCCGAAGGTTGCGGGTCTGGTCGGCCTTCACGGTCACCGTGTTGGTCGGGAACGAGTAGGTGGTCCCGTCGGCGTTGGTGAAGACGCGGGTCAGGGCCTTGGTCTGCTTGAAGGCCGACCCGGCCTTGGCCGGCGCCGGGGACGGCGGCGTCTGCGCGCCGGCACCCGCGGGCACCCACGCGATGAGTCCCGCCAGCAGCAGGGACAGGGCCGCGACGACGAGCGGGCTGCGACTGCGACGCATCAGCGCACCGTCCCGGGCTTGCGGCGACGGCGCAGCGACGCGGCGTAGAAGCCGGGCACGACCACGAGGCCGACGGCCAGCAGCGCGGCGAGCCAACCGAACGTGCGGGTGTCCAGGGCCCGGTCGGCGGCCAGCTCGGTGGGGTTGGCGTAGATCGCGTCGCTCGTGGCGGCGCCGGTCGAGGTGCCGCCCACGACCGCTCCCGTGGCCGGGTCGACCACCGGAGGCGGCGCGTTGCCGCCGGCTGCTCCGGAGCCCGTGGTGTCGGTGCCCGCTCCTGCCCCGGTCGGGGACGCGCCACCGCCACCGGCGGGACCGCCGTCCGGCGCCGTGCCGCCGCCATCGTCGGTGGAGGGCTCATTGGTGCCCGTGGCGGTGCCGCACGGTCCCTCGCCCTGCTTGTCGCAGGCGGCCGGGGCCGGGGCGATGGCGGCGAGCTGGTTCTTGTTGAGGTTCTTGCCGTCGAAGGTCGGGTTGTTGCACGAGCGCACGTCGCGGTCGGTGAGGTCGACGGCGCTGTCGGCCTGCTTGAGCCGCGAGATCTGCTCGAAGCCGGCCTGCACCAGGTTGAGCGGGAGCGGCGAGTAGCCGTAGGGCCCGGCCTTGGTCTGCCCGGCGCACAGCGAGTAGTAGAGGAAGTCGGCGATGGTCTGGCGCTTGGCCGTCGTCATGCGCGGGTCGTCGGCCCCGGTCGGGATGACCATGTAGGAGTAGGACGAGATCGGGTAGGCCCGGGCATCGGTGTTGCGGTAGACGCCGTCGAGGATCTGAGTGAGGTAGAGCGCGGAGCTCTTGTCCTGGTTGATCTTGGCCTTCGTGAGGGCGACGGCGACGTTGTACTGCGTGGGCTCGACGTAGTAGCCGGCCTTGTTGAGCACCTTGACGACCGGGTAGTCCTTGTTGACGGGGTAGGAGTACTCGACGTAGCCGATCGTCCCGTTGCCGGCGAAGCCCGAGATCGTGTTCATGACCTGGTCGGAGCCGGCCTGGCCGATGGCGCGGCTGCCCGACTCCTTCGGGTAGTAGGACGTGAGCCCGGAGCCGCCGAAGAACGGGCGCCAGATGCTCGGGAACTCCGAGTCGAGCCAGGTGGTGAACTGCGCGGTCGTGCCGGAGCCGTCGGAGCGGACGACCGGGGTGATCGGCAGCGACGGGAAGGCGCGGCCGTTGTTGTCGGCGGTGATCGCGGCGTCGTTCCAGTTGGTGATCTGGTTGGTGAAGATCTTGGCGATCGTCTCGCCCGACAACCGCAGGTTGCGCACCAGCTCGTTGCCGATCTTGAGCTGGTAGGTGAAGGCGGTGCCACCGGCCACGATCGGCAGGTAGGCGAACTCGCGGCCGTTGCTGGTGTCGGCCTGGCCGGTCTCGTCGGTGCCCTGGTAGGGGATCTCGGAGATGGCGAAGTCCGTGCTGTTCTGCGAGAAGTCCTTGCGCCCCTTGGACGACCCACCGCCGGTGTAGACGACCTTCATGCCGTTGGCGTCGACGTCGGCGATCCACTGCTGGACGATCAGCTCCGACCAGGTCGAGCCGGTGCCCTCGATCTGGGCGTACACCGTCGCGCTGGCGGTGCCGGGCTGGACGAGCAGCGTGGCGAAGGCGAGCGTGATGGCGAGGAGTGCGCGGGCGATGGTGCGGGGGCGGTTCACCGGGAGACTCGATTCGGACGGGCCAGGAGGCGGGCGATGACGAAGAGGACGAGCACGAGGGCCAGGAGCACGAAGGCGGCTCCGAAGGCGCGGGCGATGGCCTGCGGCTCCCCGCTGCGCACGTTGGCGTAGATGAAGAGCGGCAGGGAGTTCATGACCCCGTCCGTGGGGCCGGCGACCGTGAAGGCCGCGGCACCGGAGGTGAGCAGCACGGGGCTGGTCTCGCCGACGCCGCGGGCGACGCCGAGGATGACCGCGGTGGCCAGGCCCGGCCGGGCCGTCGGCAGCACGACGTGCCACACGGTCCGCCAGCGGCTCGCGCCGAGGGCCAGGCTGGCCTCGCGCAGCCCGCCCGGCACGACGCGCAGGACGACGTCGGCTGCCCGGGCGATGATCGGCAGCATCATGACGGCGATCGCGAGCGCGGCGGCCAGGCCGGAGCGCGGGAAGCCGAGCGCCACGATCAGCACGCTGTAGATGAAGAGACCGGCGACGATCGACGGCAGCGCGGTCATCGCCTCGACGACCGTGCGGACGATCCGCGCGAAGCTGCCCCCGACCTCGGTCATGAAGACCGCGGTCCCGATCCCCAGCGGGAGCGTGATGACCAGCGCGATGCCGAGCTCGATCCCCGAGCCGATGATCGCGTGGAGGATCCCGCCCTTCTCGAACCCGTCCTTGGGGCCGACCCCGCTCATGTCGGAGGTGAAGAAGTTGAGGTGGGTGACGGGCTCCCAGCCCCGGATGCCGACGAAGATCACGGTGCTGACCACGGCCGCGCCGACCACCAGGGCGGCGCCGGAGATCACCGAGGACGCCACGCGGTCCTTGACCTCGATCATCCCGCCGGACATCGCGGCCGTGACGGCGGTGACGAGGGTGCCGAAGACGAACCAGCCGATGAGCAGCCAGGGCAGGCCGGCCAGCGGCAGCAGCTTCTGCGTGACCAGCCAGGCGAGGGCGAGGCCGGCCACCCATGACCCGATGTGCGCGAACCGCTCGTCGGGGCTCGGCTTTCCCAAGGACGCGCGCGGCAGCGGCGGCGGCGCGTCCTCGTCGTACCGGGGCAGGGTGGTCGGCTGCTCGGCGGGCCGCTCGCTGGTGCGGGACTCCTGGGTCGCGGTCATCAGGCGTCCGTCCCGGCGCCCGAGCGGCTGCGGTTGACGACGATGGCGGCGACCGTGTTGACCAGCAGGGTGATGACGAAGAGCACGAAGCCGGCGGCGAGCAGGGCCGAGAGCTGCGAGGAGCTGGCCTCGCCGAAGCGGCCGGCGATCAGCGAGCTGACCGTCGTGGTGCCGACCTCGAGGATGCGGGGCTTGATCTCGAAGGCGGGGCTGACGATCAGCACCACCGCGATGGTCTCGCCGAGCGCGCGGCCCAGGCCGAGCATGGTGCCGCCGATGATGCCGCCGCGGCCGAAGGGCAGGACGACGGAGGTGACCATCCCCCAGCGGGTGGCGCCGAGCGCGAGCGCGGCCTCCTTCTCGCCGGCGGGCGTCTGGGAGAAGACCTGGCGCATGACCGCGCAGGCCATCGGCATCACCATCATCGCCACGGCGATGCCGGCGCAGAAGGCGCTGGCGACGTAGCGGGTGGTGTCCCAGACGGCGGCGTTGGGGTCGGTGTTGGCGACGTCGAAGATCGGGATCCAGCCGAGGTAGCGCTGGAGCCACAGGGCGAGCTCAGCGGCGTAGGGCATGATCAGGAAGAAGCCCCAGAGCCCGTAGACGATCGACGGCACCGCGGCCATCAGGTCGATCAGCGCCACCAGCGACGAGCGGAAGCGCGCCGGGGCGTACTCGCTGATGTAGAGCGCCATCAGGATCGACAGCGGCACGGCGAAGGCCATCGCGACCATGGCGACCGAGAAGGTGCCGACGAGGACGGCGGCGATGCCGATGACGTCCTGGTCGGGTTGCCACTGGCTCTCGGTGAAGAAGCTCCAGCCGTAGCGCTCCAGCGTCGGGTAGGCCTGCCACGCGAGGAACACCCCGACGCCACCGGTGATCAGCAGGACACTGGCACCCACGGCGCGAGCGCCGTTCTCGAACACGGCGTCGGCTCCGGTGGCCTTGCGGGAGATCTTGCGAGGTCGGACGTCCGCCATGGGCTCTGGCGCAGGAATCGTTGTCAACAGAAGGCTTTCCGGGTTTTCCGAGAACCGCTCAAACGCCGAAAGTCTCAGGAGATCAGCGAAACGGTCGTGCCTTCCCAGATGAACGAGGAACGAAGAGAAATGCCGCTTTCGCCCAACAGGCCAGGGGGTGTCGACGGGCGTAGTCCGAACGGACTACTCATCGAGGTGAGGGGGTGGCCCGAACGGACCAGGGGTGGTCCTCAGACCTCCGGACGCACTCCGTGCTCGGCGAGCCGGGCGAGGAGCAGGTCGTGTCCCTCGGCAAGGTCCCAGTGGACCCCGGCCAGCCCGGCCGACCGGGCGCCCTCCACGTTGTCGGCCCGGTTCGTCGAAGCCGAGCTCGCTGCGCATGCAGGCGGCGCGATGGTGCTGTCGGCCGACACGTCGAGCCCGTGCCGCGCGAGCACCGCGGGCAGGTCGTCGAGGAAGTCGGCCTCGCCCCGCAGCGCGGGCTTCTCGACGCGCCAGGCGTCCTGGAGGAAGACGTCACCGACCTCGCCGGCGTACGGCTCGACGGCCGCGAGCCATCCACCGGGCAGCTCCTGCAGGACGCCGTCGGCGTCGAGCAGGACGTGCTGGATCATCCGGCCGACGTGACGCCGTTGCGCTGGACGAACTCGAGGATGGTGTCGGCCAGCTCGGGGCGGCAGACGATCAGGTCGGGCAGGTAGACGTCGTCCTGGTTGTAGACCAGCGGTGAGCCGTCGATGCGGCTGGTGAACAGGCCGGCTGCCTGGGCGACGGCCACGGGCGCGGCGGAGTCCCACTCGTACTGACCGCCGGCATGGACGTAGGCGTCGGTCAGGTCGCGCACGACCGACATCACCTTGACACCGGCGGAGCCCATGGCCACGAGCTCGGCGTCGATCTCCTCGGCGAGCTTCTGCACGAAGGCCGGCGGGCGGCTGCGCGACACCGCGATGCGGGGACGGCCCGCGGTGCCCTCGGCCACGACCGGCGGCTGGCCGGTGTTGAAGGTCTCGCCGAGCGCGGGCTGGGCCACGGCGCCTGCGGTGAGCTCACCCTCGTGCTCGCCGTCCGGGGTGCGCTCCCAGAGCGCGACGTGGACCGCCCAGTCGTCGCGCGGCGGCTCGGAGAACTCGCGGGTCCCGTCGAGCGGGTCGATGATCCACACCGCGTCCGCCTCGAGACGCGCCTTGTCGTCCTTGCCCTCCTCGGACAGGACCGCGTCGTCGGGGCGGTGCTCGGCGAGCAGCTGCATCAGCAGCTCGTGCGCGGCGGCGTCGCCGGCGTCCTTGAGCTCACGCCCCTCGAGACCCTGCGTGCGCACCTCGAGCAGCTTGCGCCCCGCCTCCTCGGCCAGCCACGTGGCCAGCACGTGGTCGTCGGTCGCGGCGGCGTCGGGCGGGGTGCTGGGCTCGAAAGTCACCTGTCCACCCTAGCGAGACGCGTGCCGCCGGGCCGGACGGCGCCCCGCCTACTCGCTGATCGAGCCCGAGGAGCGCCAGCAACGCGGCGTCGAGACCTCTCTCGTTGGTCGAGCAGCGAGCGAAGCGAGCGGCCGTCGAGACCGCGCCCTCGCTGGTCGAGCCGGCTCAGCGACCTCAGGAGTTGAAGCGCTGCTGCGTCTTCTCGAGGCCGTCGGTGATCAGTGACTCGACGGCGTCGGCGGCGGAGTCGACCTGGAAGGGCAGCTCCTTGCGCTCGACCTTGGCGTAGTCCGACAGCACGAAGTCGGCGACGTCCTGGCGGCCCGGGGGGCGGCCGATGCCGGCGCGGACGCGGTAGAAGTCACCGGTGCCGAGGGAGGAGCGCATCGACTTCAGGCCGTTGTGGCCGTTGTCGCCACCGCCGAGCTTGGTGCGCAGCGTGCCGAAGCCGATGTCGAGCTCGTCGTGGATCGCGATGATCCGGTCGGGCGCGACCTTGTAGAAGGTGGCGAGCGCCTTGACCGGGCCGCCGACCTCGTTCATGTAGGAGCGGGGGCGGGCGAGGACCACGCGCGGTCCGGGCGCACCCGGGGCGCCGAGTCGTCCTTCGACGACGTCGGCGCGCCCGGTCTTGTGCGACTTGAAGGGCGACCCCAGCCGACGAGCGAGCTCGTCGGTCACGAGGTAGCCGATGTTGTGCCGGTGACCGGCGTACTTCTCCCCGGGGTTGCCCAGCCCGACCACGAGCCAGACATCGGCTGTGGTCACGCTGGGCTCCTCGGGGTTCGTCCCACCTGACGGCAGTGGTGAGACAGGTGAGATGAGTCGGCCCAGGAACCACCTGAGCCGGCGGATCACTCCGCGGCGTCCTCGGTGGCCGTGTCGCCCGAGGCGTCCATGGCCTTGGCCTCGTCCTGAGCCTCGGCGACCTCGTCCTCGGACGGGTCGCGCTCGATGCCGGCCTCGGACTCGGCCTCCTCCAGCTCGGCCTCGAGGGCCTCGGCGGACATCTGCTCGGTCACGTTGATGATCAGCGTCTCGCCGTCGACCAGCAGGGTCGAGCCCGAGGGCAGCTTCAGGTCGGAGGCGTGGATCTGGGTGCCGGCGGGGGCGCCCTCGACGTCGACGTCGATCTGCTCGGGGATGTGCGTGGCCTCGGCCTCGATCTGGACCGTGGCGTTCTCGGTCACGACGAGGGTGTCGGGGCCAGCCTGGCCGACGACGTTGACGGGGACGTCGACGGTGACCTTCTCGCCCTTGCGCACGGCGACGAAGTCGATGTGCTCGAGGTGACGCTTGATCGGGTCGACCTGGATCTCACGGGCCAGCGCGAGCTGCGTGGTGCCGTCGATGTCGATCTCGAGCAGCGCGTTGGAGCCGCCGCGCTTGAGCGCCATCATCGTGTCGTGGCCCGGCAGGGTCAGGTGGATCGGGTCGTTGCCGTGGCCGTAGATGACCGCGGGAACCTTGTGCTCGCGACGGATGCGACGAGCCGCGCCCTTGCCGAACTCGGTGCGGGTCTCGGCGGTGATCTTCTCTGCAGACATGGGGTGACTCTCTCCTGGTGCGTTTCTCTACGTCCTGGCCGACGAGCGGCCACGGGTGGCTGGTGGGCCTCGGACCGCGAAAGCACGAACGCCGCGCGCAACAGCGCGCGGCGTGAGAGCCGGCCCTGTCGATCACGGAGCTCTGAGACTCCCTCGCCGAGGCAACTTCCCGATCTTAGACAAGGGCGGGGCTGCAGGGCCAATCGGGCGCGTGTGCCTAGGGTCGACCCGTGTCCCTCACCCTCGGCGAAGCCCGCACCCGCGCGTCCCGGATCTCCGACGTCTCCTACGAGATCGACCTCGACCTGACCGATCCCACGAGCGGCCCGGCCTCCGGCACCTTCGGGAGCACCACGACCGTCCGCTTCGCCTCCAGCGCGCCCGACACGTTCCTCGAGCTCACGGCCGCCACCGACCTGGCGGTGACCGTCAACGGCGTGGCGCTGCCCGCCGACCTCGTCGCCTCGTCGTACGACGGCAGGCGGCTCGCGCTCGACGGGCTGGTCGACCACAACGTGGTGACGGTGGCCGCACGGGTGCCCTACGTCACCGACGGCGACGGGATGTACCTCTTCACCGACCCGGCCGACGGCGAGACCTACGCGTCGGCCTACTGCGGCATGGACGTCGCGCAGCGGGTCTTCGCCTGCTTCGACCAGAACGACCTGAAGGCCACCGTCACGCTGGCGGTCACCGCCGACCCGTCCTGGACCGTCGTCGCCAACGGCCGCGCGCTCGAGGACGGCAGCGACGGCACCGACCGGGCGGCGGGCCGCTGGCGCTTCGCGACCACCGAGGTCTTCGCGATCCCGATGTTCGTGGTGTGCGCCGGCCCTTGGCACTCGCGCACCTGGGAGCACGCGGGGCTGCCCTTCGGCTGGCACGCGCGCCGCTCGCTGGCCGCCGAGCTCGACCGCGACTTCGAGGAGCTGCGGGCGACGACGACGGCGTGCTTCGACCACTACGCGACGCTCTTCGCCGAGCCGATGCCCTACGACAGCTATGACCAGGCCTTCGTGCCGGGTCAGAACTGGGGCGCCCTGGAGTCCCCCGGTTGCGTGACCTACCGCGACGAGCTGCTCCCCCGTGGTCGGGTCACCGACCTCGCCCGCGGCCAGCGTGCGTCGGTCATCGCCCACGAGATGGCGCACATGTGGTTCGGCAACCTCGTGACCATGACCTGGTGGGAGGACACCTGGTTGCAGGAGTCCTTCGCCGACTACATGGGCTACCGCGTCTCGGCCGACGGGGCCGGCTTTGCCGGCGCGCTGCTCCAGCACGAGCTGCTCCGCAAGCCCAGCGCCTACCAGGCCGACGAGCGCCGTTCCACCCACCCGGTCGCCCCCGAGGCCGAGGACGTGCCCGACGTCGACGCTGCGTCCAACAACTTCGACGCGATCAGCTACTCCAAGGGCAACTCGGTCCTGCGGCAGCTGGTCACGTGGCTCGGCGACGAGGCCTTCCTCGCCGGCGTCAACGCCTACCTCGGCGCGCACCGGCTCGGCAACGGCACCCTGGCCGACTTCATGGCCGCTCTGGACTCCGCCTCCGACCGCGACGTCCTGGGCTGGGTCGACGTGTGGCTGCGCACGTCGGGCTTCGACACGATCCGGGTCAGCCGTGACGGCGGTGCCGAGGGGGTCCCCGTCGTGACGCGCGACGGCACGCGCCCCCACCGCCTCCGGCTCACGTCGTACGACGAGGGGCCGGGCGGCGTGCTCGTCGAGCGGGAGAGCACCTTCGTCGACGTCGGCGACGAGCCGGTGCGCCTGGAGGACTGGGCCGGGCGCGTGGTCGTGCCCAACAGCCACGGCGAGACCTTCGCCCGGGTCGTGCCCGACCCGGTGTCGTGGTCCGCGCTCGTCGCGGGCCTGTCCGGCATCGACGACGACCTCGTGCGCGCGATCGTGTGGACCACCGCCTTCGACCTCGTGCACACCCGACTCCTGCCGACCGACGACTTCCTCAGCCTGGTCGCGCGGCACCTGCCCCACGAGCGACACGTGACCGCGGTCGCCGCGGTGGTGGGCCGCACGCTCGACGGCGTCGTGCCGCAGCGGCTCCCGGCCTCCGAGGCCGCGCGCGCGGTCGACCTGGTCGCCGACGCCTGCGCCCGGGGCCTGGACGGCACCGACGACGCGCAGGTCCGCATCGAGCTGACCCGCGGGCTGGCCCGCACGTCGCGCGACGACGTCCTGCTCCGCGGCTGGTTGAGCGCCGGCGTCACCGAGCACGGCGTGGAGCTCGACCCGGCCCTGCGGTGGCGGGTGGTCCACCGCCTCGCCGCGATCGGGGCGATCGACGCCGACGTCATCGAGGCCGAGCGGGTCGCCGACGGCACCATCGACGGCGAGCTCGGCGCCGCCCGCGCGCTCGCGGCCCGGCCGACCGTCGAGGCGAAGGCCGCCGCGTGGGCCGCGCTGGCCGAGGACGACCAGGTCTCCAACCGCCGCTACGAGGCGCTGACCAGCGGGCTGTGGTCGCCGGAGCAGGCCGACCTGCTGGCGCCCTGGGTCGCGGCCTACTGGCAGGTCAGCCCCGGCATCGCCGAGCGCCGCGGCCAGGCCTTCTCGCAGGTGGTCCACCGCGCGTTCCCGGCGCTGGCGCTCACCGACGAGCAGGTGGCCGACCTCGAGCGGGCACTGGCGGGCGACCTGCCCACGGTCCTGCGTCGCGGGTGGGAGGACCGGCTCGACGACCTGACGGTGGCAATCCGCTGACGCGGCACCGGGCGGCCAGGCATCCTGGGCGCATGTCTCCCCGACCGACCGCGCTGCGTGCTGCCCTCCGGTCGGCCCTGCTCGCCCTGGTCGCCGCTGGCGTGACGATGCTCGTGGTCGTCGCCGGCGTCACCACGCAGGCCATGACGGTGCAGGCCTACACCGGCACGGGGACCGAGCAGGAGCGGGTCGCCCGAGCCGCGCTCGGCGACGTCGACGAGCGCCTGGGCACCCGCGCGTGCGCGTTGCTGGGGCGCGCCTGGACCGACCAGGGATGCAGCCGCACGACCTGCGCGCGCCCTGGGGACCGGCCCCGGCTCAACGCCAACGCCGAGATGTGCCTGACACCCGCCGGCGCGTCCTACGGTCGTGCGATCGACTTCCGGGTCTGCCGCGCGCTGCACCGGCCGTGGATCGCCGAGGTCAACCTCTGCGTCTCCAACCCGGCCCGCGCCAGCGTTGTGGTCCCGATGGCGCGGCAGTGCGTGGGCGCGGCCCAGGACTACGTGGTCATCCGGGAGCGCCAGGCCCGCTGGGACGAGTGCGTCACCCCCGCGCGCCGTCGCGAGCTCGAGCGGATCGCCGACGAGAGCGGCACCCCGCTGCGCGTCGTCGCCGCCCAGCGCTCCCGCACCCTGTGCGCGCTGCGCGCCCACACGTCGTACGACGGCGGCGTCTGCCGCTCCGTCCGCGCCACGCCCCCCGAGGGACCGCCCGCGGGCACGCTGCTCGTGGGCGACTCACTGAGCTGGCGGGCCACCGACGAGCTCGCCCGGCTGCGGCCGCGGTGGACGATCGACGGGGTGCCCGGTCGGCGCGTGACCCAGCTGAAGGTGCGGATCCGCGACCACCTGGCCACGCATGTCGCGCCGAGCACGCTGGTCGTCGCGCTGGGCACCAACACCACGACGTCGTGGACCCAGCAGGACTACGTCGACGCGACGGCGCTCGTGCCGGAGTCGACCCGGGTGCTGTTCGTGACGCCCTTCCGCGCCGAGGTCGGCAACGACCCGGCCTCGGTCCGGCGCGTGGACTCCTACGACAGCTGGATGCGCGAGATCGCCGCCAACCGCCCCCGCACCTGCCTGGCCGACTGGCACGCGCTCGCGCTCGACCAGCCCGACGTGCTGGTCGACGGCACCCACCAGACCCCCGAGGGCGAGGACGTCTGGGCGCGGCTGGTCAGCGACGGCTGGGACGCCTGCCAGGCGGTCTAACCGCTCGGGCGGGTCGACCCGCTCCATCAAGGTATGCAGACGAAACGCCACTCCCCACGGCGTGCACCCCGTGGGAGGTGGCGTGTCATCGTGGGAAGTCCCGCCGCTCCACCGTGGGAGGTGGCGTGTCGACGGCATACCTTGATGAACCGCCCGTCAGAACCGCCCGTCAGAACCGGCCGCCACACGCAGCCGCGCCAGCAGCAACCCTCAGGCGTGACCGTCGAACATCGAGGTGACCGAGCCGTCGGCGAAGACCTCGTGGATCGCGCGGGCCAGCAGCGGTGCGATCGACAGGCAGGTGAGCTTGTCGAAGTGCCGGTCCTCGCTCAGCGGGAGCGTGTTGGTCACGACGATCTCGGCGGCCGGGGAGTTCTTGAGACGGTCGACGGCCGGGTCGGAGAGGATCGCGTGGGTCGCGGCGATGATGACGCCCGCGGCGCCGTCGCTCATGAGGGCCTCGGCGGCCTTCACGATCGTGCCGCCGGTGTCGATCATGTCGTCGACCAGGACGCACATGCGGCCGGTGACGTCACCGACGACCCGGTTGGCGACGACCTCGTTGGCCACGTCGGTGCGCCGGGTCTTGTGGATGAACGCCAGCGGCGCTCCCCCGAGGCGGGCCGACCAGCGCTCGGCGACCTTGATCCGGCCGGCGTCGGGCGAGACGACCGCGAGGGGCTGGTCGCCGTACTTCTCCTTGACGTAGTCGGCCAGGATCGGCAGCGCCATCAGGTGGTCGACGGGGCCGTCGAAGAAGCCCTGGATCTGGTCGGCGTGCAGGTCGACGGTGATCAGGCGGTCGGCGCCGGCGGTCTTGAAGAGGTCGGCCATGAGGCGCGCCGAGATGGGCTCGCGACCGCGGTGCTTCTTGTCCTGGCGGGCGTAGCCGTAGAACGGCATGACCACGGTGATCCGCTTGGCGGAGGCGCGCTTGAGCGCGTCGACCATGATCAGGTGCTCCATGATCCACTCGTTGACCGGAGCCGTGTGGCTCTGGATCACGAAGGCGTCGCACCCGCGGACGGACTCCTCGAAGCGGACGTAGATCTCGGAGTTGGCGAACTCGTAGGCCGACTGCGGCACGAGGTCGGTCTCCAGGATGGAGGACACCTCCTCAGCGAGGACGGGATGCGCCCGGCCACTGAAGATCATCAGGTTCTTCTCGGTGGCCCGCTTCATTCCGGTCACAGCGTCGGTTGCTCCTGGTTCGCGGGGGGGGTGGTGTGCCCGGCATTCTGCCCCTGGGAGGGCTCTCAGCCCAAGTCAGGACCCTGGTCCTGAGACGAGTCCTCGGACACACCGGCCGCAGCTGCCGCCTCGGCCGCCTCGGCCTGGGCGGTCCCGGCCCGCTTGCGCTGCGCCCACCCCTCGTGGTGGCGCTGGGGCCCGCTGCTGACGGCCAGGGCTCCGGCCGGGACGTCACGTCGCACGACGGTGCCGGCACCGGTCGACGCCCCGTCACCGATCGTGACCGGCGCGACGAACGTGTTGTTGGAGCCCGTCCGGGCCTGGCGGCCGACCGTGGTGCGGTGCTTGGCGACCCCGTCGTAGTTGGCGAAGATCGTGCCGGCGCCGATGTTGGTGCCCTCGCCGATCTCGGCGTCGCCGACGTAGGACAGGTGCGGGACCTTGGCGTCGTCGCCGATCACGGCGTTCTTGGTCTCGACGAAGCCGCCGATCTTGCCGCGGGCGCCGAGCCGGGTGCCGGGGCGCAGGTAGGAGAACGGCCCGACCGTGGCCTCGGCGCCGATGACGGCGAGCTCGCCGTGCGTGCGGACGACGCGGGCGCCGGCGCCGACCTCGCAGTCCTTGAGGGTGGTGTCGGGGCCGATGACGGCGTCCTCCGACACCACGGTCGCGCCGAGCAGCTGGGTGCCGGGCAGGATCGTGACGTCCTGGGCGAGGACGACGTCGGCGTCGATCCAGGTGGTCGCCGGGTCCATCACGGTGACCCCGTCGCGCATCCACTGGCCCACGATGCGCCGGTTGAGCTCGGCGCCGAGCAGCGCCAGCTCCTCACGGTCGTTGGCGCCCTCGGTCTGCCACGCGTCGTCGATGGCGTGGGCACCGACGGTGAGCCCGGCGTCGCGGGCGAGCTGGACGAGATCGGTGAGGTAGTACTCGCCCTTGGCGTTGTCGTTGCCGATCCGCGGCAGCGCCTCGACGAGGAACTCCGCGTCGAAGGCGAGGATCCCCGAGTTGATCTCGGCGATCTCCCGCTGGTCGACGGTGGCGTCCTTCTCCTCGATGATCGCCTCGACGTCGCCGTCGGAGTCACGCAGGATCCGGCCGTAGCCGAACGGGTCGGCCACGATCGCGCTCAGCACGCTGACCGCCCGCTGGGCCGCCTCGTGCTCGGCGGCGAAGGCCCGCAGGCTCTCCCCCTTCAGCAACGGGGTGTCCCCAGTGGCCACGATGACGGTGCCGGTCATGCCGTCGGCGGCGAGCGCGTCCATCGCCATGCGCACGGCGTGCCCGGTGCCGCGCTGCTCCTCCTGGACGGCGAGCACCACGCCGGGCACCAGCGAGGTGATGTGGGGGCCGACGGTCTCGCGCTGGTGACCCACGACCGCGACGATCCGCCGCGGCTCGACCGCCTCCACGGCCTTCAGGACGTGGCCGATCATGCTGCGACCCCCGACGGGGTGCAGCACCTTCATCGTCTTGGACCTCATCCGCGTGCCCCCGCCCGCGGCGAGGACGACGACGGTCAGCTCACGTGACACAGCGCTCATGCTCCCCGGGCAGGAGTCGAACCCACGTCGCCGTCCGGAACCGGAGTGCGACCCACCTGACCCACCTGAGGGGGTCTCGCCGGGGATGGTGGTACCCGACGCATGCTGCCACAGCCCTCGTCAGCCCTGCGTGCTGGCAGGCCCGGGGGGCCGGCGCTCAGGTCGCGTCGGCGTACATGGAGTCGAGCAGCGGCGCGTACGCCGCCTCCACGACCTTGCGGCGCACCTTCATGCTGGGCGTGAGCTCGCCGCTCTCGACGGAGAGGTCGTGATCGAGGATGCGGAAGCCCTTGATGGTCTCCCAGCGGTTGAGCCGGCTGTTGACCTCGTCCAGGCACTCCTGGACGTAGGCACGCACGGCGGGGTCGGCCGCCTGGTCGGCATAGCCCTCGGCGGGGGTGCCGTGCGCGATCGCCCACTGCGCCAGGGCGTCGGGATCGAGGGTGACCAGGGCCGTGGCGTAGTTGCGACCCTCCGCGTGCACCAGCATCTGGCTGCCCAGCGGGCACAGCGCCTTGAAGAGGCCCTCGATCGGCTGGGGCGCGATGTACTTGCCCCCCGAGGTCTTGACCAGGTCCTTCTTGCGGTCGGTGATCCGCAGTCGGCCCTCGGCGTCGATCTCCCCCACGTCCCCCGTGGCGAGCCACCCGTCGGGGTCGAGGACCTCGGCGGTCGCCTCCGGCTGGTTGTGGTAGCCGCGCATCACGCTGGGTCCTCGCACGAAGACCTCGCCGTCGCCGGCGATCCTGATCTCGGTGCCCGTGATCGGGGGGCCGACCCAGCCGAACACCGGGTCGCCCAGGCGGACCAGGCAGGCCCCGGCACTGGTCTCGGTCAGCCCGTAGCCCTCGAGGACGAGCATCCCCGCGGCGTAGAACCACGACGCCACGTCCGGGGAGATGGCCGCGCTGCCGGAGATGAGGAACCGGATCCGTCCGCCGAGGCGGGCCCGGACCTTCGAGAGCACCAGCCGGTCCGCCAGCGGGTGCTGGAGCCGGGTGAGGAGGTCGGGTCGCCGGGCCTGCAGCCGGGCCTGGACGACCCGGTCACCGACCCCGAAGGCCCAGGAGAACAGCGCGTGGTGCAGTCCGCCCTCCTCCTCCACCGTCTGGACGACCTTGGCGTGCACCTTCTCGAAGATGCGCGGGGGTCCCGCCATGAAGGTGGGCTGCACGACCGCGAGGTTCTCGACGATCTTGTCCATCCTGCCGTCGACGGCGGTCGGGAAGCCGATCTGCAGCTGGACCACCTCCAGCATCTTGCCGAAGGAGTGCGAGAGCGGCAGCCAGAGGTACTGCAGGTCGTCGTGGGACAGGATGCCCAGCGACTCGGCGCCGGCGCCGATGTAGGTCCAGCAGCGGTGCGGCAGCTGGACGCCCTTGGGCCGCCCCGTGGTCCCGGACGTGTAGATCAGGGTTGCCAGGTGCTCGGGCTCGATGGCCGCGACGACGTCGTCGATCGCGGTCGGGTGGGCAGCGAGGTGGGCGGCCCCGAGGGCCCTCAGGTCCTCCAGCCCCAGCACCCACTCGCCGTCCGGCGTCCCGTCGAAGGTGACGACACGCTCGACGCCGGGCAGCAGGGCGCGCTGCTCGCGCAGCTTGGCGACCTGGGTGTCGTCCTCGGCGAAGACGATCCGTGAGCCGCTGTCGGCCAGGATGAACGCCACGTCCGCCGCACCGGTGGAGGGGTAGACGGTCGTCGTCGCGCCTCCGGCACAGGTGATCGCGAGGTCGGCGTAGACCCACTCGATGCGGGTGCTGCTCGCGATCGCCACGCGGTCCTCGTGCTCCAGCCCGAGGGCGACGAGGCCCGCGGCCAGGATCGTCACCGTCTCCTCGGCCTGCCGCCAGGTCACCGACGACCAGCCTTCGGGACCGGGGAAGCGGTAGGCCTCCGTGTCAGGGCTCGACTCCGCCCGGTCCATGAACATCCGGGCCACCGTCGGTGCCTGGCGCAGTGCCTGGGTCGTGTCCATCTCGGGACCTCTGTCTCGTCGTGGTGCTCGGTGATCTCGCGGTCGTCCCCGCAGCCTCATCGGGGTGCGAGGGTGGTGGTAGGGCCCTAGGCGGAGATCCGTGCCTTGCTCTCGAGCAGAGCCTTGCGGAGGTCTCCCACCGCGCTCTCGAGCCCGGCGCGCACGCTCTCCCCCACGCCGGTGGCCGTCGCGGTCGCGTCGTCGAGCTGTCCACGGACCTCGACCCACCGCTTCCGCACCTCGGCGAGGAGGGCGGCCGCCCGGTCGTTGGCCTCCATCGCCCCGAGGTGGAACTGCACCTCGAGGTCCTCGACCCGGCTCTGCCACTGGTCGCGCTGGGCCCGGGCGAGCTGGTGGTGCAGGTCGTCCTGCTTGGTCGTGAGCTCGGCGATCTGCTGCTCGAGCCTGGCGATTCTCTCGGGGGTGTCCATGCCACCACCGTGTCGGTGGCGGTCCTGCCCCGATAGGGCTGAAGGTCCCGGAGGCGGAGGGCCCCGGGGGCTGGGGGCCGGAGTCCTTGGCCACTACTCGTGGGTGCCCCGCCGCACCACGCTGGGGGGAGGCTCATGACGAGGTGGGGTGAGGGGATGGCACGCCAGCAAGCCGCTCAGGCGAGCATCGCGGTGCACGGACTCCCGGCACTGATGGCGTCGCGCCACCCGTTGGCGATGGTCTACGGCGGGGGCGGGGTCTTCGGGATCGCCTACACCTCCGGCATCGCTGCGGGGCTGGCCTGCGCCGGTGTGCCCGTCGCCACCGCACCCTCGCTGGGCACGTCGGCGGGCTCCTGGACCGCGTCGGCCGTGGCGCTGGGCCTCGGCTACGACGACCTGACGGTCGTCAGCTCCCCGCGAGTGCCCACCCGACGCCCGGGCGTCCTCGCGGACGTCGCCCGTGAGCTCTTCGGCGAGCAGCGCCACCCCCTGGTGGCGGTGTCCGCCGTCTGCCTGAGGACGCGACGCCGTCACATCCTCGACGGCGGCCGCTACCCCCTGGCCGACCTCGTGGCCGCCTCCTCCGCCGTGCCCGGCCTGCTGCCGCCCCACCGCATCGACGGACGTCTCTACGTCGACGGCGGCATGTGGTCGGTCACGTCGGTCGACGCCGCGGCGGAAGCCGACCGGGTCATCGTGGTGGCTCCGCTGGCCGGACTCGTGCTCGGGCCGGTGGGACAGACCGCCGGACTGCTGCTGGAGCGTGAGCTGCGCCGGTGGCGCTCACGGCATCCCGAGAGCACCATCACCCTGATCCGTCCCGACCGCACGATGGCCCGACTCGCCGGCCTGCACCCGCTCGCCCTCTTCGACGACGAGCGCGCCCACGCGGTCTACCCGCTGGCCTACGAGCAGGGCCTGCGCCTGGGAGCGGCCATGACGGACGACTGGTCGGGCACCGCCCGCGCGCAGAGCGGACCTGCCGCCTGACGCGTCGAAGCACGAGGTGTCCCGCTGCTGGCGGTCGTTGCCGCCCTTGTGGAACTGCACCTCCACGGTGCTCCTGGGAGGGAGCCGAGCCGTCGTCGCTTGCACCCGTGGCGACCACGAGCCGGTGCTATTCTCCCGCCCCAGGAGGACGCACCGTGACGCAGCAGCTGGAGCGTGGGTCAGAGCACTCGCTGTTGAATTCGCTGCTGGACGACGCCGCCCGAGGGCGCGGCGGCGTGGTCGTGATCGAGGGCCCCGCCGGCATCGGCAAGAGCAGTCTGGTCGAGCACGCTCGCGTCCAGGCCAAGCAGCGTGGCTTCGGCCGGCTTCGCGGGTCGGGCGACCTTGCGGACACGGCGCTGCCATGGGGCGTCGTACGACAGCTCGTTGAACGCTCCATCACCCGCTACGCCGGCGAGGTCCGATCGCTCATCCTCGACGGACCAGCAGGCCGCGCCTTGCAGGCCCTGGACGGGGCACCCGGTTCTGCGGCGTCCGACGACACGGGCTTTGCGCGGACACTGCACGCGTTGTGGTGGGTGGCCGTCGACCTGTCGAGCACCCGCCCCCTCCTCATCACCGTCGACGACGCCCACTGGGCCGACCTGCCCTCGCAACGGTTCTTGACCTATCTGGCTCGACGCGTGTCCGATCTTCCCGTTGCGCTCATCGTGGCCACCCGGCCGCCGCAGGATCCGGGCGGCCCCCTGTCCGACCTCACGTCCGGGCGCCTGGCCGAGGTGCTCGTCCCGCAGCCCTTGTCCACGTCGGCGCTCGGGGAGCTTGCCGGTCTCAGGGGAGAGGAAGCGGCTTCGGTGGTGATCACCGCACTGCGGACAGCGACCGGTGGAAATCCGCTGCTCGCCGGTCAGCTCCTCGACGAGCTCACCCACCGTGGGCTCGACCTGACGGCCGAGTCGACCGCGGACGTCGTGCCCGAGATGGGCCCGCAATCGGTCTCCCGGTCGCTGCTGACCGGGCTCTCGTCCGAAGCCACAGCCCTGGCTGGCGCACTGGCGGTGCTAGGACGCCGCGGGGACCTGGAGACAGCACGCACGCTCGTGGGCCTGGACGAGAGCTCGAGCTTGATGGCGGCTGACGAGCTCGTGACGGGCAACGTCCTGGAGAACGCGAGGAGCGACTGGGCCTTTGTGCACCCCGTCGTCCGGGAAGCGGTGCTGAGCGCCCTGCGCCCAGGGGGACGCGCGGGCCTGCACGCGCGAGCCGCACAGGTGTTGCACGCCCGCGGCGCCAGACCCGAGCACGTGGCCGCACACCTGGTGAGATCTCCCGTGGACAGCGTTCCCGACGGGGTGGGCGTGCTGCGGGCAGCCGCCGCCGCCCTGATCTCGGACGGTGACGCCCGGACCGCGGCAGGGCACCTCCAGCGGGCGTGGGAAGCCACCCCCGACGACATGGACCTCCGGGCCGAGCTCGGCGCGGCCCTCCTCAGCGCCGGTGAGCCCGAGGCCGCGCGCAGCCACCTGCTGGCGGCGGCGTCGAGCCCGTGTGGGTCCGAAGTGCGCGCCGACCGTCTTCAGGCTGCCGCGCTGGCCACATCGCGCAGTCGCGGACCCGATGTGGCTGCGGCAGAGCTGGAGCGGGTGATCGACGACTTCGGCGTCGACCACAGTCCGGCTCGACTCGTGCTGGAGGCGCGACTGGCCTCCTTGCGCAGTCTCACCTCGGCAGGTCTGGAGCGCACCGGCCTCCGACTCCTCCAGTTCGAGGACTTGCCCGGTCACACACAGGACGAGCGCACGCTGCTGGCCCTGCTCGCTCAGCGGGCCTTCTACTCCCTCCGACCCTCCGTCGAGGTCGCCGCGCTCGCTACCCGGGCACTGGCCTACGGCCGGTACTTCGACGAGATCGGGGCGGACCCGCTCCCCTGGGGGAACGCCTTGCACGCCCTGGTCCTGGCCGACGGCACCGAGGCGGCCCTCCAGGAGATCGCACACGTTCGTCATCGGCTGAGCTCCGGGGGATCCCCCCTGGAGTTCAGCCTGATGAGCACGGCGGCCGCGATGACGGCCACGCGGACCGGCCACGTCCGGATCGCCGACGAGGCCGCTGCGGACGCGCTGTCCAGCCTGGTGCTCGTCGAGCGGGAGCCGGCCGTGGCCGGTCTGGTCGCGGTGTGCGTGCGGCTCGCCGCGCAGGCCGCGTTGGACCGCGGGGACCCCTCGGCGGCCGCCGCGCAGCTCCGGGACTACGACGCCTCCTGGCCGGAGCAAGCAGCGATCCTGCCCGTGCAACGCGTCGGGCTCGTGCGCTCGGCGCTGGCCCTCGCGCAAGGGGCGCCCCAGACCGCCCTGTCCCTCGCCCTCGAGACTGGTGCCCAGGAGTCCGCCGCAGGCTTGGACAACCCCGCCATCCCCTGGCGCGTCCTGGCGGCGGTCGCAGCCCAGCGCTGCGGCGACCTGGAGCAGGCCCGGAGCCTGTCATCGGACCAGTGGGAGCGCGCCCAGGCCTGGGGTGCCGCCAGTGACATCGGCACCGCGTTGCGTCTGCGGGCCCGCGTCGATCCACCCCGTCGGCTCGAGCTCCTCACGCACGCGGTGGAGATGCTGGAGGAGGCTCCTGCACAGCTCGAGCTCGCCGCAGCCCTGGTCGACCTCGGCGAGGCCTTGCGGGTGGCCCGGCGCCGGACCGAGGCGCGCGATCCGTTGCGGCGCGGCGCCGAGCTCGCTGAGTCTCTCGGAGCCTTGGCCGTGCGAGCCAGAGCGGTCGACGGGCTCGGGGCCTTGGGGGACCGCCCCCGCAAGCTGATGTTCTCCGGCTCCGAATCGCTCACCGGCAGCGAGCGCCGGGTGGCCGAGCTCGCCGGGTCAGGTCGTTCCAATCGCGACATTGCCCAAGAGCTGTTCGTGACGCCGAAGACCGTGGAGAACCATCTCGGCCGCGTCTACGTCAAGTTGGGCATCACCGGCCGCAAGGAGCTCGTGGGAGCGCTTGCTCCTGCCTGAGAGCCATCCGGACAGGCCCCCCAGAGGCAGGTGAGACGCAACTTGGGGGGTCATCCCTCATGCGCCGGGGACACCCAGCGACGAGTGTTCAACCCACGAGGTTGCACCGAAGCAGCCGCCACCGTCCCGGAGGACACCACCATGACCATCTCCCTGCAGTCCAGCACTCGCCGTCTCGCCCCCGCGCTCGCCGTCACTGCGGTCGTCGCACTGTCGGCCGGCACGGGTTCGGCGGTCGCGGCCAAGCTGATCACCGGCGCCGACATCAAGAACAACAGCGTGACGACCAGCGACATCAAGAACGGCACGCTCCAGGCCAAGGACGTCAAGAGCACGTCGCTCAACGAGTCGAAGCTCTCCGGGGCGGTGCGGGCGAAGCTGAACGCGCCCTCGGTCAACGGCTACGAGGTCAAGACCGCCACTGTCGAGCTCGCATCGGCCAGCGCCGGCACCGTCTTCGTTGCGTGCACGACCGGCAAGGTCGCCGTCGGCGGCGGCGGGAGCTTCGAGACGACCGACTTCGACGCCATCCTCCAGGAGAGCCTGCCGCAGAAGGTCATCGGAGACTTCTTCGCCCCGGCCGAAGCCGGTTTCGCCGACGCCTGGGCGGTCACCGGCACTCACAACGGACTCGACCCGGTCGACCTGACCGCCTACGTGATCTGCGTCGACCCGAGCTGAGGCAGACGAGGGACCAGGGCTCCGATCCGGGTTACCCCGCGCCCACGTGTCGAACCCGCTCCCCGGGATGGAGTCGAACCATCGTCGCTAGTCCTGATTCAAAGTCAGGCGGGCCCTGCCGGCAGACCAACCGGGGATAGACCCAACACAATAAGGGCTGCCGTCAGCGGGGCGATCCTCAGATCCCCGTCAGGACGGATCGAGGACGTCCTTGACAGCGGCCACGAGAGCGTCGGCCGTGGACGCCGCGTCGGTCTGGCGCTGAGTCGGGTCCCCGGGCGCCGGCGTGCCCACCAGCTGCAGTCGTACGACGATGGTGTCGTCCGTCAGCAGGTCCGTGAGACGCACCGACTCGGCCTCGACCGCCTCGAAGCGGGTGCCCCGCGTCCACCAGCCCTCGGGCTCGCTGACCTCGGCGTCCTCGAAGCCGGTGAACCCGTCCTCGAGCTCGCCGAGCGTCTGGTCGTATTGCTCGTCCGCCTGCTCCGCGACGCGGACGACCAGGTCGACGCGCGAGTCGCCGGTGATCAGCGCGCAGGTCGCCGTGGTGTCCTCGTCGTCGCCGGAGAGCGTCTCCTCGACCTGCCCCTCGAGACCGGAGCCGGCCACGACGTCGTCGCAGAAGCCGGCCTGCGGCGCCGACCAGGCGACGCCCACGGGCTCGCCGGGCTCCGTGTCGTCGCCGCACCCGGCGGCGAGGGCAGCCATGAGTGCGGCAGCGAGCACCGCCCGTGTCGTCCTCATCGTGATCGTCCTCATCGTGGAGCGCTCTCGTGGTGCCAGCCGTGGGGCGAGACGGCGCCGTCGGCCATCAGGTGGGGGCGCCGAGGAGACAGCAGGTGGGAGGCTTCCGCCTCCACGACCAGGTCCCTCAGCTGACCCATGCTGTCCTCGAGCTGGCCCCAGTGGGTGCGCACGCGCGTGCGGATCTCGGTGAGCTGGTCGGACAGCTGGTTCATCGTCTCCTCGGCGGTGGTCACCTCGAACGTCGTGGTCTCGCCGTCCTCGACCTGCGAGGAGCCGAACTCCAACAGGGCACCGGTGGCACTCGCGGCCGCGGAGGCGCCGGCCGCCAGCGTCAGCGAGCCCCCGCCCGTGGGGATCGCGGCCGCCAGGGCCAGGAACGTCGCGCCCAGGAGGAGAAGGTCGCTGGTCGACATCCCGCTGACCTCGTGGGAGGCCTTGCGCTCCTGGAGCTGCTGGTCGATCGCCTCCTTCGCGCTCAGGACCAGACCCATCAGGCTGTGCTGACCGAGGTGGACGATCGCCTTGCTCCCGGCCAGCCCGACGCAGACCGCCTCCGCGGCGAACACCTGGTTGCGGACGCTCGCCTCGACCTGCGTGTAGAAGTAGTCGGTGAACTGGCCGGCCGCGTCGCCCTCCCAGTCGCTGAGGCTGTCGAGGTGGGCGAAGTTGTCGGCGATCTGGGTGGACAGCGGACTGATGATCTCGCCCCGCATCGTCTGCACGGCATCCTCGAACGACGAGGGCACCGGGCGGACCAGGTCCTTGACCATGCTCCTGATCGAGTCGGCCACCCCGCGGCCCCAGGTGCGTCCCGTGGCTGCGAGCTCGTCGACGAGCGCCTGGGCGCCCTCGCCGGGGCGCTCCCCACCGCTCGGAAAGCCTCCGTCGGTCCCGTCGGCACTCTCGGGCGCCCCCCAGAAGATCGTGTAGCGGAAGCCGTGGTGGCGCCCCACGTCCACCCCCGCCCGCCCGTAAGGCGTCGGCGTCCCGCCGGACTCCCGGACCGCGTCGGCGTCACCGAGCTTGAGCGCCTCGTCGACCGCCCACAGGTCACCGAGCAACGACCCGACCTCGTCGAGGGCGGCCTCGAACGCCCCCCGCTCGAACGTCGCGCTCATCGGCCCTGCTCCTCGAACCAGCCCTTGACGCCGTCGACGGCCTCACCCAGGCCGTCCACGAGCGGATCGGTGGCGTCCTCCACCTGGTCGGCCAAGAGCTGGGTCAGCCACCAGGGCTCCGGCTCCGGGGCCTCCAACGAGGGCCCCTCGTAGGGCGTCTCGAACGGCGCGTCGCTGCCCGGGGGCTGTGGCACCTCCTGCGTCGGGCCGGAGAACAGGCCGGGGTGCTGCTGGAGCAGGCGGTTGAACTCGGCGCTGGCCCCCTCGTCGGTCTGGGCGTAGTCGGTCGAGATCTGCACCAGCGCGGTCCCGATGTCGCGCATCGCCAGGGCCGTGTCACGCAGGGCGAAGTGCAGGTCGCCGCGGATCTGCTCGACGAGGCTCAGCGCATACTCTCCGCCGACGCTGCCGTTGAGGAACTGCACGCGCTGACTGAAGTCATGGGCGCTCGAGGCCCAGCCGCTGAAGAGGATGCCGGTGTCCGGGAAGTAGACGCGACCCGCGCGGTAGAGCGAATAGAGGTCGGCGCCGAAGTCCCTGCCCGACCCCACGTCTCGGGGGTCGTTCGGGTCGTACGGCGCCTGGTAGCCCGGTTGGTCCGGGTCGTTGCGGCCCCCACCTCGTGTCATGACCGCTCCTCTCGTCCGTCGGCAGGCTTCCCAGCGACCTCGGACCGCAAACCAGACGCTCCGACTAGCCTCGCCCCGTGGACCTCCCTGTGATGCCGCCCGTCCAGCCGATGCTCGCCAAGGCCGTGAAGGGGATCCCCGACCCGGCCAAGCACGGGGGGTTGGTCTTCGAGCCCAAGTGGGACGGCTTCCGCTGCCTGGTCTTCCGCGACGGCGACGAGGTCGAGCTGACCAGCCGCAACACCAAGCCGCTCACGCGCTACTTCCCCGAGGTCGTGGAGGCGGTCAAGCAGCAGCTGCCCGAGCGGTGCGTGGTCGACGGGGAGCTCTTCGTCGCCAGCACCTCGCCCGACGGCGACCGTCTGGAGTTCGAGGTGCTGCAGGAGCGGATCCACCCGGCGGCCTCCCGCGTGACGATGCTGAGCGAGACCACGCCCGCCGGCTTCGTGGTCTTCGACCTGCTCGCCCTCGGCGACACGTCGTACGTCGACCGGCCGCTGCGCGAGCGACGCGCGGCGCTCGAGGAGGCGTTCGCCGGGCTCGACGGGCCCTGCTACCTCACCCGCACGACCAGCGACCCGGCCGAGGCGGAGCGGTGGTTCGAGCAGTTCGAGGGCGCCGGGCTGGACGGCGTGATCGCCAAGCCGCTCGACGCGCCCTACACCCCCAACGGGCGCACGATGATGAAGATCAAGCACGAGCGCACCGCCGACGTGGTGGTCTGCGGCTACCGCGAGCACAAGACCAGCACCCCGGAGCAGCCGCTGCTCGGCAGCCTGCTGCTCGGCCTCCACGACGACCAGGGCCGGCTCCAGCACGTCGGCGTCAGCGCCAGCTTCACCGCCGCCCGCCGCGCCGAGCTGATCGAGGAGCTGCAGCCGCTGGTGTGCCCGATCGAGGAGCACCCGTGGAGTGCCTGGGCCGGCCCCGCCGACTCCTGGGCCGTTGCCAACCCCGACCGGATGCCCGGCACCCAGAGCCGCTGGAGCGGCGGCAAGGACCTGAGCTTCACGCCGCTGCGTCCCGAGCGCGTGCTGGAGGTGAAGTACGACGCGATGGAGGGTCGCCGCTTCCGGCACACCGCGCACTTCAAGCGCTGGCGGCCCGACCGAGAGCCGGAGTCCTGTGACTACGGGCAGTTGGAGCAACCGGTGCGCTACGACCTCGGTAGTGTGCTCAGCGGGGTCTCCACCGGCCCCGCCGCACCACCCGTCAAGGGCAACGAGGGAGAGACCGATGGCTGACTACGACGTCGTCCTGCTGATCGAGCAGGAGCTGAGCCCGGCAGACGCGGCCCAGGTGCGCTCGCTGCACGAAGGGCTCGACGACCCGGTGACCTACCACGTCCTGCTGCCGCTGGAGGACGCCGCGGCGCGCATCGAGGCCTCCATGGGCTCGCTGTCGGGGGGCGAGATGATCGCCTCCCCCGCCATGGCGATGAGCGACGTCGACCTGGAGGCCGTCCGCAAGGACTGCGAGGACCGCTCGGCCGCCGAGCTGCGCAGCACGATCGCCGCGCTCGAGGCCGCCGGTGCCACGATCGGCAGCAGCACCGTCGTGACGGACCCGCCGATCGACTCCCTGGCCGCCAAGGTCACCGAGGTCGACGGCCGCGAGGCGATCATCCTCACCCGGCCCCACGTGGTCGCCGAGTTCTTCCACCTCGACTGGACCAGCCGCGCCCGCCGCAAGATCGGCGTGCCGGTGCTGCACCTGCTCGAGCACGAGAACTTCGACGAGCAGTCCGGGGGCGGCGAGGGTGTCACCGGTCTCTGAGCCCGCGACCCGTGGATAGCATCGCCCGGTGAAGTTCGCCCCCAAGCTCGGCTCGCGCGCCCTGCGCCGGCCCGTCGAGGCACCCCCCGGCGCGGACGACGCTCCGACGGTCCCGCAGCCGCCCCGTGGTCGACCGGTCGTCGCGTTCGCCGGCATCCTCGACGGCCGCAGCCTGTGGCTGGCGATCCACGCCGCCCCCGGCGCGCTCGCCCTGCGCGCCACGGGCACCGGGGACGGCCCCGGAGACGTGGTCGCGCTCGCCAGCGACGTCCCCGACGACGACCCGGCCTTCCGCTCGGTGCGCGTCGACCTCGCTCAGCTGCCCGGCGGCGCCGAGCCGGCGTCGTACGACGTCGTGCTGGTGCCCGCGGGCGGAGGCTCCCCCAAACCGGTGTGGAGCCACCCGTTGCCCACCGGCAGCCTGGTGCGCACCCCGCTCTCCGCGGACGGCGGACACGCGTGGTCGCTCGAGCGCGGCGAGGACGGCGGGCTGCGCGCGGTCCGCACGCCCCAGCCCGCGACCGTCGCGCTGCGCGCGGTCGCGCAGGACGGCGACGCGATCACGCTGGCCATCGACCCGCTCCCGGGCGACCTCCCGGACCACCACGGCCCCGACCTGCGCCTGGTCGACAAGGAGGGCGCGCTCGTGCACACGCTGCCGCTGACCGCCGGCGACGACGGCCTCCTGCACGCCCGTCTGACGCTCGCGGAGCTGCCGTCCGGCGACGAGTCGTGGCCCCGCATCATGGTCGACGACGTGCCGGTGCGACGTCGCCACGACGACCTCGCCAAGGCCCAGGTCTCCACGATGCTGCCGCAGCTCTTCGGCGAGGACCCCGAGACGCCCGAGCTGCGCCTGCGCTGGACGCCCGAGGGCACGCTCGGCCTGCGCATCGCTGCCCGCCCGGCGCCTCCCGCCGCCGCCACCTCGCAGGGTGAGGACGCCTGATGCGCATCGCCTACCTGATCGACGACGTCGACGCCATGAGCGGCCCGGTCCGCTCGTTGCTGACCCAGGCGCAGGCTCTGGCCGCCGACCACGACGTGCGCGTGATCAGCGTGCGCCGCACGGCCGACGAGCCGCACTTCGCGATCCACCCGAGCATCCGGCTCGACTACCTGCTCGACCTGCGCGACGCCAAGGCGCCCACCCCGCTCGAGCCCGACCTGGTCAAGCCGCTCGAGGCCAAGCGGCTGCGCGAGCGCGCCTCGACCGTCGCGCCCGGGCTCAGCGCCCTCGACGACCTTGTCCTCGAGGCGGCCTTCCCGGTGCTCGACGTCGACGTCGCGGTCACCTGCTCCCCCGACCTGCTGCGCCCGGCCGTGATCCTGCTGCCCGACGACACCATCGTGGTCCACCAGGAGCACCGGGTGCTCTCCGACCGGGTCAGCGGCCTGGACACCCTCGCCGCCCACGCCCCGCGCTCCGACGTCGTCGCCGTGCTGACCGAGACCTCCGCGCAGTGGCTGCGCGAGCGCCTCGGCGAGCTGGCGCCCGAGATCGTGGTGCTGCCCAACCCGCTGCCGATCGGCTTCACCCCGCGCTCGCGCCTCGACACCCCGCTGATCATGGCCGCCGGCCGGATCGTCCCGGAGAAGCAGCTCGCCAAGCTGGTCCAGGCCTTCGGCGAGGTCGCCGACCAGCTCCCCGACTGGCGCCTGCGCATCTGGGGCGAGGGCTCCCAGCGCGGCGAGGTGCTGCGCCAGGTCCGCAAGTGGGGCCTCTACGACCGCGTCGAGCTCCCCGGCGCCACCGACCAGATGACCGCCGAGTGGGCCAAGGCCTCGATCTGCGCGCTGTCGTCGCGCACCGAGGGCTTCCCCCTCGCCGCCCAGGAGGCCATGGCCGCCGGCGTGCCCGTCGTCAGCTTCGACTCCGCCTCGGGCCCGCGCGAGCTGGTCGAGCACGAGCGCACCGGCCTGCTGGTCGGTCCCGAGTCGATCTCCGGTCTCGCGGCCGCGCTGCTGCGCCTGGCCACGGACGACGACCTCCGGCACCGGCTCGGCGAAGGCGCGCTCCGCGCGTCGCGGCAGTACGACGCCGCCTCGGTCGCCGAGCGCTGGCACCGCGTCTTCGCCGACGCGAGAGCCCGTCGCGCCGGGCGCGGACGCCTCGCCTCGCGTGCTCTCACGCCCCCGGCCCGTCGCCGCGTGGTCGACGGCGGCGGTGCCGACATCACCGGCATCACCCCGGCGCAGGCGCGCCACGACGCCCTGGCCCTCGCGGTCGACACCGCCCGCACGGTCACCGACGCGTGGCTGGTCGTGCCCGGCGACCACACCACCGCGACCGCGGTCGTCCTGCCGATGGCCGCCCGGCGCGCCTTCCTGGAGACCCTCGCGGAGGGCGACCACCCGACGTACCTCTGCCTGCGCGACCCCGAGATGCACGGCTGGCCCGAGCGCCGCGGCGCGATCGCGACCCTGGCCCGCGAGCTGCACCGCGGCATGACCTCGGTCGTGGCGCTGGAGCCGTGGCCCATCCAGGAAGAGGCGCCGACCGTGCTGTCGCAGGGCTGCTCGGTCGACGTGGAGTTCTGGGAGAGCTCGCCCGAGGGCGACCTGCTCTCTCCGCGCCGCAACCGTTATGCCGACCGCATCCCCCACGACGTGGCGGCCGTCGAGCACGAGGTGGAGGGCGTCACCGTGCGCACGCTGCCGCTCATGGCGGCGCCGAGCGTGGCGCAGTGCGCCTTCCCGGTCGACGTCGTCTACACCTGGGTCGACGGCAGCGACCCGGAGTGGGACGCCGCCCGTCAGGCGCGTCTCGCGGGTGTCGTCGGCACCGCGCAGACGCGGGAGTCGAGCGGCCAGGCGCGCTTCCTGGCGCGTGACGAGCTGCGCTACTCGCTGCGCTCGTTGCACCTCTTCGCGCCGTGGGTGCGGCGCATCCACGTCGTCACGGCCGGGCAGGTGCCCGAGTGGCTCGACACGAGCGACCCGCGGATCAACCTGGTCGACCACCGCGACATCCTCCCGGCCGACGGGTTGCCGACCTTCAACTCCCACGCGATCGAGACCTCGCTGCACCTCATCGAGGGCCTCGCCGAGCACTTCCTCTACTTCAACGACGACTTCTTCCTCGCCCGCCCGGTCCACCCGGAGACGTTCTTCAGCCCCGCTGGTCTCAGCGCGTGCTACTTCTCCGCCACCACGATCGGGCTCACCGACACCCCCGACGCCCCGCCCTACCTCAAGGCCGCGTGGAACAACCGCAACCTGCTCTTCGACGCCTTCGGCCAGGTCACCACCAACAACCTCGCCCACGCGCCCTACCCGCACCGGGTCTCGGTGCTCCGCGAGATCGCCGAGCGCTTCGCCGAGCCCGTGGCCGCGACGGCGCGCTCACCCTTCCGCTCCGACACGGACGTGGCGATGCTGAGCTCGCTGGCCCAGCACTACGGGTTGCTCACCGGCACCTCCTACGTCGCCACGGCCGACCTGGAGTTCGTCAACCTCGCCAACAACGACGTCGACCGCCAGCTCTCGCTGACCCTGGCGCGCGACCAGGACTTCATCTGCCTGGGCGACCACCACGACCACGCCCTGCGGCAGTCGACCCTCGACGAGCTCCTCGCCGCCTGGTATCCCGCCTACTTCCCCGTGCCCGCCCCCTGGGAGCGGGCATGACCGCAGCCGCGGTCCACGCCGTCTACGCCCGGGTGCTCGACGGCGACCACCTGTGGCTCGCCGTCCCCGCGCCCACCGGGGAGACGCTGACGGTGCGTGGCGGTCCCTCTGGCGAGGCACCCGTGCCGACCGAGCACCGCGACGGGCTGGCGGTCGCCACCCTCGACGTCGCCGGCCTGCTGGCCGACCTCGACGCCGACAAGGTGGTGCTGACCTTCGCCCTCGACGGTGGGACGGTCGGCTGGGACGGTGGCCCGATGGTGGGTCCGACCAAGGTGCCCCCGACCCGCGACGGTCGCTGGCAGCTGCGCGCCTTCGCGGCCGACGGCGAGCTGCGGGTCGCGCGCACGCGCGCCGACGCCGCGTGCGTCGTCTCGTCGATCTCCCACGACGGCGACGTCGTCACGCTGACGCTCTCGGTCCTCGACGGTGAGCTCGTCGCGCTCGACGAGTCGGCCGAGGTCGGCCGGGTCCCCGTGCGTGAGGGTCGCGCCGTCCTCGACGCGTCGCTGGTCGTGCCGGACGGCACGGTCGCCCGGCTCGCGGTGAGCGTCGCCGACGCGCACGTGCCCGTCGTACGACGGCAGCGGGACCTCAAGCGCGCCAACTTCGCCGTCGCGCTGCCGACCACCGCGGGCGGGCGCCTGCAGTGGCAGCCGGACGGCCAGCTGGCCATCGCCGGCGGGGCGGGGTGACGCGGATGAGGATCGCCTACCTGGTGCCGACGATCTACGGCATGGGCGGCACGGCCAGCGCGATCGTGACGCAGGCCAACGCGATGGCGCGCTTCCACGACGTGGAGATCTACAGCGTCTACCGCGAGGTCGAGGCGTCGCACTACGCCATCGACCCGACGATCACCGTGCACGACCTGGTCGACGCCTCCGGCGAGCAGGTCCGTGTCGCCGGGCTGACGCCCGAGGAGGCGACCGCGCTGCGCGGCACGCCGCCGCTGCTGATCAACCCCGCCTGGGACCCCAACCTCGACGCTCTCGCCGACGTGGCACTGGAGGCCGCGCTGCCGACCGTCACCGCCGACGTGCTCGTCAGCGTCACGCCCGCGCTGCTCTCGCTCGCGACCCAGCTGGTGCCGGCGCGCACCGCGCTGGTCCACCAGGAGCACCGCTCCTCCTCCCAGCGCACGTCCGGCCTCGAGCCGCTGCTCACCTTCGCCCCGCGCGCCGACGTCGTCGCGATGCTGACCGAGCCGATGGCGACCTGGCTGGCCGACGAGCTCGGCGCCAGTGCCCCCGAGATCGTCGTGATGCCCAACGCGATCCCGCCCGGCTTCCGGCCCCGCTCGCTGCGCGACACCCCGCTGATCGTGGCGGCCGGCCGGCTGATGGGCGAGAAGCAGTACGCCCACCTGGTCAACGCCTTCGCGCTCGTCGCCGACCGGCTGCCCGAGTGGCGGCTGCGCATCTATGGCGACGGACCGTCGCGCTTCGAGGTCATGAGCACCGTGCGCAAGCTCGGCCTGTGGGATCGCGTCGAGCTGCCCGGGCCGACCACAGACATGGCGACGGAGTGGGCCAAGGCCTCGATCTCGGCGCTGACCTCGCGCTCCGAGGGCTTCCCGCTGGTGCTCCAGGAGGCGATGGCCGCGGGCGTCCCGGTCGTCTCCTACGACTGCCCCTCGGGCCCCCGGGCGATCATCGACGATGGCGTCGACGGGCTGCTGGTGGCCCAGGGCTCCGAGCAGGCGCTGGCCGCAGCGCTGCTGCGCCTCGCGACCGACGCCGAGCTGCGCGACCGGCTCGGCGAGGCCGCGATCGCCAAGGCCGCCACGTGGGACATCGACTCGATCACCGACCGCTGGCGCACGATCTACGAGACCGCGGTCGCGCGTCACGGCGCCTCCGCGGCCGGGCGGAGCACCGCGCACCTGCGTGCCGGTCGTGCCGCGCCGGCTCCGTCACGCCACGAGGCGCCGACCGGTGCGGAGGGTGCCGGGGTCACGCCGGCCCAGGCTCGTGAGGCCGCCCTGGCCGTCGCCACCCGGGTCGCCGGTCAGGTCTGCGACGACTGGTTCGTCGTGCCACCGCACGCCGGCGACACCGTCCTCGTGCTGCCGATGACCGCACGCCGCGCCTTCCTCGACGGGCTCGCGGCGGCCGACCTCCCGTCGTACCTCTCCCTGCTGGACCCCGAGCGCGGCGGCTGGCCCGCCCGCCGCGGCACCCCCGCCGCCCTGGTCCCACACCTGCGCGGCGGCCGCACCAGCGTGCTGATGATCGAGCCCTGGCCGCTCGTCGACGGCCGCCCGTCGCTGCTCGCCGGCTGCGGCCTGCGCGTCGAGTGGTGGGAGGAGGGCGTCGACGGCGAGCTGCACTCACCCGGGCAGGCCCGCTACGCCACCCACGTCCCGCGCGGCGGCGCGAGCGCGACGACCGTGGTCGAGCGCGTCGAGGTGCCGACCTTCCCCGTCATGGTCGGGCCTACGCCCGAGGAGTGCGCCTTCCCGGTCGACGTCGTCTACACCTGGGTCGACGGCTCCGACCCCGCGTGGGACGAGGGCCGCCGTCGTCGGCTGGCCGAAGCGACCGGCACCATGTTGACCCCCGCCGCCAGCGGTCGCGCCCGCTTCGTCGACCGCGGCGAGCTGCGCTGGTCGATGCGCAGCCTTCACCTCTTCGCGCCCTGGGTCCGCACCATCCACCTCGTCACCGCCGGTCAGGTCCCCACCTGGCTCGACGCCTCGCACCCGCAGGTCAATCTGGTCGACCACCGCGACATCCTCCCCGCCGACGCGCTGCCGACCTTCAGCTCGCACGCCATCGAGACCGCGCTGCACCGCATCGAGGGGTTGGCCGAGCAGTTCGTCTACGTCAACGACGACGTCTTCCTGGGGCGGCCCAGCCGGCCCGAGAAGTGGTTCGCCCCCTCGGGCTCCGCGGCCGTGTTCCCCTCCAGCGGCGTCGTGGGCCTGCCCGGGCAGGACGACCTGCCCTACCGCCAGGCGGCCGCCACCAACCGTCGGCTGCTCCAGGACGCCTTCGGCGTGACCACGACGCGCACCTTCAAGCACACGCCGCACCCCCAGCGCCGCTCGACGCTCGAGGCGATCAGCGAGCGGTTCGCCGCCGACGTCGACCGCACGGCCCGCACCCCCTTCCGCTCCGAGACCGACGTCTCCCTGCTCTCCTCGCTGGCCCAGCACTACGGGCTGCTCACCGGTGCCGCCCACGTCGGTGACGTCGACTACAGCTTCGTCAACCTCAGTGCCGCCGACGTCAAGCGTCGGCTCACCCTGTTGCTCGACCGGGACCAGGACTGCTTCTGCCTCGGCGACCACCACGAGATGGCCCGCCCGCCCGAGGTCGTCGACCAGCTGGTGACGGAGACGTTGGAGGCCTGCTTCCCGGACGCGGCCCCCTGGGAGCACTGACCTCGCGCACGCTCGTGAGAGGGGTCCACGTGGCCCCCTCTCACTAGCGTGCGGCGCGCCTAGGGCCGGCGAACCCGCCTCATCCGGCGAAGCGGGGCCGACGCCAAGCGCCCGCTCACCCTGCTGATCGACCGAGACGCTGGACGCCTGCTTCCCGGACGCCGCCCCTGGGAGCACTGACCTCGCGCACGCTCGTGAGAGGGGTCCACGTGGCCCCCTCTCGCTAGCGTGCGGCGCGCCTAGGGCCGGCGAACCCGCCTCATCCGGCGAAGCGGGGCCGACGCC
>NZ_CALRWD010000042.1:0-36582 GCF_943371775.1 Nocardioides psychrotolerans
GCCCCTCGTGCATTTCCGCTGACGGGTGGTGGTGGCTCAGTCCTCGATCTGGGCGGCCCCGCGCTGCTGCAACGCCGCGAGCCCGTCCTTCATGGCCTGCACCTTCTCGGTCGAGTGCCCCACCCAGTCGACGAGCTCGCCCACGATGCGCAGCGGCTCGCGGCTGCGGAAGGACCGGGTCGGGTTGCCGGGGAACTTCTGGTCCGTGACGTTGGGGTCGTCCTCGAACCCGCCCGTCGGCTCGACGACGTAGATCCGCCCGCGACCCTCGCCTGCCGCGAGCTCCGCGCCCCAGGTCGCCGCGTCCAGCGTCGCCGTGAAGTAGACGTAGGTCATGACCCGGCCCGCCTCGAAGTTGGACTCCCTGCCCGCCACCAGCAGGTCGCCGACCGCGAGGTCGGCCTTGGTGCCGTGCAGGTAGACCCCGTCCTCGTGGACCTCGAAGGGGACCGGCTCTCCTGACGTGGTCATGCGCCGACCCTAGTCATCGGCGATGACGGTCGGCGTCAGCCGTCGCCGCACCACGCGCCGTCGCAGCGTGGGGGAGGCCGTCACCTCGTAGCCGGCCTCGAGGAAGACCTGCACCAGCCCGACCGACGCCTCGTCCCAGATCACGGTCTTGCCCGGTGGTGGCTCGATCGGGTAGCCCTCCAGGACGTGGGCGCCGACCTGCCGGCCGTAGTCGACGGTGGCGGCGGCGAGCTCGTAGGTCAGCCCGGACTGGCGCCATCCCTTGCGCACGACGAAGCAGGTCACCGACCAGACGCCCTCCATCTCGGGGTCCATCCGCATCCAGGGCTGCTTGCGGCTCCAGATCCGGGGGTAGCCGGCCCGCGGCTCCACCGCCACCCACCCGGCCGGCTCGCCATCGACGTAGCCGATCAGACCGGACGTCGGACCGGCGGTGCCACAGGCGGTCTGCTCGACCAGGGCGGCGTCCCGCTGCTCCTGGGTGGTGTCGCGCCAGATCCAGCCCGGCGCCTTCAGGGCCTGGCACCGGCACGTGCGGGCGCCACCGGTCTCGAAGACCGCCTCGACGTCCTCGGCGGTGGCTCGGTTGGCCGGGAGCCAGGTGAACTCGGGCATGACGGGACCCTACGCTCGGCCGGACTGCGTGCGCCGGACATCCGGGCGTGGATCAGGCGCCGTCCTCGGTCAGCGTCGCGGGTGGCAACCAGTCTGCGCCGAGGAGCCGGGCGAGGTCGGTGAGACCGGTGGTGTCGCTCCCGACCGTGTCGGAGGCGGCGGCGATGCGCTCCACCATCACCTTGCCGACCTGCTCCTCGACGGTGCCCTCTGCGTAGGCGACGTGCCACGGCGAGACCTGGTGGTCGCGGTGGGTGCGGCCGGTCACCTGCCGTGCGGCGATGCCCGAGAACCGGGCCTGGTGGAAGACCCCGACCCGCGGTGCGGAGCTGGCCTGGCGGCCCTCGGTGAGGGTCTCGCCGGCGTGCAGGCTGATCGAGGCGACGGTGGTGAAGACGCACACCTTCGCCTGCCCGGTCTGGAAGCGGAGCCGCTCGGCCTCGGGGTCGAACCGGTCGCGGCCGTAGATGGTGGCGACCTCGATGCCGGAGTCGCGCAGCCGATCGGCGATGGGATCGGCGGCGGTCGTGACGAACTCGACCGAGCACGCCACCTGTCGCTCCGCCTCGACCTGCTGGGCGATCCAGGCGACTGTCGAGTCGACGCGGATCAGGCCGGCCTTCTGTCGGAAGCGCAGCAGCGCGGCACGTCCCTTCGCGGTGTTGCGGCCGCGTCGGGCGAGGTCCATCTCGCGGCAGAACTCGCCCCAGTCGGCCTCATAGGTCGTGCGCTCCGCCGGCGTCAGCGCGACCGGCATGCCGGAGATCGGCACCGGCCCCCAGGGCGCGGCTCGGTGCAGCATCGCCGGGGGCCGCTCCTCGTCGAGCCAGCCGCGCACCAGCTTGAGGTCCGCGGCGCGTCTGGCCGGGTCGTCGGTCCATGTCGCGCCGTAGCGTCCCTGCTCCACCCCCACGCCGTGGCGCTCGAGCGCGGAGGCGAAGGACGCCCCGGGCTTCGTCGCCGAGGTCCACTCCCTCATCGGCTCGCCGAGCACCTGCGCATAGGCCGGCGCGAGGTAGGGGAGCTCGAGGGGCGTGTGCCCGGGCGTCGCGGTCGTGGCGATGACGAACGGCGCCGTGTCGTGCGGCCGCCCGTGCCCCGAGATCCGCGCCCAGAGCTTCCACCGCTTCGTCGTCGTGCGCCGCAGCGCGTGAGCCTCGTCGGCGATGATCACGTCCCACGTGTGGTCCGTGACCTTCTCCAGCCGGTCCCAGGTGATGACGACCCACTCCAGACCGCCGTCGCCCAGCGCGGTGATGGTGCGGCACCAGTGACCGATCGTGATCGCGGCGGGTCGGTCGGCGACGACGAGCACCCGTCGCGCACCGCGGAGGTCGCCCACCGCCGTGGCCCCGAGGACCGCGGAGATGGTCTTGCCGACGCCGGGCTCGTCGGCCAGCAGGAACTGTCGCCCACCCGCCTCGGCGCGCGCTGCGATCGCATCAGCCGCCTCGAACTGGATCCGGCGGGGCTCGAGCTCACCGGTCGGCTCGGGGTCGGGCGTCCGATCGTCGGGGTTGAGCGTGTTCTCCACGAAGCGGCCGAGCGTGTGGGGCCCGGGGGAGTAGGGCTCGAGGTGGGCGGGCAGCGCGCGCCCGACGTGCAGGTGGGTCTTGACGGCCGGGTGCCAGGTGGCACCGTCGACCTGCGTCCCGTAGGGCACGTCGAGCACCCACACCCGCTCACCCGGCCCGGCGACCGGCAGCGGCCGCGGTGGCTGCCGCGCGCCGCTCCGGCGCGCGGATCCGCTGCGTCGACGAGTGCCGGATCGGCGAGGGCTGGCCACCCCCGGACGCTACCGGGCCACCGCTGCCTCGGCCGGCTTCTCCACCGGTGCGGCGTCCAGCTCCGGCAGCAGCCGGTCCAGCCACCCCGGCAGCCACCAGTTGGCGTCGCCCAGGAGCTTCATGGTGGCCGGGACGAGCACCAGGCGCACGACGGTGGCGTCGAGGAAGATCGCTGTGGCCAGTCCCACTCCCATCATCTTGATCGCCGGGTCGCTGCCCAGGATGAAGCCCGAGAAGACCGCCACCATGATCAGCGCGGCTGCGGTGATGGTGCGCCCGGTGCCGGCGATCCCCGCGATGACCGCGCGGGCGTTGTCGCCGTGGCGGAGGTATTCCTCGCGCACCCGCGACAGCAGGAACACCTCGTAGTCCATGGAGAGACCGAACAGGATCGCGAACATGAAGAGCGGGATGAACGACACGACCGGCACCGTCGACTCCACGCCGATCAGGCCGGCCCCCCAGCCCCACTGGAAGACCATGACGAGCACGCCGTACGCCGCGCCGACGCTCAGCAGGTTGAGCGCGACCGCCTTCAGCGGCACCAGCACCGACCGGAACAGCACCGTGAGCAGCAGGAACGACAGCAGCAGCACGGCCACCACGAAGCGTGGCATCCGCTCCTGGACCCGGTCGCCGAGGTCGGCGAAGGTGGCCGTCTGGCCGCCCACATGGGCGGTCGCCGTGGTGTCGTCGAGCACCGTCGGGAAGACCTGGCTGCGGAGCCTCGCGACCGTCTCCTGGGTGGTCTCGTCCTGGGGCGACGTGGTCGGCTGCGCCACCAGGGTGGCCACGCCCGCGGTGGGATCGATGATCGGGTCGCTGACCGAGGTGATGCCCGGGTCGGCCGCAACGGCCGCGGCCAGCGGCGTCACGACGGACTGGTCCTCGGAGATGTCGACCGCGATCACCAGCGGCCCGTTGGCCCCGGGGCCGAACCCGTCGGCGATCAGGTCGTAGGCCCGTCGTTCGGTCCTCGACTCGGGCTTGGTCCCGTCGTCGGGGAAGCCCAGGTTGAGTGCGAGGACGGGTGCGGCCAGGGCGATCATCAGGACCGCTCCTCCGACGCAGTACGCCGTCGCGTGCCGGGTCACGTGCGCGCCCCACCGGAACCAGCCGGTGCTCGGCCGGTGAGGCGTGCGCCGGCGGCCGTTGATCCGGTGCCCCGCCAGTCCGAGGAGTGCCGGCAGCAGGGTGATCGACGCGAGCACCATCACGAGCACCATCGCGGAGATGGCGACCCCACCACCGGTCACGAACGGGATCCCGGCGACGAGCAGCCCGAGGATCGCCACGACGACCGTGCCGCCGGCGAAGATCACCGCCTGCCCCGCTGTCGCCAGGGCTCGGCCGACGGCTTCGGTGACCGACATCCCCTGGGCCAGGTTCTCCCGGTGCCGGGTGACCAGGAAGAGCGCGTAGTCGATGCCGACGCCGAGCCCGACCATGGCCGCGAGCTGCGGCGCCCACGCCGGGATGTCGACCAGGTAGGTCACCAGCTTCATCGAGGTGGCGCCGATGACCAGGCCGAACAACGCCATCCCGATCGGCAGGCCCATCGCGATGAAGGAGCCGAAGGCGATGAGCAGGACGATCATCGCGACGACGAGCCCCGCGACCTCGCCGAGCCCGGTGGGTGCCTCCTCGAACGCGAAGAACAGGTCGCCCCCGGTCTCCACCGTCAGCGACGACTCCTCACGCAGGTCGGCGACGGCGTCCTTGAGGTTCTCCAGGTCGGAGGCGTCGAGCTGCTCGACCGCCGGATACTGCACACGCACGAGTGCGACGGTGCCGTCCGGGGAGACGTCGCTGGTCGTCGTGAGCACGTGCGGGAGTGCCTCGAGGGCGGCCTCCACCGGCGCCAGCCGGGCCGCAGCGTCCTGGGCCTCGAGCACGACGTGCGCGGTGACCCCGCCCTCGTCGGTCTGGGCCTCGGCGAGCAGCTCCGCAGCCTGGTAGGAGTCGAGGCCGGGCGCCTCGAAGCTCTCCTCGAGATCGCGCCCGAAGGCGACGGAGGAGGCGATGACGACGAGTGCGAGGACGACCCAGGCGCCGATGGCGACCCAGGGCCGGGTGGCAGCGGACCGGCCGAGCCGGTAGAGGAGATTCGACATGCCTCCACGGTGGCCCGATGGCGACCGATCCACATCGGGCCAAGGTGCGGGGGGTTCCTCAGCCGAAAGTAGGACAGGCGAGTCGTGCTTCTGCCCCGTACGCCGGGCGTCGTCGCTCCCTAGGCTGGAGCGGTGATCGCCACCTTCGTCCGCTCCATCCTGGCCGAGCCCCGTGCCCCGGACCCGCCGGCGCGGGGATGGCGGGACTGGGTCCTGGTCGGAGCCCTGCTGGCCACGGCCGCGGGCGAGGCGATCCTCCGCCCCGACGTGCCGTCGCGGCCCTTGGCCACCGTGGTCGCGCTCCTGGTGATCCCGGTCCTGCTCTGGCGGCGCACGCATCCGCTCCTGGCGACCGCGGTGGGCTTCGGCGGGTCGTTGGTGCTCTACGTCCCGTCGATCATCGGCGACGGCGTCGATGTGGGGCTCAACTCCATGGCGGCCGTCCTGCTGCTGCCCTACGCCCTGTACCGCTGGGCGTCGGGCCGCGAGGCGCTGATCGGCACGGCGATCATCGCCGTGCCCGCCGGGCTGAGCCTCGCGACCACCGAGACCCCCTTCGGGGAGGTGATCGGTGGCGTCACCGTCCTGGTCGCGGCGTTCGCCCTCGGGGCCGCGATGCGCTACCGCGCGGTCGCCCGCCGGCGCGAGGTCCAGCAGGTCCGGGCGTCCGAGCGCGGTGAGCTCGCCCGCGAGCTGCACGACACCGTCGCCCACCACGTGTCGGCGATCGCGATCCAGGCCCAGGCGGGGCGGGCGGTGGCAGCTGTCGACCCGGCTGCGGCGGTCGAGGTGCTGGCCGTGATCGAGGCGGAGGCGTCGCGGACCCTGCACGAGATGCGCACGATGGTCCGGGTGCTCCGCGACGGCGAGGCGGCCGACGCTGAGCAGGTCGACTACGCGCCGCAGCGGGGCATCGTCGACCTGGACGAGCTGACCCGGATGAGCCCCCTGGTGCGGGTGCACCGCAGCGGCGACCTCGCCGGTCTGCCGCACCCGGTGGAGGTGGCGGTCTACCGGATCTGCCAGGAGTCGGTCACCAACGCGATCCGGCACTCGCTGAACGCCACGACGGTCAGCGTGGAGGTCACCGGCGACGGCGGCGTCGTAGGGTTGCGTGTGCACGACGACGGAGAGTCGGCCCGCCCTGCGACCAGCCTGGGCTACGGCCTGCTCGGCATGGCAGAACGAGCCAAGCTGCTCGGCGGCGCCTGCCAGGCCGGTCCGGACCCGGTCGGCGGCTGGACCGTCGAGGCGACGCTCCCGCGGGAGGTGCCCCAGTGACCGGCCCAGTGACCAGCCCAGTGAACGGACCAGCGACCATCCGCGTGGTGGTCGCCGACGACCAGCTCCTGGTCCGCACCGGGCTCACCATGATCCTCAACGCGCAGCCCGGGATCGAGGTCGTCGGTGAGGCGACGGACGGTCTCGAGGCCGTGGCCGTGGCCCGCCAGCTGCGTCCCGACGTCTGCCTCTTCGACATCCGGATGCCCGGCATCGACGGCGTCGAGGCGACCCGGCAGCTCGCCGGCCCCGGCGTCGAGGACCCGCTCGCCGTCGTCATCATCACGACCTTCGACCTCGACGACTACGTCCACGGCGCCCTCAAGGCCGGCGCCCGCGGCTTCCTCCTCAAGGACGCCGGGCCCGAGCTGCTGGTCCAGGCGATCCACGCCGCCGCGAACGGCGACGCGCTCATCTCGCCCGACATCACCCGCCGTCTGCTCGGCACGCTGGCGGGCCTGGAACGAGCCGCCCCGCCGACCCAGCCGATCGAGCCGCTCACCGAGCGCGAGGAGGAAGTGCTCCTCACCGTCGCCCGCGGCCGCACCAACGCCGAGATCGCCGACGAGCTGCACATCACCCTGAGCACGGTGAAGACCCATGTCGGTGCGCTGATGAACAAGCTCGGCGCCCGCAACCGCGTCGAGGTAGCGATGTGGGCCTACGAGACCGGGCGCGTCAGGGGATAGCGCCTGCTGACCTCGATAGCGTCGCGTCCATGGCCCACGACCGGATCAGCCGGTGGGGTGGCGCACCAGGTCCAGCACCTCGTCGAAACCGGCGACCAGGCACTCGTGGAGCAGCTCGAAGTCCGGGATCGCGCCGGTGTCGACGTTGATGCCGATGGCGCACGTGTCGACGTACGTCATGAGCGTGACGTTCAGCGCCGCCCCGATCGTGGGTCCGAACGGGTACTGCATCGTGAGAGCGGCACCGCCGAGGTAGACCGGCACCGGGATCCCCGGCACGTCGCTGGCCAGGAAGTCCACGTGCCGCAGGATCGAGGCGATGTACCACCGTGGCGCGAGGTTGAGAGCGCCCGCGATCTGCTGGGTGTAGGGGAGCGAGGCCTCGCCGCGGATGCCGCTCGAGCGGTCGTGCACCCCGCGGATGCGAGCCGCCGGGTCGGTCACGTCGATGGGGAGGTCGAAGCGCATCAACGTGATGCGGTTGCCGCCCACCGGGTCGCCCTCGGCGCGGATGTTGACCGGCATGGAGACGTGCAGCTCACCGATCTCGACGCCGTGCTTGTCGTGGTAGATCCGCAAGCCACCGGTGATCCCGGCGAGGAAGGCGTCGTTCAAGGTGCCGCCGGCGGCTCGGGCAGCCCCGCGCAGGTCGGCGAAGGGCACCTGGTGCACCCCGAGCCGGCGGACCAGGCTGCGCTCGCGCATCAGCGGCGAGCCGGTCTGGTTGATCGGACGGACGGTCCGGTAGACGGAGGCCGCGAGGCCGACGGCTGCGCGGGCGCTGCTCACGGGCCGGCGCAGCCCGTCGAGCAGCGTCTGGGGACCTGTCCGGACCGCGGTGCGGGCCAGGTCGGTGACCAGGCCGACGTCGTACCTCACCAGCTGGCGCAGGTCGTTCATGGGCGGTCGTACGACGATCACGGGGTCGGGCGGCATGGGTCCTCGGTCCGGTCCCTGCTGCTCGAGGTCGAAGAGGATCATCGCGATCTCGACGCCGCCGACGCCGTCGGTCAGCGCGTGGTGGAGCTTGACGAGGAGGGCGGCCTCGCCGTTCTCCAGGCCGTCCACCAAGGTCACCTCCCACAGCGGGCGGGCGCGGTCGAAGTCGGACATCTCGGCGCGTCGGGCCATCTCCAGCACCGTCTCGAACGTGCTCGGAGGGGGAGCGGTCACCCGCCGCAGGTGGTAGCCGAGGTCGAAGTCGGGATCGTCCTCCCAGCTCGGAGGCGCCGGGGGCAGGTTGCCCACGACGCGGCGCCGAAACATCGGCAGTGTCCGCACCACTCGGTCGAAGCGTGACACCACCTCGTCCCAGTCCGGGGAACGGTCGAAGGTCAGGATCGTCACCACGGTGGATCGCAGCCGTGGATCGTGCTCCATCGCCCAGGTGAACGCGTCGCTGTTGCGCATGAACTCAGACATGTGCCCGCCTCCTCCACGCCAACCTAGGACTGCGGCTCGGAGGCGACCATGGTCGTACGTCCCGCATTCTCTGCACCCCAGCCACAGATCGGGGTGCATGGTTTGATCATCGGCATGTCTCGGGCCAGCACTCGGTTGCTCTACCTGGCGCGTCATGCCGAGCCCGACCCGAGCGGGTGCGGGTTGAGCCCGCTCGGGGTGCAGCAGGCCGAGTGCCTGGGCCGCCGTCTCGCGCACCTGCCGCTGAGCCGCGTCGTCCACGGTCCACTCCCGCGAGCGTCGGAGACGGCGCGGGTGGTGGCGGCCCAGCTCGAGCGGCCCGCGGCGCTGGTGGAGATGGAGGCGGCCGGCGACTACGTGCCGCACGTGCCTGGTCGCGACGAGGTCCCGGACGCGTGGGCGGACGCCGTCGTGTCGCCCTGTGCCGACGTCTCCGAGGAAGAGGCAGCACAGGGCGCGGCCCTGGCGGCCCAGGCGGTCGAGCTCCTGGCAGGTCCGGCGACCGACGGACGCGAGCCCGTCGAGGTCGTCCTCACCCATGCCTTCACGATCGGGTGGCTGGTCCGGCACGCGCTCGACGCCCCGGCCTGGCGGTGGTGGCCGCCGGTGCAGTGCCACGCAGGGCTGACGGTCATCAGGTACGAGCCCGACGCCCCGCCCGCGGTCGTGGTCGCCAACGACCTGTCCCACCTGCCCGCCGACCTGCGCTGGACCGGCTTCTCCGAGCACCTGCGGTTGTGAAGCTGCGGGCATGAAAGAAGCCCCTGACGTGCTAGCGCTCGTCAGGGGCTGTGCTCTGGTGGGCGATACTGGGTTTGAACCAGTGACCTCTTCCGTGTCAGGGAAGCGCGCTACCACTGCGCCAATCGCCCGTGATGAAGTTGTTGTGGTGGAGGTGGGTACGGGATTTGAACCCGTGTACACGGATTTGCAGTCCGTTGCCTCGCCTCTCGGCCAACCCACCGTGACGGCCAGGCCTCCAACAGCACCTCTCCGAGCGGACAACGAGACTCGAACTCGCGACCTCAACCTTGGCAAGGTTGCGCTCTACCAACTGAGCTATGTCCGCCTGTCTGTCCGTGCGGGCCGGGGCTCGCTCGGAAGAACGTGAGAAACGTACCCGATCCCTCTGCGCTGTCCAAAATCGGGTCCACCGGAGAGTCGCGATCCGTTCATCTCCGCGCGTCCCGAGCGGGTGCCGACGTCCTGGGGCGGGTGTTCCTAGAGTGTCGCCATGCGCGCATGGATCGACGGAGCACTGCTGACCGACCCGACCGGTCCCGCGGTCGCGGTCACCGACCATGGCTTCACCGTGGGCGACGGGGTCTTCGAGGCCATCAAGGTCGTCGACGGGCTGCCCTTCGCGCTCGACCTGCATCTCGAGCGGCTCGCCCGCTCCGCCGCCGGGCTGGGTCTGCCGCGCATCGACCTCGACGTCGTACGACGAGGGGTGCGGGAGGTCGTGGAGGCCCAGGAGCTGCCGCTCGGGCGGGTGCGGATCACCGTCACGGGAGGGCCGGCGCCGCTCGGGTCGGGTCGGGGCGACCACGCACCGACGGTCGTCGTGGTGGCCGCTGGCATGGCGCCGGCGCCCGGCACGACCGCGGTGGCGACCGTGCCCTGGCCCCGCAACGAGCGAGGGGCGACCGCCGGGCTCAAGACCACGTCCTACGCGGAGAACGTCATCGCGCTCGCGGAGGCGCAGCGGCGTGGCGCCAGCGAGGCGGTCCTCGCCAACCTGGCCGGCCACCTGTGCGAGGGCACCGGCTCCAACGTGTTCTACGTCGTCGACGGCGAGCTGCGCACACCGACGCTGTCCAGCGGCTGCCTGGCGGGCGTGACGCGCGGGCTGCTGCTCGAGTGGTTCGGCGGGCGCGAGGTCGACGAGCCGATCGAGGTCGTCGAGCAGGCGAGCGAGGTGTTCCTGGTGTCGACGACGCGCGACGTGCAGGGCGTGCACGCCTGGGACGGACGGGCCCTCGAGGCGCCCGGGCCGGTCACGCGTGAGGCGGCAGCGGCGTGGGCCGCGCGCGAGCCGGAGCTATTCGGCTTCTGACCAGCCCAGCAGGGAGCCGACGAGCCGGTCCAGGTCGAGCTGCTCGCCCTCCTCGCCGGGAGGCACCACGAGCCACGTGCGGTCCAGGAAGACCCGCAGCGCGACCGAGCGGGCCTGCGTGCGCAGGCTGCCGCTGGGGGAGTGGAAGTCGAAGACCACGACCGCGTGACCCTCGTCGTCGAGACCGGGCCACAGTCGGATGTCGCCGTCTCCGGTCGGCTCCGTGAGGCCCTTGAGCAGCAGCGAGCGGGCCACGGCCCAGCTGACGTCGCCGCCGGGGATGTGGAAGGTCAGCCACACGGCGTAGGGGTCGTCGGCGCGGTAGCCGAAGGACGCCACGAAGGCGACGTCCTGTCCTCCGTCGTCGAGGCAGTGCAGCGTGATGTCCTGCGACACGGTGGGGGCGGCTGGTGGTTGCGCCATGACGTTCCTTGTCCGAGAAGGGCGGTGCGGTGAGGGCGAGACACAGGTCTCAACTCCCTCAGACGCGCCCTGAGCCTAATTGGTTGCCCTCGGACTGGATCTATTGTTGCGAAGCGCGACCGAATCGACACAAAGGGGTCGCTTTGTGATCGCGGGGCCGGCATGGGTTAGAGTCTGCGACCGCAGTAGAGGGGCGATTGGCGCAGTGGTAGCGCGCTTCGTTCACACCGAAGAGGTCACTGGTTCGAACCCAGTATCGCCCACCCGAACTCGCAGGTCAGAGGACTTTCAGAGCCTCTGTCACGGCCGCCACCACGTGGATGCGGGTCGTGGGGAAGACCGGCACCGCGCTGTCGGCCGGGCCGACCAGCAGCTCGATCTCGGTGCACCCGAGGATCACGCCCTCGGTGCCGCGGTCGACCAACCGCGCGATGACGTCCCGGTAGGCCGCGCGTGACTCCTCGCGCACGACGCCGAGGCACAGCTCCTCGTAGATCACCCGGTGCACGGTGGCCCGGTCGTCCGCGTCGGGGGTGAGCACGGTGAGACCGTGGCTCTCGAGGCGGTCGCGGTAGAACGTCTGCTCCATCGTGTAGGCCGTGGCAAGCAGCCCGACCCGTCGTACGCCGGTGCGGAGCACGGCCTCGGCGGTCGCGTCGGCGAGGTGGAGCAGCGGGATGGCGACGGCTGCCTCGATCGCGTCAGCCACCTTGTGCATGGTGTTGGTGCAGAGCACGAGGAAGTCGGCGCCGCCCGCCTCGAGCGACGTGGCGGCCCGCGCGAGCAGGTCCCCGGCGGCGGCCCAGTCGCCCTGCGCCTGCAGCCGCTCGACCTCGGCGAAGTCGAGCGAGGCGAGGAGGACCCGGGCGGAGGCGAGGCCGCCGACGCGCTCGCGGACCAGCTCGTTGGTGAGGCGGTAGTACTCCGCGGTGCTCTCCCAGCTCATCCCGCCGATCATCCCGATGGTCCTCATCGCGGTCCTCCCCCCGAGCCTCAGACGTCCGGCGACAGCACGTGGCGGCTGCTGGGCCAGAGGTCGCGCAGCGCGACCTCGGGGAAGCGCTGCTGCACCGCGGCGTAGACCTCGCGGTAGTGCTCGGCCACCAGCTGCACGGTGCTCTCCGGGACGACGTCGGTCGTGGGGGAGGCATGGACGCGCTTGTCGACGTCGGGGACGACGAAGTCGATGCCCGCCTGCTCGCAGAGCCGGCGGGTCGTCGCCTCGGTGAAGAGCTGCTCGTAGAAGCCGTGGAACACCTCGTCGGGCGCGAAGACCTCGTCGAGCGTGGCGAGGGTCTGGTCGTAGCGGGTGCGACGCGCGTAGGCCGGCGTGGCGTGGTGCTCCAGCAGGAAGGCGGCCGACTCCTGCGAGGCCGCCGCGTGCTCGTCGTACAAGCGGGCGTGCATGCGCACCTGCGACCAGACCCGCTCGACCGGGTCGCGCATCAGGAAGACCGGCAGGGTCCGCACGCCGCGCTCGGCGAAGCCGTCGCGGATCGAGCGGAAGCGATCGGCCGGGAGCATCCCGTAGGCCGGGGTCATGTCGGCGACCAGGCGGGTCTCGGGGGAGCGGTGCAGCAGGCCGGTGAAGTAGTCGACGTAGAGCTCGGGGTCGAGGTACATGCTGAGGCGGTGGGCCGCTCTGGCGGCGGCCTGGTCGCCCGGCGTGGCGTCAGCGCTCGCCGCCCGGGCCTTGGCCAGCAGCCGGTTGCGCACACCCTGCTCCGAGGGCAGGTCGAGGGCGTCGAAGACGTGGTACTCCTTGCGATAGCCGTGGGCGAACGACGGCGACCCCATGAGGTAGTCGTAGAGCCAGGTCGTCCCGCCCTTCTGGCAGCCCACGCCGAGCAGGAACGTCTTGGTCACGCGCCGACCCTAGGGCACGGGTCAGTGGCCGGCGGGGGAGCGAAGCTCGCGCCGGTGCTCGGCATAGGCGAGCGTCTCGAAGCCGACCAGCGCCACGAGCACGGCGGCCACGAGGGACAGCGTCGCCAGCGCCGGGATCTGGGCGCCGACCAGCCCGACGAGCACGACCGCGCCGGTGGCCACCACACGACCGAGGAAGAGGCCGTGGGAGACGCGCCACTTGAAGGCGACGTGGCCCAGCAGGTAGATCGCGACCCCGCCGACCAGCGCGAGCAGGCCGACGCCCTTGAGCGGGTCGCTGAGCTCGTGGTCGACCGCGTCGCCGACGTACTCGAGGACCTTCTTGAGCCCGAGCGCGGTGAGGACCACGCCGATCAGCAGCGGGACGTGCAGGAAGCTGTAGGCGTCGCGGGCGAAGCGGGCGCGGGTCTCCTCGGGCTCGGCGGCGAACGCGTGCTCGGCGTGCACCGAGCTGAGGTCGAAGTAGACCCACCACAGGCACGAGACCACGACCAGGCCGAGGACGGAGGCCGCCACGATCGGCCAGCTGATCGGGAGCTCCGCGACCCCGACGCCGATCGCCACGATCGACTCGCCCAGCGCCACGATCAGGATCAGACCGTGCCGCTCGGCGAAGTGGCCCGGCGAGATGATCCGCCAGCCGGACGCGCCGCCCAGCAGGGTCCCGAGGTAGTCGACCGCGAGGGCCAGGACCCACAACAGGGTCTGGGTGGTGCCGTCGGTGCCGGCGGCGACCAGCAGCACCGTGGTCGCGCCGAGCATGGAGGGGGTGAAGCGGACCAGTTGGCGGCGCAGGCCTTCGTCGCCTGCTGCCAGCAGCCAGAACATCACCAGGTGCATCAGCCGGAAGACGAAGTAGCAGACCGCCACCACGACCGGGCCGGGCAGGCCGCCGCGCAGGTCGTCGAACGCCTCGGGGATCGCCAGCGCGATGACGAACATCGCCGCCATCGCGGTCAGCAGCACCAGGCGCACGGGTCCGGCGTCGACGTCGACGACATTGCAGAGCCACGCGTAGCCGGTCCAGCTCCACCACAGCAGGCCCAGCACCAGTACGCCGCGCAGCAGTCCCTCCAGCGACAGGTCGGCGGCCATCACGGCCGTGACCTGGGTGAGCGCGAACACGAAGACCAGGTCGAAGAACAGCTCCAGCGGCGTGACCACGGCATCCGGGCCGTTGAGGGGGATCCGGCGGCGGGTGGCGACCTCACTCATGGCGCAATGATGCCCCAGGAAAATCCGTGGCCCGGGATCGATACGATCGACGGGTCGGGGCCATCCACCCCGGCCACAGCAACCAAGGGAGTCCCACCGTGTCCGAGATCAAGGTCGTCCGCATCCACGCCGGTGAGCGTGAGGAGCGGACCACCACGACGGGCACCAAGGCCTGGGAGCTGTTCGCCGAGGACGCCGCGGTGATCGCGGCGCGGGTCTCGACAAGCTCGACCAACGAGGGAGTCGGCTCGACCAACGAGGGGGAGCTCAAGGATCTCTCCTACGAGCTGGCCGACGGCGACGAGGTCGCCGGGGTCGCGATCGACAGCCAGGACGGGCTCGACATCCTGCGCCACTCGACCGCGCACGTCATGGCCCAGGCCGTGCAGGAGCTCTTCCCCGACGCCAAGCTCGGCATCGGCCCGCCGGTGGAGAACGGCTTCTACTACGACTTCGACGTCGAGGTCCCCTTCACCCCCGCGGACCTCGAGAAGATCGAGACCCGGATGCGCAAGATCATCAAGGAGGGCCAGCGCTTCTCCCGACGGGTCACCACCGACGGCGACGCGCTCACCGAGCTCCAGGACGAGCCCTACAAGATCGAGCTGATCGGGCTCAAGGGCGGGGTCTCGACAGGCTCGACCGACGGAGGGTCCGCCGTCGCCGAAGGCGCGAGCGTCGAGGTCGGCGCGGGCGAGCTCACCATCTACGACAACGTGCGCCGCAACGGCGAGGTCGCCTGGAGCGACCTGTGCCGTGGCCCGCACCTGCCCACCACCAAGCGGATCCCGGCGTTCAAGCTGATGCGCTCCGCCGCGGCCTACTGGCGCGGCGACGAGAAGAACAAGATGCTCCAGCGTCTCTACGGCACCGCCTGGCCCTCCAAGGAGGAGCTCGAGGCGCACCTGCACCGCATCGAGGAGGCCGAGCGCCGCGACCACCGCAAGCTCGGGCGCGAGCTCGACCTCTTCAGCTTCCCCGACGAGATCGGCTCCGGCCTGGCGGTCTTCCACCCCAAGGGCGGCGTCATCAAGCGGGTCATGGAGGACTACGTCCGGCAGCGCCACATCGAGGAGGGCTTCGACTACGTCGGCACCCCGCACATCTCGAAGGAGGGGCTCTTCCACTCCTCCGGCCACCTGCCCTACTACAAGGACACGATGTTCCCCCCGATGGAGTTCGAGGGGTCCGACTACTACCTCAAGGCCATGAACTGCCCGATGCACAACCTGATCTTCAGGTCGCGCGGGCGGTCCTACCGTGAGCTGCCGCTGCGGTTCTTCGAGTTCGGCTCCGTCTACCGCTACGAGAAGTCCGGCGTCATCCACGGCCTCACCCGGGTGCGCGGGCTGACCCAGGACGACTCGCACTCCTACGTCACCCCCGAGCAGGCGCCGGCCGAGATCAAGCACCTGCTCGACTTCGTGCTCGGACTGCTCAAGGACTTCGGGCTCGACGACTTCTACCTCGAGCTGTCGACCCGTGACGACTCCAAGCCCGACAAGTTCGTCGGCTCCGACGAGGACTGGGCGACCGCGACCTCGGTGCTCGAGCAGGCGGCCGTCGAGTCCGGCCTCGAGCTCGTGCCCGACCCGGGCGGCGCGGCGTTCTACGGCCCCAAGATCTCGGTGCAGTGCCGCGACGCCATCGGGCGCACCTGGCAGATGTCGACGATCCAGTACGACTTCAACCAGCCCAAGGGCTTCGACCTCCAGTTCAACGCCTCCGACGGCTCCCGCCAGCAGCCGGTGATGATCCACTCGGCGAAGTTTGGCTCGCTCGAGCGGTTCTTCGGCGTGCTGGTCGAGCACTACGCCGGCGCCTTTCCCCCGTGGCTCGCGCCGGTCCAGGTGCAGGCGATCCCGGTCGCCGAGTTCGCCGCGGACTACCTCCACGACGTCGCGCGCCGGATGAAGGCCCAGGGCCTGCGCGTCGAGGTCGACGACTCCGACGACCGGATGCAGAAGAAGATCCGCAACGCGCAGCTGCAGAAGGTGCCGTTCATGATCATCGCCGGCGCCGACGACATCGAGGCCGGAGCCGTCTCCTTCCGCTACCGCGACGGTCACCAGGAGAACGGCGTGCCGATCGACGACGCCATCGCCCGGGTCGCCGCTGCGGTCGCGACACGCGAGCAGGTCTAGGTCTCGACGGTCGCTCGTCGCTGGCGCTCCTCGCTGCTCGACCACCGGTGGTCGAGCAGCGAGCGACCGTCGAGACCCTCGGCACAACCACCGGTGTGGTGAGGTGGGGGCATGGCACGGACAATCGCGACCACGACCGATGTCGAGCTCGAGCAGCTGCTGGAGTTCGTCCGACCCCGCCACCAGATGGTGCTCATCACCGAGCGTAAGGACGGCCAGCCGCAGTCCTCGCCGGTGACCGGTGGCGTCGACGACGAGGGGCGGATCGTCATCTCCACCTACCCGGAGCGGGCCAAGGCGGCCAACGCCCGCCGCACGGGCAAGGCGACGGTGCTCGTGCTCTCCGACGAGTTCAACGACGCCTGGGTGCAGGTCGAGGGCGCGTGCGAGGTCATCGACATGCCCGAGGCGGTCGAGCCGCTGGTCGACTACTTCCGCAGCATCTCGGGCGAGCACCCCGACTGGGACGAGTACCGCCAGGCGATGCGCGACCAGGGCAAGTCGCTGATCCGCGTCACCCCCGAGCGCTGGTCGCCGGTCGCGACCGGCGGCTTCCCGGCACGTCTCGTCGACCAGGACTGACGTGCGCCGGGCCCTGCTGAGCCTCGCGGCCCTCACGGGCTCGGTCATCCTGGCCGCGTGCGGCGGCGCAGCCGGCTCCGACGATGCCGGGACCGGGCCGACGAGCGCCGCAAGTCAGCCGCCGGCGCCGCAGCCGGCGTCGCGCAAGCCCGTGCCGAAGCCGTCGCCCACCCCGCGCAACGAGCTGGCCGACCTCGCCGAGCAGGCGGCGACCGCCGTACCGCTCCCGCAGATCCCGCCCGAGTCCGGTCCCGTCCTCGGGGGCGACATCAGCTGGCCGCAGTGCCCGGTCGGGATGGGCATCGCGCAGAAGCGCACGCTCGGCCTGCCGCTGCCGATCCCGGAGGCGCGCTACGTCGTCATCGGCCTGACCAACGGCCCCGGTTTCTACGCCAACCCCTGCCTGGGCGAGCAGGTCACGTGGGCGCGTGAGAACGACGTGCTCGTCTCGGCCTATGCCGTCGCGAGCTATCCCGAGGCGCCCGAGCTGCGGCGCTTCGCCACCGAGGGTCCGTACGACGGGTCCGACGGCCTGGGCGCCCTGCGCAACGTCGGCTACCAGCAGGCCCGCTTCAACATCGCCTCGATGCAGACCGCCGGCCTCGAGACGCCGATCGTCTGGATCGACGTGGAGCCCGTGCCGGACTTCGAGTGGAGCAGCGACCCGGTCGCCAACGCCGCGGTGGTCGAGGGGCTGGCGCGGGGCTACCGCGACGCGGGCTACGACATCGGCGTCTACTCCACGCCCTACCTCTGGGAGGGCGTCGTCGGCGACCTCGCCCTCGGCGTGCCGGAGTGGCGCGCGGCCGGGCAGACCTCGCGGGAGGAGGCGCTGGGTCGCTGTGGGACCGACTGGGTGATCCAGGGCGGGGAGGCGGTGATGGGGCAGTGGGTCGAGGCCGGTCGCGACCAGAACGTCACCTGCCCGGGCATCTCCGCCGACCTCGGACGGTGGTTCCACCGGTATTAATGCGACGCCATGTCGCGCTAACCCTTTACATGTGACGCGCTGTCGCACTAACCTCGGACCCGTTGACCAACCAACGGTGAGAGGTGAACGCACATGACGGCCGTGCAGAGCTACCAGGACACGCTCCAGACCCTGTCGGAGGCGTCGGTGCACCAGCGCTTCGACGCCTTCCTCGACATCGACTGGGACAACCCGGCCTACGCGATCGACCCGCACGACGAGCGTTGGATCCTCCCGGAGGCCGACGTGCTGGGCCGCCACGCGTGGTACCGCGCACTGCCCCGCGAGGAGCAGATCCGCATCGGGCTCTACCGCCAGGCGCAGATCTGCAAGGTGGGCCTGCAGTTCGAGCAGATCCTCATCGCCGGGTTGATGAACTTCTCCTTCAACCTGCCCAACGGCTCGCCGGAGTTCCGCTACTCCACGCACGAGGCGACCGAGGAGTGCCACCACACCCAGATGTTCCAGGAGTTCGTCAACCGCTCCGGCCAGGACGTCGGCGGCGGCTCGCGGCTCTTCCGGTTCCTGGCGCCGTTCCTCCCGCTGGCCGCCAAGTGGCTGCCGTTCGGCTTCTTCTTCGGCGTGCTCGCCGGCGAGGAGCCGATCGACCACGTGCAGAAGACGGTCCTGCGCGCCGGCGACGACATGCACCCGCTGCTGCAGCGGATCATGCAGATCCACGTCGCGGAGGAGGCGCGCCACATCGGCTTCGCCCACCAGTACCTCGAGCACCAGGCCCCCAAGCTGCGCCGCGTCGACCGCGCGATCCTCTCGGTCGCCGTGCCGTTGATCATGCGCTGGCTCTGCGACGAGATCCTCAAGCCCACCGCGAAGGCCCGCAAGGACATGGGCATCCCGCGCAGCGTGGTCAAGGAGATCTACTGGGACCTGCCCGAGTCCCGCAAGATGCTGCGCGACCTCTTCGGTGACGTGCGGATGCTGGCCGAGGACGCCGGCATGATGAACCCGGTCTCGCGCCGCGTGTGGGCCCTCATGCGCATCGACGGCCGCTCCTCGCGCTTCCGCAGCGAGCCGGCCTCGGCCGCGGCCTGAGCACGTGCCCTACGTCGTCACGCAGTCGTGCTGCGCCGACGCCTCGTGCGTCGTCGCGTGCCCCGTCAACTGCATCCACCCGGCACCGGGTGAGCCCGGCTTCGCCGAGGCCGAGATGCTGTACGTCGACGCCAACTCCTGCGTCGACTGCGGTGCCTGTGCGACGGCGTGCCCGGCCGACGCGGTCGTGCCCCACACGGCGCTGAGCGAGGCGCAGCTGCCCTTCCTCAAGCTCAACGCCGACTACTACGAGGTGTTCCCGCACGCCGGTCGGGCGCCCCTCGCGATCGTGCCGCCCCAGCGCCGACTCACCCGACCCGGGCCCTTCCGGGTCGCCGTGGTCGGCGCCGGGCCGGCCGGTCTCTACACCGCCGACGAGCTGCTGAAGCACCCCGAGGTCAGCGTCGACGTCTACGACCGGCTGCCCACGCCCTACGGCCTGGTCCGCGCCGGGGTCGCCCCCGACCACCAGCACACCAAGCAGGTCGACCAGCTCTTCCGCGCGATCGAGCAGCTGCCCGGCTTCCGCTACTTCCTCGGTGTCGAGGTCGGCCGCGACCTCAGCCTGGAGGAGCTCACCGCGCAGTACGACGGCGTCGTCTACGCCGTCGGTGCGTCCTCGGACCGCTCGCTCGGCATCGAGGGTGAGGAGCTCACCGGCTCGGTCTCCGCGACCGACGTGGTCGGCTGGTACAACGGCCATCCCGACAAGCAGGACCTCGACCTCGGTCTCGACCGGCTCGTCTCGGGACGCGTCGTGATCGTGGGCAACGGCAACGTCGCCCTCGACGTGGCCCGCATCCTCACCGCCGACCCCGCCGAGCTCGAGCGCACCGACATCGCCGCCGTGCCGTGGTCGATCCTGCATCGCAGCCGCGTGCGGGAGGTCGTCGTGCTCGGTCGCCGTGGTGCGGCCCAGGCCGCGTTCACCGTGCCCGAGCTGATCGGGCTCGCGGGGCTGCGCGGGGTCAACGTGACCGTGACCGGGCTGGCTCCCGAGGAGGCCGACGCGGGAGCCGGCGCCGTTGCCGGTGACGAGCGCAGCCGGCTGCTCGCCGAGTTGGCGGCCCGCCCGCGGCGACCCGGCCTCCCCACGATCGAGCTGCGCTTCCTCACCTCACCGACCCGCATCGTCGGCGACGAGCACGGGGTCACCGGGGTCGAGGTCGTCACCAACCGTCTCGAGCCCGACGCCCGCGGCGAGCTGCGCGCCGTACCGACGCAGGAGCGTGAGCTCCTCGAGACCGGCCTGGTGCTGCGCTCGGTCGGCTACCGCGGCGAGCCCGTCGCCGACCTGCCCCACGACCCCGCGACCGGCGTGGTGCCCAGCGACCGGGGACGCGTGCGGCCCGGCGTCTACGTCGTCGGCTGGGCCAAGCGCGGGCCGAGCGGCTTCATCGGCACCAACAAGACCTGCGCCCAGGAGACCGTCACCCGGATCCTGGACGACCTCGACGCCGGCGCGACCGCGACCCCGGTCGGGACGCCCGCGTCCATCGCCGAGGTCGTCCGTGGCCGCTGCCCCGACGTGGTCGACGTCGCGGGCTGGCAGGCCATCGACGCGGAGGAGCGGCGCCGCGGTGCCGCGCGTGGTCGTGCCCGCGCCAAGATCGTCGACGTCGAGGAGATGGTGCGCGTCGCGCGCCAGGGTGCCCGTCGTCCGGCCCGTCGCCGTTACCCTTCAGCCAAGGAGTGGTTCGAGAAGCGGAGTTGAGCTGGGTGGTCGGCGCAAGGGTGGACGGACGTCAGGCGCGCTGGGACCGGCACAACGAGCAGCGCCGCCAGCAGATCCTCGACGCCGCGATCGCGGTCGTGGAGGCCGCCGAGCCGGGCGCGGAGTTCCACGTCCAGCAGATCGCCGACGAGGCCGGTCTCAACCGCACGGTCGTCTACCGCCACTTCTCCGACCGCGCCGACCTCGACCGGGCGATCCAGGCCGAGATCCTGGTGCACGTCACCGCGCTGCTGGTGCCGCAGGTCAGCCTCGACGGCACGGTCAACGAGATCATCCACCGGATCATCTCGACCTACGTCGACTGGGCCGTCGAGCACCCGGCGCTGCACCGGCTCGCTGAATACGACTCCACCGGCGGCCCCGGCCCGCTCCAGAACGGCATCCACCAGATCGCCGGCGTGCTCGTCGAGATCCTCGAGACCGTCGTCGGGATGCTCGAGGTCGACCTCGACGACGGCGAGCGCGCGGCGATCGACCCCCTGGCCTACGCGCTGGTGGGGGCGGTCTTCGGCGCCGTACGACGGTGGGCCTCGCGCGAGCAGCGCGAGCCCTCGGCCGCCCAGCTCTCCGACATCCTCAGCCGCTCCGTGTGGCACCTGCTCGACGGCCACGCCAGCCGGCTCGGTGTCGACCTGGACCCCGACGTGCCGATCGAGCAGCTGCTCGGGCTCGCCGAGGCCGGTGCCGGTGCCGGCGAGGCGGTGGCCGAGTGAGCGACCTCGTGCAGGACGGTGTGGGGGAGCCCGACGACCTCGACCGGCTGTGGACCCCGCACCGACTGGCCTACATCCGCGGGGAGAACAAGCCGGCCGACGCCACGTCGGGGGAGTGCCCCTTCTGTCGGATCCCGTCCCTGGACGACGCCGCGGGGCTCGTCGTGCAGCGCGGGCGGCTGGCCTTCGCCGTGCTCAACCTCTACCCCTACGCGCCGGGGCACCTGATGGTCTGCCCCTACCGCCACCTCGCCGACTACACCGAGACCACCGACGAGGAGGCCGCCGAGATCGCCGACCTCACCCGTCAGGCGATGCGCGTCATCCGCTCGGTCTCCGGCGCGGGCGGCTTCAACATCGGGATGAACCAGGGCGCCGTCGCCGGCGCCGGCATCGCCGCGCACCTGCACCAGCACGTCGTGCCCCGCTGGACCGGCGACCAGAACTTCATGCCGATCATCGGGCGCACCAAGACCCTGCCGGAGCTCCTCACCGACACCCGGTCGCTGCTCGCCGACGCCTGGGACCGCTGAGGCGCCTCAGTCGGCCGCGGGCTGCGCCACGAACGTCACGATGAGCGTGACCTCGGCGTCGTCGCCCCTGACCTCGAGGTAGTGGCCGAACTGGTAGCCGTCGGACGCGGTGTTGGGCCAGGAGCCGAACGTCGTGGTGGAGGCGGTGCCCGTCGCCTCGTCGCGCACCTGCGCGAGCCGCGACGTGCAGTCCTCGGTGCTCGCCTCGAGGGTCGGCGGCTCCTCGTCCTCGAAGGCCTCGAGCGGCTCGCCGGGCAGGTCGGGGCCGACCTCGACGAGCCAGGCCGCGGCCTCGGCGCACCAGGTGGCGTCCTCGCCCGCGGGCACCGGCACCGACCAGGTCGTGACATAGGTCGCCGGGAGGTCGGACGACGTGACCGGCGACCACACCTCACCCTCCCGGCGAGCAGGGCCGGAACCGTCGTCGAAGTCGAGCAGGCCGTCACCGCCCGGGCTCCAGCCGGGACCGGGAGCCTCGACGGCCACGACCGCCCCCAGGGCGGCCTCGGAGTCCGGCTCGCCGGAGCACCCCGCGAGAAGACCGGCGGTGATGCCGGTGACGGCGACCAGGGACAGGGTGTGGCCCGAGACAGGCCTGCGCTTCCTCACGAAACGCACCCTGCCACACCGCGCCCACCGGGCCCTCACCCCAGGATGACCTCGAAGGGCGAGGTGGCCTCGCGCCCCTGGAAGGTCAGGATCGCGGGATTGACGACCTCGCCCTCGCGGATCTCGATGGCGCGGTGGATGGTCTCGTCGGCGTCCCACGAGGCCGACCCCTCGAGCACGGTGCGGATGAACGGCACCGTCGCGGAGCTGTTGTCCCACGTCGCCGAGCCCCAGAGGTAGGACGGGCTGTGGTCCACGGCGTAGTAGCTCACCTGTCCGTGCTCGCCCACCGGGAAGGTCGGGTCGTCGAAGCCCGTGGGCCGGGCCCACTCGAAGCCCATGCCCAGGTCGCACGACACGTCCACGACCAGGCTGCCGCGGCGGAACGCCTCGAGGTCCGAGGTCTGCAGGTAGGTCAGCGGGGCCGCCGTGTCCTGCAGGGTGCAGTTGACGATGATGTCGTTCTCGGCGAGGTACGCCGCCAGGGGCTCGCGACCGCGCTCGGTGATCACGCTCATGGCCAGCCCGTCGGCGTCGTGGTCGATCGTGCGGATCCGCACCGAGTGGATCGGTGAGGCCACGGCGGTCACCTGCCGTGTCGTCAGGACCGCGACCTCGTGGACACCGTGGGCGTTGAGGGCCGTGACCGCACCGCGCGCCGTCGCGCCGAAGCCGATGACGATCGCGCTCAGCCGCCGCCCGTAGTCGCCGGTGATCCCGGCGAGCTGCATGGCCTGCAGGACCGAGCAGTAGCCGGCGAGCTCGTTGTTCTTGTGGAAGACGTGCAGCCCGACCGAGCCGTCACGGGTCCAGTGGTTCATCGCCTCGAACGCGATGAGGGTCAGCCGCCGGTCGATCGCGGCCTGGGTGACGGCGGTGTCCTGGACGCAGTGCGGCCAGCCCCACAGCACCTGACCGGGCGACAGCGCCTCGACGTCGGCGAGCTGCGGCTTGGGCAGCAGCACGACGTCGGAGCTCGCGATGAGCTCGTCGCGTGGCAGGAAGCCGGCGACGAGGTCGGCGAGCTCGCGGTCGTCGTACCCGAAGTGGGTGCCGTAGCCGGTCTCGAGGGTGATGCGGGCGCGCACGTCGGCGTCGAGTCCCGCGAGGTGATCGGGGTGCAGCGGGAGCCGACGCTCGTTCTCCTTCGCCGAGGTCCCCACCACCCCCAGGCTCAGGAGAGGCCCCGGGTGTGGCACCGGGGTGCTCAGCGCTTCTTCTCGGTGAGCTTCTCCATGGAGCCGGAGCCCGAGCCGTTGGCCGAGTCGCGCTTCTCGGCGCGCTTCTCCTTGATGGACTTGCCGGTCTTCTTCGTCATTCCTTGTCGCGGCGACTTGTCGCTCATGCGGGAATCTCTCGATATGGGTTGCCTGAGTGGCCCCTGTCGGTGACTGTACGCCTCCGGGTTGCGGCTCGGGGCCCGGCAGCGACTAGCCTCCGACCATGCTCGACAGGTTCAAGGGTTTCTGGCAGGGCGTCATGCTCGCGCCGTTCGTCAACCTCTTCATCAAGCTGGGCATCAGCCCGGACACCGTGACGTTCGTGGGGACCGTCGGCGTGTCGGCCGGCGCGCTGGTCTTCTTCCCGATGGGCGAGCTGCTGATCGGCGTGCTGGTGATCACCGCCTTCGTCTTCAGCGACCTCGTCGACGGCCAGATGGCCCGTCAGACGGGCCGCAGCTCGAAGTTCGGCGCGTTCTGGGACTCCACGCTCGACCGGATCGGCGACGGCGCGATCTTCGGCGGTCTGGCGCTCTACTTCGCCGGCCCCGGCGACTACTACCTCTACCTGTGCCTCACGCTCTACTGCCTGGTCATGGGCTCGGTGACCTCCTACTCGCGGGCGCGCGCCGAGTCGCTGGGCATGGACGCCAAGGGCGGCCTGGCCGAGCGTGCCGACCGGTTGGTCGCGATCCTGGTCATGACGGGGCTGGGTGCGATGTTCGACCTGCCGATCCTGATGTACCTGACGCTGTGGGTCCTCGCGTTCGCCAACACCTACACCGTCATCTTCCGGGTGATGAAGGTCCGCCGCCAGGCCCTGGCCGCGGACGCGCTGGTCCAGTCCGCGGGCTTGCCCGAGGACGGTCCCGAAACGGCTTCCGCGACGTGACCGCCGTACAATTCAGGCATGTCTGAGACCTCTCCCTCCACTGCTGACAACGGCTCCACCACCGGCACCTCGCGCGTGAAGCGCGGCATGGCCGAGATGCTCAAGGGCGGCGTCATCATGGACGTCGTCACGGCCGAGCAGGCCAAGATCGCGGAGGACTCCGGCGCGGTCGCCGTCATGGCGCTCGAGCGGGTCCCGGCCGACATCCGCGCCCAGGGCGGCGTCTCGAGGATGAGCGACCCCGACATGATCGACTCGATCATCGACGCCGTCTCGATCCCGGTCATGGCCAAGGCTCGCATCGGTCACTTCGCCGAGGCGCAGGTGCTGCAGAGCCTCGGTGTCGACTACATCGACGAGTCCGAGGTGCTGACCCCGGCCGACTACACCAACCACATCGACAAGTGGAAGTTCACCGCACCCTTCGTGTGCGGGGCGACCAACCTCGGTGAGGCGCTGCGTCGCATCAACGAGGGCGCGGCGATGATCCGCTCCAAGGGCGAGGCCGGCACGGGTGATGTGTCCAACGCGGTCATGCACATGCGCACCATCGGTGCCGAGCTGCGCCGGCTGTCCTCGATGGAGCACGACGAGCTCTACGTCGCGGCCAAGGAGCTCCAGGCCCCCTACGACCTGGTCGTCGAGGTCGCCGAGCGCGGCAAGCTCCCGGTCGTGCTCTTCACCGCCGGCGGCATCGCCACTCCTGCCGACGCCGCGATGATGATGCAGCTGGGCGCCGAGGGCGTGTTCGTGGGCTCGGGCATCTTCAAGTCCGGCAACCCCGCCGAGCGCGCCGAGGCGATCGTCAAGGCCACCACGTTCTACGACGACCCCGACGTCGTCGCCAAGGTCTCGCGCGGCCTGGGCGAGGCCATGGTCGGCATCAACGTCGACGAGATCCCGCAGCCCCACCGCCTCGCCGAGCGCGGCTGGTAGTCCTTACCGATCATCACGTCCAGCACCCCGTGGTCACGTGTGACCACGGGGTGCTGGTGATTTGTCTCCTCGCCGGTTTCCCTCAGGTCCCGCTCCCGCCCGCCGTAGTTCCAGGGAGAAGCGTCCGGGCGCTCTGGAGGATCCTGGGAGGGACCATGAACAAGACGACCAAGGGCGCACTCGCCGCCGGAGTCGCTGCCGTGCTGCTCACCGGTGGTGCCGGCACACTGGCGTTCTGGAGCGATGGCGACACCATCGCGACGCCCGACCTGAGCTCGGGCGGTCTCGACATCGTCCAGACCGCCTGCCCCGACTGGACGCTCGACGGCGACGGCGGTGCGGGTGGCCTGCTCGGCGCCCGGGAGATCGTGCCCGGAGACACGCTGACCCGCACCTGCACCTACGACATCGTCGCCGAGGGCGACCACTTCGAGGCGACGCTGAACCTCGACCAGGGGCTGCTCTCCACCGACGTCAACGGCCTCGAGGACGAGCTCGTGCTCGACGCCGACTTCACCCTCGACGGGTTGCCGGTCGGGCTGCCCCCCGTGGTCGGCGAGGTCGTCGTGCCGGGTGCCCCCACCACCTTCTACGACGGCACCTACACGCTGACGGCGGTCCTCACCGCGGACTTCCCCTACGGCGTCGAGGACAACGGCTCGCAGGACCTCAGCGTCACCCTCGAGGACATCGCCGTCACGCTCACGCAGACCGACAACCACCCGTGAGCTGAGGCCTGACCGGACGAGGACCTGACATGAGGCACGCAGCGCAGCACCAGGCGGCCCCGCAGCGCGCGGGTCGTCGGTGGCTGCGGCGCGTCGTCGCCTGGACGGTCATCCTCCTCGGTCTCGGCCTCGTCGTCCTCACGGTCCTGGTGCCCCGGATCGCCGGGGCGACGCCCTACGTCGTGCTCACCGGCTCCATGGCGCCGCAGCTGCCTCCCGGCACGCTGGTGATCGTGCGGCCCGCCGATCCCGCGGACGTGCGGACGGGTGACGTCGTCACCTACCAGGTGCGCTCGGGCGAGCCCGTCTTCGTCACCCATCGTGTCGTCGGCAAGAGCATCGGTGCGGGTGGCGAGGTGCTGCTGCGCACGCGGGGTGACGCCAACGGTGCTGCCGACGAGCTCTGGGTGCGACCGGTCCAGCTGCGCGGTCAGGTCTGGTACGACGTGCCTCAGGTCGGCCGGTTCAGCAACCTGCTCACGGTCGCCCAGCGCACCCAGGGCGCCCGGCTGGTCGGGCTCGGGCTGCTGGGCTACGCCGCGGTCCAGCTGATCGGCGCCGTGCGTGTGCGCCGGCTGCGCGTGGCGTCTGCAGCTGTCATGGTGGACGCCGCTGCTCCGGATGCTCTGGTCGCTCCGGATCGGCACGGCGTCCATGTCTAGCCACGTGGCCCCCCGCCCGTCCCGCCGCGGCCGCGCGCCCCGTCGTACGACGTCCTGGGGATCGGCGCGGCTGCGGGCCCTGCTCGGCCTCGGGCTGGTCGGCGTCCTGGGGACGAGCGGCACCTTCGCCTTCTGGACCGACGACGTCGTCATCGCCGGGACCACCTTCACTGCCGGCACCCTCGACCTCCAGGTCAACAACACCGACGTCTCGGTCAGCACCACGACGCTCGGGATGTCGGTGATGGTGCCGGGCAACACGTCGGCCGAGGTGCTGACGCTGAAGAACAACGGGACCGCGCCGCTGAAGTGGACGATGGTCGGGGGACTGACCGGCACCGACGCAGCGGCCTTCGACACCGCCGGCTCCTTGAAGCTCACCGTGTCCGCCGGGGGCACCCGGTCGGGCAGCGGCAACAGCGCCACCTGCACCGGCGGCACCGCCTTGGTCAGCGCGGTCGCCCTGACCGCCACCACGTCGACCTCGCTGGTGTCGACGCGCCAGGGCCCGTTGGTGGCCGCAGGCACCCAGACGCTCTGCTTCCAGGTCACCTTCGACGGCGCTGCGCCGAGCAGCCTCCAGGGGAAGACCACCAACGCGACCTTCACCGTCACCGGCACCTCGGACGTCTCGTGAGCCCCCGACTGGTGCGGGGGGTCCGCGAGCTGGTGCTGACCGTCGGGGCGCTGCTGGGTGTCCTCGGGCTGCTCGTGGTGCTGGCCGGCCTCGTGCTCGACGTGCGCCCCCTCGTCTTCCTGTCCGGCTCCATGGCGCCGGCCATCGACACCGGCGCCCTCGCGCTGGTGCGCACCGTCCCCGCTGCGGACCTGCGGGTCGGTGACGTCGTGTCCGTCGTGGACGCCGGCGGCACGCGGGTCACCCACCGGGTCGTGAGCCTCGCCTCCCAGGGAGAGCACCGGCAGCTGACCCTGCGCGGTGACGCCAACCGCTCGGCGGACCGTGAGGTCCACACCGTCACCGAGGCGGACCGGGTGGTCGCCAGCGTGCCGCGGCTCGGCTACGTGCTCGGCTGGATGTCGGGGCGGCTCGGCATGCTGCTGCTCGGGCTCTACGGCGCGTTCCTGGCCTCCGTGCTCCTGCGCGGCCGCGACGACGGCCCGCCGTCCCCGCCTCGTCCACCACCGCCATCCCGGAGGAAGCGCCGAGCCGCACCGGCTTCCGCGCGTCGGCAGGCGTCTCGCGTGCTCGCGATGACGGTCATCGGTGCTGCGGCACTGCTGCCGTCTCCCGCGTCGGCGGCGCCGTGGACCGATGAGGTGGTCGTCTCTGGGTCTGCCCTCAGCGCGACCTCGGTCCCCGCTCCCGGCAACTTCAGGTGCTCGGGGCTCGGCGTGGCCACGGTGACCTTCGCCTGGGACGCCGTTCCCGGCGCCACCAGCTACACGTTGCGATACGGCCCCGGAGGAGCGTCCTCGATGACGGTCGCCGGGACCTCGCAGACGATCCTGACCCTGATCAGCGGCGGTCAGGCCTGGGTGGTGGCCAACACGAATTTCGGCTCGACGACGTGGTCCTCGACCAACAGCGCGACGCGGACCTACTCGGTCTTCCTGCTGGCGGTGAGCACCTGTTCGTGATCGGGGCCCCGCTCCATCAAGGTACGTCGACGACACGCCACCCCCCACGGTGTGCACCCCGTGGTGAGTGGCGTGTCGCCGTGGGAAGTGCGCCGTCAGCCGGCCGCTCGACCGTGGGGGGTGGCGGTTCGTCTGCATACCTTGATGAAGCGGCACCCACCCAGAACCGCCCCCCACCACCCCACCCCCGACTAGGTTCACCGCGTGGGTCGTCGACGAGGAGCGCTCGCCGCAGCTGCGGCCGTGCTCGCGCTCGCGGGCTGCAGCCTGCTCGACGAGCCCGTGCAGCCGACACCTCGGCCAGGAGGATCGGCCTTGGTCGTGGAGACCGACGCCGGGCTGCTCGAGGGGTTCGACCACGAGGGCGTGCGGTCGTGGCGCGGCATCCCCTACGCCGCACCACCCGTGGGCGACCTGCGCTGGCGGGCGCCGCAGCCGGCAGCGCCGTGGGGCGCGGTGCGGGACGCGACCGACTTCGGGGCCGACTGCCTGCACGCCCCCTCCACCGTGACGACCCCCTCCAGCGAGGACTGTCTCTTCCTCAACGTGGAGCGGCCCGTGGAGGCCGACGGGGACCTGCCGGTGCTGGTGTGGATCCACGGTGGCGGGTTCGTCATGGGCTCGGGGCGCAGCGAGGCCGCCGACGGGGAGGCGTTCGTCCGCCGCGGTGTCCTGCTGGTCACGCTCAACTACCGGCTCGGCCGCCTGGGCTTCCTCTCCCACCCCGCCCTCGGGCCCGAGTCCGTCAACGCCGGGCTGCTCGACCAGGTGGCCGCGCTGGAGTGGGTCCAGGACAACATCGCCGACTTCGGCGGCGACCCCGACCGCGTGACCGTCGGCGGGAGCTCCGCCGGAGGCCTCTCGGTCAACACCCTGATGGCGTCGCCGATGACCGACGGCCTCTTCGCCCAGGCGATCTCCCAGTCGGGCCTGGGGCGCGAGCCGACCCAGACCCTCGCCGAGGCGACCGCCGAGGGGCGGCGCCTGGCCGCGGAGGCCGGCGCCCTCGACGCTGCGGCGCTGCGCTCGCTCGACGCGGCCGAGGTCATGACGTGGCGGCTCGACGTCTTCGCCGGCCAGGTACCGGTCGTCGACGGCGCCCTCGTGACCGCGCCCGTGGCGGAGATCGTCGAGGCCGGTCTGGAGCAGGACGTGCCCTACCTGGTCGGCAGCACCGACCTCGACCTCGAGGCAGACCTCCTCGAGCCGTTGGGCCTGGACGACGACGCCCGTGCGCTCCTGAGGTCTGCCGGCGAGCGGAGCCTGCTGCGCGCCTACGCCACCCCCGACGTCGTACGACGGCACCTGATGGCCGACGCCGTCTTCACCGAGCCTGCCCGGTTGCTCGCCACCGCGCACGCCGCTCGAGCGCCGACCTGGCGCTACCGTTTCGAGGTCGTCACCCCGGAGGCCTTCGCCCGGGTGGGGGGAGCGCCCCACGCCAGCGAGCTGCCCTACGTCTTCGACGGGGTGCTGCCCCCGGGGGCGGAGCAGCACGCGCCCGGGATGGCCGACGTCGTCAGCGACTACTGGGCGTCGTTCGTCACCACGGGCGATCCCAACCTCGCTGACGTGGTGACCTGGCCGACCGCCGAGGACGGGGCGCTGCTGCGGCTGACCAACGCCGGTGCGGTGACCGAGCCGGTCGACCCGTGGCAGCGACGCCTGGATGCCGTGCGTCGGGTCGTCGAGGGGCGCTCCTAAACTGGGGGAGTGACTGCACCCACCATCGGCGTCTTCGCCCTCCAGGGCGACGTGCGCGAGCACCTGCGGATGCTCGAGTCGCTCGGCGTCGACGCGATCGGCGTGCGTCGGCCGGCCGAGCTCGGTGTCGTCGACGGGCTCGTCGTCCCCGGCGGCGAGTCGACCACGATGGCCAAGCTGGCCCGCACCTTCGAGCTGCTGGAGCCGCTGCGCGAGCGGATCAAGGGCGGCATGCCGACCTTCGGGACCTGCGCCGGGATGATCCTGCTCGCCGACCGCATCGAGGACGGCGCGGTCGGCCAGGAGACGCTCGGTGGCCTCGACATCACGGTGCGCCGCAACGCCTTCGGTCGCCAGGTCGACTCCTTCGAGGGGGAGCTCTCCATCAGCGGTGTCGACGGACCGGTGCACGCCGTCTTCATCCGCGCACCCTGGGTCGAGTCGGTCGGACCGGGCGTCGAGGTCCTCGGGCAGGTCGAGGTGGCCGACGGCGCGAGTAGGATCGTCGCGGTCCGGCAGGGGCCACTGATGGCGACGTCGTTCCACCCGGAGGTCGGCGGCGACGTGCGCATCCACCAGCTCTTCGTCGACCTCGTGCGCGACTGCACTGCCGGCACCACCACGAACAGCACCTCCTGAGTCGAAGAAGAAGAGGGACGCATGTCTGGCCACTCCAAATGGGCGACCACCAAGCACAAGAAGGCGATCGTCGACGCCAAGCGCGGCAAGATGTTCGCCAAGCTCATCAAGAACATCGAGGTCGCGGCCCGCATGGGCGGTGGTGACATCACGGGCAACCCGACGCTCTACGACGCCATCCAGAAGGCCAAGAAGTCCTCGGTCCCCAACGACAACATCGACCGTGCGGTCAAGCGCGGCTCCGGTGCGGAGACAGGCGGCGCCGACTACCAGACGATCATGTACGAGGGCTACGGCCCCTCCGGTGTCGCGATGCTGATCGAGTGCCTCACGGACAACAAGAACCGTGCCGCGATGGAGGTCCGCACCGCGATGAGCCGCAACGGCGGCTCGCTGGCCGACCCGGGCTCGGTGTCGTTCCTCTTCAACCGCAAGGGCGTCGTCGTGGTGCCGCGGTCGCAGGAGGGCAAGGAGATCAGCGAGGACGACCTGCTCGAGGCGACCCTGGAGGCCGGCGCCGACGACGTCAACGACCTGGGGGAGGCCTTCGAGCTGATCTCGGAGGCCACCGACCTGGTCGGCGTGCGCACCGCGCTCCAGGCTGCGGGCATCGACTACGACTCCGCCGACGCCTCCTTCGTGCCGGACATGCAGGTCCAGCTCGACGCCGAGGCCGCCGGCAAGATGTTCCGCCTGGTCGACGTGCTCGAGGACCTCGACGACGTGCAGAACATCTTCGCCAACTTCGACGTCTCCGACGAGGTCATGGCCGAGCTCGACGACTGACCGGGCGTGTCGCGGGCCCGCGGGTCCCGCGGGCCGGATAACGTGGACCTCCGAACAGGTGTTCGGACGAGAGGCGTTGTGATGACCGGGCTGATGCGCGTGCTGGGGATCGACCCCGGGCTGACCCGCATGGGCATGGGCGTCGTCGAGGGCATGGTGGGTCGTCCGCTGGCGCTGATCGACGTCAACGTCATCCGCACCACCAGCACGCTCCCGATCGCCGAGCGGCTGGTCACGATCGAGCGCGGCATCGACGCCTGGCTCGACGAGCACCAGCCCGACGCCGTGGCCGTGGAGCGGGTCTTCGCCCGCTCCGACGTCAGCACGATCATGGGCACCGCCCAGGCCAGCGGCATCGCGCTGGTGTGCGCAGCGCGCCGCGGCCTGCCGGTCGCCCTGCACACGCCCAGCGAGGTCAAGGCGGCCGTCTCCGGCAACGGCCGCGCCGACAAGGCCCAGGTCGGCGCCATGGTGACGCGGATCCTGCGCCTCGACGCGCCTCCCAAGCCGGCCGATGCCGCCGACGCCCTCGCGCTGGCGATCACCCACATCTGGCGCGGCGGCGCGCAGGCCCGCATCGACGCGGCGCTCGCGGCCTCCCGCCGCACGACGTCCGCCCGCACCGACTCCAGGAGCAGAGCATGATCGCGTTCGTGCGTGGCGAGGTCGCCGCGCTGACCCTCACCAGCGCCGTCCTCGAGGTCGGGGGAGTCGGCCTCGAGCTGATGTGCACCCCCGGCACGCTCGCGACGCTGCGACCCGGCCACCTCGCGACCCTGCCCACCAGCATGGTCGTGCGCGAGGACTCGCTGACCCTCTTCGGCTTCGTCGACGACGACGAGAAGGCGGCCTTCGAGCTGGTGCAGACCGCCTCCGGCGTCGGCCCCAAGCTCGCCCAGGCGATGCTCGCGGTGCTGAGCCCCGACGATCTGCGCCGGGCCGTGGCCTCCGACGACGTCAAGACCCTCACCCGGGTCCCCGGCATCGGCCAGAAGGGCGCTCAGCGCATCATCCTGGAGCTCAAGGACCGCATCGGCCTGCCCGTCGGTGGGCGCAGCAGCGCCCCCGTCTCGGCGATCCCGGCGTGGCGCGACCAGGTCACCCAGGGCCTCCTCGGGCTCGGCTGGTCGGCCAAGGACGCCGACTACGCCGTCGAGAGCGTGGCGCCCCAGGCCGGCGACAGCCCCGACGTGGGTGCGCTGCTGCGCGCCGCCCTCCGCTCGCTGAGCAAGGCCTGACCCGGTGCACGAGGACGACCTGGACATGGTCGAGGAGCAGCACCTGCGCTCCCTGACCGCAGCGGAGGCCGAGGGGGACGAGCGCGCCATCGAGGCCGCGCTGCGCCCACGCTCCCTCGACGAGGTCGTCGGGCAGACGCGGGTGCGCGAGCAGCTCGGCCTGGTCCTCGAGGCCGCCCGTCGTCGCGGACGGGCCCCCGACCACGTCCTGCTCTCCGGGCCGCCGGGGCTGGGCAAGACGACGCTGGCGATGATCATCGCCCACGAGATGTCGACGCCCCTGCGGCTCACCAGCGGTCCGGCGATCACCCACGCCGGCGACCTGGCCGCGATCCTGTCCGGCATGAACGACGGCGACGTCCTGTTCGTCGACGAGATCCACCGCATGTCCCGGCCGGCCGAGGAGATGCTCTACATGGCCATGGAGGACTTCCGGGTCGACGTCATCATCGGCAAGGGACCGGGCGCAACGGCCATCCCGCTGGAGATCCCGCCCTTCACGCTCGTCGGAGCGACGACCCGCGCGGGGCTGCTGCCCGGGCCGCTGCGCGACCGCTTCGGGTTCACCGCGCACCTGGAGTTCTACGAGGCCCACGAGCTCGACCGGATCGTGCACCGCTCGGCTGGGCTGCTCGACGTCGAGCTCACCGAGGAGGGCTCGGCCGAGATCGCCTCCCGCTCCCGCGGCACCCCCCGCATCGCCAACCGCCTGCTGCGCCGGGTGCGTGACTTCGCCCAGGTGCGCGCCGACGGCGTGGTCAGCCGCGACGTGGCCCAGGACGCCCTCGAGCTCTACGAGGTCGACGAGCTCGGGCTCGACCGCCTCGACCGCGCCGTCCTCGACGTGCTGTGCCGTCGCTTCGGTGGGGGACCGGTCGGCATCTCCACCCTCGCGGTCGCCGTCGGCGAGGAGCGCGAGACCGTCGAGGAGGTCGCCGAGCCCTTCCTCGTGCGCAACGGCTTCCTCGCCCGCACCCCCCGTGGGCGGGTCGCGACGGCCGGTGCGTGGCGCCACCTCGGCCTGGTGCCACCAGAGTCGAGCCTGGCGACGGACGCCGAAGCCACGCTGTTCGAGGACTGATGCGTCGCACGACGGACCCGCGCGGTTAGACTCTCCCGTCGCGGACGGTCTGCCCCCCTCGGGGTGTGCGCCGCGCCCCCCATCAGTCGCGTGGAAGGTCATGTTGTGCCCCCAGAGCTCGTCCAGCTCTTGCCGCTCGTCGGTATCGCCCTCCTCTTCTGGCTCCTGGTCATCCGACCGGCCTCCCGACGCTCGCGGGAACTCTCGCGCATGCAGGGCGCGTTGTCCGTGGGGGACGAGGTCATGCTCACCTCCGGTGTGTTCGGCACGCTGCGCACGCTGAACGACGACCGCGTGGGCGTCGAGATCGCACCGGGCGTGGTCATCCATGTCGCCCGCGGCGCCGTCGGCACCGTCGTACAACCGCAGCTCGGCGAGACCGAGCCGGAGGAGAACTGACATGGCACGCAAGACCGCCCGCCCCGGGCGCACCCTGTTGGTGTTCCTCATGGGCGTGGCCATCTCCTACGGGCTGGTGGCCCTCTCCGGCACCTGGAAGCCCGAGCTCGGCCTCGACCTCCAGGGCGGCACCCGCATCACCCTGACCGCCGTCGGCAACCCCAGCTCGGGCAGCCTCGACGAGGCACGCAAGATCATCGACCAGCGCGTCAACGGCTCCGGCGTCGTCGAGGCCGAGGTCACCACGCAGAGCGGTCGCTTCATCGTCGCCGAGATCCCCGGTGACAGCCGCCGCGACCTCATCGACACCGTCCAGCGCCAGGCGCAGCTGCGCTTCCGCCTGGTCGCGTGCTCCGACTTCGCACCCTGCGGCACCGGCACGGTCGACCCCAACCAGCCGTTCGACCCCAACCAGTTCGTCCCGCAGGAGGGAGCCACGGGTGGCGCCACCGGCGGGGCGGGCAACGGCACCGGCGCCGGCAACGGCAACGGCACGGCCAACCGCCCGCCCCTCGGCTACCTGACGAAGTCGGGCGAGACCACGTCCCCGACGCCGACCGAGGGCGCGTCTCCCAGCGAGTCCGCGAGCACCGAGCCTGCCGGTTCGACGTCGCCCTCGCCGACCGAGTCCGCGGCCGTGGTGCCCCAGGGGGACCCCGAGCTCGAGGCGGAGCGCCTCGACGAGGAGCTCGCCTGGATGAACAACCCCGACCAGGCCTCCATCGACGCCTTCAACGCCTTCCAGTGCCCGACCGACGGCTCGCCGCCGGTCGTGGTCGACGACCCCAACAAGCCGCTCATCACCTGCGAGCAGCCCGACGAGAACGGTCAGGTCGTCAAGTACCTGCTCTCCAAGAGCGTCATCGAGGGCACCGACCTCGACTCCGCCTCGGCCGGCATCCCGCAGAACGAGGTCAACTGGGTCGTCAACATCGACATCGGTGGTGTCGGCGAGGACGTGTTCTCGAAGGTCTCCAACACCCTCGTCTCCACCGGCCAGCAGTTCGCGATCGTCCTCGACGGGCAGGTCATCTCGGCCCCGACGATGAACGGCCGGATCCCCAACGGCCAGGCCGAGATCAGCGGCAACTTCAACGAGGAGTCGGCCAACAGCCTGGCCACGAGCCTCAAGTTCGGCGCGCTGCCGATCGCCTTCCAGGACGACGTCACGGTCGAGACCATCGGTCCCTCGCTCGCCGGCAACCAGCTGCAGGCCGGTCTGGTCGCGGGTGGCTTCGGTCTCGGGCTCGTGATGCTCTACTGCCTCCTCTACTACCGCGGCCTCGGCCTGGTGGTGCTCGGCTCGCTCGCGATCGCCGCCGTCATCACCTACTCGATGGTGCTGCTCCTCGGCGTCTCGGCCGGCTTCACGCTGACCCTGCCCGGCATCGCGGGCCTGATCATCGCGGTCGGCATCACGGCCGACTCCTTCATCATCTTCTTCGAGCGCATCCGCGACGAGATGCGCGAGGGCAAGACCATGCGGGTCGCGGTCGAGAGCGGCTGGAAGCGGGCCAAGGTCACGCGTCTGGCGGCCAACGTCGTCTCGCTGCTGTCGGCGTTCGTGCTCTACTTCTTCGCAACGGGTGCGGTGAAGGGCTTCGGCTTCGCGCTCGGCCTGTCCACCCTGATCGACCTCGCGGTGCTCTTCTGGTTCACCAAGCCGCTGGTGTCGTGGCTGGGACAGTTCCGCTTCTTCAACGGCGGTGGTCGGTTCTCCGGCCTCAGCACCGAGACACTGGGCATGGACGTCCGCGTGGAGGGGAGAGCCTGATGGGCAAGTTCTCACGGATCGGCAACGACCTCTACGGGGGCCGCCGCACGATCGACTTCGTCGGGCGCAAGGCGCTGTGGTACTCCATCTCGGGGTTCCTCGTGCTGGCCGCCATCGCGATCGTCTTCATCAAGCCGCTCAACTTCGGCATCGAGTTCACCGGCGGCACGCAGTACCGCGTGCCGGTGAGCACGTCGCTGGCCACGCAGGACACCGCCGACGCCCTCCGCGAGGCCGTCGCCGGCACCGGGGTCGAGGGCGCCGCGTCCCCGACCGCCACCACCGCGGGCGACGACTCGATCATCCTGCAGGTCGAGGACCTCGACCAGGCCGAGAGCGACACGGTCGTGGCCGCCATGCAGACGGTCGTCCCGTTTGACGTCCAGGACCTGTCGCAGGACGAGATCGGCGCCAGCTGGGGCCAGGAGGTCGCTCAGCGGGCGGCCATCGGCGTGCTCGTCTTCCTCGTGCTCGTCATGTTGTTCATCTGGGTCTACTTCCGCGAGTGGAAGATGTCGGTCGCCGCGTTCGTCGCCCTGGCCCACGACATCATGATCACGATCGGGATCTACGCCCTGTCCGGCTTCCAGGTCACGCCGTCGGCGGTGACCGGGCTGCTCGCGAT
>NZ_CALRWD010000043.1:0-36091 GCF_943371775.1 Nocardioides psychrotolerans
GGTCGGTCCGGCAAGAGCGGACTGCTGCGGTCCTACGCCCACGAGGTGATGCGCACCCGCACCGCCAAGGAGGCCCAGATCATCGTCGTCGACTACCGACGCTCGCTGCTCGGCGAGGTGCCCGAGGACTACCTGGTCAACTACCTGACCTCCGCCACGCAGGCCGGGCCCGCCCTCAAGGACCTCGCGACCTACCTCGAGAGCCGCATCCCCGGACCCGACGTCACGCCCGACCAGCTGCGCAACCGCAGCTGGTGGACCGGCGCCGAGGTCTTCGTGATCGTCGACGACTACGACCTGGTCGCGACCCAGCAGACCTCGCCGGTCGCGGTGCTGCAGCCGCTGATAGCGCAGGCCCGCGACGTGGGCCTGCACCTGGCGGTCGCCCGGCGCTCGGGTGGTGCCTCGCGCGCGCTCTACGAGCCGGTCATCCAGTCGATGCGCGACCTCGCGATGCCCGGCCTGATGCTCTCGGGCAGCCCCGACGAGGGGCCGCTGCTGGGCAACCTGCGCCCGATGCCGCTGCCCGCGGGCCGCGGGCGCCTGATCACCCGCGACCGTGGCACCGAGGTCGTCCAGACGGCCTGGACCGAGCCCTCGCTCTGAGCCGCTGTCGTGATCGGTCGGCTCAGGTGTGCGTGTGCACGCCCGGGCCGTTGATCTTCAGGCTCGGCAGGTCGTCGAGGTTGTAGGTCAGCTCGAAGGTGCGCCGGTAGCCGGTGTGCGCGACCCGCCAGCCCTCCGGCGTGCGCACGTAGCGGTCGGTGTAGAACGCCGCGCCCTCGAGCATGAAGCGGAACGCCTCGACGATCACCTTGTCCTGGAGGTACCACCGGGCCGTCGCCTCGTCGCCGTCGATGGTGATCTCCGGGTGGTGGACCTGGTGCATCGTGATCAGGCCCTCCCCGAGGTTCTCCCGCATGTAGGCCACGAGCGCCGCGCGGTCGGCGAAGACCAGGCCGTTGTAGTCGCCGGTCGCCTCGGGCAGGAAGCACGCCTCGAAGTCGTCCCAGGCCTTGGTGTCGAGGGTCCGCAGGTAGCGGTACTTGAGCTGGCAGATGTCGTCGTAGTCGGTCACGGCTCGCAATCTAGCGAGGACTGTGGGCGGGATCACGTGGTTGCCGGTGCTGATGAGACGTGGATGTAACCACGGGTCAACCTGCCGGCGATGTTGGCAGCGCACGCTGGATCCACCCAGCAGCCAGGAACGACCAGAGGGAGACCCCCGATGAACGCGAAGATCACCACCGCCACCGAGACCGACGAGGCCCGCGAGAAGCGCGCCGCCCTCAAGCTGCGCCACGCCCGCGGCCTCACCTCCCTCATGGACGAGCGCGCCGACCTGCGCGGCGTCCACGCCCTCGCCGACATGGTCGACGACGCCGTGCGCTGGAGCGCGTGAAAGAGACTTCGTCTCTTCCATTGGAAGTACTCGCTCCGCTCGTACTTCCGGTGAGACTGGCAACCACCTGACATGACACGAGGCGCCGACCCGTCGGGGGGTCGGCGCCTCGTCGTACGTCGTGGGGCGGGGTGCCTCAGAGGGCCTTCAGGATCTCCTGGGCCAGCGGGCCGGACGACGCCGGGTTCTGACCGGTGAACAGCGAGCGGTCGACGACCACGTGCTCGGACCACGGGTCGGCCTCCTGGAAGTCGATGCCGAGCTCGACGAGGCGGTCCTGGAGCAGCCACGGGGCCTTGTCGGCCAGTCCGGCCTGGGTCTCCTCGGCGTTGGTGAAGCCGGTCGCGCGGTAGCCGGCGAAGGGCGACGCGCCCTGGTCGTCGGTGGTCGCGAGGAGCGCGGCCGGGGCGTGGCACACGATGCCGAGCGGCTTGCCGGAGGCCAGGGTGCTGGTGAGCAGCGCGCCGGAGGTGGCGTCGACGGCGAGGTCCTCCATCGGGCCGTGGCCGCCGGGGTAGAAGACGGCGGCGTAGTCGTCGAGGACGACGTCGCTCAGGTCGCTCGGGGCGGAGAGCTGCGCGATGGTGTCGAGCTCGTCCTTGATCGCGTCGGCATTGGCCTGGCCGCCGTTGGCGTCCGCGGCGAGGCTGCCCTGGTCGACCACGGGGACGACTCCGCCCGGGGTGGCGATCTCGACGGTGTGGCCGGCCGCGACGAACTCACGGTAGGGCGCGACGAGCTCCTCGGCCCAGAAGCCGGTCGGGTGCTGGGTGCCGTCCTTCAGCGTCCAGTGCTGGGCTCCGGTGACCACGAACAGGATCTTGCTCATCTGTGCTCCTTCGAGTGGGGGTTGCTCCGTGCACAACCGGTGCCCCCGACGAGACATTCCGACGCGCGGGGGTGACGAGGCCCTCAGCGTCGACCGGTCTTGAACATCCCCCGCGCGATCTCGCGGGCCGCGGTGCGCATGAAGTCCTTGAACGCACCGGACTGCACGACGTCGCGCACGAGGCCGCCCTCCTCCTGCTTCGAGCCCGTACGACGGGTCCCGGAGGTCGGCTTCGTGCTCGCGGCCGCCTCGGCCTCGCGCTTGCGCGCCCCCTCCTCGAGCTTGGCCGCGAGCAGCTCACGGGCCGACTCGCGGTCGACCGGCTCGGCGTAGCGGGCCTGACGGGGGCTCGCGGCGACCGTCGCCTGCATCGCCGCCGGGTCGCTGGGACCCATGAGCGACTCGGGCGCCCGCAGCCGCGTCCAGGCGACGGGCGTGGGAGCACCGCGCTCGTTCATGACGGTGACCACGGCCTCGCCGATGCCGAGGCTCGTGATGACCTCGCCGAGGTCGGGGTAGGCGCTGGTCGGGTAGGTGCTGACGGTGGCCTTGAGCGCCTTGGCGTCGTTGGGCGTGTGGGCGCGCAGCTGGTGCTGGATCCGCGAGCCGAGCTGGGCCAGCACCTCGTCGGGGACGTCGGTCGGGCTCTGGGTGACGAAGAAGACGCCGACCCCCTTGGAGCGGATCAGCCGCACGGTCTGGGCGATCTGGTCGAGGAACTCATCCGAGGCGTCGTCGAAGAGCAGGTGCGCCTCGTCGAAGAAGAAGACCAGCTTGGGCCGGTCGATGTCGCCCACCTCGGGCAGGTCGTGGAAGAGGTCCGCCAGCAGCCACATCAGGAAGGTGGAGAAGACCGCGGGACGGTCCTGGAGGTTCGGCAGCTCGACGAGCGAGATCAGGCCCTTGCCGTCGGGAGTGGTCTGGAGGAGGTCGGCGGAGGCGAACTCCGGCTCTCCGAAGAAGGCGTCGGCCCCCTGGTCCTGGAAGCCGATCAGCTCGCGCAGGATCACGCCGGCCGTCGCCGAGGACAGACCACCGAGCGCCTTGAGCTCGGGCTTGCCCTCGTCGCTGGTCAGGTGCGCGACCACGGCGCGCAGGTCGGCGAGGTCCAGCAGCGGCAGGCCGGCCTGGTCGGCGTAGTGGAAGACCAGGCCGAGGCTCGACTCCTGGGTGTCGTTGAGCCCGAGCACCTTGCTCAGCAGGGTCGGGCCGAAGGCGCTCATGGTGACGCGAAGCGGGATGCCCGTGCCCTCGCCACCGATCGCGTAGTACTCCACCGGGAAGCCCGTCGCCGTCCACTGCTGACCCACGGAGGACGCGCGGGCGGTGATCTTGTCGCCGCCCGCCCCCGGCGTCGCGAGGCCGGACAGGTCGCCCTTGATGTCGGCGGCGAACACCGGGACACCCTGGGCACTGAGCTGCTCGGCGAGCAGCTGGAGGGTCTTGGTCTTGCCCGTGCCCGTCGCGCCGGCCACGAGGCCGTGCCGGTTGAGCATCGCCAGGGGGATCCGGATCGACGTCGAGCCCAGCGTCGTCGCGTCGAGCATCAGCCCGCCGAGCTCGAGGGCCGCCCCCTCGAAGGTGTAGCCCGGGGCGATCGTCTGCTCGAGGGCGCCGGTCTCCGGCGGATTCTGCGTCATGGGCTCCATGTAACCAGCCCCATGATTCAGCAGAGGGCCCTTTACACTCGCGAGGTGATCTTCAAACGCGTCGGTGAGGGCCGGCCCTACCCCGAGCACGGGCTCTCGCCCCGCGCCTGGGCCGGCGTGCCCCCGCGCCAGGTGCGTCTGGACGAGCTGGTCACGACCAAGGACACCCTGCAGCTCGCGGCGCTCCTCGACGAGGACTCGACGTTCTACGGCGACCTCTTCGCCCACGTCGTGCAGTGGGAGGGCGAGTACTACCTCGAGGACGGCCTTCACCGCGCCCTACGGGCCGCCCTCCAGCAGCGCCTGGTCCTGCACGCCCGCGTCCATCGGCTGGAGGTCTGACATGGCAGAGATGGCACTCGCCCGGATCCGCTCGGCGGTGACCCTGCTGGCGCTGCTGGCGCTGCTCCTCGCCGGCGTCGCCTGGGGCTGGTCGGCCATGACCGAGCCGTTCCCCGAGAGCGCCGAGGTCTCGATCTGCGACGAGACGACCGTCCCGGCCGGCACGAAGGTCTACCCCGACCAGGTGACCGTCAGCGTGGCCAACGCCGGCACCCGCGAGGGTCTCGCCGGGCGCACGATGCAGCTGCTCGTCGACGCGGGCTTCGGCCGCGGCCAGACCAGCAACGCGCCCTCCGGCACCGACGTCGACTACGCCGAGATCTGGACCGACGACCCCGAGAATCCCGCCGTCCGCCTGCTCAAGGGCAAGCTGGGCCGCGATGCGACGGTCGTGCGCCGTGACACGACGATGGTCGGTGTGACCGTGATCGTGGGCGACGACTTCACCCGCCTGCGCGAGGGAGGAGCCTGGACCAAGTCCGACCAGGACTCCCAGGTCTGCATCCCCACGGCCCCCGAGCCGGACGACGGCGTCACTCCCGAGGCGCTCGTCCAGCAGGGGGCTCGTCCAGCCACTGGGCGAGACGGCCTCCGCGGCTGACCTGCCGCAGCCGCTCCTCGGTGCGCTCGCGTGCCTTGCGGGGCGTCACGATGAGCAGCTCGTCGCCGTGGCGCAGGACCGAGCGGGCCTGCGGCACCTTGGTCTCCCCGTCGCGGATGATCAACGAGATGGACGCCCCAGGAGGCAGCCGCAGCTCGCTGACCTCGACACCGTGCATCAACGACGCGGGGCTGATGGTGACCTGGAGCAGGTCGGCGGCGACCCGCTCGAGCGGAGCGGCCTCGAGCTCCAGGTCGCGAGGCTCGCCGCGGCGGGTCACCTTGAGCACGCGGGCCACGAGCGGCAGCGTCGGACCGGTGAGGAGCGTGTAGACCACGACCATCACGAAGACGATGTCGAAGAGGCGCTCGGCCCCCTCGACCCCCTCCGAGAGCGGGATCGTCGTGAAGACGATCGGCACCGCGCCGCGCAGGCCGGCCCAGGAGAGGAAGCCCAGCTCGCGCCAGGGCATCGGCTGGACCAGGGCGCTGACCAGCACCGACACGGGGCGCGCGACGAACGTCAGGATCAGACCAGCGGCGAGGGCCAGACCGACCGTCTCGAGCGAGAGGCGTCCCGGGGAGAGCAGCAGCCCGAGCATCACGAAGAGCCCGATCTGGGCGAGCCAGGCGATCCCCTCGGAGAACGACCGGGTCGCACCGCGGTGGGGCAGTTCGGAGTTGCCGAGCACGAGGGCGGCGACGTAGACGGCGGCGAAGCCGGAGGCGTGCACGGCGACCCCGCCGGCGTAGGCGAAGATCGTCAGGCAGAGCACGGCGATCGGGTAGAGCCCGGAGGACGGCAACGCCGCGCGTCGCATCACCCACGCGCCACCGAAGCCGACCGCCAGGCCGATCAGCACCCCGGCGGCGAGCTCGAAGACGATGGTCGCCACCATCATCAGCACGCCCTCCTCGGCCGCGGCGCCGGTGGACACCAGCACCACCAGGACCACGGTGGGCGCGTCGTTGAGGCCGGACTCCGCCTCCAGCGACCCCGTCAGGCGCTTGGGGAGCGGGACCACGCGGAGGACCGAGAAGACCGCGGCGGCGTCGGTGGCGGACGTGACGGCACCGAGGAGCACCGCCAGCTCCCAGGGCAGCCCGAGGAGGTAGTGGCTGCCGACCGCGACGATCGCGACCGAGACGCTCACCCCGATCGTCGCCAGCGAGACCCCGAGTCGCATGGCGGGACGGATCTCGCGCCAGCTGGTCGTCAGACCACCCTCGGCCAGGATCAGCACCAGCGCCGCGAATCCCAGGGCGTGCGCCAGCTCGGCGTCCTCGAAGCCGATCCCGACCCCGGACTCGCCGAGGGCGACGCCCATCAACAGGTAGAGCAACAGGCTCGGGAGACCGGCGCGGGAGGACACGCGCACGGCCATGATCGCCAGCAGCGTGACGACAGAGCCCACCAGCAGGAAGGTGTCGAGCTGGTGGACGTCGAAACTCATGTCACCTCGTCGGGCCAGGCGGGGCGGCGGACACGCAGTCTATCGGTCCGCGGGACCTGGCCGTCCGCTCGCACGAAACTGGAACTTGTTCTAGATTTGCCCCATGAGCACCGACTCCGTCCGCAAGGGCACGACCATCCCCGACGTCGTGCCGGCGGCCGACCTGCCTGCTGACGCGCCGTCGTACGACGTGGTCGTGGTGGGCTTCGGCATCGCCGGCGGGTGCGCGGCACTCGAGGCGGCGCGGGCCGGCGCCTCGGTGCTGCTGCTGGAGAGGGCCGCGGTCCACGGCGGGACGTCGAGCATGTCGGGCGGGCACTTCTACCTCGGCGGCGGCACGGCGGTGCAGGTCGCGACGGGCCAGGAGGACAGTGCCGAGGCGATGTACGACTACCTCGTCGCAGCGGCCAAGGAGCCCGAGCCGGACAAGATCCGCGTCTACTGCGACGAGTCGGTCGAGCACTTCGAGTGGCTCGAGGCCCTGGGCTTCGAGTTCGAGCGCAGCTTCTATCCCGAGAAGGCCGTGATCCAGCCCGGCACGCAGGGGCTGATGTTCACCGGCAACGAGAAGGTCTGGCCCTTCCGCGACATCGCGAAGCCCGCTGCCCGCGGCCACAAGGTCCCCGTGCCCGGCGACACCGAGGGCACCCGGATCGTCATGGACCTGCTCCGGGAGCGCGTCGAGGAGGCGGGCGTGACCGTCCGCTACGAGACCGGCGTGACCAACCTCGTCGTCGCCGACGACGGCGCGATCGCGGGCGTCGCCTGGCGCTCGTTCGACGAGACCGGCCTGGTCGGCGCCCCCTCGGTGGTCGTCGCCGCGGGCGGCTTCGTGATGAACGCCGACATGGTCGCCGAGCACACGCCCGCGCTCGGGTCCAAGCTCTTCACCCTCGGGTCGACCTACGACGACGGGCTGGGCATCCGCCTCGGCGTCTCGGTGGGCGCCGAGCTCAAGCACATGGACGAGCCGTTCATCACCGCGCCGCTCTATCCCCCTTCGGTCCTGGTCAAGGGCCTGCTGGTCAACCAGCAGGGCGAGCGCTTCGTCGCCGAGGACAGCTATCACTCGCGCACCTCGCAGCTGGTGATGGAGCAGACCGACTCGGCGGCCTACCTGATCGTCGACAGCGAGCACGTCGAGCACCCCCAGATGCCGCTGGTCCCCCTGATCGACGGCTACGAGACGCTCGAGGAGATGGCGACCGCGCTCTCGCTGCCCCTCGACGCGCTGCGCACGACCCTGGAGCGCTACAACGAGCACGCCGCCCGCGGCGAGGACCCCGACTTCCACAAGGCGCCCGACTGGCTGGCCGCCCAGTCCACCGGCCCCTGGTTCGTCTTCGACGTGCGGCTGGGCCACGCGCTCTACGCCGGTTTCACGCTCGGTGGCATGCGGGTCACCGTGGACGGCGAGGTCCAGCGGCCCGACGGCAGCGTCGTCACCGGCCTCTACGCCGCCGGCGCCTGCGCCTCCAACCTGGCCCAGGACGGCAAGGGCTACTGCTCGGGCACCCAGCTCGGCGAGGGCTCGTTCTTCGGCCGTCGGGCCGGTCGCCATGCGGCCGCCGCCCGCGTGGGCGTGCCCGCGTAGCCTCGCCTGCGTGACGAACCGCCTCCAGGTGGCGCAGCGCGCCAACGTGCCACCGTTCCACGTCATGGACCTGCTGGAGGCCTCCGCCCGGCGCCAGCGCAGCCACGGCGACGTGATCAACCTGCTCGCCGGGCAGCCCAGCACGGGCGCACCGGAGCCTGTGCGCGCCGAGGCGGTCCGGCTGCTCGAGTCGGGCGACCCGTTGGGCTACACCCCGGCGGTCGGGATCCTCGAGCTGCGCGAGGCGATCGCGGGCCACCACCGGCGCGTGCACGGCATCGAGGTCGACCCCGACCAGGTCGTGGTGACGACCGGCTCCAGCGGCGGTTTCCTGCTGGCCTTCCTGGCGGCGTTCGAGGTCGGCGACCGCGTCGCCATGGCCCGACCGGGCTACCCCTGCTACCGCAACGTCCTGGCCGCGCTGGGCTGTGAGGTGGTCGAGATCGCCACCGGTCCCGAGACGCGCTTCCAGCCGACCGTCGACCAGCTCGAGGCCCTGCACGCCGAGGGCCCCGGACTGAAGGGGCTCGTCGTCGCGAGCCCGGCCAACCCGACCGGCACGATGCTGCTGCCCGAGGAGCTGGCCGCCATCGCGCGCTGGTGCGAGCAGGAGGGCGTGCAGCTGATCTCCGACGAGATCTACCACGGCATCGAGTACGCCGGCCTCGACGACGAGAGCGCCTCCCTGGCCCGCTCCGCGTGGGAGACCAGCCGCGAGGCCGTCGTGTTCTCGAGCTTCTCCAAGTTCTTCTCCATGACCGGTTGGCGGATCGGCTGGATGCTCGTCCCGGACCGGCTGCGGCGTGCCGTCGACGTGCTCACCGGCAACTTCACGATCTGCCCGCCGGTCCTCGCGCAGCGAGCCTGCCTGGCCGCCTTCGACGACGCGACCTACGCCGAGCTCGACGGGCACGTGCGTCGCTACGCGCTCAACCGGCAGCTGCTCCTCGACGGGCTTCCCCGGCTCGGGATCGACCGGCTCGCACCGGCCGACGGCGCGTTCTACGTCTACGCCGACGTCGGCCACCTGACCCAGGACTCCATGGCGTTCGCGCACCACACGCTCGAGACCTCGAGCGTCGCCGTGGCACCCGGCGTCGACTTCGACACCGTCGACGGCCACCGGTTCGTCCGCTTCAGCTTCGCGGGGCCGGGCGACGACATCCAGCGGGCGCTGGAGCGCCTGGAGAGGGCGTGGACATGAGGCCCGAGCTGGCCGACGTGCGTCTTGCGATCAGCGCGGCCGAGGCGGGGGCGGAGGTGATCCGGGCTCGCTACGGCGCCCCGGTGGTCAAGAGCTTCAAGTCCGAGCGGGACTTCGCGACCCAGGTCGACCTCGAGGCCGAGCGTGCCGTCCAGGACGCGATCGCGCAGGTCCGCCCCGACGACGCCTTCGAGGGCGAGGAGGTGGGCCTGGTGGGGGCCGCGACCGCCCGTCGTACGTGGTTGGTCGACCCGCTGTGCGGCACCCTCAACTTCGCTGCCGCCACTCCCCTGGTCGCGGTCAACGTCGCGCTCCGGGTCGAGCAGCAGGTCGTCGCCGGAGCGATGGCCGACCCGTTCAGCGGGGAGACCTTCTGGACCGACGGTGAGCGCGCCGTGCGGTCGCTGGCCGGCCAGGACCACGCGTTGACCCCGAGCGGTGACACCCGCCTGGTCGACCTGGACATGGACGGCGACCCCGTCTGGGCCGCCTCCCTGGTCGCGCAGCCGGCCTTCCACACCTGGTTCGGCAGCCGGGTCATCTCCAGCAGCCTGGCGGTCGCCTGGGTGGCGGCCGGGAGGCGGGCGGCCTACGTGCACGCGGGCGACGCGCGCGGCAGCGTCCACTTCGCCGCCGGCGTCGCCGTGTGCCTGGCCGCCGGGTGCGTGGTCACCGACCTGCGAGGAGCCGAGGTCGGGACCACCGGGCACGGGCTGCTCGTCGCGGCCGACGCAGAGACCCACGCCCGGTTGCTGGGCATCGTCAGCGGGCTCGGCGCTCCCACGTCGTGACCCCGGTCGTGCGCGCCGGCTTGGACGCGCTCGCGAAGCCGAGGCCGGGCAGGAAGCCCTTGCGGATGAAGCCGTTGCGCACCCGCTGCGGGTGGTCGCCCACCCTGGTCGTGGTGACGATGCGCTCGGTCGCATAGCTGATGCGCGAGACCGTGTCGGAGCCCGCCCACGAGATGTAGCAGTAGCGGCCGTCGGCGCTGGGCGTCACCCAGTAGGGCTTCAGCCCACCCTTGAGCAAGGGGCTGCGGCGGTCGGTGCGCGCGTCGACCACGGTGGCGTAGTCGGACATGGTGCCGGCGACACAGAGCTTGGTGCCCCGGGGGTTCATCGCGATGCCGTGGTGGGCCGAGTCGAGCAGGTAGGCCTCACGCGGCGTCGTCGGCACCAGGTTGGGCAACCGGACGACCTTGGTGATCCTGCCGCTCGCCCGGTCGAGCCGGAAATAGCCGTGAAAGAACGACAGCTGGAAGTAGATCTGCTTCTCGTCGGGCGAGAGCGTCAGCGGACGCACCGCCGAGCTCACCTCGTCGAGGCCGCGCGCGTCGAGGGCCTCGCGCACGTTGTAGCGACGCAGGATCTTGAAGGTCGTGGCGTCGACCACCTGGAGCACGCGGTCGTCCTTGGTCGGGTCGAGCGCCGGGTCGTCGAGCGGGCTGTAGACCATGCCGATGCTGGCGTGCAGGATCTTGCGGCCGCCGTCGATGAAGACGCTCTCGTGCGGCGAGCCGCCCGAGGCGAACTTCCCGACCTGCTTGCCGTCGGAGACCCGCAGGACGTGCACGACGTTGCCGGTCGAGGCGCTGACGACGACGCGCTTGCCGTCGGGCGAGACGGCCATGTGGTCGGAGCGCACGCCGTCGACGGCGAAGCGCCACACGATCTTCTTGGTGCGCAGGCTGATCGCGACCACGTCGCCGAAGGAGGGCCGGGAGATCACGACGAGCCGGCCGTCGTTGGAGGAGTACATGTCGTCGACGAACTGGTCGTTGCCCTCGCCGATGAGCTCTCGGATGGCGAGGAAGTAGGCCAGCCGATAGGGGTTGGTGGCGATCTCGCGCATCCGGGCGTCGAAGTCGGGGATCACGTCGAGCTTGCCGACCGGCTTGAAGGTCCGTGGGTCGAGCAGGGTGGCGGTGCCCTCCCAGTTGTTGCCGACGAAGACCACGCGGCGTACGTCGTCGTCCCCGGCGGCCTGGGCCGGAGTGGGCGCACCGAGCGCGAGGACCACGGCCAACCCCGTCACGAGGCTGGTGATCAGGGCTGTGACCAGGGGGGACCGGGTGACCTGGCGGTGCATGGGGTGCTCCTTCGCGACGCTTGGCCCCCCGATCCTGCCGGTGGAGGGCGTTTCGAGAAGGTCCAACGAGGGAAAGCGCCCCAGGACACGTTCAGCCACCCAGGGAGGACCTGACCGATGTACGGCGACACCGACCAGCTGCGCCGACGCGTCGACCAGCTCCGCGAGCAGGGCGTCGACGTGCGCACCCTCGCCGACCAGCTCGTCGCACGCACGGAGAGCCTCGGCTGGACCGGCCGAGCAGCCGAGGCCATGAAGGTGCGCATCCACGAGCGCGCCACCCACCTGCGCGAGGCGGCAGCCGACCACGAGACCGCCGCCGACACCCTCCAGCAGCACCTGACCGACGTGGCCCTCCTCCAGGAGGCCATCGCCCAGCGCGAGCACCAGGCCGCCTCCCTCGTCGCCGACGCCCAGACCCGGGTCGCCCGGGCCGAGGTGGCCGCCCACGACGACCGGGCACTGGTCGACTTCGTCCCCCCGCCGAAGGGCCACCGGGACTGGCTGACCGTCGAGCTCCCCGGACTCCGAGAGGACCGCCAGACGTGACCACGATCGACCTCAGCACTCCCCCGCCGCCCCCGAGCGGACTCCTGGACGCGCTCCCGCGACGGGCGGCGCTCACCCTCGCCGAGCTGCGCCTGGTCGCCGAGCACGCCGGCGGCGCGCCGCTGCCCTTCGACCTGGTGGAGCGACCCGACGCCCCCTCCCTCGACGGTCGGCTCGGGCGGAGCCCGACGTCGACCGAGGACGAGGCCTACACCCGGGCGCTGTCAGCGCTGCACGATCCGTCGGACTCCCTGACCCGTCGCGGACTCATGGTCGGGGGGAGCGTCGACGAGGGCCTGGTGGGTGCCGTCGGCCTGCTCGCCACGCCCACAGTGGCCCTCGACCTCGACGTGACCGCCGGCGCGGTCCAGGCCAAGGCCTGGCACCGCCAGTCGGGTGACGCCGTCGCGACGCTGGCCACGGTCGACGGCATCGTGTTCGAGCTCGCCTGGTTCCCCAACGCCCACTGGCCGGCGGAGCTCGGGAGGGTCGCGGTGATCCCCGAGGACCTCGCCCTCGGCGAGTCGGGTGTCCCCGACGAGGTCGACCTCCCCTACGAGCTGGTGGACGCGGCCGTCGAGGCCCTCCACTCCTCCCGTCCCGAGCTGGTGCCCGTGCTGGTCGCCCAGCACACCGGCTCGGTCCACGACGCCGAGGACCGGCCGTTGACCGACCAGGAGATCGTCGACCTGCTGACCGCCCTGGGCGACGAGACCCGTGGTCGGCTGCGCGCCATGGTCGCCGACGTCTCCAGCGAGGACACCACGGTCGTCGGTGTCGTCTCGTGGGTGCTCCTCGACGACGGTTGGCACGCCCTGTGCCCCCACATGCGCGACGGCCAGCTGCGCGTCGTCGTACGCCACGCCGACCCGAGCGACCTGGCTCCCGACCTCGCGCCCGTCCTCGCGGAGGTGACCTCATGACCGATCAGTCCACCCACGAGTCCGTTCTCACGGCGGCTGCCGTCGAGGACCGCCCGGTGCCGACGTCACGCGTCGAGGAGCTCGACCGCGCCGACAAGTACGACCGGATGATGCGCCTGGCCGCCCTCTTCGACTCCGCGGGCGAGGAGATGCGCCGTCGGGCACGGCTCGGCAGCGACGTGCTCGCCGACCCCGCGCTGCAGGAGTCGGCGCCGCTGTCGCCGCGGACCCACGCCCGCGTCGAGGAGGACGTGCGAGCAGCCACGACAGGCAAGCGCGGGCTGCTGACCCGGTCGATCGAGCTCGACGCCGACGCGTTGGTCCTGCGCGCCACGGTGCTCACCTACCGCTGGATCGACGAGCTCCAGCAGGCCGCCTACGAGACGCTGGGGTCGATCGCCGGTCGCGCCATCGGCTACCTGGCGCCCGAGGTGGCCCTTGGCGGCGCGATCGTCTCGGCCGGCCTGATCGAGACCGACGCCCTCGACCGCGACGGCGTGGCCTCCTACCTCAACGAGCTCGCCGAGAAGAACCCCGAGCTCATGGAGCACGTCACCAGCGGCGGCGGCGGTCTGCTCGACGGGCTGCAGATGCGCTCGTTGCTGACCGCCGGCGTGCTTTCCGGCGAGCGCGGAACGACCGCGGCCCGCGGAGGGCTGCGCGCGATGGGCATCGCGCCCTTCGCTCCCGAGCTCGGGGCCGCGCTGCGCGACACCGCCGGAGGTCTCCTCGATGCCACCGACACGGCTGAGGAGCTCGAGTCCTCCATCTCCGCCGCGCCACGCAGCATCGCGGAGCTGATGAGCGCCCTCGAGCAGGTCACCACGGGCGTCACCGTCCAGCGCGTGGCCGCCGGCCGCTACATCGCCTACCTGCCCGGCCCCACCGTCAGCGACGGCCGCCGGCTGCGGCTCGTCAGCGGTGACCGCACGTCGTACGCCGCCCAGGTGCTGCACGGCATCGAGGCCGCGGTGGCCGGAGACCCGGGCGCCCACGTGATGCTCGTCGGCTCCGCCCAGGGCGGCGTCACCGCCGCCGAGGTCGCGGCCGACCTCACCAGCGACACCTTCGTCGTGGACCAGGTGGTCACGGCGGGGTCGCCCTCGGCGCACGTCCCACGCATCCCGTCGGCCACCCGCGTGCTGTCCCTGGAGGACCGCTCCGACCCGGTGGCGGTGCTCGGCTCCCTCATGAGCGCCGGCACGTCCAACCGCGTGACCGTCGTCTTCGACCGGGAGAGCGTGGACGGCGAGAGCGTCTACGTCACCGGTGGTCGCGCGGCCGACGGCTCGACCCACCCCGAGCTGCGCGCCGAGATCGCCCGCATCCAGGACCTCGGCTACCTGGCCGGTTGAGCCTGCGCGTGCTCATCCCTCAGCCCGCGAGGTCGTGCACGAACTCGCCGAGCTGGGTGAGGTTGCGGCACTCGACCATGTCGACGATCGCGCCGTACGTCGGCGCGGCCGAGTCACCCGTGCCCCAGTGCCGTGCGGCCTCGGGGTTGAGCCACCACGCGTGCCGGGCGGTGCCGGCCAGGCGCTGGAGCACGTCGGCGTGGAGGTCGCTGTAGTTGGACCGCGCGTCGCCCAGGATGAGCAGCGAGGACTTGGGACCCAGGGCGTCGCCGTGGTCCTCCTCGAACTTCGTCAGCGCCCGGCCGTAGTTGGTGCGGCCCCACAGCGCCGCGTGCGCCGTGCTCGCCGCGAGGTCGGCCATGACGTCGACGACGTCGCCGCCGGGCTTGAAGTGGTGGGTCACCTCGTGGACGTGGTCGATGAAGGTGAAGGCCCGGACCTTCTGGAACTGGTCGCGGAGCGCGAAGACCAGCAGCAGCGTGAACTGCGCGAAGTTGGCGACCGACCCGCTGACGTCGCACAGCACGACCAGCTCGGTGCGGTGCGGCCGCTTGGGCTTGTGGTGGGTCACGAGCGGCACCCCTCCCGTCGACATGGACGCGCGGACCGTGCGGCGGAAGTCGAGCGGACCGCGGCGGCGGGCGTGGTGCTCCTGGGTGAGGCGCGAGGCGAGCCGGCGTGCGAGCGGGTAGATCTCGCGGCGCATCTCCTCGAGGTCGGAGCGACGTGCGGAGGTGAAGTCGAGCCGGTCGATGCTGGGTCGGATCGCGACGTTGGCGACGTGGTCGGGACCCTTCTCCTCCGCGATGCGACGTCGGGCGTCGTCCTCGACCTGCCGGGTGAAGGAGCCGATCCTGCGACCGGCCACCCGCTGCGCCTCGTCGTCGTTGCGTCCCTGGGCCAGCAGCGCCGCGACGATCTGGTCGACGAGCTCCTGGGGGGAGACCCGCTGGAGCGCGGTGTAGGCCGACCAGGACGACAGACCGGGGCCGCGGCCGGGCATGGCCCCGAAGCGGCCGACCATCTCTGCCGCCAGCTGCGCCAGGCGCTGCTGGTCGTCCTGGGACAACGCGTCGAGCAGCTCGGCCTGGAACGCCTGCAGGGCCTGGGCGTTGTCGCGGACGCCCTCACCCTCACCCGCCTCGTCGACGCCCTCGTCGCCCGGGTCGCCCGCGCGGGCGCCCTCGCCCACGAGACGCGGGAAGTAGAGGTCGAAGAGCGCGTCGAAGGTCGGCCGCTGGGCCTGGCGCTTGAGCAGGGTGGCGGCGTAGGCATCGTGGATGACTCCGCGGTCGGACCACTCGAGCGCGGTCAGCGCGGCGATCGCGTCGAGGTCCTCCGCGAGCGACACCGACATGCCGGCGCCTCGCAACGCCTCCAGGAAGGAGATGTGACGGTCGACCAGGCCGCTGCGGTGCGGCCCGTGCGTCCCCTGCGGCTGGGTCACTTCTTGAGCCGGAGCTCGCGGATCGCCCGCTCGTGGTCGGAGGCGTGCTTGAGCACGACGCCCAGGGTGTCGTTGATGGCCTTGTCGTCGAGGTCGCGGATCTCGAGGGCGATCAGCGTGCGGGCCCAGTCGACGGACTCGGCGATCGACGGCGCCTTCTTGAGCTCCAGCTCGCGCAGCCGACCGACGGTCGCCACCAGCTGCTCGGCCACGAGGTCGTCGAGGCCGGGCACCTGGGAGGCGACGATCTCGCGCTCCCGCTCGGCGTCGGGGTAGTCGAGGTGCAGGTAGAGGCAGCGTCGCTTGACGGCCTCGGAGAGCTCGCGGCTGGCGTTGGAGGTTAGGACGACGAGCGGCCGACGCACGGCCTCGACCGTGCCGAGCTCGGGGATCGTGACCTGGAAGTCCGACAGCACCTCCAGCAGCAGGCCCTCCACCTCGACATCGGTCTTGTCGACCTCGTCGATGAGCAGCACCGTCGGCTCCTCGCGGCGGATGGCCGTCAGCAGGGGCCGGGTGAGGAGGAACTCCTCGGTGAAGATGTCGTCGTGGGTGGCCGACCACTCCTGGTCGTTGCCCGAGGCCTGGATGCGTAGCAGCTGCTTCTTGTAGTTCCACTCGTAGAGCGCCCGCGCCTCGTCGAGCCCCTCGTAGCACTGCAACCGGACCAGCTCGGCCCCCGTCGCGCGGGCGATCGCCTTGGCCAGCTCGGTCTTGCCGACCCCCGCCGGCCCCTCCACCAGCACCGGCTTCTCCAGCGCCCCGGCGAGGAACGTGGTGGTGGCGGTCGCCGGGTCGGCGAGGTAGCCGACGGCGGTGAGTCGCTCGGCGGCGTCGGCAGGGGAGGCGAACCAGGTCATGGGTTCATCCTCCCCCATGCCGCCGTCGCAGCTGGTCCAGACCGCGGAGGCCCGACAGGCGTCGGTGATCCACGACTCCGTGACTCGTCATCGGGGACGTCGTTTCCCCTGTCGTACGACGCCGACCGATCGCCCTGAGGACAGAGGAGCCGCCATGCGACGCAAGCCACCGCTGCCCCTCGCCCTCGTCCTGTCGCTGACCAAGTCGGTGGTCCTGCTCGTCGTGGTCGCGCTGGGATTCGGACTGATCGGCGGCGGCCAGGTCACGGCCTCGCCCGGCCCCGACGGTGCCGACCAGATCGAGGAGCGCTCCGCGGTCATCGAGCGGGCCATGGCCGAGCACGAGTGCTCGACGACCGGTTTCGCAGCAGGCGTCATCCCCCGCTCCGCCCTGATCCGCCGCGACGACCGGGTGCGACAGGTCTCCTTCGACGAGGGTTGGGAGATCGTCACCGGCGAGGCACCGGGTGTGCTGATCGCGGTGTGCCTCGGGGAGCTCGCGATGCCCCGGACCAGCGGAGTGCCGGCGAGCTAGCCGTCCGACCGGCCGCCGTGGCGTCCCGCACCGGCGGCGAAGCGGGCGGCCCCCTCGAGCGCTCCGGCCTCCAGCGACCGGAGACCGTGCCCGAGCTCCACCTCCAGGGCGGCAGCCTCGTCGAGACCCCACTGGTCGAGCGCCGCGAGCCGGTCGTTCCTCAAGCAGGCCTGGGGAAGCGCGCTCAACGAGAGCGCCAGCGCCTCGGCCTCCGCCCGCGCCGCGCCCGGCGACACGACGCGGTCGGCCAGGCCGATGCGCAGGGCCTCGTCGGCCTCCACCGCGCGTCCGGTGAGGATCAGGTCCATGGCACGTCCCGCTCCGACCAGCCGGGGCAGGCGCACCGTCCCCCCGTCGATGAGCGGCACCCCCCAGCGTCGACAGAAGACGCCGAAGGTCGCGTCGCTCGCGACGACGCGCAGGTCGCACCAGATCGCCAGCTCGAGGCCCCCCGCGACGGCGTACCCCTCGATCGCGGCGACCACGGGCTTGCCGAGCCGCATCCGGGTCGGCCCCATCGGGCCGGGTCCGTCGGGCGTCACCTGGTTGCCGCTCGAGGTGCCGACGGCCTTGAGGTCCGCACCGGCGCAGAAGGTGCCTCCTGCGCCGGTGAGGACCGCGACGGCCTGCGACTCGTCGGCGTCGAAGGCCGCGAACGCCGCGTGCAGGGCTGCGGCGGTCGGGCCGTCGACGGCGTTGCGCGCCTCGGGGCGGTCGATGACCACCGTGGTCACCGGTCCGGCGATCTCGACGCGGACGGTCGGGGATGACGTCATGGCCGCCATCGTGGCGGGCATGGGCTCAGGAGTCGAGCATCTCCTGCATGGTGGCGATCTCCTCGGTCTGGGTCGCCACGATCTGCTCGGCGAGGGAGACGGCGGGCTCGTAGGTGCCGTCCTCCTGCTCGGTCTCCGCCATCGACACCGCGCCCTCGTGGTGCTCGATCATCATCTCGAGCCACAGGTCCTCGAAGTCGGCGTCGGAGGCGTCGGCCAGCTCCTCCAGGTCCTCGTCGCTCATCATGCCGGGCATGTCCATGCCGGTGTCGTCGGCCATGTCGCCCATGTCGTGGCCCTCGGCGTTGGAGTGGTCGCGCACGGTCGCCGGGACCTCCTCGCCCCACTGCTCGAGCCAGTTGCTCATGGTCTCGATCTCAGGCCCCTGGGCGTCACGGATGCCCTCGGCAAGCTGCTGGAAGTCCGGGTCCAGGTCGCGGTCCACGGTCAGGTCGACCATGGTCAGGGCCTGGGCGTGGTGCTGGATCATGTCGGACGCGAACGACACGTCGGCGTCGTTGTGGTCGCCGCTGCTGGTCGGCGAGCCGGTGGAGTCGTCCCCGCCGCACGCCGTGAGGGCGAGGGAGAGGCCGAGGGTCAGCGCGGCGAGGGTCGTGCCGGTCTTGTTGATGGTGCGCATGGGTGTGCTCCGTCTGTGAGGTGCTGCTGGGTGGATGTGCTCGTGGGCGCGGCTCAGCGCGCCGACGCGCTCATCAGCAGCGGATGACGGAGAACTGCCAGACCGGAGGTGGACCGGTCCCGCTGGGGGACGCTCGCAGCCGCGGGACGAGGCTGCGCGCCCTCCCCACGTCGTACGACGGGAGGTGGCTGCGGGCGCGCAGCGCGACGAGCAGCAGCGCGATCGCGGAGGCGAGCACGATGAAGGCGCACAGCATCAGCCCGAGGTGGGCGGGGTCGTGCGCCCCGCCGGTGACGACGGCCACCACAGTCGCAGCAGCCGCGACGGGCTCACCGGCGTGCTCGCCGTGGGCCATCGACGAGTGCGAGGCCGAGGCTGGCTCGTCCGTGAGCGTCGCGCAGTGCTGGCTGAGGACGTGCATGCCCAGGATGCCGAGGATCACCACCGACAGCAGGGCGGGCACGACACGAGGCATGCCCTCAGGGTAGCCACGGCTCGGTCCCGACCCCAGGGCAGTCGCACGCCGGTGTCGGTGCCATCCGCCACCATGGTCGTGTGACCGCACCCGACGCCGCAGCCCCCCTCACCTCACGCGCCCGCACCGTCGCGGTGCTGGTGCTGTTCATGGCGACGTTCATGGACCTGCTCGACACCACGATCGTCAACGTCGCGCTCCCCTCGATCCAGACCGACCTCGAGGCGTCGTCGGCGCAGCTGGAGTGGATCGTCTCGGGCTACGTGCTGGCCTTCGCCGTCGTGCTGATCACGACCGGCCGGCTCGGCGACCTCTACGGCCGCAAACGGGTCTTCCTCATCGGCGTCGCGGGCTTCACCGTCGCCTCGGCCGCGGCCGGTCTCGCCCCCAGCGCCGACGTCCTGGTGGTCTCCCGGCTGGTGCAGGGGCTCTTCGCCGCGACGATGGTCCCGCAGGTGCTGTCGATCATCCAGGTGCTCTACGCCCCGCGCGAGCGCGCCGCGGTGCTCGGTGCGTTCGGTGCCGTCACCGGCACCGCAGCGGTCGCCGGACCGTTGCTGGGCGGCATCCTGACGACCTACGACGTGCTGGGGCTGGAGTGGCGCAGCATCTTCGTGATCAACATCCCCGTCGGCATCGTGCTGCTGGTCGCCGGCGCGATCCTGATCCCCGAGTCCCACGCCCGCGAGCGGGTCCGCCTCGACCTGCCCGGCGCGGCCCTGATCTCGGTCGCGCTCTTCCTGGCCGTCTTCGCCCTCATCGAGGGACGGCCCGAGGGGTGGCCGGCGTGGATCTGGGCGATGCTGGCGGTGAGCATCGTGCTGCTGGTCGTCTTCGTGCTCGTCCAGCGACGCCTGGAGGCCTCCGGAGGGGAGCCGTTGGTCCCACCGACGCTCTTCCGCGACCGGGGCTTCTCGGCCGGCATGGTCACGGCGTTCGCCTTCTTCGGCTCCATCGGCGCCTACTTCTTCGTCATCGTCATCTACCTCCAGGTGGGACTGGGGTTCACCCCCATCGGCGCCGCCGTGACCACGCTGCCCTTCAGCCTGGGCGCGTTCCTCGCCAGCGGTGCCTCCGTGCCGCTCGTCGCCAAGCTCGGCAAGGGCCTGGTGTTCGTCGGGCTCGTCGCCTTCGCCTCCGCGGTCGCCTGGACCGGACAGACCGTGGCCCACCACGGCGACGCCCTGGGCAAGGCCGACCTGATCGGGCCGATGCTGCTGGGCGGCGCCGGCCTCGCCTTCGCCGCCATCCCCCTGCTTGACGTGGCCCTGGCCAACATCGACGTCCGCTACGCCGGGGCCGCCTCGGGCGTCTTCGGCACCTTCCAGCAGATCGGCGCCGCCCTCCTGCTCGCCGTCGTCGGCGTGGTCTTCTTCGAGACCGCCGGCACGGTCTTCTCGCCCGCGGGCCTGCGCGACGCCCTGCTCGCCTCCCTGTGGGTGCCCGGCCTGTCCCTCGGCGTCGCCGCCCTCGCGAGCCTGCTGCTGCCGAGCGTCGCCGCCGTGCGGCACCACAAGGACCTGGCCGAGGCCCTCGAGCTCGCCGAGGCCGAGGCCACCACGACCTGAGACCCCCAGCGGCAGGGACCCGAGAAGCAGGAGACCCCGCCCAGATCGACGTCTGGACGGGGTCTCACCTGGCGGTGGCGGTGGGATTTGAACCCACGGTGGGTTTGACCCCACACATCATTTCGAGTGATGCACCTTCGGCCGCTCGGACACGCCACCGCCGGGAAGGTTACCGGAGCGCTGGCGCGACGGTGAAATCTGGGTCCGGGCTACTCGACGGTGATCGTCGCGGTGTTGCCGGTGATGTCCTCGCGCACGGCGTAGGTGCCCGGGAGGTCGAAGCGGAAGGCGCCGTTGAGGCCCGTGGTGACGGTGTAGCCGTCCAGGTCACCCACGATGACGCCGTAGATCCCCTCGTCGCCGGGGATGAAGAGCACCACGTCGCCGACCTCCACGGTGGAGGTGTCGGCGGTGAAGCCGCCCTCGTCGACCACGATCGTGTCGGCGGCCGGCTCGGTCGAGTCGACGTAGGTCACGCCTCCGGCGGGCGAGTCGGCGGGGGCCTCCTCCTCCGTGTCCTCCTCCTCGCCAGCCTCCTCGCCAGCCTCCTCATCGGTGGTCGCGTCGTCGGCGGGCGAGCTGGACTCACCGGCACTGCTGTCGGCGGGCTCGTCGTCCCCACCGCAGGCACCGAGCCCCAGGGCGAGGGTGAGGCTGAGGGAGGCAGCGGCGGCAGGACGGAGCACCTGGCGGAGGGAAGGGAGCGTCATGGGCGGAACGTAGTCCGACGGCGAGTCCCGCCGCGATGGTGATCTGTACTAATCAGCGAAGCGCCACTCCAGGACCGAGGAGTAGGTCTCGCCCGGTCGCAGGACCGCCGAGGGCCAGTCGGGCCCCTCGTGGTGCGGTGAGTCGGGCGCCAGCTGCGGCTCGAGCGCGATCCCGGCGAAGGGCCCGTAGGGCACGCCGTCGACCGAGCGGCGGGAGCCGTCGAAGCCCTGCCCGGTGTAGACCTGCAGCCCGGGCTGGTCGGTCGCCACCACCAGCGAGATCCCCGTACGACGAGACGTGAGCTCCGCGACCGCTCGAAGGCCGCGCCCCTCGAGCACGTAGTGGTGGTCGATGCCGTCGCCGACGACGTCGCCCAGCCGGACCGGCTCACGCAGGTCGAAGCGGGTGCCCGCGACGTCCTGGTGCTCGCCGAGCGGGATGCCGGTGTCGTCGGTCGGGGTGAAGCGCCCGGCGCTGACGCGCAGCACCTGGTCGCGCACGTCGCCCGCACCGTCCTGGCCGTCGAGGTCGACGTAGGTGTGCTGGGTCAGGTTGACCAGCGTCGGCGCGTCGGTGGTCGCCGTCATCTCCACGACGACCGTGTCGCCGACGACGGCGTAGCGCACCCGCGCCGACACCCGTCCCGGGAAGCCCTGATCGCCGTCGGGGCTCTCGAGCGCGAGCAGGAGCTCGTCGTCGCGATGCGACACGACCTCCCACGTGCGGCGGTGGAAGCCGTCGGGCCCGCCGTGCAGGGCATGACCGCGGTCGTTGGCGCCCACCTCGTGGGCGACCCCGTCGATCTCGAAGCGGCCGCCCGCGATGCGGTTGGCGTAGCGACCGATCAGGCCGCCGACGAAGTCCCGCGAGGCGAGATACTCCTGCTCCGTGGCGTGGCCGAGCACCACGTTGCGGCGCACCTGCGCACCGACCTCGAGCCGGTGCACGGTCGCGCCCAGCGGGAGCACGTGGAGGACCGGGCCGGGCTCCCGACCGATCACGAGGGCTGGCAGCGGGCTGGGCATCCGCAGACGCTAGCGGGTGCCGACCGGCGATCGCTCCAGCAGGCGGGCGTCGACCGCCGCCGGGCTGAGCACCTGCTCCAGCGCCATCGACGCGCACCCGACCAGACCGGCCCGGTCGCCGAACGTGGACGGGAGGAACTGCAGGTCGCGGGTGGCGAGCGCGGACGCGCGGGCGTAGACGCTCTCGCGCACGCCCGCGGCGTAGACGTCGAAGACGGCTGCCATGTCGCCGCCGATGACGACCGCCTGCGGGTTGAGCAGGTTGATGGCCACGGCCAGGACCTCGCCCAGCTGGCGACCGCTCTCGCGCAGCAGCTGCTTGGCGTCGGCGTCGCCGGCCGCGGCCAGCGCCACCAGGTCGCGCACGTGGTCGACCCGGCGACCCGACTCGGTCAGCCGGGCGACCAGGGCCCACCCGCCGGCCAGGGTCTCCAGGCAGCCAGTGTCTCCGCAGCGACAGGGGCGGCCTGCGGCGGCGTCCACCTTGGTGTGGCCGATCTCGCCGGCGCCCCCGAGGTGCCCCGAGATGACCCGGCCCTCGGCGATGATGCCGAGCCCGAGACCGGTCGAGGCCTTGACGACGATGAGGTCGGAGAAGCCGGTCGCGTGGCCGAGCCGCTCGGAGCGGGCCAGCACGTCGGCGTCGTTGCCGACGAAGGTCGGCGCCTGGGCGACATCGGCGAGGTAGTGGGTCAGGTCGGCACCGTCCCAGCCGCCCATGACGGGCGAGTCGACGCTGACCCCCCGCACGGGGTCGACGGTGCCGGGCAGGCTGATCCCGATCGACAGCACCGGCCGGCCGGCCGCGACCTCGTCCAGGAGTCGACCCAGGTGGGTCGCGACCGCGGGCATGACCACCTCGGGCCCCGCCCCCACCTCGTGGTCCACGGCGGAGATCGCGAGCTCGGCGCCGAGCAGGTCGAAGACCGCCAGCTGCGAGCGGGAGCGCCCGATCGCCGCGGCCAGCACGACCCCGGCGTCCTTGTTGAAGACGATGCTGCCCGGCGGGCGCCCTCCGGTCGAGGCGAGCTCCTCGCCCACGAGCAGCAGGCCCGCCTCGGCGAGCGCCGCGACCCGGGCGACGACGGCCGTGCGCGACAGACCGGTCTGCACCCGGAGCTGCGAGCGGGTGCTCGCCCGCCCCGAGCGCACGAGCTCGAGGACGTCGCCGGCGGTGGTCATGACCTCGATCCTAGGCGCTTGCGCCCGCCTGGATCGTCCATTCCGCCCACTTTTGTCTAAACAAAGCCCAAGTTATGCTTGCCGGGAGCACTCTTCGGTCCTACCGTTGAACGGTGACCCTCCCCGCCACCGAGCTCTCCGCCGGTCTGCCCCCGTGCGACTTCACGGTCTTCGGCGGCACCGGCGACCTGGCCCTGCGCAAGCTCCTGCCCGCCCTCTACCAGCGCGAGCTCGAGGGCCAGCTGCCTGCGGGCACCCGGATCATCGGGGTCTCGCGCACCGACGTCGACGACGAGGGCTACCGCCACGCCGTCCGCGAGGCCCTGCACACCCACGTGACCGCCGACGAGCTCGACGAGGACGCCGTACGACGCCTGGTCGGCCGCGTCCGCCACCTCACCCTCGACTCCCGCGACCCCGAGGGCTGGCACCTGCTCCACGACCTGCTCAAGGACCGTCCCGCCCAGGACCCGGAGAGCGGCGAGGAGGTCGTGCGGGTGTTCTACCTCGCGATCGCCCCGGCGCTCTTCGGGCCGACCTGCGAGCGGCTCGGCGCCGCCGGGGTCGTCGAGGACTCCTCGCGCGTGGTGATGGAGAAGCCCATCGGCACCGACCTGGAGTCGGCCCGCGCGGTCAACGACGCGGTCGGTCGCGTCTTCTCCGAGCAGCAGATCTTCCGCATCGACCACTACCTCGGCAAGGAGAGCGTGCAGAACCTGTTGGTCACGCGCTTCGCCAACACCTTCCTCGAGCCGCTGTGGAACTCGCGCTGGGTCGACCACGTGCAGATCACCGTCTCCGAGACCCTCGGGGTCGGTGACCGTGGCGGCTACTACGACACCTCCGGCGCGCTGCGCGACATGGTGCAGAACCACCTGCTCCAGCTGCTCTGCCTCGTCGCGATGGAGCCGCCGACCTACGTCGGGCGCGAGACCGTGCGCGACGAGAAGCTCAAGGTGCTCCAGGCGCTCAAGCCGATGAGCCCCGAGGACGTCGACCGGAGCACGGTGCGCGGCCGCTACACCGCCGGGCTCGTCGACGGCGTGGCCGTGCCGTCCTACACCGACGACATCGGCCACCCCGGCAGCAGCACCGAGACCTTCGTCGCCGTGCGCGCCGAGGTGCAGAACTGGCGCTGGGCCGGCGTGCCGTTCTACCTGCGCACCGGCAAGCGGATGGATCGCCGGATGTCGGAGATCGTGGTGGTCTTCAAGGAGCCGCCGCACGCGATGTTCCCCCACAGCGAGGGCGTCACGTCGGCCAACCGGCTGCACATCCAGGTCCAGCCCGACGAGGGCATGCGCCTGCACATGACGGCCAAGGAGCCCGGTCCCGGCGGCATCCGGCTGCGGCCGGTCTCGCTCGACCTGAGCTATGCGACGACCTTCACCGAGCGCTCCCCCGACGCCTACGAGCGGCTCCTGATGGACGTCATCCGCGGCAACCCGACCCTCTTCATGCGCCGCGACGAGGTCGAGGCCGCGTGGACCTGGGTCGAGCCCATCCTCCGGCGGTGGCAGACCGCCCCCGACCGCCCCAAGCGCTACCCGGCAGGCACCAGCGGGCCCTCGGCAGCCGCCATGCTCCTCGAGCGCGACGGCCGACACTGGCAGGAGTCCGACGCATGAGCCCCACCCCCGCTCCCAGCAGCACCCACCCCGTCGTCGCGGAGGTGACCGACCGCCTGGTCGCGCGCAGCCGCCCCAGCCGCACGGCGTACCTCTCCCGCATCCGCGCGGCAGCCGACCAGGGCCCGGCCCGCGGCAAGCTCGGCTGCGCCAACATCGCGCACGGCTTCGCGGCCGCCGAGCCCGACGAGAAGGTCGCCCTGCGCGGACGCACCAAGCCCAACCTGGCGATCGTCACGAGCTTCAACGACATGCTCTCCGCCCACCAGCCGTACGGCGACTACCCACCGGTGCTCAAGCAGGCGACCGCCCGTGCGGGCGGGATCGCCCAGGTCGCGGGCGGCGTGCCGGCGATGTGCGACGGCATCACGCAGGGTCGGGACGGCATGCAGCTCTCGCTCTACAGCCGTGACGTGATCGCGATGTCGACCGCCATCGCCCTGAGCCACGACATGTTCGACGGCGCGCTGATGCTCGGCGTCTGCGACAAGATCGTGCCCGGCATGCTGATCGGGGCCCTGTCCTTCGGTCACCTCCCGACCGTCTTCGTGCCGGCCGGCCCGATGGCCTCGGGTCTGCCCAACTCGGAGAAGGCCCGCGTGCGCCAGCTGCACGCCGAGGGCAAGGTCGGTCGCGACGAGCTGCTCGAGGCAGAGGCGGCGTCCTACCACTCGCGCGGCACCTGCACCTTCTACGGCACCGCCAACTCCAACCAGCTGCTGATGGAGGTGCTCGGCCTGCACCTGCCGGGCTCCTCGTTCGTCAACCCAGGCACGCCGCTGCGCGAGGCCCTGACGCGAGCCGCAGCGGCGCGCGCGGTGGGGATCACGCACCAGGGCACGGCCGACGAGGCGACGCCGATCGGCGAGGTCGTGGACGAGAAGGCGATCGTCAACGCCTGCGTGGCGCTGCTCGCCAGCGGCGGGTCGACCAACCACACGATGCACCTCGTCGCGATCGCCCGCGCCGCGGGTGTCGCGCTGACCTGGCAGGACCTCTCGGACCTGTCGGCGGTCGTGCCGTCGCTGTGCCGGATCTATCCCAACGGCTCCGCCGACGTGAACCACTTCCACGCCGCCGGCGGCATCGGCTTCCTGGTCCGCACCCTGCTGGCGCACGGGCTGCTCCACGAGGACGTGCGGACGATCATGGGTCGCGGCCTGAGCCACTACACCCGCGAGCCCGTGCTGCGCGGTGCCGACGGGGGCGAGCTCACCTGGCAGGAGGGCACCGAGGTCAGCCTCGACCGCGACGTGCTGCGCCCGGCCGACGACCCGTTCTCCGCCGACGGGGGGCTCAAGGTGCTCACCGGCCTGCTCGGCACGGGCGTCATCAAGGTCTCGGCCGTCAAGCCCGAGCACCGCGTCGTCACGGCCCCGGCCCTGGTCTTCGACGACCAGGACGACTTCCTCGTCGCGTTCGGCGAAGGCCGGCTCGACGGACGCGACCTGGTGGCCGTGATCCGCTACCAGGGCCCGGCCGCCAACGGCATGCCGGAGCTGCACAAGCTCACCCCGTCGCTGGGGGTCCTCCAGGACCGGGGCCAGAAGGTCGCGATCGTCACCGACGGACGCATGTCCGGGGCGTCGGGCAAGGTGCCGGCCGCCATCCACGTCACGCCCGAGGCAGCCCTCGGCGGCCCCCTGGCCAAGGTGCGCGACGGCGACCTGGTCACCGTCGACGCCGAGCGCGGGCTGCTCGGCATCGACGTGCCCGACCTGCACGAGCGCACCGCGACCGGTCGCGCCCTCGACGGAGACGAGTGGGCCGGCACCGGGCGCGAGCTCTTCGCGGCCTTCCGCGCGACGGTCGGCGCGGCCGACACCGGCGCCAGCGTCTTCGGCTCCTACGGCGTTCCCCTCACGGAGGTCCCCCTTGTCCAGCACGTCTGAGTCCCCGCTCCTCACCAGCCTGCTCGACGCCGTGCCGGTGATGCCGGTCGTGGTGATCGATCGGCTCGAGGACGCCGTGCCCGTCGCACGGGCCCTCGTCGACGGCGGCCTGCCGGCGATCGAGCTGACCCTGCGCACCCCGGTGGCGCTCGAGGCCATCCGCGCGATCGCGACCGAGGTCCCCGAGATCCTGGTCGGCGCCGGCACGATCGTGACGCCGTCGCAGGCCCGCGAGGCCCAGGACGCGGGCGCCCGCTTTCTCGTCTCACCCGGTGCGACCCCGTCGCTGCTCGCGGCGATGATCGACACGCGGCTGCCGTTCCTGCCCGGCACGGCCACCGTCTCGGAGGTCCTCGCCGTGCTCGAGGCCGGGCTCACCGAGATGAAGTTCTTCCCCGCCGAGGCCTCGGGCGGCGCCGCGTTCCTCAAGGCGATCTCCTCGCCCGTCCCCGCCGCCCGCTTCTGCCCCACCGGCGGCATCACCGCGGCGACCGCGGGCGACTACCTGGCGCTGCCCAACGTCGGCTGCGTCGGCGGGTCGTGGCTCACCCCGGCCGACGTGCTGCGCGACGGCGACTGGGCGCGCGTCGAGGCCCTGGCGAGAGCCGCGGCCTCCCTGGCAGTCTGAGCGCATGGGCCAGGTCATCAGCAACTTCTTCATCTCCCTCGACGGTGTCGTGGAGTCGCCCGACCAGTGGCACTTCGACTACTGGAGCGACGAGATGGGTGGCGTGGTGGGCGCCGGCATGGGGACCTGCGCCGGCTTCCTGATGGGCCGCGTCCTCTACGACCAGTGGTCGGCCTACTGGACAGCCAACACCGACGACGACGGCTTCGGCCCGTTCATCAACGCGATCCCCAAGTACGTCGTCTCCGCGACGCTCACCGAGGCCACCTGGCAGAACACCACGCTGGTCACCGGCACGCCCGAGGAGATCGAGACCCAGCTGCGCGAGATCCGGGCGGGTGCCGACGGCGACATCATCCTCTCCGGCAGCGCCACCCTGGTCCGCTCGCTGCTGGCCATGGGGCTGGTCGACAAGCTCGCGCTGCTGGTGCACCCGGTGGCCGTGGGCAGCGGTGCGCGGCTCTTCGAGGAGACCCCGAAGACCCCGTTGACACTGCTCTCGTCGAGCACCATCGAGCACGGCGTCCTGCACCTGGAGTACGCCCCGGCGGGCGTCGCCGGCTAGGGAGTAGTGCCCTGCGGCTGCGGCAGGACGACCGCGGAGGTCGCGGGCAGACTGCCGGGCACCGCCGGCAGCGTCACGTAGAAGCGACCGCGCCCCTCGGGCATCAGCACCTCGAACACGCCGGCGTCACCGACGACCCCGCGCGCGACCGGCTCGGCGTCGCCGCCGTCCAGCGAGCGCCAGAGCGTGACGGGCGTGCCCGGCACCGCCGGGATGGCTGAGCCGACGACTCGACCACCGTCGACGCGGGCCTCGACGACGGGGGCGACCTCGACGACGAAGGGCGACGAGACGCTGCCCTCGGCCAGAGGCCGGTCGACGAAACGCCAGCGGTAGAGCGTGCGGCGCAACGGCTCCACCGTCACCGTGGGGTCGGCGCCGTCCACGACGTCGACGGTCTCCCAGAACGTGGTGCCGAACGCCTGCTGCTCCAGGATCAGGCTCGCGCCCGGCACGCGCGTGCCTCCCGCGGTCACCTGCATCGTCCCGCGCAGGGCGAGGCGCTCGCCGGCGGTGATCGCGGTCTGCTCGCCGGCCATGTCCATGGCGGTGCTGGTGGCCATGCCCTCGAGGTCGTAGGTCGTGACGCCGCCCGGGGTGCCCAGGCGCAGCGTGTCCATGCTGAACGGCGCGCCGTCGCAGCCGTAGCCCACGGTGAAGAGCCCCGGGGCGTCCCCGCCGTGCGCGGCGGTGAAGGTCGCGACGTCCGAGGGGAGCTCGGGCCCCTGCTCCAGCAGGGCTCCGGTCGTCATGTCGCGCTTGGACCAGACGTAGAACAGGTCGGTCGCGTCGACCTCCTGCCAGCCGCCCGGGAGCAGGACCAGCTCGGCCCGGCCGAACCACGCGGCGTTGGTGCCGCCGTCGGCGGGCGCCTGGTAGCCGACGTAGGCCACCCCGCTCCCGCCGTCCTCGGCGTAGGCCGCCAGGCTCGCAGTGGTCGTGTCGAGCAGCGAGTCGACCGAGAAGAGCGCGCCCATCGCCGAGCCACCAGCGAGGTCGTAGCCGAGGCTGCGCATCCCGGTCGGGGGCAGCGCCGGTCCGAAGCCGATCGTCGGGGCGAGGGTCTCGGCGCCGCGGTCGTGGAGCGACGCGCAGCCGACGTAGGAGAAGCCGGCCCCCGCGTCGGGGAACGACGTGCCGCGCACGGTGACCGTCGAGTCAGCCTGCGCGGGCGCGGCCGTCACGACGGCGGCCGTGGCCACCGTGGCGAGGACTGCGAGGAGACTCCGACGGTTCACACACCCATTGTTACCCCTGGGGGCATGAACGCGCCCCCTAATGGAGGGGGTTCACGACCCGTTCATCACATCTCTCGCCGGCGGGCGGCGAAGAAGTCGTCGAGCAGGGCGCCGGACTCGACCGCCAGGACCCCGGCGACCACCTCCGGTCGGTGGTTGAGCCGACGGTCGCGCACCACGTCCCAGAGGCTCCCGACGGCGCCGGCCTTCTCGTCGTAGGCGCCGAAGACGATCCGGGACACCCGGCTCAGCACCGCCGCTCCGGCGCACATCGTGCACGGCTCGAGGGTCACCACGAGGGTGCAGCCGTCGAGCCGCCACTCCCCCCGGGCCTGCGCCGCGGCGCGCAGCGCGACGACCTCGGCGTGACCGGTCGGGTCACCGTCGGCCTCCCGGACGTTGCGGCCCGTCGCGATCGCGGCGCCGGACGGGTCGAGCACGATCGCACCGATGGGCACGTCGCCGGTGCTCAGGGCGGCGCGCGCCTCGTCGAGGGCGGCGAGCATCGGCTCGCGCCACGGGGCGGTGGGGCTCACGCGCTGGTGAGGCCGACCGCGTCGTCGAACTGCTCGCCGAAGCCGAGGCTGCCGGCGATGTCGGAGAGGGCGTCGTCGGGGTAGAGGTCCTCGTCGTCGAGCAGGATCGCGAGGTCCATGGCGTTGAGGCCGAGGTCGCCGAGCAGGTCGAGGTCTCCGGCGGGGGCCGGCTCGTCGTCCTCCTCGGGCATCGGCAGGTGCAGGAAGTCGACCGCCGAGCCGGCGAGCTCCCACTCGTCGGCGGCGGTGATGTCGGAGAGCAGGACCCGGGTGCTGGCACCGGCCACGCGCACGATGAGGAAGAAGTCCTCGTCGATCGCCACCAGTCCCACGGCGCCGCCGTCACCGGGGAAGCGGCGCAGGGCGTGGGCGAGCGAGTCGACGTCCACGAGATGGTCATGGACCATCTCCTGGACCTGCCAGACACCCTCCTCGCGGTAGGCGGCGAGGGCGTAGTCGATGCCTTCGAGCTGATCGGTCATCTGCTCCCCTCCGTCCTGCTGGGTGGATGTCGCCCGCCCAGAGTGGCACGCCGGAGGCACCGGGGCCAGTCCGCCCACTAGGGTTTTCCCATGCGCACCCACGTCGTCGACCACCCGCTCGTCGCCCACAAGCTCACCACGCTGCGCGACGTGCGCACGGACTCGCCGACCTTCCGGGCGCTGACCGACGAGCTCGTGACGCTGCTGGCCTACGAGGCCACCCGCGACGTCCGCGTCGAGGCGCACGACATCGAGACGCCCGTGTCCCCCACCACCGGCGTCACGCTGGCCACGCCCAAGCCGTTGGTCGTGCCGATCCTCCGCGCCGGGCTGGGCATGCTCGACGGGATGATGCGGCTGCTGCCGACGGCCGAGGTCGGCTTCCTGGGGATGATGCGCAACGAGGAGACGCTCGAGGCGTCGACGTACGCCGAGCGGCTGCCGGAGGACCTCTCGGGCCGCCAGTGCTATGTCCTGGACCCGATGCTGGCGACCGGCGGCACGCTCGCGGCCGCCATCAAGTTCCTCACCGACCGCGGCGCCGACGACATCACCGCGATCTGTCTGCTCGCCGCCCCCGAGGGCTGCCAGCGCCTCGAGGACGAGCTGTCCGGCCTCGACGTCCCCGTCACGGTCGTCACGGCGGCCATGGACGAGAAGCTCAACGAGAAGGGCTACATCGTCCCGGGCCTCGGCGACGCCGGCGACCGGCTCTACGGGCTCGCGCACTGACCGCTGCGCCCGGGCGTGCGCCCACGCGCCGGACGTGACCCTGGTCACCAGGACCCCTGTGTAGGTTGACGCACGGTCAACCCCCAGGAGGTATCCGTGCGCATCGGCATCCCGCGCGAGTCCAAGGCCGGCGAGACCCTCGTCGCCGCCACCGCGATCACCGCTGCCCAGCTGACGGCGCTCGGCTACGAGGTCGTCGTGGAGTCCGGCGCCGGCACGCTGGCCGACCAGCCGGACAGCGCCTTCGAGGCCGCCGACATCACGGTGGGGTCCGCCGACGACGCCTGGTCCTGCGACGTCGTCGTCAAGGTCAACGCCCCGACGCCCGCCGAGATCGGCCTGCTGCGCCCCTCCGCCACGATCGTCTCGCTGATGGCCCCTGCGCGCAGCCCCGAGCTCGTCGAGCAGCTGACCGCCGCCGGCGTGACCGCCCTGGCGATGGACGCCGTCCCCCGGATCTCGCGCGCGCAGTCGCTGGACGTGCTCTCCTCCATGGCCAACGTCGCGGGCTACCGCGCCGTGATCGAAGCGGCCCACGCCTTCGGTCGCCAGTTCACCGGCCAGGTCACCGCTGCCGGCAAGGTCCCGCCGGCGAAGGTCTTCGTCGTCGGCGCCGGCGTCGCCGGGCTGGCCGCGATCGGCGCAGCCGGGTCGATGGGCGCGATCGTGCGCGCCTTCGACGTGCGCCCCGAGGTCGCCGAGCAGGTCGAGTCGATGGGCGCCCAGTTCGTCACAGTCGACATGGAGCAGGAGGTCAGCTCCGACGGATATGCCAAGGAGATGACCGCCGAGCAGGAGGCCGCCACGGCCAAGATGTACGACGAGGAGGTGCGCGCCGCCGACATCGTCATCACCACCGCGCTGATCCCCGGCCGCCCCGCGCCGGTGCTCGTGCGCGCCGAGACCGTCGCCGCGATGAAGAACGGCAGCGTCATCGTCGACATGGCAGCGGCCAACGGCGGCAACTGCGAGCTGACGCAGCCCGACGAGCGGGTGGTGACCGACAACCTGGTCACGATCCTGGGCTGGACCGACCTCGCCAGCCGCCTGGCCGCCCAGACCTCCCAGCTCTACGGCACCAACGTCGTCAACCTCTTCAAGCTGCTGACGCCCGGCAAGGACGGCCAGCTCACCCTCGACTTCGACGACGTCGTCCAGCGCGGCATCACCGTCGTCCACGACGGCACCCTGATGTGGCCGCCGCCGCCGGTGCAGGTCTCGGCGGCACCGGTGGCCGCCGCGCCTCCCGCGGAGCCGGTCGCCCCGAAGCCACCGCCCGACCCCCGCCGCAAGACCTATGCCGCCGCGCTGGGAGCGGTCACGTTCCTCGCGCTCGCGGCCTACGCCCCCGCGGTGTTCCTCAACCACTTCACGGTCTTCGCCCTGGCCGTGTTCGTGGGCTACTACGTGATCTCCAACGTGGCGCACGCCCTGCACACGCCGCTCATGAGCGAGACCAACGCCATCTCCGGGATCATCCTGGTCGGCGGCATCCTCCAGGTGGGCAGCACCAACCCGGCGATCGCGATCCTCGCCACCGTGGCCGTGCTCGTCGCGAGCATCAACATCTTCGGCGGGTTCCTCGTGACCCTCCGGATGCTCGAGATGTTCCGGAAGGACTGACATGAGCGACTTCCTGACCTCCGACAGGCTGCCGGGGCTGGTGCAGGGCGGCTACATCATCGCCGCGGTGCTCTTCATCGGCGCGCTCGCCGGGCTCTCCAAGCACGAGACCGCCAAGCGCGGCAACCTGGCCGGCATGGCCGGCATGGCCATCGCCCTGGTCGCGACGGTGCTGCTCGCCGCCCGCCAGGCCGAGCTGCCCGATCCCCTGGACCACTGGCGGGGCCTCGGCTCGACGCTGGCGCTGATCGTCGTCGCGATGGCCATCGGTGCCGCGATCGGCGCGTGGCGGGCCCGCACCGTCGAGATGACCGGGATGCCCGAGCTGGTCGCGATCCTGCACAGCTTCGTCGGCCTGGCCGCGGTGCTGGTCGGCATCAACTCCTTCCTCGACCCCGAGGCCCCGACCACCGGGTCCCTCGGCGCGATCCACGAGGTCGAGGTCTTCATCGGTGTCTTCATCGGCGCCGTGACCTTCACCGGCTCGATCGTCGCCAACCTCAAGCTCAGCGCCAAGATGAAGTCGACCCCGCTGGCGCTGCCCGGTCGTCACCTGCTCAACCTCGCGATCATCGTCCTGTCGCTGGCACTGCTCGTGTGGTTCATGAACGACCACGACAACGGGCTGGTCCCGCTGCTGCTCATGACCGCGCTTGCCCTCGCGCTCGGCTTCCACCTGGTCGCCGCCATCGGCGGCGGCGACATGCCGGTGGTCGTCTCGATGCTCAACAGCTATTCGGGCTGGGCGGCCGCGGCCGCCGGCTTCCTGCTGGACAACGACCTGCTGATCATCACCGGCTCGCTCGTCGGCTCCTCCGGCGCGATCCTGTCCTACATCATGTGCAAGGCGATGAACCGCTCGTTCATCTCCGTCATCGCCGGCGGCTTCGGCTCCGACGGCGCCATCTCCGGCGAGGCCCGCGACTACGGCGAGCACCGCGAGATCCAGGCCGCGGAGGCCGCCGAGCTGCTCGCGGGGGCGTCGAGCGTGGTGATCACGCCGGGCTACGGCATGGCGGTCGCCCAGGCGCAGTACCCCGTCGCCGAGCTCACGGCCAAGCTGCGCGCCCGTGGGGTCGACGTGCGCTTCGGGATCCACCCGGTCGCCGGGCGCCTGCCCGGCCACATGAACGTCCTGCTCGCCGAGGCCAAGGTGCCCTACGACATCGTGCTCGAGATGGACGAGATCAACGCCGACTTCCCCACGACCGACGTGGTCCTGGTCATCGGCGCCAACGACACCGTCAACCCCGCCGCGCTCGACGAGCCGGGCTCGCCCATCGCGGGCATGCCCGTGCTGGAGGTGTGGAACGCCCGCGAGGTCATCGTCTTCAAGCGCTCCATGGCCACCGGCTACGCCGGCGTGCAGAACCCGCTGTTCTTCAAGGACAACTCGCGGATGCTCTTCGGCGACGCCAAGGAGCGGGTCGAGGACATCGTCCGGGCGCTGCCGGCCTAGCGGGCACCCAGCGGGAAGGTCTCGACCACCTCGTAGCGCGGTCGCTTGTGCGGCCCCTCGCCGAGGTGCGACGCGACCAGGCTGACCTCGTCGGCCTGCCAGGACGGACCCTCGTAGCCGTCGAGGAGCTGCACCCAGCGGGTCACCTCGGTGGGCCGCCCGAGGCGGGCCAGGGTCACGTGGGGGTGGAAGCGCTGTCCGTCGATCTCCGTGCCGGCGGTCGACGCCGCGATGCGCAGGCCCGCGGCCAGCCGGTCGACCTCCTGACGCACGCCCCCGGTCAGCGACAACCCGGCGTACAGCACGCGGGCGCGGGCGACGTCGGGGAAGGCGCCGCCACCGACGACCCGCGTCGTGAACGGCGTACGACGGGCGGCCGCGAGGCCGAGCCGCTCGACGAGGTCGTCGAGCCGGTGCTCCGGGACCGAGGCCATGAAGGCCAGCGTGACGTGCAGGTGCTCCGGGAGCGACCACCGGAAGGACGCCGCCTCTCGCCGGGGCGCGAGGAACTCGTCGAGGTGCTCCAGCACGTGGTCGGGCGGCACCAGCGCGACGAACATCCGCTGGCCCATGTCAGAGGTTGGTGCCGAGCAGGGTCCCGATCCCGTAGGTGACGGCCATCGCGAAGATCCCGCCGCCCACGTTGCGGGCGACGGCGCGGCCCGCCGGCCCGTAGCCGAAGCGGGCGCTGGCCCAACCGGTGATGGCGAGCGCGACGGCGACGGAGACCACGGTGACGGCGATGCGGGTGGACTCCGGCAGGAAGGCGATCGTCAGCAGCGGCAGCAGCGCCCCGAGCGTGAAGGCGATCATCGAGGCGAAGGCGGCGTTCCACGCGGAGGTGAGGTCGTCGGGGTCGATGCCGAGCTCGATGTCGGCGTGCGCCTTGAGGGCGTCCTTCGCGGTGAGCTGGCGGGCCACCTCGAGCGCCGTCGCCTCGTTGAGGCCCTTGTCCTGGTAGAGCGAGGCGAGCTCGGCGAGCTCCTCCTCGGGCTCCTCGCGCAGCTCGCGGCGCTCCTTCTCGAGCAGCGCCTTCTCGGAGTCGCGCTGGGTGCTGACCGAGACGTACTCGCCGGCCGCCATGCTCATCGCGCCGGCGACGAGCCCCGCGACGCCCGCGACCACGATGGCCGTGCGGTCGGTCGTGGCACCGGCGACGCCGACCACGAGGCCGGCCGTCGACACGATCCCGTCGTTGGCGCCGAGCACGCCCGCGCGCAGCCAGTTGAGCCGGCTGCGCAGGCCCTCGCCGTGCGGCTCGTCGTCGTGGGGCCCGACCTCGACGTCCACAGTCTCAGCACTCATGGCTCGATCCTCCTGGGTCGCCCGGGTGCTCGCAAGGAAGGTGAGGCTCGGCTGGGCCCGGTCCCGACGGGGCTCAGAGCCCGAGGTCGCGCCCGATGAGCTCCTTCATGATCTCGTTGGAGCCGGCCCAGATCTTGGAGACGCGGGCGTCGCGCCAGGCCCGGGCGACGCGGTACTCGTTCATGAAGCCGTAGCCGCCGTGCAGCTGCACGCAGTGGTCGAGCACGTCGTTCTGCACCTGCGAGGTCCACCACTTGGCCTTGGCGGCGTCGACGGGGGTGAGCTCCTTCTTGGTGTGCGCGATGACGCACTGGTCGACGTAGGCCTGGGTGACCTCGATCTGGGTGACCAGCTCGGCGATGAGGAACTTGTTGTGCTGGAAGGAGCCGATGCTGGCACCGAAGGCCTTGCGGTCGATCGTGTAGGCGATGGTCTCGCCGAGGATCTGCTTGACGTGCGCGAGGTTGGAGATCGCGCAGCCGAGCCGCTCCTGCGGGAGGTTCTGCATCATGTGGATGAAGCCGTTGTCGAGCTCGCCGACGATGTCGTCGTCGGTGACCCGCAGGCCCTCGAAGAACAGCTCGGCGGTGTCGGACTCGTCCTGGCCGACCTTGTCGAGCTTGCGGCCGCGGCTGAAGCCCTCGGCGGCGGTGGGCAGCGCGAAGAGGGTGATGCCCTTGGCCTTCTTCTCCGGGCTGGTGCGCACCGCGGTGACGACCAGGTCGGCGGAGTAGCCGTTGGTGATGAAGGTCTTGGAGCCGTTGACGACCCAGTCGTCGCCGTCGCGGACGGCGG
>NZ_CALRWD010000044.1:0-35906 GCF_943371775.1 Nocardioides psychrotolerans
CGCGCCTCGTGGACGGTGGCGCCAAGGTCGTCATCACCTCCGACGGCGGTTACCGGCGCGGCAGCGCGTCGGCGCTCAAGCCCGCGGTCGACGAGGCCCGCGCCAAGGCCTCCGGCGAGGGCTTCGACGTCGAGCACGTGCTCGTCGTACGCCGCACGGGCCAGGAGGTCTCCTGGGACGACGCGGTGGACGTGTGGTGGCACGACGTCGTCGACAACGCGTCGGCCGAGCACGCGTGCGAGTTCTTCGACTCCGAGCACCCGCTCTATGTCATGTACACCTCCGGCACGACCGGCAAGCCCAAGGGCATCCTGCACACCACCGGCGGCTACCTCACCGGCACGTCCTACACGCACCACGCGGTCTTCGACCTGAAGCCCGAGACGGACGTCTACTGGTGCACCGCCGACGTCGGCTGGGTGACCGGCCACTCCTACATGGTCTACGGACCGCTCGCCAACGGCGCGACCCAGGTGATGTACGAAGGCACGCCCGACGCCCCTCACAAGGGGCGTTGGTGGGAGATCATCGCGGACTACGGCGTGACGATCTTCTACACCGCCCCCACCGCGATCCGGACCTTCATGAAGCAGGGCCGCGAGATCCCCGACGGCTTCGACCTGTCCTCGCTGCGGCTGCTCGGCTCGGTCGGTGAGTCCATCAACCCCGAGGCCTACATGTGGTACCGCGAGGTCATCGGCGGCGAGCGCTGCCCGATCGTCGACACCTGGTGGCAGACCGAGACCGGCCAGATCATGATCTCGCCGCTGCCCGGCGTCACCTCCGGCAAGCCGGGCTCCGCGATGACCCCGATGCCCGGCATCGAGGTCGACGTGGTGAACGACGACGGCGAGTCCGTGCCTAACGGCTCGGGTGGCTACCTGGTGGTCAAGGAGCCGTGGCCCGCGATGCTGCGCACCCTGTGGGGCGACGACGACCGCTTCAAGGAGACCTACTGGGCGCGCTTCCGCAAGCAGGGCTACTACTTCGCCGGCGACGGAGCCAAGAGGGACGACGACGGCGACATCTGGCTGCTCGGCCGCGTCGACGACGTCATGAACGTCTCCGGCCACCGCCTCTCCACCACCGAGATCGAGTCGGCGCTGGTCTCGCACCCCAAGGTCGCCGAGGCGGCCGTGGTCGGTGCGGCCGACGAGACCACCGGCCAGGCGGTCTGCGCGTTCGTCATCCTGCGCGACTCCGCGGGCGACGGTGGCGCCGACATCGTCGAGGAGCTGCGCAAGCACGTGCAGAAGGAGATCGGCGCGATCGCCAAGCCGCGCCAGATCATGGTCGTCCCCGAGCTGCCCAAGACCCGCTCGGGCAAGATCATGCGCCGCCTGCTCAAGGACGTCGCCGAGCACCGCGAGGTCGGCGACGTCACCACGCTCGCCGACGGTGCCGTGATGGACCTGATCAGCAAGGGCGTCTCCTCCGGCAAGGCCGACGACTGACCCACGCCCACGCCGAGTCGGCGCAGTGTTGCAGCAGCCTGTGCAACATCGCGCCGACTCGGCCACTTTCCGGGCGTTCGTGGTGGGGTCGGGTCGCGCTAGGCTGAGCACGGTGCGCCGGGAAGTCTGGTCGGCAACGACCTGACCGACCCCACTGTCTGGAGCCGTCACCCGTGACCACCCCGCCGTCCGCGCCACCCCCAGCCCCCCGCCGTACGACGGGCCCGCGACTCTTCGCGCGCGGCACCTTCCTGGAGAACTCCCGCATCTCCGAGGTCCTCCGCGCGGAGACGACCGGCGGGCTGCTGCTCATCATCGGCGCGACGGTCGCGATCATCTGGGCCAACACCCCCTGGGCCGACGTCTACGAGTCGATCCGCGACGTGCGGGTCGGGCCGGAGTCTTTGCACCTCGACCTGAGCCTCGGCACGTGGGCGGCCGACGGGCTGCTGGCGATCTTCTTCTTCGTGGCCGGCCTCGAGCTCAAGCGGGAGTTCGTCGCCGGCGACCTGCGTGACCCGCGTCGGGCCGCCGTGCCCGTGGCAGCCGCGATCGGCGGCATGGCCGCGCCGGCGCTGATCTTCGTGCTGTGGAACCTCGGCGGCGACGGTGGGCTCCGCGGCTGGGCGATCCCCACCGCCACCGACATCGCCTTCGCCGTGGCGATCCTCGCGGTGATCAGCACCCACCTCCCGAGCGGGCTGCGCACCTTCCTGCTCACGCTCGCGGTGGTCGACGACCTGCTGGCCATCACGATCATCGCGATCTTCTACACCGAGTCGCTGGACCTGGCCTTCCTCGCGCTGGCCCTGGTCCCGATCGGTCTGTTCGGCCTGCTGGTGCAGCGGCGCATCCGCAGCGGCTGGCTGCTCGTCCCCCTCGCCCTCGTCTCCTGGGCGTTGGTCCACGAGTCGGGGGTGCACGCCACCGTCGCGGGGGTGCTGCTGGGATTCACGGTGCCGGTGCTGCGCCGCGACTCCGACCCCGACAAGCCCGGGTTGGCCGAGCACCTCGAGCACGTCGTGCGCCCGATCTCGGCCGGCTTCGCCGTGCCCGTCTTCGCCTTCTTCGCCGCCGGCGTGACCGTCGGCGGGCTCAGCGGGCTGGTCGACTCGCTGCGCGACCCGGTCGCGCTCGGCATCGTGTGCGGGCTCGTGGTCGGCAAGACCATCGGCATCGTGGGCTCCACGTGGCTGCTCGCGACCTTCACCCGCGCCGACCTCGACGACGAGCTGAGCTGGGTCGACGTCACGGGCATGGCCATGCTGGCCGGCATCGGCTTCACCGTCTCCCTGCTCATCGGGGAGCTCGCCTTCGGCCAGGGCAGCGAGCGGGAGGACCACGTCAAGGTCGGTGTGCTCGTCGGCTCCCTGACCGCGGCACTCCTCGCGACCATCGTCCTGCGCGCCCGCAACCGCGTCTACCGGCGCATCTGCGAGCTCGAGGAGCGCGACGACGACGGTGACGGCGTGCCCGACGTCTTCCAGCGCGACGGCTCTCACCCCTCCTGACGGGGCGCCCACCCGTCGTCGTTCTGTAGGGTCGGGGTCTCACTTCGATCCCAGAGGACCCTGCATGGCAACCGAACCGGTCAAGGCACCGCCCGCTGAGGGCGATCCCACCATCGGACGTCTCGTCGCCGACGCCAGTCGCGACATCTCGACCCTGGTCTCCAAGGAGATCGAGCTCGCCAAGAGCGAGCTCAAGGTCAGCGTCACCGCCGGCGGCATCGGTGTCGCGATGTTCGCCGCAGCAGGCTTCGTCGCGGTCCTCGCGATCATCATGCTGTCGGTCGCCCTGGCCTACTTCATCCACTGGAACGACAAGGGCCTCGAGCTGCACTGGGCGTTCCTGATCGTCTTCGGCCTCTACCTCGCGATCGCCGGGCTGCTGGTCTTCGTCGGCATCAAGAAGGTCAAGCAGGTCAAGGCGCCCGAGAAGGCGATCAAGCAGGGCAAGCAGATCCCGGCCGCCCTCAAGGGCAAGGTGGAGTGACTTCGTCACTCCATTGGGAGTGCTCGCTTCGCTCGCACTCCCGGGCTGCTGATCGAGCTCAGCCAGCGCAGTCGCCGGTCGACTCCGCCTCGGTGTTGGTGACCCCGATCGCGGCCGAGTCGGCCACCTGGTCGGCGGTCAGGGCGTAGCCCGTCTCGGGGTCGGTGACCGATGCGGCGAAGACGACGCCGGCGACGTCACCGGCGGAGGTGATGATCGGGCCGCCGGAGTTGCCGGGGCGCACCAGTCCGCGCAGGGAGAACACCTCGCGGATGACCGTGCCCTCGCCGTAGATGTTGGGTGAGCGCAGGCGCTGCTCGGAGCGGATGCGCCCGGGCTGGACGTCGAACGGGCCGTCCTGCGGATAGCCGAGGATCGCCACGCCGTCCTCGGACACGACGTCGAGGTCGAAGCGGAGCACCGGGATGTCGTCGCTCTCAAAGGACAGCACCGCGATGTCGAGGTCGGGGTTGTACTCCACGACCTCGGCCGGGACGGAGGAGTCCCCGATGATGATCTCGGGCTCGTCCACGCCGGCCACCACGTGGGCGTTGGTCATCAACCGGTCCTCGGAGTAGAGGAAGCCGGAGCCCTCGACCCCGCGACCGCAGTCGTTGGTGCCCCGGATCTTGAGCACGGCCGGCTCGGCGCCGAGCACGTCGGGGTCGCGCAGCAGCCGCTTGGGGCCGGGGCCGACCTCGACGATCCGCTCGGGCGCGAAGGGCTCGAGGTAGCGCGGGAAGAAGCTCGTGCCGACGACGTTGTTGAAGGCCTGGAGCACGCCGGAGGCCGACTGCGGCAGGGCCGAGTCGACAGCCTTGAGCATGGTGGAGCCGCGCACCAGCGGCGTGACCGAGCCGATCCGGGAGCCGGAGATCGCGACCCCGAGCGCCCAGGCGACGATCAGCACGGCGAGGGCGCTGAGGGCGGCTCCGCCGATCGCGTCGATCGCCCGGATGGGCTGCCAGGTGATCCGGTCACGGATCCGCGCGCCGGCGTACTGGAAGCCCGCCTGGCCCAACGAGGCCGCCAGGATCACGATGAAGAGGGCGCCCAGGGAGACCATCAGCGACGGGTCGGCGTCCCCCAGCGCGATCGGCGCGAGCCAGACCCCGAGCAGACCGCCGAGGAGCAGGCCCGTGGTCGCGAAGGCACCGGTGACGAAGCCCTGCCAGTAGCCCGAGAGGGCGTAGGCGAGGACGAGGACCACGAGCAGCCAGTCGAGGGCGTTCACGGGCGCTCCTCGAAGCGGGTGTTGGGTGCGTAGTCGCGGCGGGCAGGCTCACCCTGCAGCATGTAGGACGGCAGCTCGCGCACCGGCGGGTCGTCCAGCGGTGCGTTCCACCCGAGGAAGTCGAAGAGCCTCGAGATGATGCCGGCCGTGAATCCCCAGAGGATCACGTCCTTGTCGTCGCCGATCATGAAGCCCGGGCCGGTGAAGCCGCTGGGGTGGCGCACGTTGATCCGGTGCGTCGGCTCGACCAGCTCGCGCAGCGGGACGCGGTAGATCGCGTGCACCTCGTCGGGCGAGACCACCGAGACCGGGCTCGGCTCGCGCCACCAGGCCAGCAGCGGGGTCACGGCGAAGTTGCTCGGTGGCAGCCACAGCTCGGGCAGCTCGGCGAAGATGTCCACGCCCGTCGGGTCGAGGCCGGTCTCCTCCTGCGCCTCGCGCAGCGCAGCCTCGCGCGGGGTCTCACCGGGGTCGATCGTGCCGCCGGGGAAGGACACCTGGCCGGGGTGGGAGCGCATGTGGTGCGCCCGCTCGGTCAGCAGCAGGTCGGGGCCGGCCTCGGTCTCGCCGAAGAGCATCAGCACCGCACCACGCCGGGGGTCGGAGTCCTCGGGCGGCATGAAGCGGGTGAGCTCGTGGACGGTGATCGAGCGCGCCCCCTCCTCCACCGGCCGCAGCCAGTCGGGCAGCTCGCTCACAGGGTCACGTCCAGGTAGCGCTCGGAGAGCTCCACGAGCTCGTCGACCGACTCGATCTCCTCGAACTCCATGTGCGTCACCGTGCCCTCGGCGTCGACGAACGCCAGGAACGGCAGGCCCTGGATGAACGGGAAGGGCGGCGAGTCGCTGACCAGCCCCTCGGGGTCGGCCAGCAGGTCGTAGGTGACGCCGCTCCTGTCCACGAGCTCCTCGGCCTTCTCCTGCCGGGTCTCGAGGTGGTTGATGCCGAGCAGCGAGACCTGGTCGCCGTAGGCCTCGTCGAAGTCGGCCAGCACGGGCATCTCGCGCGCGCACGGCCCGCACCACGACGCCCACAGGTTGACCACCATCGGGCCCTTGAGCGTGGCCAGGTCGACCTCCTCGCCGGAGCCGAAGGCGGTCAGGCTCACCTCCGGCAGGGTCGTCACCTCCGGCCGGTCGTCACCGCCCGTGCACGCGGACAGCAGGAGGGCGAGCGCTACGACGGGCGCCACGAGGAGTCGTCTCACGCGGGCCCCTGCGCCTTCACGAGGGCGGCTGCGGCCACCGGGTCGGTCGGCCCCTCGCCGTACGACGGGCACAGTCGCGCCAGCGGGCAGGCACCGCACGCGGGCTTCTTGGCATGGCAGCGCCGGCGTCCGTGCCAGATGAGGTGGTGGCTCAGCATCGTCCAGTCACGCTGGTGGAACAGGGCTCCGACGGCGTGCTCGGCCTTGACGGGATCGGTCTCCTCGGTCCAGCCGAGGCGCCGCGCGAGCCGACCGAAGTGGGTGTCGACGGTGATGCCCGGCACGCCGAACGCGTTGCCCAGCACCACGTTGGCGGTCTTGCGCCCGACCCCGGGAAGGGTCACGAGGTCGTCGAGGCGGCCGGGCACCTGCCCGTCGTAGCGCTCGACGAGGGCAGCGCTGAGCTTGAGCAGCGACTCGGTCTTGGCGCGGAAGAAGCCGAGGGGCCCGACGATCTGCTCGAGGTGCTCGCGCGGCGCGGCCGCCATCGCCGCGGGGTCGGGGTAGGCGGCGAAGAGGGTGGGCCGGACCGCATTGACCCGTCGGTCGGTGGTCTGCGCGCTCAGGACCGTCACGACCAGCAGCTCGAAGGGGGTGTCGAAGTCGAGCTCGCAGCAGGCGTCGGGATAGGTCTCGGCGAGGATCCGGTCGATCTTGCGTGCGCGACGCACGAGGCCGGTGTGGGTCTCGGTCGCGGGCACCCCGACAGCCTACGGCGCCCCGGGGACGGCCCTCCGGAGAGGACCGGGACGCGATCCGTGGAGTCCCTCTGGCGGGTTGAGTTTCTCTGTGAGATCGCCCACTGGATAGGATCACTCTTGACACCACTCCAGGAGGATCCGTGGACAACGACGTACTCCGTCAGGCCCCGCTGTTCAGCGCGCTCGACGACGAGGCCGCCACCGCGCTGCGGGCTTCGATGACCGACACCCGGCTGCGCCGCGGCGACGTGCTCTTCCACGAGGGCGACTCGGGCGACAAGCTCTACATCGTGCTCGAGGGCAAGGTGAAGCTCGGCCGCTCCTCCTCCGACGGTCGCGAGAACCTCCTCGCCATCCTCGGCCCGGGCCAGATGTTCGGCGAGCTCTCGCTCTTCGACCCGGGCCCGCGCTCGGCCACCGTCACCGCGGTCACCGACTCCACCTTCGCCTCGCTGTCCCACGAGGACCTGCTGCGTTGGCTCGAGGGCCGCCCCGTCGTCGCCCGCGGCCTGCTCGCGCAGCTCGCCGGCCGCCTCCGCAAGGCCAACGACGTCGTCGCCGACCTGGTGTTCTCCGACGTCCCCGGCCGTGTCGCCAAGGCGCTGCTCGACCTCGCCGACCGCTTCGGCCGCACCGCCGACGACGGCGTCCACGTGCACCACGACCTCACCCAGGAGGAGCTCGCCCAGCTGGTCGGCGCCTCCCGCGAGACGGTCAACAAGGCGCTCGCCGACTTCGCGTCGCGCGGCTGGCTGCGTCTCGAGCCCCGCTCGGTGGTCATCATGGACGTCGAGCGCCTGGCCCGCCGCGCCCGCTGACCCGTGGCGGACTCGGACGCCCGCATGCGCGCCATCCCGAAGGACTACCCACCCTTCCTCTACATCCCCTGCCTCGAGCACGTGCGCGAGACGGCTGGAGCGGAGGCGGTCTACCGCACGACCAAGGACGGGCGCACCGCGCTGCTCGTCTACTCCGCGCTCGACCGCCTGCACGCCTGCTGCGGTGAGGACCAGCCGTGGTTCGGCCTGCCGACCCACGAGCTGCAGCGGCTCTACGACGTCCGGCCGTTCGACGTGGTCTACGCCGACGTCTACGTCCCCGAGGAGCGCCGGGAGCCTGGCCCTCAGAGGCAGGTGCGGTGAACAACGCGGCTGACGCGGGTGGCGGCGGCAGCGCCGGCCCCTCGAGCCTCGTCGTGGACCCCGCCACCCTCACGCGGGTCTCCTCGCGCCTGGGCGCCGCGGCCGCTGACCTCGACGCGGTCGGCTCGTCGCGTCCCAGCGCGGGTGGCACCGGCCAGGCCGAGCCCCTGCTGCTGATGATCCTGGCTGCGGCCAGCGAGGCGGGCGCGCGGCTCTCCTACGAGTCGTCGATCCTGGCCGCGGCGGTCGAGGACTGCAACGTCGCCGCGCAGGACGCGGACGCCGTGGCGGCCGCCTCGTTCCTGGTCGACGGCGGCAGCCCGTGAGCGACCTCGACACCGAGATCGAGGGCAGCGCCTCCACCATCCGCTCGGTGGCCACCTGGCTGCGCGGCGACCTCGAGGTCGGTCTCAGCGACCTGGGCGACACCGTCGCCACCCAGCGCTCCACCGCGCAGGGCGACTGGGACGGTGAGGCCGCCACGGCCTTCTCCGGTCGGGCGAGCACGCTGGCGACCTCGGCCGACGACGGAGCACGCATCTCCCGCGCCGTCGCAGGCGATGTCGACGTCCTGGCCACGGCGCTCGAGACCGCGCAGCGCGAGATGGGCCGGGTCCGCACCGCCGCCCGGGCCGGCGACCTGGTGGTCGACGGCTTCCGGGTGCGCAACCCCGGGGCGGGACCTGCGGCCGACGACCCGGCTGCCGAGGCCCACGCCGACAAGGTCACCGTGTGGAACCAGTGCGTCGAGGACGCCGACGCCGCCTGGACGACCTGGCAGGCGGCACTCGACACCGCCGGCTCCGCCTGGTCGCGGCACGACACCCAGTACGTCGGGATCGCCGCCCAGCTGCTCTCGTCCGGCATCCAGATCGAGCTGATCCGTCGTACGACGCCGATCCTGACCGCCGAGGTCGACTCGATGCTCACCCGGGCCGCCGAGCTGCGCGCCCACGCCGACGCCCTGCGCACCCCGGACGGCCGGGTCTCCGACCCCTCCCGCTTCTACGACCTGCTCGACGAGGCCGACCGGCTCGACGACGCCCACCCCGCTGCGCGCGGCAACCTCCCCAGCTGGGAGCTGCCGCGCGGCCTCACCCGCGGGCTCTGGGTGCTCGACGTGGCCGCCGCCGGCTACGGCATCCACTCCGACTGGGACGAGGAGGGCCCGGCCCAGGCGATCACCTCCAACGTCGTGCCGGCCGCGGCGTCGATCGCCTCCGGCGTCGCCGCAGGGGCTGCGACCGGGGCGGTCGTGGGCAGCTTCATCCCCGTGCCCGGGGTGGGCACCGCCGCCGGCGTCATCGTGGGTGCGGGGGTCGGGCTCGTCGTCGGCGCCTTCACGTCCGGGGCGATCGACAGCCTCTTCGACTCCGGGGCCGACACCCTCGGAGACTGGGGCAACGCCGTGGCAGACGGCGCCGGCGAGATCGCCGACACGGTCAGCGGCCTGGCCGAGGGCGCCGGTGAGGTCTTTGACTCCATCTTCTGAGACCCGTCCGTGGTTCCGCTCCCGCGTGGTCGTCCTCTTCACCGCCGCCATCACCGCGGTGGTCTGTGCCGCCAGCGCCTGGCGCGCGCTCGTCGAGACGGACGGTCGCGCCACCTTGGCGGCCGTCGCCCTCTTCACCGGCGCGGTGAGCCTGATGATGCTCGCCAGCCTTGTAGGCGACGCGGGCACCTGGTCGACCACCGATCTCGACGGTCAGCCGGCGTGGCGGCTGCGTCTCGGCCCCGCGCGCACGGCCACCGTCACGGTCGTCGCCGTGCTCGCCGCCAGCGCACTGGGGCTGGTGCTCGCGGCCCTCGCCGTCGGCGAGGGCTCGCTGGCCGGTGGCCTGGTCCTGGGCGCACTCGCCCTCGGCGTGCTGCTGCTGGCCGTCGAGCTGGGCCGGGTCGCCGCTCGCGCCCCCGCACTGGTCATCGGGGTCGACCGGCTCCGGCACGAGGGCGCCGGGGTGCTCGTCGACCTCGGCTGGGACGACGTCACGACCATCGAGTGGGCCCACGTCGGCACCCGGCGAGCGTCCCTGCGCATCGGCGCAGCCTCCGATGCCACGACCCACCGGGTGCGCGCACGGCGCTCGCTGCTGCCCCTCGACCACGTGCCCCACGAGCCGGGGATCGAGCTGCGCACCGGCCTACTGGCCGACGGGCCGGCCCTGCTGCGCCTGCTGCGCGAGCTGCAGGTGGGCGGCCGGGCCACCCGGGAGTCGCTGATCACCCGCGGCGTCCCCGAGGTCTCGGGCCGCTGAGGGACCCTCAGCGGCGCTCGGCGAGGTAGGCCAGCTGCGCGCGCACCGAGAGCTCGGCGGCGCCCCAGAGCACCGGGTCGACGTCGGAGTAGACGAGCTCGACCACCTGGCGCGGCAGCTCGTCGACCGCCAGCCCCTCGGGGTGCGGTTGGTCGCGCAGGGTGGCGACGGCCGCCTCGACCTGGCCGAGGCGGTCCTGGCGGTGCGCGATGTAGAAGTCGAGCGCCCCGAGCGCGTCGCCGATGACCGGGCCGTGGCCGGGCCAGATCGAGGCCACCTCGTGGGCCGCCGCCAGCGCGTGGAGGCGGTCGAGGGAGTCGAGGTAGGCACCGAGCCGGCCGTCGGGGTGCGCGACGACCGTGGTGCCGCGGCCGAGGACGGTGTCGCCGGTGAGGACCGCGGCCTCGGCCGGCAGGAAGAACGACAGGGAGTCGGCCGTGTGGCCGGGCGTGCCGATCACCCGCAGCTCGAGCCCGTCGGCGTCGACGACGTCACCGTCGGCGAGTCCCTCGGAGCCGAGCCGGTAGGCGGGATCGAGCGCGCGGACGCCACACCCCACCCGCTCGGCGAACTCCCGGGCCGCCTCGGCGTGGTCGTGGTGGTGGTGGGTCAGCAGCACGACGGCGACCTCACCGGCCTCCTCGGCCACCGCGTCGAGGTGCGACATGATCGAGGGCCCCGGGTCGATCACGACCGAGCGCCGCGCACCTGGCTCGCGCAGCACCCAGGTGTTGGTGCCGTCGAGGGTCATCATGTCGGCGTTGGGGGCGAGCACGCAGCGCGCCCGCGCGCCGAAGGACCCGCCGGTCCAGGCCCCGTCAGCGCTCACGGACGACGCCGATCGGCCACCAGGGGACGCATCCGATCGGGCATCGACAGGGTCCAGCCGTCGCCCAAGGGCTCGACCGACGGGGTGAACATGTCGACCGTGCGACCCTCGGCCACCGCGAGGACCTCGGCCGGAGAGGACTGCTGCCCGACCTCGAGACAGGTGAGGTAGGTCGGCGGCATCATCGCCAGCTCTCCACCGTCGGCCTGGTCGGCGGCCAGCCGGGCCGGCACCCAGTGGACCGACGACGACTCGGTCGAGACGTCGCGGGTCAGCTGCCCCTCGGGCAGCAGCGCGACGAAGAACCACGTGCGGTAGCGCTTGGGCTCGAAGACGGGCGTCAGCCAGCCGTCCCACGTGCCGAGCAGGTCCGTGCGCAGCACCAGCCCGCGGCGGGAGAGGAACTCGGTCATCGCCAGCTCACGCGACTCCAGCGCGTGGCGGTCGGCCTCCCACTGCTCACCGGTCGTGTCGGCGACCACGGTGTCCGGAGAGTCCCCCGCCAGGAGCACGCCGGACTCCTCGAAGGTCTCGCGCACGGCGGCGCAGACCAGCGCCCGGGCGGTCTCCTCGTCGGCGCCGAGGCGGCGGGCCCACTCGGCGGGCGACGGGCCGGCCCAGGCCACGCTCGCGTCGAAGTCGCGGGGGTCGACCCCGCCGCCCGGGAAGACACACATGCCCCCGGCGAAGTCCATGGAGACCTGACGGCGCAGCAGGTAGACCTCGGGCCCGTCGGGCGAGGGACGCATCAGGACGACGGTCGCTGCGTTGCGGGGCTCGACGGGCGTCTTCGTGCCGTCCTCGAACTGGCGCGCGACCTCGAGGAGACCGTCGGGCAGCGGCACCGGTGGCAGCGGGATCCTCACGGCTCAGACCTCGACGAGGATCTCGACCTCGACCGGCGAGTCGAGCGGCAGGACCGAGACGCCGACCGCCGAGCGGGCGTGCACCCCGGCCTCGCCGAAGACCTTGCCGAAGAGCTCCGAGGCGCCGTTGGCGACCTGCGGCTGACCGGTGAAGTCCGGCGTCGAGGCCACGAAGACGACGACCTTGACGATCCGCTTGACGGCCGCGAGGTCACCGACCTGCGCCTTCACCGCCGCGATCGCGTTGAGCGCGCACTGCTGGGCGCACGCGTAGGCCTCCTCGGCCGAGACCTCGCCCCCGACCTTGCCGGTGAGCATCAGCTCGCCGCCGCGCATCGGCAGCTGGCCCGAGGTGAAGACGTGGTGGCCGCTGCGCACGGCCGGCACGTAGACCGCGACCGGCTTGGCGACCTCGGGGACCGCCAGGCCGAGCGCCGCGAGCCGCTCCTCCGGGGTCTGGCTCGACTCCTGTCCGGGCGCCTGGGTCACTGGACGGGCCGCTTGAAGTAGCCCACCAGGTTCTCCGGGTTCATGCCCGGCGCGACCTGCACCAGCTCCCACCCGTCGGCCCCGAAGTTGTCGAGGATCTGCTTGGCCGCGTGCGTGAGGATCGGCGCGGTCAGGTACTCCCATTTCGTCATGACCCGCACCCTACTCGGCGAGGTCCCACCCGAGTGGCCCCGATATTTCTTCTTCTTTCTTTGTTTCTGTTGACTTATGTTGAGACGTGGGTCACGCTGGTGACGCACGCCACACTCTCGGGATCCACGGCATGCAGACCCCCATCTCCGGGCCCAGCCCGGAGCACGAGTGAGGAAGACCGGATGAAGTTCATCGCCGTGACGTCGTGCCCCACCGGCATCGCCCACACCTACATGGCAGCCGAGGCGCTCGAGATCGCCGCCCGCGAGGCCGGCCACGAGATCGCCGTCGAGACCCAGGGCGCGGGAGGTGCCGAGCGCGTCGACCAGTCCGTCATCGATGCGGCCGACGCCGTCATCTTCGCCGCTGACGTCGAGGTCCGTGACCGCCAGCGCTTCGAGCACAAGCCGCTGGTCGTTACCGGCGTCAAGAGCGCCATCAACGACCCGGCCGGCCTGCTGCGCCAGGCCGAGGCGGCCGCGGCCCGCGGCGTCACCGGCACCCCCGGCGGCGCGCCCGCGGCGTCGTACGCCGGAGGGCTGGCCAGCAAGGTCGACATGAACGCCTCCGTCGGCACCCGCGTGCGTCAGTGGCTCATGACCGGCGTGAGCTACATGATCCCCTTCGTCGCCGCCGGCGGCATCCTGATCGCCCTCGGCTTCATGCTCGCCCGCATCGCCGGCGGCGGCGACGGCGCGATCGCGGTCACCGCGATCCCCCTCACCGACATCATCAACGACTTCGACCCGACCTCCGGGATGATGTGGGCGGCCCTGCTCTTCCAGGCCGGTGTCGCGGCCTTCGGCTTCCTGGTCCCGGTCCTCGCCGGCTTCATCGCCTTCGCGATCGCCGACCGTCCCGGCATCGCCCCCGGCTTCGTCGCCGGCGCGCTCGCCGGTGCCGTCGGCGCCGGCTTCCTCGGCGGTCTCGCCGGTGGCTTCCTCGCCGGCTTCCTGGCCCTGTGGATCAGCCGCCTCAAGGTCCCCCGCGCGGTGCAGAGCATCATGCCGGTCGTCGTCACCCCGCTGCTCGCGACGCTCGCCGTCGCCGTCATCATGCTGCTCGTCCTCGGCAAGCCCCTCGCCAGCGTGCAGACCGGCCTCACCGACGGCCTCAACAGCCTCAGCGGCGGCTCCATCGTGCTGCTCGGCATGATCCTCGGCCTGATGATGGCCTTCGACATGGGCGGCCCCGTCAACAAGGTCGCCTACACCTTCGCCTCCGGCGGACTGACCGCCGGCGCGATCGCCGCCGGTGGCACCGAGCTCACCGTCATGGCCGTCGTCATGGCCGCCGGCATGACCCCGCCGCTCGGCCTGGCGCTCGCCACCGTGATCCGCAAGCGCCTCTTCAGCAAGGCCGAGCAGGAGAACGGCAAGGCGGCCTGGCTGCTGGGCGCCTCCTTCATCACCGAGGGCGCCATCCCGTTCGCCGCGGCCGACCCGCTGCGGGTCATCCCCTCGATCATGCTCGGCTCCGCGGTCACCGGTGGCCTCGTCGCCGGCTTCGGCAGCGAGCTCGCCGCCCCGCACGGCGGCATCTGGGTCACCCCGCTGATCAGCGGCATCCCCGGCTACCTCGCGGCCGTCGTCATCGGCACCGTCATCACCGCCGGTGCGGTGATCGTGCTCAAGGGCCTGCGTCCGCAGCCCGTCGAGGCCGACGGCACTGTCGTGGCGACGTCAGCCGGCCAGCCGGTCGCCGTCTGACCGTCGCACACCCCCGCTCGGGGGCATGAGTCACGCAGGGCCCGGAGGCGACCCCTCCGGGCCCTGCGTCATGTCGGCCCGGGATGCGTCGCGCTTCGCGACCGCGGCCCCCCAGAGCCCGTTGGCCCTGGCCACCTCGACCGCCGCCCAGCCCGCAGCGTGCATGCGCCCCTCGCCGTCGAGACGCTCGACCCGATCGACGTTGCTGACCGACCAGTTGCTGCGCGGTCGACGCGGCGTCATGCGGATCAACGTGCCTCCGCCCTCGCGGCGACGCGCCTGTCCATCGATCCAGCCGAAGCAGACCGCCTCCTCGACGGCCAGCTCATAGGTCAGCTCCGTCACGGTGTCGCCCGCCTTGTTCAGCACCAGCCAGATGCCAGGGGCCCCGGCGTGGTGCGCCAGCAGCCAGTCCCGCCACCCGGAGGCGTCGGGGACGAGCAGCTCCTGGAGCTCGGGGGCAGCCATGACGACCCGAGGCCGATCTAGAGGAAGCCGACGTAGGGCGAGAGCACGTTGCGCAGCTCGTTGAGGCCGAGGGCCAGGAAGAGCAGCGCGCACAGCGCGAGCATCCCGTTGGAGACCCAGCCGTTGCGCCACTCGGCGGGCACGTCGGAGTGCGGCAGCGCCCCCTCGCGGCGCTTGTTGAGCAGCACCAGCAGGGTGATCGCGAGGAACGGCATGAACAACGCACCGAGCGTCCCGTAGGCGAGGATCAGCCCGATCGGCTCGTCGAGCAGCAGGAGCAGCATCGGCGGGAAGGTCAGCCACAGCATGTAGCCGCGGAAGAAGCGGCCGCCGGTGCGGGTGTCGGGGTGTCCCGACGGCAGGTCGCGCAGGTTGCCGACGAAGTCGGCGAACATCAGGCTCACGCCGCTCCAGACGCCGATGAGCGAGGAGAAGGACGAGGCGAAGAAGCCGATCAGGAACACCTTGCCGAAGACCTCGCCGTAGCGCTCGTCGAGGATCCCGGAGAGCTGCACGAGCGCCTGGTCACCGCTCTCGGACGCGATGCCCATCGCGTAGTAGAGCTCGGCGCCGACGATCAGCATCGAGACGACGAAGACACCCGTGACGGCGTAGGCGACGCTGTTGTCGAGGCGCATCACCCGAATGAACGCCGGAGTGCTCCACCCCTTCTCCCGCAGCCAGTAGCCGTAGGCCGCCAGCGTGATCGTGCCGCCAACGCCGCCGGCGATCGCGAGCACGTTGACGATCGAGTCGTCGGGGAAGATCGGGCGCAGGCCGAGGGCGATCTCGCCGAGGTTGGGCGTCGCCAGCAGGGCCGCTCCGACGACGGTGACGAACATGACGCCGACCAGGGCCGCCATCACCTTCTCGAACGACGCGTAGGTGCCGAACCAGACCAGCACCAGTCCGACCAGGCCGATCGCCATCGCCGTGTAGCGCAGCGACAGGTCCGGGAAGAGCGCCACCAGGGGCAGCGCCGACGACGACATCGCCGTCGCGCCGTAGACCAGGCCCCAGACGACGATGTAGGGCGCGAAGTACCAGGTGGTCCAGCGCCCCAGACTGCGCCAGCCCTCGAAGATCGTGCGGCCGGTCGCGAGCGAGTAGCGCCCGGCGCCCTCCACCAGCACGACCTTGATCACGGCGCCGAGCACCGCGACCCACAGCAGGGTGTAGCCGAACTTGGCGCCGGCCACGAGCGTCGCCACCAGGTCGGCGGCCCCCACCCCCGTCGCGGCGACGACGAGGCCCGGCCCGACGATGCGCCACTTCGGCGGTCGTTCACCCGCTGACGTGGCCGTCGTGCCGGTCGCGCGGTCGGTGGTCACTGGACTGTCCCGAGAAGAACCATCGGCCCATCATCACCGCTGCGGTCTCAGGTGGCCAGCCAGGCGTCGAAGGTCAGGCTGCCCCGGGGGCCGTCCTCCACCGGGAGCAGACCGCCGTCACGCATGGCTGCGCCGGCCGCTCCGGGGAGCCGGACGGCGATGACCCTGCGGTGCGGGCCCCGCGCCTGCGACACCCGGCGAGCGAGGTCGGTCATCTGGTGCACCTCGGGGCCGGCGAGGTCGGCGGCGCGACCAGCGGGACCGGCCTCCACGAGGTCGACGAGCGCCTGCGCCACCTCGACCGCGGCGACGGGCTGACTCTGCATGCGCGGCACCAGCGAGACCGGACCCAAGCGGGCGAATCCCAGCGCCTGCTGGGCGAACTCGTGGAACTGGGTCGCTCGCAGGATGCTCCACGGCACCGCGCCGGCGACCACGACCTGCTCCTGGTGGAGCTTGCCCTGGTAGTAGCCCGTGGGCACCCGGTCGATCCCGACGATCGACAGCGCGACGTGGTGGGCGACGCCCGCGCCCTGCTCGGCCTCGAGCAGCGTGCGGGTCACACCGCCGAAGAACGGCTCGGCATCCCGGCGCTTCTGGGTCGCGATGCTCGTGACGTCGACGACCGCGTCCACCCCGACCAGCCGCTCGGCCAGACCGGCGCCGGTCGTGAGGTCGACCCCGAGGGACCGGGCGAGCCCGACGACCTCGTGCCCGCGCTCGCGCGCCACCTGCTCGACGTACGCCCCGACCACGCCGGTGACCCCGGCGACCCCGATCCTCACAGGTCCGTCCTCACGGGTGCAGGGTGGCACAAGCCGCACGCTGGATCCATGCCGTACGACGAGCACCTCGCCGCCCGCGTCCGGCCGGCCACCGCAGTAGCGTCCACCCATGACCTCCGACCTCGGGCAGTGGGAGCCGATGGCCCCGGAGGAGGTGACCGACCTCCTGCGGACCGTCGATCATCCCTGGTGGATCGCCGGCGGCTGGGCCCTCGACCTCCACCTGGGACGCCAGACACGCCCCCACGACGACACCGACGTGCTCATCCTTCGCGACGACCAGCTGGCGATGCAGGACGCTCTGGCCGGGTGGGACCTCCATGCTGCCGACCCGCCGGGCAGCCTGCGGCCGTGGCGGTGGGGGGAGATCCTGCCGGCAGCGGTCCACGACGTCTGGTGCCGACGCACGCCGGCGTCGCCCTGGTCGCTGCAGGTGATGATCGACGACGCGTCGGACGGGACCTGGACCTATCGCCGGGACACCAGGATCCGGCGTCCGGTGGCGGAGCTCGATGGAGGCGCGTGCCACGGCGACCCACGCGTGCTCAGCCCGGAGATCCAGCTCCTCCAGAAGAGCAAGACCCCGCGCGCCAAGGACGAGGCCGACCTCCAGGTGATGAAAGACGTCCTCGACCCGGACCAGCGGGCCTGGCTGGTGCACTCCTTGACCCTGACCTCGCCCGAGCACCCCTGGCTGGCGCAGCTCTGACTCGGTCACCACCACGACGTCGAGTGCGCTTCGGTCTCAGCAGGACTCACCAGGTGAGGTCTGCGCTCAGACCAGCGTCGGCTCGGTCTTCTCGCGCACCTCGTCCTCGGTGACCCCGGGCGCGAGCTCGACCAGGGTCAGTCCACCGCCGTCGGGCAGCACGTCGAGGACGCACAGGTCGGTGATGATCCGCTGGACCACGGCCCGACCCGTGTAGGGCAGCGAGCACTCGTCGACGATCTTGTAGGACCCGTCGCGGGCGACGTGCTCCATCAGCACGATGACCCGCTTGGCCCCGTGGACCAGGTCCATCGCGCCGCCCATGCCCTTCACCATCTTGCCGGGGATCATCCAGTTGGCGATGTCGCCGGCGGCCGAGACCTGCATGGCGCCGAGGATGGCGGCGTCGATCTTGCCGCCGCGGATCATCCCGAAGGAGGTCGCGGAGTCGAAGATGGAGGCGCCCTTGCGCAGGGTGACGGTCTCCTTGCCGGCGTTGATCAGGTCGGGGTCCTCCTCGCCCTCGACGGGCCACGCGCCGGTGCCGAGCACGCCGTTCTCGCTCTGGAGCACCAGCTCGACGTCGTCGGCGACGTAGTTGGGCACCAGGGTCGGCAACCCGATCCCGAGGTTGACGTAGGAGCCGTCGCTCAGCTCCGAGGCCGCCCGCGCGGCCATCTCCTCACGCGTCCAGGCCATGTCAGCTCTCCTCTGCAGCGGGACGCACGGTCCGCTTCTCGATGCGCTTGTCGGCGGCCTGGGCCGGCGTCAGCTCGACCACCCGCTGCACGTAGACCCCGGGCGTGTGCACGTCGTTGGGCTCGATCTCGCCGGGCTCGACGAGCACCTCGACCTCGGCGATCGTGATCCGGCCGCACATCGCGGCGAGCGGGTTGAAGTTGCGCGCGGAGTCCTTGTAGACCAGGTTGCCGTGGCGGTCGCCCTTCCAGGCGCGCACCAGGCCGAAGTCGGCGGTGATGGCCTCCTCGAGGACGTACTCGCGCCCACCGAAGTCCCGGGTCTCCTTGGGTGGCGACGACAGGACGACGTTGCCCTCGGCGTCGTAGCGCCACGGGATGCCGCCCTCGGCGACCTGGGTGCCACCGCCGGTCGCGGTGAAGAAGGCCGGGATGCCCGACCCGCCGGCCCGCATCCGCTCGGCCAGCGTGCCCTGCGGCGTCAGCTCGACCTCGAGCTCCCCGGAGAGGTACTGCCGGGCGAACTCCTTGTTCTCCCCGACGTACGACGACACCATGCGGCGGATCCGCTTCGCCATCAGCAGCCGCCCCAGGCCCCAGTCGTCGACACCGCAGTTGTTCGACACCGCCTCGAGGTCGGTCGTCCCGGCCACCAGCAGCGCGTCGATCAGCACCGAGGGGATCCCGCACAACCCGAAGCCACCCACCGACAGCGTCGCGCCGTCGGGGATGTCGGCCACGGCCGCAGCCGCCGAGCTCATCACCTTGTCCATGGCCCCGATCCAACGCAGCCGGACGAGCATGGTCAACACCCGACCACCCAGCAGACGTGAATCAATCGCACAGTGATCCCCTATGACGGGTAGCGTCCACTCAATGGACACCCCCACCGACGTCGTCGGTCGCGTCGGCGCGGTCCTGCGCGCGGTCTCGACCCACGAGCCGGGCGGCACCACGACCTCGGCCCTGGCCCGCGAGTGCGGGCTGGCCCGCCCGACCGTCCACCGCCTCCTCACCTCCCTGCTCGCCGAGGGCCTGGTCGACCGCGACCCGGCCACCGGTTGGTGGCAGCTGGGCCCCGAGCTGTTCTTCCTCGGCTCCGCCGCCGGGTCGCGCTACGACGTCACGGCGCTCGCCCAGCCCCACGTGCGCCGGCTGGCCGTCGCGACCGGCGAGAGTGCGTTCTTCTCCGCCCGGCGCGGCGACGAGACCATCTGCCTGCTCCGCGAGGACGGCAGCTTCCCGATCCGCTCGCACGTGCTGGTCGAAGGCATCCGCTTCCCTCTCGGTGTCGCCTCGGCCGGCCTGGCCGTCCTCGCCTTCCTCCCCGACGCCGAGATCGACGACTTCCTCGGGCGGGTCGACCTGACCGCGGCCCACGGCCAGGACCACGCACCCGACGCCGTACGCCGTCGCGTGGCCGGGACCCGCGCCAGCGGCTGGGCGCTCAACCCGGGCCTGATCGTCGAGGGCAGCTGGGGCATGGGCGCGGCGGTCTTCGACGCCGACGAGCGGCCCGCGTGGGCGCTCAGCCTGACCGGCATCGAGCGTCGCTTCGACGAGGCCCGCCGGCGCGAGCTGGGCAGCCTGCTGCTCCACGAGGCCCACGAGCTGTCCCGCTCCCTGCGGCGTCCCCGCCCGGCCTCAGGCTCCACGCCCTAGCATTCGGAGCGTGAGCGAGAAGCGGACGAGAGACTGGCCGAAGGTCCGCCTCCACGTCGTCACGGGCAAGGGCGGCACCGGCAAGTCGACCGTCGCGGCGGCGCTGGCGCTCGCCCTGGCCACCCGCGGCAAGAACGTGCTGCTGTGCGAGGTCGAGGGGCGTCAGGGCATCGCCCGGATGTTCGACGTCGATCCACTGCCCCCCGAGGAGCGACGCCTCACGACCGGCCTCCCCGCCGAGGACGGCACCCCCGGCGTCGTGCACGCGCTGCACATCGACCCCGAGTCGGCCCTCCTGGAGTACCTCTCCCTCTACTACAAGCTCGGCCGTGCCGGTCGCGCGCTCGACCGCTTCGGCGTCATCGAGTTCGCCACCACGATCGCGCCGGGTGTCCGCGACGTGCTGCTCACGGGCAAGCTCTTCGAGGCGGTGGAGCGCAACAGCCGCAACAAGGGCGCCATCCAGTACGACGCCGTCGTCCTGGACGCACCGCCGACGGGCCGGATCGTGCAGTTCCTCAACGTCAGCAACGAGCTCGCGGGCCTGGCGAAGGTCGGGCCGATCAAGTCGCAGTCCGACACGATGATGACGCTCTTCCGCTCGCCGCGCACCGCCGTGCACCTCGTGACCGTCCTGGAGGAGATGCCGGTGCAGGAGACCGCCGACGGGATCGCCGAGCTGCGCTCGGTGGACCTGCCGGTCGGTGGCGTGGTGGTCAACCTGATCCGCCCCCAGGACATGGCGGCCGACGACCTCGCCGACGCCCGCAGCGGCTCGATCGACCGCGAGCGGGTCACCGCCGACCTCACCAGGGCCGGAGTGCGCCACGACCCGGCACTCGTCGACGGTCTGCTCGTCGAGGCCCGCGACCACGCCGAGCGCCGAGCGCTCGAGGACTCCCAGCGTGAGCTGGTCGCCGACCTCGGCGTCCCGACGTACGAGCTGCCGCGGCTGCCGCAGGGCGTCGACCTCGGCGCCCTCTACGAGCTGGCCGCGAGCCTCCGAGAGCAGGGGATGGCATGACCAAGGCCCGCACCCGCGTCGGCCCCAGCGGCACGGCGAGCGCGCCCGGCGCCCGGGCGCTCGACGTCGACGCACTCATCGACGACCAGGCCACCCGGATCATCGTGTGCTGCGGATCCGGTGGCGTCGGCAAGACCACCACGTCGGCCGCCCTCGCCCTGCGCGCCGCCGAGCGCGGCCGCAAGGTCGTCGTGCTCACCATCGATCCCGCCCGGCGCCTGGCCCAGTCCATGGGGATCGAGGCCCTCGACAACACCCCCCGGCCGGTCTCCGACGTCGACCCGGCGGCCGGCGGCAAGCTGGACGCGATGATGCTCGACATGAAGCGCACCTTCGACGAGGTGGTCGAGAGCCAGGCCAGCCCCGAGAAGGCCAAGCAGATCCTCGAGAACCCCTTCTACATCGCGCTCTCCAGCTCGTTCGCGGGCACCCAGGAGTACATGGCGATGGAGAAGCTCGGCCAGATCCACGCCCAGTCCGGCCCGGAGGGTGGGGACGGCACCTACGACCTGATCGTCGTCGACACCCCTCCGTCGCGTTCCGCACTCGACTTCCTCGACGCCCCCGAGCGGCTGTCCAGCTTCCTCGACGGCCGCTTCATCCGGCTGATGCTGGCCCCGGCCCGCGGCCCGGCCAAGCTGATGACCGCCGGCTTCGGGATCATCACCAACGCCCTCACCAAGATCCTCGGCGGCCAGGTCCTCGGCGACCTCCAGACCTTCGTCGCCGCGCTCGACACGGTCTTCGGCGGCTTCCGCCAGCGCGCCCAGAAGACCTACGCGCTGCTCCAGCACGACGGCACGGCGTTCCTCGTCGTGGCCGCGCCGGAGCCGGACGCCCTGCGCGAGGCGGCCTACTTCGTCGAGCGTCTCAGCGAGGACCGGATGCCGCTCGCGGGACTGATCGTCAACCGGGCCAGCCCGGCCCCGTCGGGCGACCTCTCCGCCGACGAGTCGATGACCGCGGCCGAGCGCCTGCGCCGCGAGGACCCGTCCTCGCTCACCGCCGGCATGCTGCGGCTGCACGCCGACCAGATGCGCATGGTCGAGCGGGAGGCGAGGCTGCGGGAGCGGTTCGCGACCGCCCACCCCCAGGTGGCCACGGCCGTGGTCCCGGCGCTGGCCGGGGACGTGCACGACCTCGCCGGGCTGCGACGTGTCGGAGAGCTCCTCGCCGGCTCGTGACCGCCGTCACGCCCGGGCCGGGACGCAGAGCAACGCCTGAACCCTCCCTCCCGGACGGCTCAGGCGTTGCGGTGCGACGGGTTCAGACGGCAGCCGGTGCCGGCTGAGGCTGGGCGCCCTCACGGGCGGTCTCCAGCACGGTGCGCCACGATGCGGCAGGACGGCGACGGAGCAGGGCCCGGCGCTCGCGCTCGGTCATGCCTCCCCAGACGCCCCACTCGATCTGGTTGTCGAGTGCCTCAGCGAGGCACTCGGTGCGCACGGGACAACCCGCGCACAGCTGCTTGGCCTTGTTCTGCTCGGCTCCACGGACGAACAGCTGGTCCGGCTGTGCAGCCTTGCAAGCGGCGCGTGGCGCCCAGTCTTCAACCCACATGATGATGTCCCCACATCTTCCGAGATCAGGCTGCGTCCCCATGACGCCACCTCGGCCTATCCCACGTCCTTAAAGGTAAAGAACCCGCTCAGGATCGGTAAGCCTCGTTAGGCCCAACTTGTGTAGTCCGAAATGACTAGTCATTCGTGATGACCAGGCACCAGGGGTGGTGCGCGACGAATCCGGCGCGCTACGCGCGCTCACGTACCCTGAGGCCATGTCGAGGCCACGTTCCGAGCGTCCGTCCTTCCCCAAGGTGCTCTCGCACCTGGGGGTGATGGTGGCTGTCGCCGCCGTCCTGGGGGTCGTGGTGGCCGGCCTGGCGATCCCGTTCGCCGCGGTCGTCGGCGTGACGACCCGCAGCGTCGCCGACACGATGGACCAGCTGCCGACCGAGCTCGAGACCGACGCGCTGCCGCAGAAGACCCGCATCGTCGACGGCAAGGGCGAGACGATCGCGACGATCTTCGACCAGAACCGCGTCAACGTCTCGCTCGACCAGATCTCGCGCACGATGGTCAAGGCCATCGTCGCCATCGAGGACTACCGCTTCTACGAGCACGGCGCGCTCGACGTCAAGGGCACCGTGCGCGCCCTGCTGACCAACTCGGCCGCCAGCGGCGTCGTGCAGGGTGGCTCGTCGATCACCCAGCAGATGGTCAAGCTGACGCTGCTCCAGCAGGCCGACACCAAGAAGGAGCAGCGCGCGGCGGTCGACCAGACCTACGCCCGCAAGCTCAAGGAGCTCCGCTACGCCATCGCCGTCGAGCAGCGCTACAGCAAGGACTGGATCCTCGAGCGCTACCTCAACATCGCCTACTTCGGTGACGGCGCCTACGGCGTGCAGGCTGCCGCGCGTCACTACTTCGACGTCAACGCCAGCAAGCTCAACCTCAACCAGTCGGCGATCCTGGCCGGCCTGGTGCAGAACCCCACGGCGTTCGACCCGACCAACGCCCCCGACCGCACCCGCGAGCGTCGCGACATCGTGCTGGACCGCATGGCCCAGCTCAACGTCGTGACCGACGCCATGGCGGAGAAGACCAAGAAGCGGGGCCTCAAGCTCGACGTCACCGAGGTCAAGAACGGCTGCGTCTTCTCGCGGGCTCCCTTCTTCTGCGACTACGTCCTCAACTACCTGATGAAGGACCGCTCCCTGGGTCGCACCGAGGAGGAGCGCAAGAGCCTCATCTACTCCGGCGGGCTCACGATCCGCACGACCGTCGACCTGCGCTACCAGGACGCCGCAGACGAGTCGGTGCGCAGCAACGTCTTCAAGGACGACGAGGCGATCGGCGCCCTGGCGATGGTCGAGCCCCGCACGGGCGCGGTCAAGGCCATCGCGCAGTCCCGCCCGATGGGGGCCAAGAAGCGGCAGGGCGAGACCTACCTCAACTACGTCGTCCCGTCGCAGTACGGCGACTCCAACGGCTTCCAGGCGGGTTCGACGTTCAAGTCGTTCGTCCTCGCCTCCGCGATCCAACAGGGGATCCCGCTGTCCGAGACCATCTCGTCGCCCCCGCAGGTCTTCCTCGACCAGGGCGACTTCGAGGTCTGCGACGGTGAGTTCTACCAGTCGAGCGAGATCTGGGACCCGTCCAACTCCACCGACTCCGGCACCTTCGACCTCTACACGGGCACACGCCTGTCGGTGAACACCTTCTTCGCCCAGCTCGAGCAGATGACCGGCCTCTGCGAGCCCTACGAGCTCGCCAAGGCCATGGGGGTCCAGCTCACCGACCCTGCCACCGAGATGGTGCCGACGTTCACCCTCGGGGTCGCCGACGTGAGCCCGCTCGAGATGGCCGAGGCCTACGCGACGTTCGCCGGCCGCGGCCTGCACTGCGACTCGCGTCCGGTGACCGCGATCCTCGACTCCAACGGCAACACGCTCAAGGACTACCCCGCGCGCTGCACCCAGGTGATGCCGAGCTCGGTGGCCGACGCGGTCAACGACGTGCTCCGCGGGGTCCAGGAGCCGGGCGGTTTCGGCTACGGCGCCGGCATCAACACCGTCCAGCCCTCCGCGGGCAAGACCGGCACCATCCAGGAGAACCGCGCGGTGTGGTTCGCGGGCTACACCCCCAACCTGGCGACCGCCGCGATGATCGCCGGCGCCAACATCGAGGGTCAGCCGATCACGCTCAACGGCCAGACCATCGGCAACTCCTTCGTCTCCGCGGCCTTCGGCTCGACCCTCGCCGGCCCCATGTGGGGCGACGCGATGAAGGTCATCGAGCAGTACCTCGACGACGAGGACTTCGTCGCCCCCAGCGGCACCGACGTCCTCGGTGTCCTCACCGGCATCCCCGACCTCGGTGGCCAGGACGTCGACTCGGCCCGCGCGGCCCTGGAGGAGCTCGGCTTCACGGTGAGCCTGGGCGGCTCGGTCCCCTCCGGCTACGCCGAGGGCACGGTCGCCTACACCGGCCCGGGCGCCGGCGTGGAGCTCGCCAGCGGCGACACGGTCGTGGTCTACCCGTCGACCGGGCGTCCGCCGCGTCCGGACAACGGAGGCCGCGGAGGTCGGGGCAACAACGGCAACGGGAACGGCAACGGGAACGGCGGACGCCGCTGACCGGCTGACGGTCTGGCGCGGCGTCAGCCGAGCTGGCGGCGCACCTCCGCGGCGACGGCGCCGCCGTCGGCGCGGCCCTTCACCTGGGGCGTGACGAGGCCCATGACCTTGCCCATGGCCTTCATGCCCTCTCCTGCGGCACCCACCTGCTCGATCGCGGCGGTGACGATGCCGGCGACCTCCTCGTCGCTCAGCGCTGCGGGCAGGTAGTCGGCGAGCACCTCCGACTCGGCGCGCTCCTTGGCAGCCATCTCCTCGCGACCGCCGTCGGCGAACGCCGTGGCGGCCTCACGGCGCTTCTTGGCCTCCGAGGAGAGCACCCCGATGATGTCGTCGTCGGTCAGCTCACGCGCCTCCTTGCCGGCGACCTCCGCGTTGGTGATGGCGGTCAGGACCATCCGCAGGGTCGAGGAACGCACCTCGTCGCGCGACTTGATCGAGGCGGTGAGGTCTGTGCGCAGGCGGTCCTTGAGGGCACTCATGAGGCCATTGTGGCAGCCTTGCCGCGTGCCCAGCCTCCGGTTTCTCCCCCGACTGCTCGGCACCGGTGCGCTCGCGGCCTCCGGCCTCACGGCGTACGCCGTGTGGGAGGCGCGGGCCTACACCTTGCGGCGGGTGGAGGTCGCGGTCCTCCCGCGTGGCATGAAGCCCCTGCGGGTGCTGCACCTCAGCGACATCCACATGACCCCGGGCCAGACCCGCAAGCAGGAGTGGCTGCGCGACCTGGCCGACCTCGAGCCCGACCTGGTCGTCGACACCGGTGACAACCTGGCCCACCGTGACGCCGTGCCGGTCGTCAAGGACTCCCTGGGGTCGCTGCTCGACGTGCCTGGGGTCTTCGTCCACGGCTCCAACGACTACTTCGAGCCGAGCCTGCGCAACCCCCTGCGCTACCTGCTGCCCGACGACGGCAAGCGCCACACGGACGTGCCGCAGCTGCCCTGGCCCCTGCTGTCGCAGGCCTTCAGCGGCGCGGGGTGGCTGGACCTCACCAACCGCCGCGGCTCCCTGACGGTCGGCGAGACGACGCTGGCCCTCGCGGGCGTCGACGACCCCCACCTGGGCTACGACCGGCTCGACCAGGTCTCCGGCCCGGCCGACCCCGCCGCCGACCTGCGCCTCGGCGTCGCCCACGCCCCCTACCTCCGCGTGCTCGACCACTACGCCGCCGCCGGCTACGACGCGATCCTCGCCGGACACACCCACGGGGGGCAGGTCTGCCTGCCCGGCGGTCGGGCGCTCACCACCAACTGCGACCTCGAGCCCGCCCGCGCCCGCGGCCTGCACCGGCACCCAGCCGACTCCCGACCCGGCGACCCCGGCTCGGCCTGGATGCACGTCTCCGCAGGGCTCGGCACCAGCCCCTACGCACGGATCCGGGTGGCCTGCCGACCCGAGGCCTCGTTGCTCACCCTGCTGCCCGTCACCTGATGCGGGCCTGACCCGGCCCAGATTCGAGGCTCCGGTGGCCCTCGGGTATGCTCGACGACCGTGGGCTCCTCCCTCCACCGGGAGGGGCCCATGATCGGGCTGTGGCGCAGCTTGGTAGCGCGCCTCGTTCGGGACGAGGAGGCCGCAGGTTCAAATCCTGTCAGCCCGACAGACGGCGTCGAAGACGTCAGGAGCCCCGGACCCACCATGTGGGTCCGGGGCTCCTCTGCGTGTCGGGCAGAGCCCGACCAGCGACGTCAGCGCTCGGAGACGGCCTTCTTGAGCGCGGCGGCCGGCTTGAAGGCCGCTGCGGTCGACGCGGCGATCTCCATGCTCTCGCCGGTCTGCGGGTTGCGGCCGGTGCGCGCCGCGCGCTCGCGCGTCTCGAACGTGCCGAAGCCGGCCAGCGTCACCTTGTCGCCCGACGCCAGGGCGCCGGTGATGGCGTCCAGGACGGCGGAGAGGGCGCGGTCGGCCTGACCGACATCGAGGCCGGCCTTGTCGGCGACGGCTTCCTTGAGCTCGTTGCGGTTCAATGTAATGCCTTTCATCGTGAGATCGATTCTCGTTTGCAACGCTAGCGCACAGCGCCCTGGCACGGCGAACAGGTGCCGAACAGCTCCAGGGTGTGGCTCGCGTCCTCGTAGCCGTGCTCGAGCGCGACCGCCGTCGCCCACCGCTCCACCGCAGGTCCTTCGATCTCCACCGTGCGACCGCACTCGCGGCACACGAGGTGATGGTGGTGGTGGGTGCTGCAGCGGCGATAGACGGCCTCGCCGGCGTCCGTCTTCAGGACGTCGACCTCTCCCTCCTCGACCAGTGACTGCAGCGCGCGGTAGACCGTCGCCAGCCCGACCCGCTCGCCTTCCCGACGCAGCGCGTCGTGGATGTCCTGGGCACTGCGGAAGTCGTCGGCCGAGTCGAGGACCTGACGCACGGCCAGACGCTGTCGCGTCGGCCGCACGCCGGTGGTCTCGCTCATGCACGCCAACCTACCGTCGTCACCCACGGCGCCCCGAGGCCCGTCCCGGACCTACCAGGACGCCTTGCGGACGCCGGGCAGCTCACCGCGGTGCGCCATCATGCGGAAGGTGATGCGCGAGACCCCGGCCTTGCGCAGGAAGCCCCGCGGCCGTCCGTCCACCTGGTCCCGGTTGCGCACGCGCACCGGGGAGGCGTCACGCGGCAGCCGGGAGAGCGCCCGCACCGCGGCGGCCTGCTCCGGCGACCCCGGCCCGGCTGCCAGGACGGCGGTGCGCAGCAGCGCCCGCCGCTCGGCGTACCTCTCGACCGTGGCACGTCGACGCCGCTCCGCCGCGATCTTGGCCTGCGAGGCCATCAGCGCTCCTCGCGGAACAGCACGTGACGACGCACGCGCGGGTCGTACTTGCTGAGCTCGAGCCGCTCGGGGTCGTTGCGCCGGTTCTTGCGCGTCACGTAGGTGTGCCCGGTGCCGGCGGTGGAGCGGAGCTTGACCACCGGGCGCAGGTCGTTGCCGCGCCGGGCCATCAGCGCACCTCCCCGCGCCGACGCAGGTCGGCCACGACGGCCTCGATGCCACGCACGTCGATCTCCTTGATGCCGCGAGCACTCACGCGCAGGGTCACGCGGCGCCCGAGGCTCGGCACCCAGTAGCGCTTGCGCTGGACGTTGACGTCGAACCTCCGGTTCGTGCGGCGGTGCGAGTGCGAGACCCGGTGTCCGAATCCGGGGCCGGCGTCTCGGACCTGACAGCGACGTGACATGACCACTCCTTCGATGGCAGTATTGATAATGATTCTCATTCTACAGGAAGGAAAGCAGGCGTGCAGACCGACATTCACCCCGCCTACTCCCCGGTGGTCTTCCGCGACCGCTCCGCGGGCTGGCAGATCCTCACCCGCTCGACCCTCACCAGCGACGAGACCGTCGAGCACGAGGGGCGGAGCTACCCCGTCGTCGACGTCGACGTCTCGGTCGCCAGCCACCCGTTCTGGACCGGTCGCGGCCGGGTCCTCGACAGCGAGGGCCGCGTTGAGCGGTTCGAGCGACGCTTCGGAGGCGCCCGATGAGGACCCCCGTCGTCCTGCTCACGGGCGTCGACACCCCCACCCTCGAGGCGGCGATGGTGAGCATGCTCTTCGACCTGCCGCAGGCCGTGGCCGTGCGACACCGCATCGACGTCGAGGCCCAGGTCCTGCACCGCTCGGTGAGCGACCTGAGCGGCGTCGTCGAGCGCGAGGAGATCGAGCTCGAGCACGCCTGCGTGAGCTGTGCCTTGCGCGAGGACATCATCCCCACCCTCGAACGGGTCGCCCGCGACGGCCGCTGGGCGACCGTGCTGGCCGCGCTGCCCACCGGCGCGGAGGCCGGGCAGGTCTGCAACGTCCTGTCCTGGGACACCCGGCTGGCCCGGCACCTGCGGGTCGCGACGGTCGTGACCGCCCTCGACGGCAGCGACATCGTGGAGGACCTCGTCGGCGACGCGCTCCTCGCCGAGCGTGGCCAGCACACCTCGCACGACGACCATCGCGGCGTCGGCGAGGTGGCCGCCGCCATGGTCGAGTACGCCGACCTGGTGGTCCTCAGCGGTGGCGCCACGGCGGCCGGGCTCGATCTCGTGCGCACGCTGGCTCGTCCCGACGCCCTCGTGCACCACGGGCTCGAGGCGGTCGACGGCTCCGCCCTGTGCTCCGACCTGCACCGCCACGGCGAGACCCTGGCCTGGTCGTCACCCGTCCGGAGGGACGCGGTCCCCCACGTCGACTCGCCCCTGGTGTGGGCCCAGAGCCTCACCTCCCGTCGCCCGTTCCACCCCGGCCGGTTGCTCGACCGGCTCGAGGAGCTCGGTGGCGGCCGGCACCGCTCCCGCGGCTGCTTCTGGCTGCCCACGCGACCCGGCCGAGCCCTGGTGTGGGACGGCGCCGGAGGCCAGCTCAGCATCGGCCACGGCGAGCCCTGGGGTCGTCGTACGCCCCACACCCGGATCGACCTCGCCGGCGTCGGCGTGGCACCGAGCCACCTGCAGCACTCCTTCGACGACCTGCTCCTGGCCCGTTCCGACGCCCCTGTCGGCGCGGGCACCTGGGACGTCGCCGAGGACGGCTTCGAGCCCTGGCTCGGACCGATCCGCGTCGTCGCCTGACCTGCCCTACCCACCCCACCGAGAGGAAGACCATGGCCGTCCCGCAGTGCAGGACCTCACGCAGCAACACCCGACACCGGCGAGCCCGGTGGAGGGCGAGCGCGCCCCACCTGGTGACCGTCGCCGTCGACGGCGCGCAGCACCGTGTGCCCCGTCGCCTCGTGCAGGCCGTCCGCCGCGGCCTCGTCGACCCGGCGACCGGCGCGGCACCACGAGGTGGGCGATGAAGGTCCGCAACTCGCTGCGATCGCTCAAGCAGCAACCCGGGTCACAGGTCGTGCGCCGCCGGGGTCGGGTCTTCGTCATCAACAAGCGCAACCCGAGGCTCAAGGCTCGGCAGGGCTGACCAGGTGAGGGGGGTCACTGCTCGTGGCACACTGACGTCATGGGAGACGAGGACAAGCGCACCGAGCCGAGCCTGGAGCTGCCGAAGCTCTTCGGCCGCAAGAAGACCCGGCCGACCGCCTCCCCCGAGGCCACCGCCCCCGACGACGACACCCAGGTGATCGAGCCGACCGAGGACACCCGGGTGATCGAGCCGGTCGAGGCACCGGTCGAGGCGCCGGTCGAGGCATCGGTCGAGACGCCGGCGGAGACGCCCGTCGAGGTGCGACCCGAGCGTCAGACCGTCCCGGCCATGGCCGAGGACGACCGGCCGCTCTTCGTCGACGAGGCCCCCGCGCGCCCAGCGAAGCAGCCCAAGCCTCCCAAGCCTCCCAAGGCGCCGAAGGCGGCCAAGGCGCCGAAGGCGGCCAAGGCGCCCGCACCCGCCCAGGCGCCCCGACCTCCGGCTGAGGACCGCGAGCCGATCGTCACCGGTCGGGTCGCGGCCGCCCTCACCGGGCTGCTCGTCGGCGCCGCGATGGTCGCCGCCACCGCCGGCTCCCTGAAGGCCTGCGAGGCCGTGCAGGGCACGGCGTCGTGCGGGGCCGCCGGCTTCCCGATCCTGCTGGCGATCGTGGTCGCCGCGGTCGTCATCGGCTCAGCCCTGCTGCGCGCCTTCCGGGTCCCCGACGCCGGCAGCACCAGCTTTCTGGCGGTCGGCTCGCTGGCCGTGATCGCCCTGCTCGTCTTCATCGACGTGCTCGACCGCTGGTGGATGATCATCGTGATCCCGCTGGTCGGGGTCGCGACCTACCTGCTGTCCCACTGGGTCACCACGACGTTCATCGACGCGCCCGAGGACTGACCCTGCGCCGAGTCGGCGCAGTGTTGCAGCACCGGGCGCGAGTCGGCCCACTTCCCACGACGACACGCCACCCACCACGGGGTCTGCGCCGTGGGGAGTGGCGGTTCGTCTGCGTCCCTTGATGAAGCGGCGTGCGGGCTCGCGGACCTCAGCGAGCGGCGAGCAGCTCGGCGATCTGCACGGTGTTGAGCGCGGCACCCTTGCGCAGGTTGTCGTTGGAGATGAACAGCGCGAGGCCGCGATCGCCGTCGACGCCCGGGTCCTGCCGGATCCGACCGACGTACGACGCGTCCTTGCCCGCCGCCTGCAGCGGCGTGGGGATGTCGGACAGCTCGACACCGGGAGCGGCGGCGAGCAGCTCGCGAGCCCGCTCGACGGTCATGGCCGAGGCGAACTCGGCGTTGATCGCCAGCGAGTGGCCCGTGAAGACCGGCACCCGCACGCAGATGCCCGAGACCCGCAGGTCGGGGATGCCGAGGATCTTGCGCGACTCGTTGCGCAGCTTCTGCTCCTCGTCGGTCTCGAACAGGCCGTCGTCGACGATCGAGCCGGCCATGGGGAGCACGTTGTAGGCGATCGTCCGCTCGTACTTCACGGGCTCGGGGAAGCTCACGGCCTCGCCGTCGTAGGCCAGCTCGCGGGCCTTGTCACCCACGGCGCCGACCTGGGAGGCGAGCTCCTCGACGCCGGCGACACCCGAGCCGGAGACGGCCTGGTAGGTCGAAGCGATGAGCCGCACCAGGCCGGCCTCCTCGTGCAGCGGCTTGAGGACGGGCATCGCTGCCATCGTCGTGCAGTTGGGGTTGGCGATGATCCGCTTGCCACCCTCACCCAGGGCGAGCTCGATCGCCTCAGGGTTGACCTCGGAGACCACGAGCGGGATGGCGGGGTCCATGCGGAACGCCGACGAGTTGTCGATGACCGTCACGCCGGCGGCGGCGAAGACCGGAGCCAGCGCGCGCGACGTCGTGGCGCCCGCGGAGAAGAGCGCGATGTCGAGGCCGGCGGGGTCGGCGGTGGACGCGTCCTCGACGATCACCTCCCGCCCGGCGTAGGGCAGCACGGTCCCGGCGGAGCGGGCCGAGGCGAAGAAACGGATCTCGTCGACCGGGAAGCCCCGCTCCTCGAGGATCTGGCGCATGGCGACGCCGACCTGGCCGGTCGCGCCGACGATGCCGATGCGCACGCTCATCGGCCGGTCCCGCCGTAGACGACCGCCTCGACCTCGAGGTTGTCGAGCTCGAAGGCGGTGTGGGTGGACCGCACGGCCTCGTCGACCTGGGCCTCGCTGACGACGACCGAGATGCGGATCTCCGAGGTGGAGATCATCTCGATGTTGACGCCGGCAGCGGCCAGGGCCGCGAAGAACTTGGCCGTGATGCCCGGGTGCGAGCGCATGCCGGCACCGATCAGCGAGACCTTGCCGATCTGGTCGTCGTAGAGGAGCTTCTCGTAGCCGACCTCGTCCTGGATCCGGGCGAGCCCGGCCATGGCGGTCTGCCCGTCGGTGCGCGGGAGGGTGAAGGAGATGTCCGTCAGTCCGGTCGCGGCCGCCGACACGTTCTGCACGACCATGTCGATGTTGACCTCGGTCGCCGCCAGCGCCTCGAAGATGCGCGCGGCCTCGCCGACCTTGTCGGGCACGCCGACGACGGTGATCTTGGCCTCGCTGCGGTCGTGGGCGACGCCCGCGATGATCGCCTGTTCCATGTCTTCTCCTGCGACTGTCTCGGGGATGACCCAGGTGCCTTCCTTCTGCGAGAAGGACGAGCGCACGTGGACCGGCATGTTGTAGCGGCGGGCGTACTCGACGCACCGCAGGTGGAGGATCTTGGCGCCCGAGGCAGCCATCTCGAGCATGACCTCGGTGGAGACCTTGTCGAGCTTGCGCGCCGTGCTGACGATGCGCGGGTCTGCGGTGAAGACGCCGTCGACGTCGCTGTAGATCTCGCACACGTCGGCGCCCAGCGCTGCGGCGAGCGCGACGGCGGTCGTGTCGGAGGCGCCGCGACCGAGGGTCGTGACGTCCTTGGTGTCCTGGGAGACGCCCTGGAAGCCGGCGACGATCGCGATGGCACCGTCCTTGATGGCGGCCTCGATGCGTCCCGGGGTGATGTCGATGATCTTGGCGCGACCGTGGGCGGAGTCGGTGATGACGCCCGCCTGCGAGCCGGTGAAGGACTGCGCCTTGTGCCCGAGCTGCGCGATCGCCATGGCCACCAGGGCCATGGAGATGCGCTCGCCGGCGGTCAGCAGCATGTCGAGCTCGCGCGGCGGCGGCAGCGGCGTCACCTGCTCGGCGAGGTCGCGCAGCTCGTCGGTCGTGTCGCCCATCGCGGACACCACGACGACCACGTCGTTGCCCGCCTTACGGGTGTTGACGATGCGTTGCGCCACTCGCTTGATGCCAGCGGCATCAGCGACCGAAGAGCCGCCGTACTTCTGCACGACAATGCCCACGTCAGCTCACTCCTGAGGTCGGGGAAGGACCCTCAGAGTCTAACGACTCCCCCGCTCAGACCGGGCCGCCGTCCAAGACGGCCTCGGCGGCCACGATCTGCTCGATCTCGGCGTCGTTGTCGACGTCGAGCCGGTCGTGCGACACCACCGAGAGCAGCGCGTTGAGCGCTGCTCCGGCGAGGTTGCCCCAGGACGCGACATAGGAGAACTGCCACCACCACAGCGCCTCGGTCACGTCGCCGAGGCGGAAGTGGCGCAGGCCGTTCTCGAGGTCGGTGGCGATCGCGGTCAGGTCGTCGGAGAGCTGGCTCTCGACCACGTCGGGGACGTAGGGGTCGAAGACGAAGCTGTAGGTGTCGACGTTGCCGAGCAGGACCGCCAGCCGCAGGCGCATCTCGTCGAGGTCGGCCTCCGGGCCCACGTCGGGCTGGTAGTCGGCGGTCGGCGTGAAGTCGCGCTGCGCCCCGAGCCGGGCACCGGCGAGCAGCACCTGGCTGATCTCCAGGAGGAGCAACGAGATCGCCTGGCCCGAGGTCGCCTCGCGGCTGATGGCGCGCAGCGCGATGAGGAAGCTCTCGACGCTGTCGGCGATCTCCTGCGCGAAGTCCTGGGTCTCGGTGTCGATCTGTGGTGCGCTCATTCGGCTGCTCGTCTCCCTGCGAAGGCTCTTCCCAAGGTGACCTCGTCGGCGTACTCGAGGTCACCACCCACCGGCAGTCCACTCGCCAAGCGGGTGACTTGCAACCCCATGGGCCGCAGCAGGCGCGTGAGATAGGTCGCGGTGGCCTCTCCCTCGAGGTTGGGGTCGGTCGCCAGCACGACCTCGAGGACGACACCGTCGTTGAGGCGCGGCATCAGCTCCTTGATGCGCAGCTGGTCGGGACCGATCCCGTCGATCGGCGAGATCGCCCCGCCGAGCACGTGGTAGCGCCCCCGGAACTCGCGGGTGCGCTCGATGGCCACGACGTCCTTGTACTCCTCGACGACGCACAGGACGGCCGGGTCGCGGCGAGGATCACGGCAGATCCGGCACTGCTCGTCCTCGGAGACGTTGAAGCAGACCGAGCAGAACTTGACCTTGGCCTTGACCTCCATGAGGACGTCGGCCAACCGGCGTACGTCGGCGGGCTCGGCCTGCAGCAGGTGGAACGCGATGCGCTGGGCACTCTTGGGACCGACCCCCGGCAGGCGGCCGAGCTCGTCGATCAGGTCCTGGACGACACCTTCGTACAAGGTCGGCTCAGAACCCCAGCTGACCGGTCGACGGCATGCCCGGCAGGCCGCCACCCCCGGCCAGCGGTCCGAGGGCCTCGCCGGCGAGCGCGTCGGCCTGCGACTTGGCGTCGCGGTAGGCGGCCACGATCATGTCGCCGAGGTCGGCCAGGTCGTCGGCGTCGGTGCCGTCGAAGCCACCGGCCTTGATCTCGACCGCGATCAGGTCACCCACGCCGCTGACCTTGACCGTCACGGCGCCACCGGCGACGGTCCCGTCCAGGACGGTGTCGGTCAGCCGCTCCTGGGCGGCCTGCAGCTGCTCCTGCATCTGCTGGGCCTGCTGCAGCAGGGCGTTCATGTCGAAGCCGCCGCCGCCCAGGGCGTCGAAGGGGTTCTGGGTCATGGTGCGGTCACCTCGTGGTTGTGGACGGTTGGGACGAGTCGGTGGGACAACGCGCGGGAGGGCCTCAAGAGTGCCGGATCTCCTCGATGATCTGAGCACCCAGCTCACGTGCGAGGAGCTCGGCCCCGCCGAGCTCCTCGGAGTCGGCATCGAGGTCGTCGGGGTGCGCGTCCGCGTCGGCCGCTGCGAGGTCGGCGCCGCGGGCGGCGTCCTCGCCCGCGGGGCGGGTCGTCTGGATCGCGTCGCGGGCCGAGCGCACGGCCTCCGGACCGGGCTTGGCCTCGGGCTCCGACCCGTCGCTCATCCAGGCCGGCGGCGCCTCCGGCGCAGGTCGCTCGTCGACCGCGACCGGCGGCTCGGGCCGGAGCGGCTCGGGCTGCGGCGGCTCGGCGGCGGGTGGCGGTGGCACGTCGGCCGAGGCGCCCGGGTCGACGATCGTCTCGACCTTCCAGTCGGCCCCCACGACGTCGATGGCCGACTGCCGCACGATCTCGGAGCTGCCGCCGTTGTCGAAGGAGTCGCGGGCGCCCGCGTTGGAGAAGCCCAGCGTCAGCGTCGTGGCGTCGACGGCGACCACCTGCGCGTGCTGGGTGAGGTGGATCCAGGTCACCCGACGGCGCTGCTTGGTCGCCTCGACGATGTCGGGCCACAGGCGTCGTACGTCGACGAGCGAGAGGGTGCTCGACCCGGCGACCGCAGGAGCAGGGGCGGGCGTAGGGGCGGGCGCAGGCGCTGCGGCCGGCTCGGGGGCGGGCACCGGCTCGGGCTCGCGCTCCGGCTCCACGACGACCGGCGCGGGCTGCGCGGTCGGCACGGGCGGCGCGGGCGGGGGCTGCGGGGTGACGACCTCGTGCTCCACGACCGGGGCCACGGGCACCGCGACCGGAGGCTCCGGCTCGTGCGGCGCGGGCCGCACCTGGGCCGGCCGGTCCTGGCCGGGGGTGAGCGCGGGCGACGCCTCGGCAGCGGGAGCGCCGCCGCTGATGGCGGCTCGCCGCTCGAGGCGGTCGAGGCGGGCCAGGACGCCGTCGGTGGAGTGGTCGGCCCCGGGCAGCAGCACCCGGGCACAGATCAGCTCGAGCAGCAGTCGGGGCGCGGTGGCGCCGCGCATCTCGGTGAGACCGGTCGCCACGAGGTCGGCCGCGCGGGTCAGCTCGGCCGCGCCGAAGCGGGCGGCCTGGGCGACCAGTCGCTCGCCCTGGTCCTCGGAGACGTCGATCAGGCCCGTGGCGGGC
>NZ_CALRWD010000045.1:0-34816 GCF_943371775.1 Nocardioides psychrotolerans
CGGGGGCCGCCACCGACGACGTCCGCGATCGCGCCGTAGGTCGTGACCCGTCCGCGCGGGATCCGCTCGACGACCGACAGCACCTCCTCCACGTAGTCCTCGGTCATGTCGCCCTCCTCGGCCCCAGCGAGGTCGTCGCGACCACCGCCGCCACCGCGAGCGCGGCGACGGCAGCCACCCAGAGGCCGGCCGGCTCAGGCTGGCCCTCCAGGCCCGTGGCCAGCAGCCACACCACCGGTGCGACCAGGAACAGCGCGGACCCGCGCACCAGCCAGGTCAGCGTCAGGCGACGGTCGAGCGGCACGTCGTCCGGGCCGTAGGAGACCACCAGGGCGGACACGTGGGACGCGACCAGGGCGCCGGCAGCGAGCACCGCCTCGGGTGGTGTCGACGGGGAGGAGCCCAACCCCCATGTCAGCAGCACCGTCGCGAAGGCGATCGTGCCGACCGCCGACTCGGGGAACACCGCGAAGCCCAGGCTCGCCACGACGACGACGCCGAGCGCGAGCCGACCGGGCGGGTCGCCGGTGAGACCGGCCGCCCACGTCGCCAGCACCGGGCCGGTCAGCACCACCAGCCGGAGGGCCCACTGCCCCCGGCTCCACGAGCGGATCGCCTGGCCGATCATCGTGACCCCAGGTGCGGCTGGCGGGCGCGGCGGGCCAGGCGGTGGGTGACCTCGTCGATGGTTCCCGGCCCTCGCCACGGCACCACCGGACAGCCGAGCGTCGCCAGGCTCGCCAGCACCTGCTCGCGCTCGAGGCGCCGCATCCGCCACGCCAGGTCGGCCAGGAGCGGGTCGACCTCCGGGGCGAGGCCCGGGTCGGCGTCCGGCGGCATGGTGTCGACGACCAACGTCGGCAGACCGCGGCGTACGGCGGTCGCGGTGAGGGTCGCGACGACCTCGGCCAGCATCGGCGAGAGCACGACGACCATGGTGCCCTCGGTGGCGCGGAGCTGGAGCCGCTCGAGCTCGCCGTCGTGCGCGGCCCCGGGCTGGATCGACGCCAGCGTCCCGAGCACGCGGCGCAGGTGACGCCGGCCGGAGCCGTAGCCGACCTGGAGGGTGGAGCGACCCAGCACCCGCAGCGAGACCCGGTCTCCCTGACGGGTCGCGTGCTCGGCGACCGCGGCGGCGGCGCGGACCGTCAGGTCGAGGCTGCTCTCGGCCCCGTCGACCCCGCCGGAGCGGCCGTGGTCGGCGATCGCGTCGACGACCAGGAGGACGCCCGCGTCCTCCTCGGCGCGGGTCGTGGTGACGTGGAGCTGGTCGGTGCGGGCCGAGACGCGCCAGTTGATGCGGCGCAGGCGGTCGCCGGGCACGAAGGCCCGGATCCCGGCGAACTCCGTGCCGCTGCCCGGACGCGACGAGCGGTGGGCGCCGACGAGTCCCCGCGGCTGGGGCGACTCGGCGTGCGAGGCGTAGTGCAGACCGACCGGCAGCACCCGGACCTGGTCGCCGATGATCGTGCTCGGCCCCCAGCGGAAGCCGGCCCAGGGCGAGGTCAGCGCGACCACCTCCTCGCCCACGACCCGGCGGCCCCACCGCCGGGGGCCGAACTCCAGGTCGACGGCGCCCTCGCCGAGGAGCCCCGTCACCCGGCCGCCGTGGGGGCGGACGGACACGAAGGGCTCGCGCGACGCGACGCGCGTGACCTGCTCGACGTCCTCGGCATCGGACAGGACCAGGCGTGACGTGGTGCCCTGGCCCTCGTGGAGCGCGTGGTGGTCGAAGTCCGAGCGCACCGACGGAGTCCGCCGCGGGCGACCGGCGAGGGCGAGGGCGGTGGCGAGGACCAACGGGGCCACGAGCACCAGCAGCGTGGGGCGGCCGGCGAGCACGGCCGCGACCGTGCCGGACGTGGCGACCACGGCGGCGCGGCTGGTGGCGGCGGTGGGTCGCCACTGCGGGAGGCCGGTCATCACAGGACCGGCTCAGCGCTCGAGCGCCGAGGGCGTCGCGACCCGGTCGAGGACGTCGTCCACGACCGAGGTGCCGCTGCTGGCGCTCATCCAGAGCTCGGGCTTGATCGTGATCCGGTGGGCCAGCACCGGCCGGGCGATCGCCTTCACGTCCTCGGGGACGACGTAGTCGCGACCCCGCAGGAGCGCGAAGGCCCGCGCGGCGAGCACCAGCCCCAAGGAGCCGCGCGGCGACGCCCCGGTCAGCACCTCGCGGTGGGCGCGGGTGGCGACCGCGAGGTCGACGCAGTAGCGCGCGACGCTCGGGTCGACCCGCACCGTCTCGACCGCCTCCTGCATGGCCCGCAGGCCCGCGGCGTCGGTCACCTGGTCCAGGACCACCTCCTCCCGGCCCCGGTCCATGCGCCGGGCCAGCACGTCGTACTCCTCCTGGAGGCTGGGGTAGCCGAAGCCGACCCGCATCAGGAACCGGTCGAGCTGTGCCTCCGGGAGCGGGTAGGTGCCTTCGTACTCGATCGGGTTGGCCGTGGCGACGACGTGGAACGGGTCGGGCAGCGCGAAGGTCTCCCCCTCGACCGTGACCTGGCGCTCCTGCATCGCCTCCAGCAGGGCCGACTGGGTCTTGGGCGGTGTCCGGTTGATCTCGTCGGCCAGCAGCAGCCCCGCGAAGAGCGGACCCTGGCGGAACTCGAACTCGCCGCGACGCTGGTCGTAGAGGAAGGAGCCGGTGAGGTCGGAGGGCAGCAGGTCCGGGGTGAACTGCGCGCGGGAGAAGTCGAGCCCGAGCGCCTGGGCGAACGACCTGGCCGCCAGCGTCTTGCCCAGCCCCGGGAAGTCCTCGATCAGCACGTGGCCCTTGGCGAGCACCGCGGTCAGCACGAGCACCAGCGGCTCCCGCTTGCCGACAACGGCCTGCTGGACCTGGTCGAGCACGCGGCCTGCCGTGGCCGCGGCCTCCTCGGTGGTCATCGAGGTGCCAGCGGGGGTGCCAGCGGGGGTGCCGGCGGGGGCACTCTCGGGGGGCGGCTGGGTCATAGGGACTCGATCCTCTGCACGTGTCGTTCGATCTCGGACCTGGTCAGGCGGCGTGGTGGATCGGTGAACAGGGAGGCCAGCTCGGGGCCCAGCAGCTCACGCCCGCGCGCGGTGTCGGGCTGCTCGCCGTGACGCAGCCTCAGGGTGCGACCGGCCAGCAGCACGAGGCGGTCGCGCAGCGCCCGGTCGGGCAGGGTGGCGGCCAGGTGGCTCTCCATGACGCTGAGGTAGCGCTGGGTCTGCAGGTCGAGACCGCGGGGGGCGGCGGGGCGCACGGTGTCGGCTCTCCAGGTGGGTCCCGGCTCACCCAGGGCGTCGAGCACGAACCCGACGGCGGCGACCACGAGCACGACCAGGAGGCAGGCCCGCAGCGGGTCGAGCCCGGTCTCGGACACCTCGCCGACACCCAGCACCACGGCCGCCACCACGACGGCGAGGGCGCCGCGCCGCCCCCAGCGGACCGGCCTCATCGCGCCCGGCCCCGGTCGAAGACCTGGTCGACGGCTCGGGTGGCCCAACGTCGGGCGAGGTCGGCGTGCAGCTCGTCGAGCGCCGCACCCGCCTCGGCCCGCGCCCGCTCGTCGAGCTCGTGGTCGGAGAAGCGCGCCTCCCGGTAGAGCGCCGCCAGCGTCGACACCGAGTGCCGGTCGGCCGAGACCAGGTCGAGCAGGCGCAGCGTGAACTCCGAGGACGTCTCGTGGGGCAGGCGGGCGACCCCGACGCCGGCCGCCTGGGACTCGAAGCGGTGCCAGCAGGCGACGATCGCGTTGCGGGGCGAGCCCTCGGCGAGCGCGTCACGCTGGTCGGTGGCGTCCTCGAGGATCGCCTGCGCCACGACCGGCGAGGGCTGCGAGAGGATGTCGAAGTCCGCCTCGGGGGACGCCTGAGGGCGTGAGCGGCGCCGCAGCCGCGTCAGTCGTCGTACGACGGCGAGGAGGCGACCACCCAGCAGGACGACCGCCACCAGCACGACCGCCGAGACCACGAGCGTGCCGAGCACCCGGGCCCAGCCCGACGACTCGACCGGGCGCGGGTCGAGCGGTTGCGGGTCAGGGACGGTGCGGGGCCCGGTCGCGGTGTTGGGATCGGTGTTGCGCGACAGCGACACGTCGGCGCTGCCCCGGTCGTCGGCGACGTCGTCCGGCCCGATCGAGGCCGCCCAGGTGCCGAGCACCAGCAGCAGCCCCGTCACCGCCAGGACCCCGAGGACGGCCAGGGCGGACGATCCGCTCCGAGGCGTCCGAGCGTCTGCCATGCGGAGCAACGTACCTCCTGCGCAGGGCGCCGGAGGCGACAGATGGCCCCGTCCTGCGTGAGGACGGGGCCATCGTCATGCTCCCGGGTGGTGCGTCTGGTGCGTCAGAGGATCGGGGCGAACGGCTCCGTGCCCTCGGCCAGCTTGAGGCCGCTGATGCCGCTGAACTGCTGGGCGTAGGAGAGCTCGCGGAACAGGTCGCCGACACCGTTGGAGGCGGGCAGCGGGGCCAGCGCGAGCGTCGACAGGGTGCCGAGGGCCTTGCCCTCACCGTCGAGGAAGGCCGAGCCGGAGTCTCCGGGGACGCCGGGGGTCAGCGTGTAGACCGGGTGGTTCCAGCCGCCACCGTCGGTGCCCAGGCTGATGCCGGTCTTGGGCGAGAGCTGCTCGATGCCGAAGCGGATGCCGGAGTTGCCGAAGCTGTAGACCCGGTCACCCGCGGCCGTCCCTGCCTGGTTGACGCCCACGGGGCCTCCCCAGAACGGGATGCTCGGGTTGACGTCGGCGACGTCGCCGGCGTTGATCTTGACCAGTGCGAAGTCGTTGTAGGCGCACGTGTCGGCGTCGCTCTCGCCACGGCCCTGCATGGTCAGCCAGGAGCTGTAGACCAGCGTGCCGGCACCGACCTGCTCGCCGGCGCTGAGGAGCGAGCCACCGCGGTTGAAGGTCACGCGGGTGCCCAGGGGCAGCGAGTCGGCGAGGCAGCCGTCGGTGTCGGTGGCCTCTCCGGTGCTGGCGCAGTGGGCGGCCTGACCGAGGTAGACAGCACCGGCGGCGTCGGTGAAGACGAAGTTGGCGGTGCACTGACCGCTGCCCGCGGTGTTGGTCTGCACGCCCGGCGTGATGCCGGCCGACGCGGCAGGCGCCCAGGTGGCGACGCGCAGGGTCTTGGCGGGCTTGACGGGCTTGACGGCCTCGGCGCCGGGGGCGCCGGCGAGGGTGACAGCCAGGGCGGCGCTGGAGAACGCGGCGGCCAGACCTGCGAGGCGGCGCGTGGACTTCGGTGCAACGAGCATCGAGTGATAACCCTCCTGAGTGGGTCGGCAACAGCGCCGACGGGTGCGGTCGACGTGCTCAACGACACACCCACACGAAGAGTTACGGGCGAGTAGTCACAAATGACTACTCGCCCGCGACGGGGCTCACTCCGATCAGTACGACGGCTGGCTGGGGTCGATCTGGTTGACCCAGGCCACCACGCCGCCACCGACGTGCACGGCGTCGGCGTAGCCGGCACCCTTCACGATGGCGAGGGTCTCGGCGGAGCGGACACCGGACTTGCAGTGCATGACGATCTGCTTGCCCGTGTCGACAGAGGGAAGCTGCGACAGCGCTGTCCCGTTGAGGAAGTCACCCTTGGGGATCAGCACCGAGCCGGGGATCTTGTTGATCTCGAACTCGTTGGGCTCGCGCACGTCGACGAGGACGAAGTCGCGGGCGCCCTCCTCGCGCTCCTTGAGCATGTGCTCGAGCTGGGTGACCGAGATCGTGGAGCCGGCGGCCGCGTCGGCCGCCTCCTCCGAGATCGCACCGCAGAACGCGTCGTAGTCGATCAGGCCGGTGACCGTGGCGTTCTCGCCGCAGAGCGCGCAGTTGGGGTCCTTGCGGACCTTGAGCTTGCGCCACTCCAGCTCGAGGGCGTCGTAGATGACCAGCTTGCCGACGGCCGGGTCGCCGATGCCGGCGAGGACCTTGATGGCCTCGTTGACCTGGATCGAGCCGATCGCGGCGCACAGGACACCGAGGACGCCGCCCTCGGCGCAGCTCGGGACCATGCCCGGCGGCGGGGGCTCGGGGTAGAGGCAGCGGTAGCAGGGAGCGTCGACGCTCTCGCCGTCCTCGTCGGTGGCGTGCGGCCAGAAGACCGACGCCTGACCGTCGAAGCGGTAGATCGAGCCCCAGACGTAGGGGATCTTCAGGAAGTAGGCAGCGTCGTTGACCATGTAGCGGGTCGCGAAGTTGTCGGTGCCGTCGACGATGAGGTCGTAGCCCTCGAACACCTGCAGCACGTTGTCGTTGTCCAGGCGCTCCTCGTGCAGCACCACGTTGACGTAGGGGTTGGCCTCGGCGATGGACTCCTTCGCGGAGACCGCCTTGGACTTCCCGATGTCGGACTGCGTGTGGATGATCTGGCGCTGCAGGTTGGACTCGTCGACCTCGTCGAACTCCGCGATGCCGAGGGTGCCGACACCGGCGGCGGCGAGGTAGAGCAGCGCGGGACTGCCGAGGCCGCCGGCCCCGATGACCAGCACCTTGGCGTTCTTGAGCCGCTTCTGCCCGGACATGCCCACGTCGGGGATGATCAGGTGGCGGCTGTAACGACGTACCTCGTCGATGGTCAGCTCGTCGGCGGGCTCGACCAGCGCGGGAAAACTCACGGCGTACTCCTCGAAACGGTGGGGACGGTGCTCGGGCTGCTCTGGGTGCAACACCTGCGACAACACGGTGACCGCCTCTCATGTTCCCCGTCCGGGCCCGGCCGACCGCGCCGCGTCCCGTCATCCGGACCAGGTGACCAACGAGTAGGCTCGCAGCCGACAACAGCCAGGACCCCGCTCCGGGGCCCTCCGGGCACGAGGAGCACACGGTGAGCGCAGGTCAGTACGACGTCGGGGGTGCGCGCCCGCGAGGCGCCCGCATGCCGCGCCGTGAGCGCCGCGCCCAGCTCTTGTCCTCCGCGCTGGAGATCTTCGTCGCCCAGGGCTACCACGCCGCCGCGATGGACGACATCGCCGAGCGGGCGGGGGTCTCCAAGCCGGTGCTCTACCAGCACTTCCCCGGCAAGCTCGAGCTCTACCTCGCGCTGCTGGACACCTCCTGCGACCAGATCATCGAGAACTGCCGCGTCGCCCTGGCCTCGACCCAGGACAACAAGCTGCGCGTGGGCGCGACCATCGACGCCTTCTTCGAGTACGTCGCCAACGACTCCGGCGCCTTCCGCCTGGTCTTCGAGTCCGACCTGACCAACGAGCCCGCCGTGCGCGAGCACGTCGAGCGCGTCACGACCGAGTGCGCGGCCCTGATCGCGCACGTCATCGCCGACGACACGGGCCTGCCCGAGACCGCCTCACGGCTGCTCGCGGTGTCCCTCGTGGGCATGGCTCAGGTCAGCGCGCGGTTCTGGCTCAGCGAGGCCGGGGGCATCTCCCGCACGGAGGCAGCCGCCCTTGTGTCAGCCTTGGCCTGGCGCGGCATCCGCGGCTACCCCAAGACCGACGAACACTGACGTAAGTCTGACGAGAAGGAGACGACCTGTGGAGGTCAAGATCGGCGTCCAGTACGCCTCGCGAGAGCTGGTCGTGGAGACCGACGAGACTGCGGAGGCGGTCGAGAAGGTCGCCGCCGAGGCGCTCAAGGAGGACGGTGTCTTCGCCCTGACCGACACCAAGGGCCGCAAGACCCTGGTCCCCGGCTCCAAGATCACCTACATCGAGATCGGTGGCGGCGTCGCCGGCCACGTGGGGTTCCGCTCCTAGGGACGACCACCCCGCTGGTCGGGCTCGGCCTCGTCTAGCTGTCGAGGCCCAGCTCGGCCATGCGCTCGGCGTGCCGCTCGGTGAGCCGGGTGAACATCCGCCCGATCGCGGCGAGGTCGAGACCGGGGCGGTCGACGCCGCCGGCCAGCAGCGCCGTGAGGGCGTCCCGCTCGGCGGCGACCCGCTGGGCCTGGGTGAGCGCCTCCCCCATCAGCCGGCGGCCCCAGAGCGCGAGCCGGCCGCCGAGGCGGTGGTCGGCCGCGATGGCCTCACGCACCTTCTCGACGACGAACGCCGAGTTGCCGGCGGTGTCGACCGAGGACACGACCAGGTCGCGGGTGTCGGGGTCGAGGTAGGCCGCGATCTCGCGGTAGAAGTCGTTGGCCAGCCCGTCGCCGACGTAGGCCTTGACGAGTCCCTCGGACCAGTCGGCCGGGGCGGTGTGGGCGTGGAAGAGGTCGACCGCGGAGCGGAACGGCGCCATGGCGGCGAAGGGCTCCCCGCCGAGCTCGGTGATGCGGTCCCGGAGCGGGCCGACCTTGTCCAGCTCGGCGGAGGCCATCGCGGCGAGCGCGACCTTGTCCTCGAGCGTCGGGGCCAGCTTGGCGTCCTCGGCGAGCCGCTCGAAGGCGGTGATCTCGCCGTACGCGATCACGGCCAGCAGGTCGACCACGGCCTCGCGGTAGACAGGGTCAGCGAAGGCGACCGGGACGTCGTCGGACACAGATGCGGGCATGATCGCACCCTACCGATAGACTGAGGGTCACTGTTGCCGCCGTCGGCGGCCCGTATGTGCGCGGCCGAGTGTGAATCTGCCGCATCCGACTTCTGTTTCGGCTGACCGGCTGAACCACTGCGAAAGCGATAGCACCCGTGACCACGACCTTCCGTGAGCTGGGCGTCCTGCCCCTCATCTGCGACGCCCTCGAGCGCGCCGGCATCACCACCCCCTTCGCCATCCAGGAGATGACCCTCTCCGTCGCCCTGATGGGCACCGACCTGATCGGCCAGGCCCGCACGGGCACCGGCAAGACGCTGGCCTTCGGCATCCCCGTCCTCCAGCGCAGCGTCGTCTCCACCGACCCCGCCTACGCCGACCTGCCGCAGGGCAAGCCGCAGGCGCTGATCGTCGCCCCGACCCGTGAGCTCGCGCTCCAGGTCTCCAACGACCTCCACCTCGCCAGCAAGGACCTCGGCCTGCGCGTGCTGACCGTCTACGGCGGCGTCGGCTACGACACCCAGCTCGACGCTCTCCAGACCGGCGTCGACGTCGTGGTCGGCACCCCGGGCCGCCTCATCGACCTGGCCAACCGCAAGGCCCTCGACCTCTCCCACGTGCACGCGCTGGTGCTCGACGAGGCCGACGAGATGCTCGACCTGGGCTTCCTGCCCGACGTCGAGCGCCTGCTCAAGATGACGCCCGAGACGCGTCAGACGATGCTCTTCTCCGCGACGATGCCCGCCGCGATCGTCGCCCTGGCCCGCACCCACATGCGTCACCCGATGAACATCCGCGCCGAGTCGTCCTACGACACCACGATGGTGCCCGCGACCGCGCAGTTCATCTACCAGGCCCACGACCTCGACAAGCCCGAGATCATCGGCCGGGTCCTGCAGGCCGAGGACGCCGGCAAGATCATCGTCTTCACCCGCACCAAGCGTCAGGCCCAGCGCGTCGCCGACGACCTGGCCGAGCGCGGCTTCAGCGCGAGCCCCCTGCACGGCGACATGGCCCAGATCGCCCGCGAGAAGGCGCTCGCCAAGTTCCGCGAGGACAAGATCCGCGTGCTCGTCGCGACCGACGTCGCCGCGCGCGGCATCGACGTCGCCGGCGTCTCCCACGTCATCAACTACACCTGCCCCGAGGACGACAAGACCTACGTCCACCGCATCGGCCGCACCGGCCGCGCGGGCGCCTCGGGCATCGCGATCACCTTCGTCGACTGGGCCGACATCACCCGGTGGAAGGTCATCAACAAGACCCTCGACCTGCCCTTCGACGAGCCGCAGGAGACCTACTCCACCTCCGAGCACCTCTACCACGACCAGGGCATCGCCCCGGGCACGAAGGGTCGCATCGTCGACCCCGCCCCGGTGGAGCGCAAGCCCCGCGAGGACCGTGGTGACCGGGGCGACCGCAGTGGCGACCGTGGTGGCGACCGTCGTCGCAGCGAGTCGGGCGCCGACCGTCCCAAGCGCAACCGCAGCCGCAGCCGCACCCGCAGCGGTGGGGCCGGCAGCAGCGAGGGCGCGGGCTCCCCCGAGACCAGCACCGCCAGTGCCCCCAGCTCCTCCAGCACCGAGGGCAGCGGCTCCGGCAGCAGCGAGGGCGCGGGTCGCACCCGCAGCCGTCGTCGCCGCGGCGGCTCCGGCGCCTCGGGTGGCGAAGCCGGGACCACCCCGCAGTCGGTCTGACCGTCCTGGCTAGGCTCGGCGCTCCCCTACGTCAGGAGCACGAGCATGGCCACGTACGACGCCAACCTGCAGGCCGCTGTCGACGCGACGTCGGTCGCGAAGTCGGCCGGCGAGACCGACCTGGTCACCTACCTGCGCGACCAGCTCGCCGAGCGTGACATCGAGACCGGCGACCAGGCGTGGCTCGACCTGATGGTCCAGCGCATCGGCGAGGACCCCAACTACATGATCGAGAGCGAGCCGTCCGACTACGAGCGGCCCGAGCCGAAGCTCCCGCGCTGAGGGTGCTGCGACGCGGTCGCTTCAGACGGTGACGACGACGGTCGTGCCGAGGGGCGCGAAGTCCCAGAGCGCGATCGCGTCGGAGCGGCGCTGCCGGATGCAGCCGTGCGACAGCGGGGTGCCGAGCTCGTCGAAGCCCTGGATCCGCTCGCCGTCGAGCACCGGGATGTCGTGGAAGCCGATCGCGGCACCGGTGTCGCCCTGGGTGAAGCGCACGAAGTACTTCATCGTGCCCGAGTCGTCGATCCCGACCGCGTCCTCGGAGCGGGAGTAGACCTCGAAGGTGCCGGGCTCGAGGTTGTCGTAGATGCTGCCGGACACGAGGTAGGTCTTCGCCACCTCGTCGCCCTCCTCGACCAGCCACACCCGCTGCCGTCCCTCGCTGAACACCACCCGACGACCCTCGCCGGAGTCGGCCGGCAGGGTCTTGTCGGCCCGCTGCGCCACCTTGGCGAGCTCGCCGGCAGCCGCCGGGTCGACCTGGACCGACGACACGGCCGGGTCCAGCGCGGTCGTCGAGGGCTCGTCGTACGACGGCTGCGGCGAGGTGTCGGCGACGTCGCGGTCCACGCTGACCGACGCCCGCGCGGGGTCGGCCGACTGGGGCAGGGCGCCCGTGCCGCCGAGGACCGCGATCAGCGTGACGGCGAGCGAGGAGCCCAGGACGGCGATCCGGCCGTAGCGTGGCCGGACCTCGGCGCGGTGCTTGCCCACCGACTCAGCCTCGGCCGGCCCGGGTCACGAGGTTGGCGGCGACGGCGCGGTAGGCCTGGGCCCCCTTGCTCGTGCGGCTCGTGGCGAGGATCGAGCGGCCGGCGGCGGGCGCCTCGGCGAACTTGATGGTCTTGGGGATCGGGGGCTCGACGACGTCGAGCTCATAGGTCTCCGAGATGGTCTCGAGGACGGTGCGCGAGTGGGTGGTGCGGCCGTCGTAGAGCGTCGGGAGCACGCCCCAGACCTCGAGGCCGCGGTTGGTGAAGCGGCGCACGTCGTGGACGGTGTCGAGCAGCTGCCCCACACCGCGGTGGGACAGGGTCTCGCACTGGAGCGGGATCAGGACGCCGTCGGCGGCCGTGAGGGCTGCGACCGTGAGCACGCCGAGCGAGGGCGGGCAGTCGAGCAGGATCCAGTCGTAGTGGGTGCCCTTCTCCTCGAGGTCCTCGACCACGCCGCGCAGGACCTGCTCGCGTCCGGTGCGGGTCAGCAGGTCGGCTTCGGCGCGGGCCAGCTCGATGGTGGCGGGCAGGAGGTCGACGCCGTCCTCGGTCGCGATGATCACCTCGGTGGGGTCGAGCCCCTTGGTGAGCACGTGGTGGACCGACAGCTCGAGGTCCTCGGGGTCGATGCCGAGGGAGAAGGTCAGGCACGCCTGGGGGTCGAGGTCGACCAGCAGGACGGAGTGGCCCAGCTCCGCCAGGGCGGCACCGATCGAGGCCACCGAGGTCGTCTTGGCGACGCCACCCTTCTGGTTGGCGATCGCGAGGGTCGTGCGCTTCGTGCTCATCGGGGTCCATCATGCCGGACTCCCCCGCGAGGGTGGGGATCCCACCTGTTTCACTTGGCTCATGTCGAGCACCCGCACCGCCCTCGTGACCGGCGCCACCGCCGGCATCGGCCACTCCTTCGCCCAGCACCTCGCCCGTCGAGGTCACGACCTGGTCCTCGTCGCGCGCGACGCGTCCCGCCTGGAGGCCGTCGCCGCCGAGCTCACCGCGGCCCACGGCGTGCAGGTCGAGGTGCTGCGGGCCGACCTCGCCGACCGTGCGCAGCTGGCGACCGTCGAGGCCCGGCTGGCCGACCCCGAGCGGCCCGTCGAGCTGCTGGTCAACAACGCCGGCTTCGGGCTCAAGGAGCGCTTCCTCGACAACTCCGCCGACACCGAGACCGAGATGCTCGAGGTCCTCGTCACGGCGGTGCTGCGGCTCACGCACGCCGCGCTGGGCCCGATGGCCGAGCGCGGCCACGGCGGCGTCATCAACGTCTCGTCGGTGGCGGCCTTCCTGCCCCGTGGCACCTACTCGGCCGCCAAGGCCTGGGTCAACAGCTTCAGCGAGTGGGCCGCCCACGAGTACCGCCCGCAGGGCGTCACCGTGATGTCGTTGTGCCCCGGCTTCACCAAGACCGAGTTCCACGAGCGGATGGACGTCAGCCGCGCCTCCGCACCCGACTTCCTGTGGCTGGACGTGGACTTCCTGGTGTCCAAGGCGCTGAGCGACTACGACAAGGGACGGGTCTTCTCGATCCCCGGCGCGCAGTACAAGGCGATCACGACGCTGACCCGCCTGGTGCCCAGCAGTGCGCTCCAGCGACTGCAGTCGCTGGGTCGCAAGTAGGGCGGACGCGAGGTCGTCATGACCACCCTCGGAGCGGACCGTCGTCCCACGCTTGTGAGAGGGGTCCACGTGGCCCCCTCTCACGAGTGCGCGGGAGGGCACTCCTGCTGGCGCGTAGCCGAACCGGAGGCCTGACAGCCCGAAGCTAGCCCTCGCCGGCGATGAACGCCCGGACCGCGTCGGCGACGAGCTGCACGGCGATGGCCGAGAGCAGCAGCCCGGCGATGCGGGTGACGAGCAGGACGCCGCTCTCGCGGATGACCCGCAGGATCGGCAGCGAGTAGCGCATCGCGAGCCACAGGCTGACGTGCACGAGGATGACGCCGAGCGCCACCGCGACGAAGGACGCGCCGCTGTCGACGTCGCGGCTGAAGAGCATGGTCGCGACGATGGCGCCGGGCCCGGCGAGCAGCGGGGTGCCGAGCGGGACGAGCGCGACGTTGGCGCCGGCCTGAGCGGTCGGCTCCTTCTCGTTGCCGGTCAGCAGCTCGAGCGCCACGAGCAGCAGCAGGAGGCCGCCGGCGCACTGGAGCGCAGGCAGCGAGATGTGGAGGTACTGCAGGATCTGCTGGCCGAAGAAGGCGAAGAGCGTGATCACGAAGAACGACACCGCCACGGCCTGCCACGCCGCCCTGCGGGCGGTCGCGGCCGAGCGGCCACTGGTCAGCGACAGGAAGATCGGCACCGTGCCGACCGGGTCCATGATCACGAAGAGCGTCACGAAGACCTCGACGAGCAGGACCGTGTCGAGGATCGAGCTCACGGGCGGAGGACCTCCGGGGTGGGGCGTCCCGAGCGCGCCGAGGCGGTGGCGGCCAGGTCGAGCAGGCGTTCGTAGTGGTCGGGCGAGGTGGTGTTGCACCCGAGGTCGTGGTCCACCTTGCCGAGCCCGTGGTAGTCGCTGGAGCCGGTCATGACCAGCCCGAGGTTGCGCCCGATGGCGCGCAGCCGCTCCCGGTCGTCCGCATCGTGGTCCTGGTGGTCGACCTCGATGCCGGCCAGGCCCACCTCGACGAGTCCCGCGAGCGTCTCCTCCCCCGGCTCACCCGACGTGCGACGGCCCCACGCGTGGGCGATGACGCTCACCCCGCCGGCGTCGGTGACGGAGCGGATCACGTCGACGAGCGAGGCGGCGTAGCGGTCGACGTAGGCCGGACGCCCGGGGTTGAGCAGCGTGCGGAAGGCCTCGCCGCGGTCGGCGACGGCGCCGAGCTCGACCAGCGCGTCGGCGACGTGCGGTCGTCCGGTCGCGGCGGTGCCGTCGGCCACGCGTCGCACGTCGGCGATGTCGATGTCGATGCCGTGCTCGCGCAGCCGGTCGAGCATGGCCGGCACCCGCGACGTGCGCCCGTCGAGGATCTTGTCCAGGGCGGTGTCGAGGCCCGGGTGGGTGGGATCGGGCAGGTAGGCGAGCAGGTGCACGCCGACACCCTGGTGCTTGGTGCTGATCTCCATGCCGCGCACGAGTTCGATGCCCACCTCGGCCGCGGCCAGCGCCGCCTCGTCCCAGCCGGTGGCCGTGTCGTGGTCGGTGATCGCCACGACGTCCAGGCCGGCCGCACCCGCCGCACGGACGAGGTCGCCGGGCGTCTCGGTCCCGTCGCTCGCCCGGGAGTGGGTGTGGAGGTCGATGCGCACCTGCCAAGGCTAGGCCTCGCCGCCCCCACCTGCTGATTCAGCGAGAGCATGACGCCGGTCACCAGAGCGGCGCAGGACCACCGAAGGGCAGCTCGAGCAGCGGGGGGCCGACCTCGGAGAGGTCGCGCAGGATCCAGTCGTCGCGCAGCAGCAGCATCGCCGACGCCGGGTGGAAGATCAGCCACAGCCACCGGCCGGAGGCCTCGCCGGCCATCACCGACCGGTCCCACTCCGACGACGCGTTGCTCGTCGAGACCGCCCAGAGCGGCACGGCCTGGTGGTCGATGCGCACCTTGGCCATCGGTGAGCCGGCGCTGATCTCGCTGCCGGGGTCGTCGTGGCGGGTGCCGGCGATCCGCGCGCCGAGGCCGACCCCGGCCTCCTCGCTGACGATGATCAGGTCGACCGGCCCGTCGAGCTCGCTCGCGCCGGAGCAGGCGATCATCGTGGCGCGAGCGCGCTCGGGGTCGGTCCCCACCACGGCGAAGTCGGTGACGCTCCACCCCGGCGGCACCGGCCACGGGATCAGGGTGGGAAACCCGACCGAGGCGCGCAGGTGGTCGGCGAACGCGTCGTACGACGACTCGGCCGGACGCCACAGCGGCGCCACGTCACCGTGCTCGGGACAGCTCCACCGCTCGTCGACCCGGGCGATCGGGGTGGGGCAGCGCGGGCAGCCGGCGGTCAGGGACATGCGCCCACGGTCACGGGTCCGGAGAGCCTCGTCAAGAGTTCCACCTCAGGACCACCGGGCTCTCGCGCTCGTAGCCCAGGACCGAGACCGTGGCGGTGTCGAGCCGGAAGAGCCGGCCGTCCTGCACCGGCAGCCCCAGCCAGCGGGCGGTGAGCACCCGCAACGAGTGGCCGTGGGCGAAGACCAGCGTCGGACCGCTCGCCCGCCGGGCCCGCTCGAGGACACGGTCGAGGCGGGCGCCGACCTCGTCGGGACCCTCGCCCCCGGGGCAGCCACCGGTCCAGACCGTCCAGCCCGGGACGGACTCACGGATCTGGGGCGTCGTGATGCCCTCGTAGTCGCCGTAGGCCCACTCGACGAGGTCCTCGTCGACCTCGGCGTGGGCGAACCCCGCGAGCTCCGCCGTGCGGCGGGCACGGCGGCGCGGGCTGGTCAGCACCTGCGCGAAGGCGGTCCCCGCCGATCCCGCCAGGCGCGGGCCGAGCTCGCGGGCGAGCTCCTCGCCGTGCGGCAGGAGAGGCAGGTCGGTGACGGAGGTGTGGCGGCCGTTCTCGCTCCACTCGGTGGGCCCGTGCCGGACCAGCCAGAGCTCTGCGTGCTCACTCATGACCACCATCCTGGGTCACCCCTCGGCGAGCACGACCACCCGGTCACCCGGCACCACGTCGAAGGTGCGGGACTTGGCCGGGTTGACCACCACCCCGAAGCCGGCGACGTCGTCGCCGGCGAGGGTCTCGGACTTGTAGCCGATCGCGGTCTCCCCCCGGGCTGCGGCTCCGGCGATCACGGTGGCGTAGCTGACCGCGCGGCCGGGCTGGACGTACCACTCGGCGGGGCGCAGGTAGATCTCGCTGCCCTCCTCGCCGAGCAGCTGCCCGAAGACGGCCTCGAGCCGACGGTCCTCGGAGAGCTGGGTGACCAGCAGGCTCACGATCTCGCCGCTGACGACCACGTCGTCGACATGGGCCACCTGGGCAAGCACGCGGTTGCGGTCGTCGAGCATCTCGCTCACGACCGGGGTGAAGGAGTCCATGCGGCTGAGGATGTCGCGCACGTGCAGGAGCGTCACCAGCGTGCGCGCGTCGGCGGCCTGCACGGCCAGGTGGTCGGAGTAGCAGAGCACGATCACCTGGTCGAGGCCCGGCACGACGTGGCTCTCGAGCGTCGCCCGGTCGGTCGTCGACGCGGCGACCACGGTGACCGCGAGGTTCTCCAGGACCGGGACGACCGGCTGGCCGAACGACGTCACGACGGTGAGCGTCGAGCCCGGCGGGGCGTAGTTGTCGAGCTCGCGCAGGATGATCGGCGCCCGCTCGTTCCATCCGATCAGGACCGCCTGGGTGGGGTGCTCCTCGGTCTCGACCTGGGTCCCGAGCCCACCGAGGTCGGGCTGCGTGGCGGCACGGTTCTGGTGGTCGAGGCCCTCGTCGTCCTCGGCGACGACCACGAGCGTGCTGTTGCCCACCCGGGTGTCCCCCGGCGGGTTGAGCGTCGGCACGCCGTCCTGCACCAGCCCGATGACCGAGGCCTTCTCGAAGGCGAGCAACGCCTCGGCGTACGTCAGGTCGGCGAGGCCGTGCTGCTCAAGGAAGTAGATCTCGTCGCCGTCGTAGTCGAAGAGCTCGGTGTAGACGGCGGCGGCACCGGACTGCCGTGAGGTCTGCACGACCAGCTTGGCGACCGTCTCGCGGATGTCGAGCAGGACGGTCCGGTCGGCCCCGACCAGCCGCGCGGCCTCGAGGTTGGTGGGGTTGCGGATCTCGGCGACGATGTTGGGCCCGTCCTCACCGCCGTGGGTCAGGGCCAGCAGGGTCTTGATGACCTCGCTGTCGGGGTCCTCCGAATCGGGCGCGAGGAGGATCACCGAGCGGGCGCTGGTGTGGCTGCTGAGCAGCAGGTCGTCGATGTCCATCGGGGAGCCGGAGCGGCAGATGACCCGCGTGCCCCGGAGGTCGGGCACCTTCGCCTTGACCTCGTCCTCCATGTCGACCTTGTCGCGGTCGGCCAGGATCACGATGACCGGCTTGGAGCGGCTCTCGTTGGCGATGGTGAGCTCGCTGATGATCGTGTAGATCGAGTCCGACCAGCCCAGGATCACCGTGTGGTCGCGCTCCAGGACGATGGAGCGGCCCCGTCGCAGGTCGGCCAGCTTGGTGTCGATGCCCGCGGCGATGACGCCGATGAGCGCGCTGACGATGAAGAGACCGGCGATCGTCAGCGCCAGCATGGTCAGCACGAAGCGCCAGGAGCTGGGGTCGTCCCCGCCGATCGTGCCCGGATCGAGGGCGTGCAGCAGGCTGTAGAACATCTCGTGGAGGAAGCTGTCGGGCACGCCCTCCGCCTCCGGGCGCAGGCCCAGCAGCGACACGAACACCGAGAAGACCACGATGAGGACGAGCGTGGCCACGCTCAGCCAGGCGATCAGGGCCGGGGTGCCGCGCGACATGGAGTTGTCGAAGCGGTAGCGCAGCTTGTCGCCCAGGTCCGACCGCGGCGCGTTGGCCGAGCGGTTGGCCGACCCTCCGCGAGCCATCGCCTTGGCGGTGCGCATGCGCATCTGCTGGCCGGTGCGAGCCATGTGTGTCTCCTCGTTTCGTCCTGCGAATACTGGCGCAGTTGAGGGCGGGCGGCACCGGTTTCGTCCCGACTCGTGTCACGATCGGCCGGTGGAACTGCGCGCGTCGCGGCTCGCCGTCGCGGCCGCCTTCCTCAGCCAGGGGCTGGTGTTCATCAGCCTGACCACGCGGCTGCCGGACTACCAGGACCGCTGGGACATCTCCGAGCTCACCTTGTCCCTCCTCCTGCTGATGATGGTGCTGCTCGCCGGGGTCGGCTCGGTGGTGGCCGAGGCACTCGCCAAGCGCCGTGACAGTGCCTGGCTGCTGCGGCTCGGCCTCGTGCTCACCGCCCTGGCCGTCCCCGTGCTCACCACCGCGCCGGCGATCGGGGTCTTCGTCGGTGGGCTGGCCGTCTACGGCGTCGCGCTCGGGGTCGTCGACGCCACCACCAACATGCAGGCCGTCGCCGTCGAGCACGCCTACGGCCGACCGATCCTGCCGTCCTTCCACGGCGCCTGGACCCTCGGCGGCATCATCGGCGCCGCCCTGACCCTGGCCACCTCCGCCCTGCCGCTCGAAGTGGCCGCGGGGGTCGCCGCCGTGCCGCTCGCCGTGCTGTTCCTGCCGTTCCTCCCCCGGGCCGCAGGCGTCCTGCCGACCGTGCCCTCCGACGTACCGTGGCGACCGTTGCTCCTGGTCGGCCTCGGCATGGTCGTCTTCTACATGGTCGACACCGCCGCCCAGACCTGGGGCGCGGTCTACCTCGACACCACGCTCTCCACCCCCGACGGCCTCGTGGCCCTCGCGACCCTTCCCTACCTCGTGGCCAGCCTGGCTATGAGGCTCGGCGGCGACGGCCTCGTACGCTCCTACGGCGCGGTGCGCGTGATCCGGGTCGGGGCGCTGGTCTCGTGCGGCGCGCTCGTGGTCGTCGTGCTCGCGCCGTCCTGGCCGGTCGCCGTGCTCGGCTTCACGCTGCTGGGAGCCGGCGTCGCGGTCATCGCGCCGCTGTCGTTCTCGGCCGCCGCGCGCATCGCCGGTGAGGGCGTGGACGAGGCGTCACGCCAGGCCCGCGTCGACGCCGTGATCGGCCGCTTCAACCAGTTCAACTACGCCGGCGCCCTGCTCGGTGCCGTGCTCACCGGCGCGGTCGGCCGCGACGACCTGCGCCTCGGCTTCGCGATCCCAATGGTGCTCGTCCTCGCCCTGCTGCCGCTGGCGCGCGCGTTCGCTCCGGCGGCCGGGGAGCCGGTGGCCGCGGAGCGATGACTCAGCCAGCCGCGTGCCCGGGCCAGTTCTTGTCCGGCTGCGGCACGGGACGGCCGGGCTGCTCGCCGCCGCGCTCGGTGAGGTAGGAGTCCTTGGGCACCATCACCTTGCGGCGGAAGATGCACACGATCTTGCCGTCCTGGTTGTAGCCGATCGTCTCGACGTAGACGACGCCACGGTCGTCCTTGCTCTTGCTCTCGGTCTTGTCCAGCACGGTGGTCTCGCCGTAGAGCGTGTCGCCGTGGAAGGTCGGTGCGACGTGGCGCAGCGACTCGACCTCGAGGTTGGCGATGGCCTTGCCGGAGATGTCCGCGACGGACATGCCGAGCAGGATCGAGTAGACGTAGTTGCCCACCACGACGTTCTTGCCGAACTGCGTGGTCTCCTCGGCGTAGTTGGTGTCGAGGTGCAGCGGGTGGTGGTTCATGGTGAGCAGGCAGAACATGTGGTCGTCGAACTCGGTGACCGTCTTGCCGGGCCAGTGCTTGTAGGTCGCACCGACCTCGAACTCCTCATAGCTTCGACCGAACTGCAACGTCACCACTCCTGGATGCTCGACGACACGACGCCGGACATCCTCTCAGGCCCGCTGCGGAAGCCGCGCGCCGTCAGCGCCCCGTGAGACCCCGACCGGCCTGGACACCCTTGAGGACCGCGGCCGTGGCCTGGCCGGTGACCTTGCCGGCCACCTGCCCGGCCTGGGTGCGGAGCTGGTCGCCCATCTGGGCGGTGGCGGCGAGCGGGCCGAGCAGCACGTCGGCCCGACCCACGAGGGCGTCCGCCTTGTCGACGACGCCCTGGAGGCTGCCGACTGTGGCGTCGAAGGACTCCACCGAGCTGCTGAACTCCCGCAGCGCCACGGTCAGCTCGGCGATCAGGCCGCCGAAGGTGTCCAGTGTCTCGTTGAGCCGGTCGGCGGTCCGGTCGAGCTTGACGATGGTCTGGTCGGCATCCAGCACGGTCCGCATCCGGGACCGCCGCCCGGTGTCGCCCACGTCGTTGCCCGCCATCGTCGCCTCCAGGTCAGTCGTCCTCAGGGACGGAGGCGGTCAGGACCCGCCGCCGCCCGCCTTCCGGCGATGCATCTTAGGCGCGCCGCCCACGACCTCGCTGCCGTGTGCCTTCTCCGCGAGCGGGCCGTCCTGGTGGACGCCCTTCTCGCGGTTGTTCTTGCGGTCCAGCGCGGCGCGCATCTTGGCCTTGAGGTCGTCGTTCGCGGATGGGGAGTCGGTCATGGTTCCTCCTGGTGTCGCGGACAGCGTGTGGTCCCTCCACCCTCGCACCTCACCCCGACGCGCGTCGACAGACTTTCGTCCCCCGTGCAACCTGGCCCCCGGCCGACACGTCCGAGCAGCATGAAGCTCTCGCTCCTCGCCGCCGCCCTGGTCCTCACCGCCTGCGGCTCCGAGCCCACCCCCGTCGCCGACGACCCCGCGCCGACGGCCGAGCCCACCACCGGCACCTACCCTGCCTTCGCGCCGGCCGACTACGCCTACACGCTCTCGGTGTCCTGCTTCTGCGTCGACGCCGGCGCCCCGGTGCGGATCACCGTGGTCGACGGTGAGGTCACCGACGCGGTCTACACGAAGGACGGACGCGGTGTCGACGAGGGGACCCAGGCTCCCGACTACCGCCGCCTCACGATCGAGGAGATCATCGCCGCCGCCAACGACACCGAGGCTGCCAGCGTCGAGGTCGAGTGGCCGCAGGGCCAGGAGTACCCGTCGTCGGTCTACGTCGACCAGGACGAGCAGATGATGGACGAGGAGATCGGCTACGCCGTCTCCGACGTCGTCGTCGGCTGAGGCGGCTGCGCCGCCCGCTCCCGTACGACGGACCGCAGGGCCCCGAGCGCGGCTGCGGCGAGGTCGGTGGCCGGGACCGCATCGGGGTCGGTGCCGGGCGTGGCCTGGGGCGTGAGGTCGTCCAGGTCCCCCACCACTCGCGCGCCCGAGGCCTCCAGCCGGCCCTGGATCGTGGCAGCCCGCTCGCGCAGCCACCGGGGCGGGTCGAAGCCGATCGGCTCGCCCCCGCGGCCCGCGAGCGCGCGCTTGCCCAGCTCGAACTTCACCAGCCGGTGGTAGTCGCCCGTCGAGATGCCGTCCTCCTCCAGCAGGAGGTTGAGCTCGCGCAGCACCATCGCCGATGCGGCGTCCAGGGAGGTGTTGGCCGGTGCGACGGACGCCGCGTCCAGCGCGTCGAGACCGGCCGCCTCGCAGAAGCGCGACCACAGCAGCCCGGGGTCGGCACCCGGCGGTGGCAGCGTCACGAGCGCGACGTGGGCAGCGCCCACGGCCACCACCCAGTTGTCGACGATGCGGCCCATCCCCTGCTGCCGCCAGAACGCCTGGGCGGGCTTGCGCTTGCCGTCGAGCAGCCGCACGTAGTCGCCCCAGGCCCGGGTGCCGCCGTTCTGCAGGCTCTCCTGCCACATCGCGGGCACCGTGCGTCCGAGGTCGCGCAGCGTCACCACCACGTCGACCGGCACGCCCGCGAACGACCCGACCACCCGTTGGATCGACTCCGGCGTCGCCGGGCCGAGGAACTCCATGCTCACCACGACGACCCCGTCGTGCGCCTCGGCGTCCGCCACGAGCCGGGCCCACCGACCGGCCGACTTGCCCGCGAGCTGCTCGCGCCCCAGCACGTCGCTGACGGCGAGCACCTGGTCGCGCCACCGCTCCCCCGGCAGCAGCACCCCGCGCTCGCGCAGGAGGTCGCGGTTGGCCTCGAGCCGCTGCTGGACGTAGGAGGTGCCCGACTTCATCAGCCCCACGTGCAGGACCACCCGGCTCGCCATGGACGCAGGCTAGCGGTGCCGGCCGGCTAGTCGCAGTGGGTCGGCACCCCGTGACCGCGCGACGTGCCGAGGATGCGGCGCTCCCCGCCGGGCCACGACTCCACGACCGCGAGGAACTCGTGCTCGCTCGTCGGCGTGCGGCGCGTCGGCTCCAGGAAGACGTGGGCGAAGGGTGCCGACTCGGTGGCCTGCGCACCCAGCTCCTCGATCCGCGCGGTGATCGCCACCTGCTCGTCGCGTGCGACGTACTGCCACATCACGCTGTGCCACAGCACCGTCGTCGCGCCCTCCGCCAGGGCGATGCCGTCGACGAACGGCGACGCCACCTGCCGTCGCAGGACGAACGGCGTGCGGTCGGCGAGCGCCAGGGCGCCGCGCAGCCGCTCGTGGCGGTGGACCTGGTCGGGCCAGACGTACGCCGTCAGGGCGAGTCGCCCCTCGGTGGAGCGGACGTCGATCGGCATCACGTCGCTGCCGACCCGCTCGACGATCCGCGGCACGACCCCGGTGGGGACGACGCCGGTCCAGGCCGGGTCGAGCACCACCGGGCTGTCGTCGGGGCCGAGCGAGGAGCCGTCGGCGCCGACGTAGCGGAACCGGTCGGCGAGCAGGTTGAGCCCGCCGGACGACCCGATCTCGAGGAGCCGGACCGGGAGGGGACGCTCGCGACCCAGCGCGAGGAGGCCGGCCATCAGCACGGTGGCGCGACCGACCTCGTTGGTCTGCGGGGGTCGGTCGAGCCACTCGGCGACGTCGTCCGGGGCGTCGGCCAGCAGCGTGCGGAAGGCCTCCCACCCGGGCTCGGCCGACCAGGTGCCGCCGACGCTGGGGTAGAACACGCCCAGGCCCCCGGCACGGCGCTCCAGCACCAAGCGGTGCACGCTGCCGAGCAGGCGCAGGCCGACGCCGTCGGGACCGGCGGCATCCACCCACGGCGCCAGCACCGTGGCCGTCGGACCACCTGCCTCGAGGTCGTCGGCGAGGCGCGGCAGCAGGTCGGCGTACATCGGCGAGCCGAGGCTCGCGCACGCCTGTGCCTGCTGCCGCAGCGCCGTCCCGAGGTCGACCACGGTGCCGGGACTCAGCCCTTGAGCTTGTAGTCCTTGAGCAGGCTGCGACCGATGATCATCTTCTGGATGTCGGCCGTGCCCTCGCCGATGAGCATGAACGCGGCCTCGCGGTAGAGGCGCTCGATCTCGTACTCCTTGGAGTAGCCGTAGCCACCGTGGATGCGGAAGGAGTCCTGGACGACCTCGTTGCAGTACTCCGCTGCGAGGTACTTGGCCATCCCGGCCTCGACGTCGTTGCGCTCCCCGCCGTCCTTGATGCGCGCGGCCTTGACCATCATCGCGTGCGAGGCCTCGACCTTGGTCGCCATCTCCGCGAGGCGGAAGAGGATCGCCTGGTGGTCGGCGATCTGCTTGCCGAAGGTCTCGCGGGTCTGGGCGTAGGCGATCGCGAGCTCGAAGGCGCGGTTGGCGATGCCGCACGCGCGGGCCGCGACGTTGACGCGGCCGACCTCGACGCCGTCCATCATCTGGTAGAAGCCCTTGCCGGCCTCGCCGCCGAGGATCTGCTCGGCCGAGATCTGGTGGCCCTCGAAGATCGCCTCGGTGGTGTCGACGCCCTTGTAGCCCATCTTGTCGATCTTGCCCGGGATCGTGAGGCCGGGTGCGGTCTCGCCGAAGCCCGCCTCCTTCTCCACCAGGAAGGTCGTCATGTTCTTGTAGACCGAGTCGTTGCCCTCGTCGGTCTTGACCAGCACCGCGATCAGCGTGGAGGAGCCACCGTTGGTCAGCCACATCTTCTGGCCGTCGATGGTGTAGTCGCCGTCGTCACCCTTGACGGCCTTGGTCTTGATGGCCGCCACGTCCGAGCCGAGGCCCGGCTCCGACATCGAGAAGGAGCCGCGGACCTCGCCGGTGGCCATGCGGGGCAGGTACTTCTTCTTCTGCTCCTCGGTGCCGTGGCGCATCAGCATGTAGGCCACGATGAAGTGGGTGTTGATGACACCGGAGACGCTCATCCAGCCGCGCGCGATCTCCTCGACGCACAGCGCGTAGGTCAGCAGCGACTCGCCGAGGCCGTCGTACTCCTCGGGGATCATCAGCCCGAAGATGCCCAGCTCCTTGAGCCCGTCGACGATCTCCTGGGGGTACTCGTCGGCGTGCTCCAGCTCGGTCGCGACCGGCAGGATCTTCTCGTCGACGAACTGGCGGACCGCCTTGAGGATCTCGGTCTGGTCTTCGGTGAGTCCGTCGGTCTCGCAGAGGCGACCCATGGTCTGGCTCCTTCGTAGTGCCGGGCTGGAAGCTGTGAGGTGCAACGTGTGCTGCGCGAACGCTACCGGGCGGTAGCCGAACGTCCTATGGCCAGTTTCACACGCTCAGGATTGCTTCCTCACCTGCCGCGAGCGGTGCTCGAGCGACCCGACGAGCGCCTGCTCCAGGGCGGCGACCTGGGCCTCGAGCGGCTCGGCGAGCGCGGTGTTCTCCGCGACAGCGACCTCGAGGCTCTCGACCCGGCGCTGCAGGCGCAGGACCTCCTCGAGGCCCGTGCCGGCGGCGACACGACGCACGACCCCGTCGAGGCGTCCGGGCACCCTGACGGGCAGCCTCACAGCGACTCGCTGCGGTAGGTGTTGAGCGCCTTGGCGACGACCCGGCCGTCGGTCGAGCGCGGCGGCATCAGCAGCTCGGTGACGACGTCGGTGAGCTCCGCGACCCGCAGGTGCAGGGCGCGGCTGCGCGCCACCTCGGCCTCGAGCTCGGCCACCCGGGCCCGGAGGTCCTCGGCCCGTGCGTCGACGCGCGGCGCCGTGACCCGTCGTACGACGCCCTTGCCCAGCGCGGACAGCCGCGAACCCTCCTCCGTCTCGGGCGACGCTGCGGCGCCACCGGCGAGGGTGCGCTCACGCACGAGCTCGAGCAGCCGCACGATCGTCTCCACCGCGACCGCGAGGAGCTCGGTGTCGGTCGCCTGGCCGGGGGTGCGTGCGTCGCGGCGGGTGGCGACGATGTCGTCGAGGTCCCCGTGCACGGTGTAGCCGGCCTCGCGCAGCGCGGCGACCGCCTCGGTCGAGCGGGACGAGGCGTCGGCGAACTGCCGGTCGGTGATCCCGATCGGCTCCCGGTCGAGGTCGACCAGCACCCCGTGAGCCAGGGTGTCGCGCAGCCAGCGCGCCTGCTCGCGGTTGCCGGTGATCGGCTCGCGCACCTTCTCGTTGACGCGGCGCAGCAGCTCGGCCGCGACCAGCCCCAGCGAGGCGTTGGCGCGCTCGACGTCCAGCTGCAGGCCGGGTGCGTCGATGCGGCAGGCCGCCGCGAAGCGTCGCCAGAGCTCGTGGTCGTCGGCCGCGCTGCGCGGGACGGTCACGACGTGCACCCGCTCGGGAGGCAGCCCGGCGCCCCAACGAGCGGCGACACCGGCCGGGTCCATGGTGCGCCAGCCCCACTCGGCGCGGGCCCCGGCGGACTCGGGGCGCGGCTTCCAGCGCTCCAGCGGCGTGGTGAGGGCGAACTTGAGGCGCTCCTGCCAGGCGGACGGGACGGCGGAGCCGAGGTCACGGGCGGTGATCACGACGTGCACCTCGATGCCCGCGAGGTCGGCCAGGGCGGCGGTGACCTGCTCGGCCGACGCACCGGCGAAGAGCTCGTAGGACAGGACGGCGCTCTCGCCGCGCCAGGCGGTGACCTGCTCGACGAGCCGGCGCCACGAGGTGCGGGCCCGCTCGGGGAGGTGGTCGAGCCGGGGGTCCTCACGCACGACCATCGCGGCGTGGATGCGGTCGAGGTGGTGCTCACCGACGACGAGGACACCGGCCGACGCCAGGCGCGCCCGGTTGGCCTCGAGCACCTGCTGGAGGTAGGTGGTGCCCGACTTCGGTGCACCGACGTGCAGGTAGAGACGCTGGGTCACTGCTGGGAGTCCTCTCCGGAGGGTCCGGCGATCGCCGGCCACTCGACGACCATTCTCCACCGGGCGGGAGCGCCCCCGGCAACGGCTGCTGCGGCGTCGAGGAACCCGTCGCGGTGGACCACGACTCCCCCGGCCCGCACGGCCTCGCCCTCGACCAGGCGCGGGTCCAACGGCAGCCGCTTGCCGCCGCCGTGGGTGGCCCGCCACTCCCCGGCGTCGTGACGGGACAGGGCCTGGCCCTCGAGGAAGGCCGCACCTCCGCCACGCATGGTCATCGAGGCGAAGCGCCAGAAGTTCTCCAGGCCGTCGGGCTCGAGCGTCTCGAGCAGCTCGCGGGCGTAGAGGGTGTGCGGGCGCCGGTCGCGCGCGATCAGCGCCGCGCGCGTCAGGACGTCGCGCAGGTCGTAGAGGTTGAGGTGGGCGAAGGTCGCGGACAGCTTCGCGCGTCGGGCCAGGCGCTGGGGGCGCCGCAGGGACTGGCGGGAGTAGTCGAGGGCCACGACGTCCCAGCCGCGCTCGGCGAGGGCCAGCGCGTCGTCGCCGGCGCCCGAGCCGAGCTCGACCACCCGGGCGTCCGCCGGGAGCCGGTCGGCGACCCAGTCGACGAAGTCGGAGGCGCCGTGGGTGGGGTCCTTGGCGAGGTCGCCGACGTGCTGCTCCCAGTCGCGGCGCTGACGCATGAGCGAGGAGAACCAGCCGTCGAAGCGCTGCACGGTCTCGGGTCCGGGCTCGTGCTTGAAGGACGGGTCCGGCACCCGCCAGCCGGGGCCGTAGGAGACGGCGAGCATCGCGTCGGGGTCGGCCGGGGCGGGGAGCATCCGACCCTCGAACTCGAGCTCGGTCAGCGGCAGGATCGCCGAGCGCGGCACCTGCTGACGCACCGTGGCCGTCTCGTGGAGCAGGTCGCCGACGTAGAAGCAGGTGTAGACGTCGATGCTGGCCATCCCGCCGTCGGGCGAGGTCCACACGACGGTGATGAAGGAGCCGGACTTGTTGAGCACGCTCATCCCGTGGCGGCGCAGCGCGCGCCCGACCTCGTAGAGCTCGAGGGCCATCTCGGCCGGGGTCTGCTTCTCGCTGAGGTAGGCCAGGTCGATGTCGGAGTCGTGCCCGATCACCTTGCCCTCCCGGGCGGCGCCGAGGAGGGTGCCGAAGGCGATCCATCCCTGCACGCCGCACTCGGACTCCATCACCTCCAGGATCCGGTCGGTCATGTCGACCATCTGGTCGACGACGCTGGCGTCGCGTCCGGAGAACGGCCGTTGGAGCAGACCCCACTTGTCGATCATCACCGGGATGCCGGCCTTGTCGACGAAGCGCACACGCCCCTTGCCGCTGCCGAAGGTCACGGGGCCGGCGAACAGCTCCTCGTCGTCGGCCACGACGCGCACGTCGGACTCCCCGTTGAGCCACCGCTTCATGCGCTTCGGCCAGGCCACGAGCTGCTCGTCGCGACCCGGGCGGGGGGTCGCGGTGTAGGACCACGCGACGTGGCCGTCGAAGGACACGTCGCCGGAGCCGGCGTAGTCGCCTGGGAAGTGCAGTCCCGCGTCGTCGACGCGCATGTCCGGGCCAGCCACGACAGGCGAGGCTACGGCACCGACACGGTCGTCGTGAGCACGGCATGGTCGGTGATGCGACGCACCGCCGGGCCCTCGTCGAGCAGGAAGCCCGAGAAGTCGATGTCGGGCGTGCCGAAGATCCAGTCGACCCGGTTGGGACGGGGCACCAGGCACCGGCCGCCGGAGTTGGAGCCGCCGTTGGCCGCGATCATCCCGGCGCGGGAGGTGAAGTAGCAGAAGGCCTCGTCGTGCTCGTTGAAGTCACCGACCAGGAAGACGGGGATGCCGTCCTTCTTCAGCTCGTTGACGGCCTCGGCCTCGATCGCCATCGCCTTGTCGCGCTCGGGCTCACGTCCCTGCGCGTCGCGGGGTGAGTTGTGGATGTTGAGCACGTAGATCTCACGGCCGGTCTCGTTGTGCTGGAGCCGGACGACGGGCTGGGGGCGCGTCCCGCCCATGAAGGGCACGGTGATCGAGCCCTGGAAGGTGGGCGTCCAGACCGCGGAGCTCCACATGAGCGACTGGGGCACGCCACCGCCCCCGAGGGCCTCGCCGGGCCAGAAGTCCCAGGTGCCGCCGAGGGCACGGTCGAGGGCATCGACCTGGTCGCGCTGGATCTCCTGGAGCCCGACCACGCTCGAGCCGTAGGCGTTGACGAGCGACGCGGCCCACTCGGTGCGGATCCGGCCGGGTGCGTACTCGGAGGCGGCACCGCCCGGCGCGGTGTGCTGGCTGCCGAGGATGTTGAAGGAGGTGAGCACGAAGTCGAAGGGCTGGTCGCCGGCGAGCGCCTCGGCGGCGTTGGCCAGCGACTTGGCGCCCGAGGGCAGCGCCTGGGCGACCTCGCCGCGCTCCTCGAGGGCGCTCGAGGCGATCTCCTCGGGCGACATGGTGGCCAGGTCGGCCGCGCTGGTGCTCAGCGGTGAGGACGGGACGGCTGCCGCCTGAGGCGTGGGGGCGTCGTCGTCCGAGCCGGAGCGCCCGAGCAGGTTGGCCACCACGACCACCAGCACGATCGCGACCACGCCACCGACGGTGGCCAGGACCCCGAGCCGCTCGGAGGACGAGCGGTCGTCGTCGTCGTTCATCGCACCTCCTTCGGCAGCGGTCGATCCGTGAGCGAACCGTCGCCGACCTGGCCCAGCTCGTTGTTGCCCCAGCACGCGGTGACGCCGCCGTCATGGCTCCCACAGGCGTGGAACCAGCCCGCGTCGACCGACAACCAGGGCTCGTCACTGCGGACCAGGACCGGCAGCGTGCTCGGCTGCCGGGCACCGTTGCCGAGCTGGGAGTAGGTGTTGCTCCCCCAGCACCAGGCCGAACCCGTGTTGTCGACGCCGCACGAGGTGGCGTCTCCCACCGAGAGACTAGTCCAGATGCGGTCGCCCTTCACCGGAACCGGGACCCGGCGCAGCGTCCTGGTGCCGTCGCCCAGCTGGCCCCTGTTGTTGAGGCCCCAGCACCACGCGGCGCCCTCGAGCGTCACCCCGCAGGTGTGCCCCCAGCCGGAACTGAGCTGGGCCCAGGCCTGCTCCCCCGCGACCCGGGAGGGGCTCGGCTGGGGTGACTGGTCCTCGCCCGTCCCCTGGCCGAAGACGTTCTGTCCCCAGCACCAGGCCGTGGCGTCGGCACGGACCCCGCAGGTGGAGAACCCGCCCGTGGTCACGCTCGCCCAGTCGCTGTCCGTCCCGACCCGGGTCGGGGTGGTGCGTCGCTCGAAGGTGCCGTCGCCGAGCTGGCCGCGCAGGTTGCTCCCCCAGCACCACAGGGTCCCGTTGCCCCGGGTGGCGCAGGTGTGGAACCAGCTGGTGCTGACGGAGGTCCAGACGCTGCCGGTGCCGACCTGGACGGGAGTGCTGCGACTCGCACCCCGGCCCACTCCGAGCTGTCCCATGTTGTTGAGCCCCCAGCACCACAGGGTGCGGTCGGTCCTGATGGCGCAGGTGGTGGAGCCGCTGGTGCTCACCGTCGCCCACCCGTCGCTGCCGGCCACCTCGACCGGCACCTCGCTGCCCGACGTGGTGGCGTTGCCGAGCTGGCCGAAGTTGTTGCGCCCCCAGCACCAGGCGCTGGTGTCGCTGCGGGTCTCGCAGGACGTCTGTCCCCCTGCGCTCACGGCGACCGCCGCCGAGGCGACGGTCAGGACGACGGCGCCGGGGACGTCGGTGGTGAGGGGATCGGTGCCGCGGACGACGTAGGTGATGTTCCAGCTGCCCTGCTCGGTCGGCGTGCCGGTGAGCAGGCCGTCGGGCGACAGCGTGAAGCCCGGCGGCAGCTGCAGCGGCTCGGCCCACTCGACCCCGGCCGCGGCCTCCGGCAGCACGTCGACGGCCAGCTGGAGGGTGAGCGGCTCGCCCACCTCGCCGGACACCACCTGGACGCCCGGGTCGGGCACCGGCCACAGCTGCGCGGAGCGCCAGAGCCCCAGCGCGCCGGCGCGGACCAGGCGGGCACCGGCTCCGAGGTGATAGCTCCGGGCCAGGCGCAGGGCGTCCTTGACCGGGTTGTCGACCGGGTCGCAGACCAGGTCACCCGCGGTGCAGACGCTCACGACCGTGAAGGTCGGCGTGAGCGGCGGCACGTCGGCGACCGCCTCGAGGAAACGAGGGAAGACCCCGCTGCGACCGGAGCCGGCGGCGGGGGCACCGACCGGCGCCACCACGCTGCGGGGCCGACGGTCGGGGTCGGAGACCAGGAGCGCGCCGGCCACCCGGGCCAGGCCGTCGGGCCGTCCACGCAGCACGCCGAGCACGCGGTGCACCACCGAGGCGCCCTGGGCGTAGCCCGACAGCAGCACCTGCTGGGCGGGACAGTCCAGCGCGGCCTGGTCGATGGCCGCGACCGCGCGGGTCACCGCGGCGCCGACGGGCTTGCGCCACACGCGGACCCGGGCCGCGGTCACGGTGCGCCGCGCCTTGTCCACGCGGGTGCGGGTGCCCAAAAGTGCGGCGGCCGGCTCGCTGTCCAGCCCGAGGCCGACCGCGCGCACGGTGCGACCCGAGGCCGACGCGTGACGCAGCACCGCTCGTCGTACGACGTCGACGGTGCGGCCGGGACGCTCGGCGCCCAGGGCCTGCTCCCCTCCGCCGTCGACGGTGATCAGCAGCGTGTCGTCGCACCGGTCGACGGCGGCCGCGGTGGAGGCACCGAGGGCGCGGTCGGGCGGACGGACCGGCCCGGGGGCCGATCCCTGCTGCAGGACCACCGCCACCGCCCCGACCGACAGCAGGGCCGCCAGCACCAGGGCGACGACCTGGACCGTGCGAGCGCGCCAGCGCGCTCCTCCGACCGCGGGGGCCTGGTCCGGTCGTCGCACGCGCTCACGCTAGGGGCACGATGGCCCCATCTGCGGGATGCGCGCTGGCGTCAGTTGACCTCGATGCCCGACTCGGGACGGATGCCGTTGGCGATCGCGGTGCGACGAGCGGCCGCAGCGGCGTCCGCGACGGCGCCGGTGAAGCGCGGCGGGTTGGCGTAGAGGAAGTCGACCCAGTTGGCGTACTGGGCCCGGATGCGCGGTCCGACGATGCGCATGACGATCTCGTCGCTGACCAGGGCGACCTGGGTCCAGTTGGCCGAGCCGTTCCAGGTGACGTTGGCGTCGGTGCGGCCCTTGTAGACGCCGCTGACCGCCATGTTCTTCATGTGGAGGTACTTGTCGTAGACACCGTCGAGGTCGAAGTCCTGCGCGATCTGGCGGATCGGGATGCGACCGCGGTTGGTGTTGCGCAGGATCTTGAGGACGTTGTTGCCGAAGACGGCGTACACGATCTTGATGTCGCAACCGTTCTCGTACATGTCGCGCAGCTTGTTGGCGATCTGCTTGCCGCGGTCACCGTGCATCGAGGTCTGGGCGATGCGGATCTTGGTGCGACCCTTCGTCCCGGTGCCACCGGTGGCGCCCTTGCAGCGGATGTCGTTGAGGTCGCGCATCAGGGGGTCGCTCTTCGTGTCCTTGCCCTTGAACGGGTAGAAGTACGACGTGAACGAGCCGTGCTGGTAGGTGAGGTAGGACTGCTTGACCGGCTTGTCGAGATACATCTGGTCGAAGACGTTGAGGAACTCCTGGTAGATGTTGCCCTGACCGCGCACCGTGAACATGTCGTTCCACTGCGAGTGGGCCGCGAGGTCGGTGGCGTTGTTGGAGCCGTAGATCACGACGTTCTTGGCCTTGCCGGCCTGGGAGAACATGAAGAACTTGGTGTGGGCGATGCCGGAGTAGTAGCGGCAGGAGCTGACGCACTTGCGGGTGCCGCTCTTCTGCGACGCCATGCGGCTCTTCTGGCCCGCGCGCAGGCGGTTGGCCATGCGGTCGAAGCCGGGGTTGGGCTTGGCGGGACCGGCGTTGCCGCGGTCGATGATCACGCGGACCGAGACGCCGCGCTCGTGGGCACGGGCCAGCGCGTTCTGGATGTCGGTGCTCTTGACGTTCCAGCTCGCGACCCGGATCTGCTCGCGACCGGGGACGGAGTCGATCGTGCGGATCAGGTGACGACGGATGCGACCGCGCGACTCCTTCCCGGCGAGCGGGTTGTTGAACTTCACCCCGGCCGGCGGCGTGTACTTGTCCGGGGCCGGCTTGGGTCCCTTGCGCTTGCGCGGCTTGGCCGCGACCGCGGGGGCCTGCGTGAGCGAGGCACCCTGCCCCACGGCCTGTCCCACGGCCTGCGTGGCGGCCCGCGTCGGTGCAGCGGTCGAGGGCAGCGCACCGAGCAGGCTGACGACGATGGTCAGGCTCGTGGCGAGGACGGTGGCGGCGGAAAGACGGCGCACGCTGAGTTCACACTCCCTGGTAGGGCGGCCGCGGCGATCAGTCTCGCGCGGACAGGGTCGGTCGGGCAGATCGGGGGAAGTCGGACCAGAAGCGGCGTGAGGGAGCACGTCGCAGCCCCACGCCTACGCTTTCGACTGTAACAGCCGAGGCAGGAGTTTCAGGTGTTCGCCGGACCACGCGGAGGCGTCAGCCGCCGCACTTGTTGAGCGCCGTCTGGAACGCCGGGTCCTTGGCCAGGGCGCCCTCGGTCTCGTTGACCGGCCCGTTGGGCACGGCGTAGAAGGAGTTGGCGTAGTAGAAGAGCCGGGTGCCGAACTCGCAGTAGGTGGACTCGGCCTGGACCAGCCGCTCGCCGTCGAGGCAACCCTTGTAACGCTCCGGGAAGGTCTGCCCGTCGACCCAGACCTCGCTGCACTGCGGCTTGGTCGGCGGCGCCTCCGTGGGCGCTGTCGACGTGCTCTCGGTCGGCGCGGAGCTGGTGCTCTGCGTGGGCGTCGGGTCGTCGGCGCTGGTGGCCTCGCCCTCGCCGCACCCGGCCAGGAGGACCAGCGGGAGGAGCAGGAAAGCCGCGCTTCGTCGAAGCCTCATGCCAAGAGTGTAGGACGAATCGGCGCGAAGGGTTCGGGACTCACGGTGGGGGGCACTAGCGTTGCGGTCGTGAGCACCACCCCGCCGCGCGTCTATGCCGCCCGCCTCGTCGGGCTGCCGATCTTCGACCCCCGCGGCGACCAGGTCGGCAAGGTCCGTGACCTCGTCGTCACCATCCGCTCCGAGGCCAGCCAGCCGAGGGTCCTCGGCATGGTGGCCGAGGTCTTCGGCCGCCGCCGCATCTTCGTGCCGATGACCCGGGTCACCAACATCGACAGCGGGCAGGTCTACACGACCGGGTTGCTCAACATGCGCCGCTTCGAGCAGCGCTCCACCGAGACGCTCGTCATCGGCCAGATGCTCGACCGCACGGTCGTGATGACCGGATCGGGCATCACCGGCACCGTCTACGACGTCGCCATGGAGCAGGCCCGCAACCGCGACTGGGTGCTGTGCCGGGTCGCCGTGCAGGAGCCGGCGAAGGGCTTCCGCCGTCGCGGGCAGACCCACGTCGTGGAGTGGCGTGACGTGCAGGGCCTCGTGGGACGCGAGGAGGCCCAGGGCGCCACGCACCTCGCTGCCGCGCTCAACGAGATGCGCCCGGCCGACGCCGCGAGCATGCTGCACGACCTGCCCAACGAGCGCCGCAAGGCCGTCGTCGCGGCCCTGGACGACGAGCGCCTGGCCGACGTGCTGGAGGAGCTGCCCGAGGAGGACCAGGTGCAGATCCTCGAGGCGCTCGACTCCGAGCGGGCCGCCGACGTCCTCGAGGAGATGTCGCCCGACGACGCCGCGGACCTGATCGCGGACCTGCCGCCCGAGACCGCCGAGATCCTGCTCGACCTGATGGAGCCCGACGAGGCCGAGGACGTCCGTCGGCTGATGTCCTACGTGGAGGACACCGCCGGCGCCATGATGACGCCGGAGCCGGTCATCCTCGGTCCCGACGCCACCATCGCCGACGCCCTGGCCCACGTGCGCAACCCCGAGCTCACGCCCGCACTCGCTGCCCTCGTCTACATCTGCCGTCAGCCACTGGAGACGCCGACCGGGAGGTTCCTCGGGGTGGCCCACATCCAGCGGCTGCTGCGGGAGCCCCCCTCGACCCTGGTCGCGGGCGCGCTGGACGACTCGATGGAGACCCTGCGTCCCGAGGCGTCCATCGACCAGGTGGCAGCTCACCTCGCCACCTACAACCTGGTCGCGGCGCCGGTGGTCGACGAGAACGGCCACCTCCTGGGCGCCGTCACCGTCGACGACCTCCTCGACCACATGCTGCCGACCAACTGGCGTGACCGGATGCCGCGCGGCGGCGGGCCCCTGGGGGTGAAGGATGGCTGAGCCACGCACGCCGCGGCTCGACACGCCGCGCAGCACGAGGCGCCAGCTCGTCAAGCGCCCGGCGATCAACGCCGACGCGTTCGGCGTGTTCGCCGAGCAGTTCGCGCGGTTCATGGGCACCGCGACGTTCCTGATCTACATGACGGGCTTCGTGCTCATCTGGGTCTCGTGGAACCTCCTGGCGCCCGAGGACGCCCGGTGGGACAACTACCCCTTCATCTTCCTGACCCTGATCCTGAGCCTGCAGGCGTCGTACGCCGCTCCCCTGATCCTGCTCGCGCAGAACCGGCAGGAGCAGCGCGACAAGGTCATCGCCGAGCAGGACCGGCAGGCCAACGCCCGGGCGCACGCGGACATGGAGTTCCTCTCGCGTGAGGTCGCCTCGCTGCGCATGTCGGTGGGTGAGGTCGCGACCCGTGACTTCCTGCGCTCGGAGCTGCGCTCCCTGCTGGCGGACCTCGACGAGCGTGCCCAGGAGGAGCGCGACCGGGACGACGCCGTCGACAGCAGCGTGCGTGGGACGTCTCACGGTGACGCGCTTGACCGACCTGCCCCACCCCCCGCCTAGACTGGCGACATCATGAGCACTCCCTCCCTCGGCCCTTCGCTCGAGGCGGTCAACGCCGCTCTCGCGACCGTGAACGACCCTGAGATCAAGCGTCCCATCACCGAGATCGGCATGGTCGACTCCGTGGTGATCGATGACGACGGGCTGGTGCACGTCAAGGTGCTGCTGACCGTCGCCGGATGCCCCCTCAAGGACACCATCACCCGCGACGTCACCGGCGCGGTCACGCGCGTCGAGGGCGTCACCGGGGTGGACCTCGAGCTCGGCGTCATGAGCGCCGAGCAGCGCGCCGGTCTCCAGGACGTCCTGCGTGGCGGCCAGGCGGCCCGCGAGATCCCCTTCGCCCAGCCCGGGTCGCTGACCAAGGTCATCGCGATCGCCAGCGGC